>QHYH01000115.1 GCA_003223215.1 Acidobacteriota bacterium
CCCGCGCCGTTCCGTGGCCGTGCTGGGTTTCACCAACCTTTCCGGGGACGCGCACGAAGCGTGGCTTTCCACGGCGTTTTCGGACTGGCTCACGACCGAGCTTTCCGCAGGCGGCCAACTGCGGACCCTGCCCGCGGAAAATATTGCGCGAATGAAGGCGGAACTTGCCTTGGACGATTTGGAAAGCTTAGGCCGCGGAACCCTCGAGCAGATTCACAAGGACCTAGGTACAGACTTGGTGGTGGCAGGCTCCTACGCGACGCTGGGCGCAAATCCTCAGATTCGGCTGGACGTGCGTCTCTTCGACACGCAGAGCGGGGAGACCCTGTACGCCGATTCCGAGACCGGTTCGCAGGAAGGCCTGTTTGACTTAGTGTCGCGAGCGGGCGAGCAGTTGCGTGCCAATCTGGGCGTTCGAAAGATTACCAAAGAGGAGGCCGTGGAAGTAGCAACCGCGCTTCCTTCGAATGGGGAAGCCGCGCGCCTTTACGCGGAAGGGCTTTCCAAGTTGCGCGCGTTTGACGCGCTCCAGGCGAGGGACCTGTTGCAGAGAGCCGTCGAGGCCGAGGCTGGCTACGCGCTTTCCCATGCCACACTCGCGACAGCGTGGGTGCAACTAGGGTATGACGAAAACGCAAAGGCCGAAGCGAAGAAAGCCTTCGACCTGTCTTCAAATCTGTCGCGTGCGGAAAGGCTGCTGGTAGAAGCCCGCTATCATGAAAGTTCGCGGGATTGGGAGAAAGCCGCAGAAATCTATCGCGCCCTCTTTCAGTTTTTTCCCGACAACTTGGATTACGGCCTTGCGCTCGCTAATGCCGACTACAAAGCCAACAAATGGAAAGATGCACTCGAGACGTTGGCGGCCTTGAAAACATTGCCGGTCCCCCTGACGGACGATCCCCGGATTGAGTTGGCGGAGGGAGACGCCGCGATGCCTCTGGGCGATACCAAACGCGCGGAAGCCGCCTATCTAAGCGCGGAACAGAAAGCCCGAGCTTCGGGCGCGTCGCTACTCGTAGCCACAGCGATGTTCGCCCACGCGTGGTTGCTGGAAAAGATGGGACGGCTCGATGAAGCGGACAAAGCCATTCATGGGGCGAGGGATCTCTATCTTGCCGCTCATGACCAAAGGGGAGTGGCGGACGCCGAAACCGGAGAAGCCATCGCCTTGATGTTTCGAGGGGACTATTTCTCCGCGCGCGAGCGATACGTGGAGGCGCTTGGCATCCATCAAAAAATCGGCAACATGCACAGCGTGGCCGGAGAATTCCACAATCTGGCCGAGATTGCTCTGTTCCTGGGCGACGTTCGCGGAGCCTTGCAAAAATCTCAGCTGGCTCTCCAAACCTACCAGGAAGTTCGAGACGACAACGGCATGGCGCTGGCGAAGATCGGTTTAGGCGATGCGCTGTTTGCACAAGGAAAACTCTTCGAAGCCCGCAAGATGTACGAGGAGTCCCTGGATACTTGCCGGCAAAACGGCGACAGGGATCGTGAAGCAGATGCTTTGATGGGGCTAGGGCAGGTTCTGCGGGCGCAGGGGGATTCCCGCGCGGCCTGGGAGAGTGAAATACGTGCCAAGGAAGTGTTTCAAGAAATTGGCAACAAGATGCCGGAAGCGCGGGCGGAATTGCGCCTGGCCCAGTTGCTCCTCGACCGCAGTGAAAACAACGAGGCAGTGAAATCGATTCAGCGGGCCGAGGGTCTTTTGGCAAAGACGACGTCCCCGAGGGACGATGCCGAGGCCCGAATCCTGTTAGCGCAGACTCTTATGGCATCAGGCAAAATCCCCGAGGCGAAAGAAAACGTCTCGCGAGCCATGCAATTTGCAGAGCGTTCTCATGACCTGGATATCTCCCTCATGTCCCGAATGATGTCCGCCCGAATTGACGCAGTGGGTGGGAATACGGTGCAACGAAAAGAAGCGGCAAAGCGGCTGAATGCGGTTGCGCAGCAGGCAAAAACTGCCGAATTCGTCTACGCGGCGCTCGAGGCTCGCCTGGCTCTCGGTGAAATGGAACTCAAATCCGGGAACCCGAAAGCCGGGCGCACGCACCTGGAAACCCTGGAGGAAGATGCGTCCGGCCAGGGCTTCCAGCTGATTGTACAAAAGGCGACCGCTGTCCTGGGGGCTGTGGAAAATCAGGCCGCGCTGCGGGTGCGAAACTAGCCGAGGCCGACTGTGCGAGCCGCGATTCCTCAGGGGTCGGCGATTCTAGTTAACCGTAGCCGCTCGACGCAGTTGGTTTGGGGATTTCACCAGCCAAAGAACTTAGGTCAGAAATACTCTTAAGCATTTTAGAATCATTACCTTAGTCGGGAAGAGGCAGAGTACATGCGGGTACCTTGACTTGCTTCGCGTGATTGAAAAAGGCTTTAACGGCGTGGTTGGCGCAGGACGAACGTATCTTTCTTTTGCAGGGCTTCAAGGGGTGCTCACTATGAAACAACGATTCTTGGCCGGGCGATTCGTCCGAACTCTAGTTCTTACTCTTCTGTTCCTGTTGGCCTCCTGGGCGCGACTTTATGGCCAATCCGGCGCGCCAAACGGAAAGACCACTCTGGCCGTAATTGGCCTCGACCACGACCATGTGTGGGGACTGCTCAAAGACTTGACCGGAGAGCCGAACGCAGAACTGGTGGCCATAGCCGACAGCCACCCGGAGCTGGTAGACCGGGCCAAGGCCAAAGTGTCCGCGAGCGTAAAGTTCTATTCCGACTACGTGCAGATGCTCGACGAAATGAAGCCGGACGGGGTTATCGTGACGACGGAAAACGATCGGCACCTGGAAATTCTGCGCGAGTGCGCGAAGCGCCATATTCATTACTCGACAGAAAAGCCGATGGCTACGACTGCGGCGGACGCACGCGAGATGCAACGGCTGGCAAACCAAGCGGGCATCAAAGTGATGGTGAACTACTGGAACGCGTGGGTCGCGCCGACGCACGAACTGTATCACCGCGTGAAGGACAATCAGGTGGGACCGATTCAAAGAATCATCGTGCGGTATGGCCACCAAGGCCCGAAAGAAATCGGCGTATCCAAATACTTCGCCGACTGGCTTTACGACCCAGTGAAGAACGGTGGCGGGGCGATTATGGATTTCGGGTGCTATGGCGCGGAATGGGCAGTATGGCTCAAGGGCCGGCCGGCGCGTGTTTCGGCCGTCACACAGAAACTAAAAGTAGAACAACACAATCCGGTGGATGACGATGCCACCATCGTTCTGGACTATCCCGATGGGACGGCCATTATCGAGGCTTCCTGGGATTGGCCGTACAACATGGGACAAGTCCAGGTGTTCGGACCCAAAGGCAGCTTGCTCGCGACAGCGAGAGATTTGTTCTCCCGGCAGACAGGCCGGCAGGAGGTTAGCGCCGCATTGGAGGGAGAGCGCGTGGCGCTCGACGCGCCGGCACACGAAACGAGCAATCCAATTTCTTATTTTGTGGACTGCATTCGAAACAACAAGCCCATCGAGGATCCGCTTTCCATGAAGGTGAATGTGCAGGTGATGGAAATCCTGGATGCTGCCCGCGAGTCCGTTCGAACCGGAAAGCAGCAAGAACTGCGCTGAAGCGCACGCCTCAAGCACTTATCGAGCGTGCCTTGTACACCCCGGCGGCACCTCCCGTTTCTACGCGGCGATCGGCTCCCTCAAGTCACTCGAGCGATAGGCGCGTCATTGCGAACGACGCGAATTAAGATGGTCGGCGAATGCCGAGTGCGCTTCAGGCAACCGGGCAGGCGGGGCCGGGATCATTCTTGGTGGCTATGCCCGACGCCATTTCCCCGGGACTTGTTTTGCATCAGGCGAAATTTGCTCTGCTTACCAACGGAGGCTGCCCGCCGAACTCTTTTCGAGTCGCGATGAAACGGGTCCGGTAGATTGGCGAGCCACAAGCTCCGGCTCGATGGCGATCTCCGGCACGAATTCACCCCGCCCTTCGATCAGGTCAACCACCGTTTGCGCCGCAATCTGCCCCATCCGTACGAGCGGCTGCCTCACCGTGGTGAGTGGGGGATTGGAGAAAGCCGCTCCCGGAGTGTCGTCAAATCCTACGACCGAGATATCTTCCGGCACGCGCAACCCGGCTTCGTGGAACGCCCACAGCGACCCAATCGCGGAAATGTCGTTGTAGGCAAAAAGCGCGCTGAACGGCTGCTTCCTCGCGAGCAGTTGTTTCGCGAACGGATACCCGATCGCGGGTGTCGAGTCCGTCCCTTCCAACTGGACCGTTAATTCAGAGCGAACCGAGATATTGAGTTCCCTCGCGACTTCGCAGATGGCGTTCCATCGGTCGGAGGAGTCCGAGCTGAAGGTCTGGCCCTTGATGAAGGCAATGTTTTCATGCCCGAGGCTTTTCAGATGCTCCAGCGCCAAACGAGCCGCGCGCTTGTGATCCAGCACGATATTGGTCACGCCCTCTACGCGCTGATGTCCCGCGACAGCCACGGTTGGCAACGCCAGTTTTTCTGTCAGCGACGTGTCGGTGGTGATGAAGCCTTCCACGCCTCGCGTGAGCAGCATCTGCGCATAAGTCTGAAGCAGTTTCGGATCGTGCCGGTGAATGACCGTTAGAAAGAAGTAGTTGTTCTTTCGGAGATATTCCTCAATTCCGCTGATGACCATCGCTCCGTAGGCGTCGCCAATCTCCTCGGCGATCACGCCGATCGTATAAGTTCTCTTCAGGCGCAACGTTCGGGCAAAGAAGTTGGGGCGGTAGTTCAGTGCCTGCGCCGCTTCAATGATGCGGTTCTTGGTGTGTTCGGGAATGGAGCGCGCGGCGGGGGAGTTGTTTAACGCAGCGGAGACCGTGCCGGGAGTAAGGCCGAGGTGCTCCGCAATGGTCTTCAGGGTTACCCTTGGTTCGGAGCGCAGGGACTGCTTCTTCCCGGGCGGCTGCGTCATCTGCAAAACCCTCCGGCACCTACGAAAACTAGTATAACTGCGTTTCCCGCCACACTGTGGCCTCAGGTGGCTAAATCTGAGTCATGCATGTCATGCATACGTGTCCTTGACGAGGTTGGTATCGAACGCTCGGCCGGCTTCCGCCCTGACCAGAGGATATGCCCCCGGGCTCCCTCGATAGAAGTGCGCAGGATCCTGCCAGCAACCCAATCTATAAGTTCTAGTACTGCCTGTAAACATCCTGAACCGAGCAGGAGACGTTCTCACTGCGGGGCGCTCGCTCCCCAGGCATGCCGGACTCCGCCCATAATGGCCATCTCGGCCTGCGAAAACACCGGGAAGCCGCGGCGCCTTTTCCTAGGTGTGTCGGCTGCAACGAATCCCGCACCGTTGGAACAGACGGTGAACTCTATAACGAGCTCAAGGCCAAATCGCGCGAGCCCACCCTTCCTCAACCGTTCGATCGTCCATGATATCCTTTACCGGGAACCCTCTTGATCGCACCGCTTTTGAAGCATCTCGCAAAGTCTTTATTACTTCTCGGCCTTTCTGCGAACTTGGCGTTGGCCCAGGGCGGCCATCCCACTCCTTCGCCTCCACCGCCCGGGGCCAAGTCCACCAAGTGCAGCAGCCGCCCGATTCCCCAACTCGAAGACATCACCGCGAAGACCGGGATCACCTTCAAGCACACCTCGGACCCCGCAAAAAAATACATCGTCGAATCCATGAGCGGCGGCGTGATCGTTTTCGATTACGATCGCGACGGCTGGCCGGACATTTATTTCACCAACGCGCCCAGCGTCGAGATGGCGCTCAAAGGCCAGAAAGCTCCAGGCAAGCTCTATCACAACAATCACGATGGCACATTCACAGATGTCAGTGAAAAGTCCGGCCTGAATTCGCCCTGCTTCGCCATGGGCGGCGCCGTGGGCGATTACGACAATGACGGCTGGCCCGCCCTATACCTAACATGCTTCGGCGGTAATGTTCTCTACCACAACAATGGCGACGGGACCTTTACCGATGTCACGTCCAAAGCGGGCGTCGCCGATGGCCGCTGGTCCACGGGCGCTTCTTTTGGCGATTACGACGGCGACGGTTTCCTCGATTTGATGGTTACCAATTACGTGGACTTCCACCTTGACGATCTCCCGGGTTTTGGGAAAGCTCCCAACTGCAAATACCGCGGCATCGACGTGCAGTGCGGCCCGCGCGGGTTGAAGGGCGCGGGCGACACGCTTTTCCATAACAACGGCAACGGCACGTTCACGGACGTTTCGAAAGCCGCCGGTGTCAGCGACCCCAACGGCTACTACGGCCTCAGCGTCGTCTGGGCCGACTTCAACAACACCGGTCGCCCGGACATTTACGTCGCCAATGATTCCACGCCGAAATTTCTCTACAAAAACCTGGGGAATGGAAAATTTCAAGATATCGGCCTCGAGTCTGGCACGGCCGTCAGCGAAGACGGCTCCGAGCAAGCTTCCATGGGCATCGCCATCGGGGACTATCTACATGCCGGCAGGCCTTCGCTGTACACCACGAATTTCTCCGATGAGAATGACTCGCTGTATCGCAACGACGGCAATTGGAATTTCACGGACGTTTCTTATGCTTCCGGGGTGGCGCTGCCTTCTTTGCCGTTCGTCAAGTGGGGCACGGCGTTCGTCGATTTGGATAATGACGGCTGGGTCGATCTCGTCACCGTAACCGGCCACGTCTACCCGCAGGTCGACAGCCTTCCCTCCGGAGCTACCTATCGTGAGCCCAAGCTCTTGCGCATGAATCAGAAAGACGGCAAGTTCTGCGACGCCAGCGACCAGGCCGGGCCCGCCCTTATGGAGAAGCGCGTTTCGCGCGGTCTGGCCGTCGCCGATCTTTTTAATGACGGCAACATGGACGTCGTGATCAGCGACATCGACGGCGCTCCCATGATCCTAAAAAACCATGGTGTTGCAGGCCGGCATTGGGTCAGTTTCGAATTGGCCGGCACGAAGAGCAACCGCCTCGCTATCGGCGCGCGGATCAAGGTGATTGCCGGCGGCATGACGCAGACGGACGAAATTCACAGCGGCGGCAGTTACCTCTCGCAAAACGATTTGCGTTTGCATTTCGGACTGGGTGCTGCCACCAGGATCGACCGCGTGGAAATTTTCTGGCCATCGGGCAAAACCGATTCGCTCACGAACCTCGCCGCCGACGAGTTTTATTCCGTCTTGGAGGGTTCCGGCATCGTTCCCGCCGTGCGCGTTCGCCCCGCTTCTCCGGCTAAGGCCAGGCCCACGCCAGCTCCTAGCGCACCCTCGGAGCAACCACATACCTTAAGCTTGTTTGGGACCGTGCTTTCTTGCAGATCCTGGTTGTTCTTTGAAACTACTCCTCCGCCCGAGACTATTTCCTTTGACGAAACCTCCCTTAGACTTTCCCCATTGCAACGAATGCTTTAGACGTTATTCTAAGGCTCTCAATCACGATTAGGTTCTAATCAGCATGAAAAAACTGCGTTTTCTCGTCTCGCTGACGACCGACGACAACGACTATCAGATCGAACAGGCGCAGTCCGCCGAAGATGCCGCTCGCAAGTTCGGCGTCGAGCTCCAGGTGATCTACGCCGACAACGATGCCATCACGCAAAGCACCCAGCTTCTCAAAGCCATTCAAGCTGAAGAGTCGCATCGCCCCAACGCCATTGTCTTTGAGCCCGTTGGCGGTACGGCCCTGCCGCAGGTCGCTCGCGCCGCTGCTTCGGCGGGCATTGGTTGGGCCATTCTCAATCGCGATGCCAATTATGTGCCCGAACTCCGGAAATCTTCGCCTGCCCCGGTTTTTGTACTCACTTCCGACCATCTCGAGATCGGCCGCATTCAAGGCCGCCAGATTGCGGCCCTCGTGCCTCACGGCGGCGCGGTTCTGTGCATCCAGGGACCGGGCGAGAACTCTGCAGCGAAAGATCGCACCACCGGGATGCAGGAAACCAAGCCTGGCAACGTTCATCCGACTCTCCTAAGGGCGCAATGGACCGAGGAAAGCTCGCAAAAGGCAGTCCGCTCCTGGTTGAAGCTCACCACCTCGCGCAAAGCCGCCATCGACCTCATCGCTGCCCAGGATGACTCCATGGCCATCGGCGCGCGCAAAGCCTTCGAGGAACTGCCCGACGAAACCGAGAAAGAGCGCTGGCTCCGCTTGCCGTTCCTCGGGTGCGATGGTCTGCCCAAGACCGGCCAGGCCTGGGTTAAAAGCGGGCTTCTTACCGCTACGATTTTTGTCCCGCCCAACGCCGGCCAGGCCATCGAAATGTTCGTCGACGCCTTCGCGCGCGGCAAGCAGCCCCCGGAACGCGCCCTTACCGTCCCCGTCTCTGTCCCGCCGCTTAACGAACTCAAGCGCCGCTGACCCTGTGAATTTTCTCAAGGCGGCCTTTCGCTTCCCCTAGCGAAGAAAGCTTTTAGAAAATCGATTTTCGGTGCTTGTTTGCGGTTCATTACGTCGTATAATGCCGCGGGAAGACGGGTGTCGGTTTGCGGTGCTGTGTTTGCCGAGGTGAAGCGCATGAGGGTTCTGCCCAAGGACTTGTTGCCCCAGGATTCGTCCGCCATCAGTTCCTCGATCGATCGCAGGCAATTCCTCGCCACCTCCGGCGGCCTGCTGGCGGCTGCGGTTCCGGGGAACTCCCTTACGGCCGGTGCAACCGAACCCCGGACCGCCTCCGCGCCCGGGCCTAGGCCCGCGGGCAACCAGCGCAAGATTCCCATCGGCGTCTTCGATCCCGTTTACGAGCATCTCGCTCTCGACGCCATGCTCGACAAGGTCACCGCCCTTGGCCTTGAAGCCATGGAGATTGGCACCGGCGGCTATCCCAACAACATTCATTGTCCTCTCGACGACCTCATCGCCGACCGCTCCAAGGCCAAAGCCTGGATGAAAAAATTCGAGGACCGCGGCATTCGCGTGGCCACGCTGAGTTGTCACGGCAACCCCATCCATCCCGATGCCAGCATCGCCAAAAAAGATATCGACACATTCCGCAAAACCGTGCTTCTCGCCGAGATGCTCGACGTTAGAGTGATCGTTGGTTTCTCCGGCTGTCCGGGCGGCACACCGCAAGACACTCAGCCAAACTGGATCACCTACCGCTGGCCTCCCGAATACGCCAGGATGCAGGACTGGCAGTGGAAAGAAAAGGTCGTCCCTTACTGGAAAGAAGCTGCGAAGTACGCTCGCGAGCACGGGGTCAGGCGCCTGGCTCTCGAGATGCACCCTAACTTCGTCGTCTATAATCCACGCACGCTCGTCAAACTCCGCGAGGCCGTCGGCGAAGAAATTGGCGCCAACAACGACCTCAGCCATCTCTTCTGGCAGGGCTGCGACCCCGTGGAGGTCATTCGTTTTCTCGGAAAACAGGGCGCCATTTACCATGCCCATATGAAAGACACGGTTTTCTTTCCGGAAAACCTCAATCAATACGGCGTGCTCAATTTCGCTTTCACAACCAGCGATCTCGATTCGGCTTCGGAAACTTTCCGCGCCGTTGGATACGGCCACAGTGCCAGCCTCTGGAAATCCATCATCAAGGCCTATATGGAAGTCGGCTACGAAGGCATTCTCAGCATTGAAAATGAGGATCCGATTCTTTCTGGCGAGGTTGGCGTCGAGCGCGCCGCTTACGTCTTGAAAAACGTTCGCAGTGAAATTCTGGGAGCCTGAAATGCGTCGTCGCGAATTCATGGGAGCTTGTGCTGGCGCAGCTTTGACCGCGGCGGCTCGACGTTCTCCGGTTGCGGCGCTTCCGGTTCCCGCGCCTGCCGAACCCGACCGCGTGCCTTTTTCCCTCACCGTGATGCTCTGGACCGTGTTCCGCGATCTCCCTTTTCCCCAGCGCCTCGAAAAAGTGGCCGAGGCGGGCTACCATGCCGTCGAACTCGTCGGTGAATTCAGCGATTGGAAGCCGCAGGATTTTGCCGATGCGCGCCGCAAGAAACGCGAACTCGGAATGGTGTTCGACGGCACCTGCGGTGTCTGGCTGCCCCTCGCCGACGCTCGGACGCGCGACGCCTTTCTCAAGGCGCTTCGCGATTTCGTCCCTACGATCCGCGAGCTCGAATGCACACGCCTCATCATGCAAACGGGCAATAAGATCACCGGCCTGTCCTCGGAGGAAATGCACGCCAACTGCATCGAGACGCTCAAGCGTGGCGGCGACATCGCTGCCGAAAACAATATCGAACTGCTCATCGAGAACATCGACCCGGCAGAGAATCCCCAATACTTTCTCACCAGCTCCGCGGAAGGCTTTGAGATTGGCCGCTCCGTGGGCAATGCCCATGTCAAGTTCCTCTACGATCTCTTCCACGAACAGATCGCCGAAGGCAACCTCATCGAAAAGCTAGAGAAAAACATTGATCTTGTCGGCATTGTCCACGTCGCCGACGTTCCCGGCCGCCATCATCCCGGCACCGGCGAAATCAACTACTCGAACATTTTCCGCAAGCTCGCCGAGCTGCGCTATTCCCGCTACGTCGCCATGGAGTTTGACCCCCTCGGCGATGCGGTGAAGGGATTGCGCGACGCTCGCGAACTGGCCATTTCGAGCGCGCGCTCCGCGCGGGCGGCTCGCTCGTTTGCATCGGGGAGGAAGTATGAATCGGCGTGACGCACTTCGCCTGCTTACTGCGGGAGCCGTTATTCCGGCGCTGACTCCGGAGCTGTTGGCCTTCTATCGCCAGGCCCATCCGGACGGCTCGTACTCTCTCCGCACTTTGAGCCCCCCTCAAAACGACACGGTCGTCGCCATGATTGACCAGATCATTCCGGCAACGGCTACGCCCGGCGCCAAAGGGGCACGCGTCAACGAATTCATCGACGTCATCCTAGCCGAATGGGCCAAGGACGACGAGCGTCGCAGTTTCCTCGATGGCCTCGCCGACGTGGATAAACAAAGCAACGCGCTTTTCGGCAGGGACTTTGCTTCCGCTTCTCCCGCGCAGCAGCTGGTTCTTTTACGCGCTATGGACGAAGCGTCCGCCCACGCCCGCTCCCTGCAAAAGGAGCCGCCGCCCTCCTGGGAACCCGAAGGCCGCGACAGGCAGATGCAGGGCGATTTCTTTACGGTATTCAAAAACTTGACTCTTCACGGCTACTACACATCGGAAATCGGTTTTACGCAGGAATTGAAGCTCGAAATCATCCCCGGTGCGCAGCATGGCTGCGCGCCTCTTGGCCCCGGGACGGGAGATGCGTAGGGGAAAGCCATGCCGACTGCAATCTATGACGCGATCATTGTTGGCTCCGGAATCACCGGCGGCTGGGCCGCGAAAGAGCTCACCGAAAAAGGCCTCAACACGCTGGTTCTCGAGGCGGGGCGTACCATCGTTCCCGAACGCGATTACGTCGAGCACGTCCCGGTCTGGGAGCTCAGGCACCGCGACTGGGACGATCGTTTCGTTCGCGAGCGCACCCAGCCGATTCAACGCGAGTGCTATTATGCCTGCGACGAATACTCTCACCAGTTTTTCGTAAACGACCAGGAAAATCCCTACTCCTTCGATCCTGGAAAACATTTTTCCTGGATTCGCGGCCGCCAGGTCGGCGGCAAGTCCATCACCTGGGGACGGCAGAGCTACCGCTGGAGCGATCTCGATTTCGAAGCCAACTTGAAAGACGGGATCGCCGTCGACTGGCCAATCCGCTACGCGGACATCGCTCCGTGGTACGACTATGTCGAAGAGTTTGCCGGCGTCAGCGGGCAGCCTGAAGGCTTGCGGCAACTCCCCGACGGGAAATTCCTTCCGCCCATGGAGTTGACCTGCGTCGAGCTGGATCTCAAGGACGCCCTCGCCAAACATTTCGACGACCGCATGCTGACCATCGGACGTTCTGCCGTTCTCACCCGCGTCCACAAAGGCCGCGCCGCTTGCCATTACTGCGGCGTCTGCCATCGCGGTTGCATTACCCAGTCCTATTTCAGCAGCCTGAATTCCACGCTCCCGGCCGCGCAAAAAACCGGCCGCCTCACCATCCGCCCCTACAGCGTGGTGCACAGCCTTAACTTCGACCCGAAAACGCGCCGCGTCAGCGGCGTGCGCGTCATCGACGCGCAGTCCAAAGCGCCGCTTGAATTTAAGGCGCGCATCTTCTTCCTTTGCGCTTCGACGCTTGAGTCCACGCGCATCCTTCTCAATTCCACGTCTCCGGAATTCCCCAACGGCCTGGTGAACTCGAGCGGCGAACTCGGCCACAATCTTATGGATCACCACATGGGCAGCGGCGCCAGCGGCAGCATGCCCGGGCACGAAGACAAGATGCCCTTTGGCAATCGCCCGAACGGCCTCTACATTCCGCGTTTCCGTAACGTGGACAAAAAGCACAAAGACTTTATCCGCGGCTATGGCTATCAGGGCGGCGGCAGCCGCGAAGGCTGGCGGCGCGGCCTCAACAAGGTAGGTCTTGGCGTGGATTTCAAACACTCTCTCAAAAGCCCCGGCAGGTGGAGCTTGGGCATGGGCGGTTTTGGCGAGTGCCTGCCGAATCACAACAATTACGTGGAAGTCGACAAGGAACAAACCGATGCCTGGGGCATTCCCACCCTTAAGATTCATTGCGCTTGGAGCGAGAACGAGCTGGCCATGTCCAAGGACATCGCCATCCAAGCCGGGGAAATGCTCGCGGCTGCTGGCGCCACGGACATCGAGATGTTCCAGAAAATTAGTCCGCCGGGCCTCGCCATCCACGAGATGGGCACGGCCCGCATGGGGCGCGACCCCAAAACCTCCGTGCTCAACGCGCACAATCAGGCGCATGACGCCAAGAATCTGTTCCTGACCGATGGAGCGTGCATGGTTTCTTCTTCCTGCGTGAACCCGTCGCTGACGTACATGGCACTCACAGCGCGGGCCTGCGATTTTGCCGTGTCAGAAATGAAGAAGAACAATCTATAACCACGATTTCCTGACGTGTTCTGGTTGTCCCGAAGAAAGCAGAAGGCAAATTCCGAAACTCGGTTTAACATGGTCCCTGGCAATCCGGCGGTAAGAAGAGAAATTTTCCTGACTTGAAACTTTTACTGGAAACTGAGAACTCAAACATGGCTCAGGTAACCCGTTCTCCCAAACAGTACGATGTCTGCATCATTGGCTCCGGTGCCGGTGGAGGGGTCGCTGCAAAAGTCCTCACCGAGGGCGGCCTCAACTGCGCCATGCTCGAGGCTGGGCCCGACGTTCACCCGGAAAAAGATTTCAAGATGTTCATGTGGCCCTACGACTTGTCTCACCGCGGAGCAGGTGTTGGCGGCCATGCCTCGCAAGATTTCAGTGAATTTCTTGCGCCCAATGGCGCATGGCACATTCAAGGCGAGCCTTATACCTCCGCTCCCGGCAACGATTTTCAGTGGTTTCGCTCCCGCATCGTCGGCGGCCGAACCAATCATTGGGGGCGCATCGCTCTGCGCTTTGCTCCCATCGATTTCAAATCCAAGACACGCGACGGCCTCGGCGACGATTGGCCCATCAGCTACGACGACCTTTCTCCGTACTACGACAAGGTCGAGTCTTATATCGGCGTCTTCGGCACCAAAGAAAACGTTTCCAGCGCGCCCGACGGCGTTTTTCTTCCTCCACCTAAGCCTCGCTGCACGGAGCTGCTGGTCAAGAAGGCCTGCGACAAGCTCAACATCATCTGCATCCCCTCGCGTCTCGCCATCCTCACAAAATCGATCAACGGCCGCCTCCCTTGCCACTACTGCGGCCAGTGCGGCCGCGGCTGCGTGACCGGTTCCAACTTCAGCTCCAGCCAGGTTCTCATTCCTCCGGCGATGAAAACCGGAAAGCTGACGCTCATTACCGGCGCCATGGCCAGGGAAATCCTCGTGGACAAAGACGGCAAAGCCAACGCCGTCTCTTACATCGACAAGGCTACGCGCTCGGAGAAGCGCATCATCGCCCGCGCTATCGTCGTCGCCGCGAGCGCCTGCGAATCCGCGCGCCTGTTGCTGAATTCCAAATCCACCGTGTTCCCTGCCGGTCTTGCCAACTCCTCCGGCGCGGTCGGCAAATACCTAACCGATTCTGTTGGCAGCAGCGGCCACGGCTACATCCCGCAGCTCGAGAAAATGCCGCCGCACAATCATGACGGCACTGGCGGCATGCACATGTACATGCCGTGGTGGAAATTCGACCGCAAGAATGATTTTCCCCGCGGCTATCACATCGAATTTGGCGGGGGCCGCGACATGCCGGGCATCGGTATGTTCAACGGCATGAATCGAGAACAAGAGGGGTACGGTCTTACTCTAAAACAGCGGGCTCGCAAAGAGTACGGCTGCCACATCGGCTTCGCCGGTCGCGGTGAAATGATTCCGAACCCTGACACCTACTGTGAAATTGATCCCGAGGTTGTCGATGAATGGGGCATTCCCGTCCTGCGCTTCCACTTCAAATGGTCTGACTATGAATTGCTGCAGGCCAAGGACATGCAGGAGACTTTCAAGGCCATCGTCGAAACCATGGGGGGCGAGTATAAAACCCACACTTCCATCCGCGGGGATCTTCCCTTTGGAATCGAGCCCGGCGGAAAAATCATTCACGAAGTCGGCACCGCGCGCATGGGTGCCGATCCCAAAACTTCCGTTCTCAACGGCTTTTGCCAGGCTCACGACGTAAAAAATCTTTTTGTCACCGACGGCGCTCCGCTCGTCACCAATCCTGACAAGAATCCCACGCTCACCATCATGGCGCTCTCCTGGCGCGCTTCGGAATACCTCCTCGACGAAGCCAGAAAGGGCAACATTTAACATGGCAAACCAATCCATCTCTCGTCGCGACATCCTGCGCACTCTTGCCGTCGGCGCTGCTGGCTCTGTCTTGCAGGTCATTCCCGCCAAAGCCGCCGCATACGCCCATCAAATGGTTCACAAGGAAAAGGCCGCTTCGCCGACAGGGAACTACACTCCGAAATATTTTTCGGCCACGCAATACGCCACGCTCGTCGCTCTGTGCGACCTGATCATTCCAAAAGATGAAAAATCCGGCGGCGCCGTCGAAGCCGGCGCTCCCGAATTCATCGACCTCCTCACCAGCGAAAATGAAAAGTATCAGCTAAGGCTAGGCGGCGGCATCTTCTGGCTCGACGGCTACTCGACCGATCATTACGGCAAACGGTTTGTCGACTGCACCGCAGAGCAAAAGAAGGAAGTTCTCGACCTCATCGCTTTCCGCAAAAACGCCAAGCAGGATACCGCGCTCAGCCAGGGAGTTTCCTTCTTCTCCTTCCTGCGTAACATGACTTGCGACGGCTACTACACCAGCAAAATCGGCATCGCCGACCTGGGCTACATCGGCAACACCTCGCTCCGCGAGTTTCCGGGTTGCCCTCCGCTTCCGGAATGACCTCCATTTATTCTCAAGGTCGATGAGCGCCTGAGTGGCGCCACGGGCTCCCGCCGGTTTCTCTGTTTGTGCAGCTGCAGGGCGCCCCGACAACGCCATGGCCAAGATCTTTTTCACGTTCGAGCCCTCCGTGGCTGGATTCTCGGAGTTATTCTTCACTGCCGTCGAGCCATCGGTTGATGGGTTGATGGGCCTGGGGCCGTTGCGTCCGTTTCGGTCTTGTTGTTATCCTTACGCTCCTTGTCCGCGACGCCTCCGAATGACGACTCCTTGCCGCGGCCTTCTTTGTGGCCCTGGGGCTACGTCATTGCCCTCGCCTACTTCACCCTGCATATGGCCACCGCCACGCGTTACGGCTACTTCCGCGACGCTCTGTATTACCTCGCTTGCGCCGACCATCTGGCCTTCGGCTACGTCGATCAACCGCCGCTGTTTCCGTTCATTGCCTGGATTGCGCGTCACACGCTCGGCACTTCTCTCCCGGCGCTGATTTGTTGGCCCGCCCTCGCCGGAGCCGCGCGCATCCTGTTGGTCGCCGCATTCGCGTGCGAACTTGGCGCGAAGCGCTATGGTGTTGCGCTCGCCGCCGCGCTCGCCGCCACTCCTGCGGTGTGGTGGGTCATCGACCACCAATTCGCCATGAACGCCTTCGAAGCCGTGCTTTGGACCGGCTGCGCCTACGCTGTCCTGCGCATGATCCAAACGCAGAACGCCAAGCTCTGGCTGGCTTTTGGTGCGATCTCGGGCCTTGGCGTCGAAAACAAATATTCCATTGCGATTTTTGCGTTCGCTTTGCTTCTGGGACTGCTTCTCACGCGCGAGCGCAAACTCTTATTCACACCGTGGCTTTTCGCGGGCGGCGCCGTGGCAGTTCTGATCTTCCTTCCCAACCTGATCTGGAATATCCAGCACCACTGGCCGTTTCTCGAGTTGATGCACAACATTCGTGTCACCGGAAAGGAAATCGCCTACCCGCCTGGTGCGTACATCGGCCAGCAAATCGTGATGATGAATCCGTTTAGTCTTCCGTTTTGGCTCGGCGGTTTGCTCTTTTGTCTTTTCTCCCGCGCTGGGAAATCATTCCGCGCGTTCGGCTGGGCGTTTCTCATCACCTTCGCTTTCTTTCTTATTTCCCACGGCAAGGACTACTACTCCGCTCCGGCTTATCCCATCTTGCTTGCCGCCGGCGCAGTCGCTGTCGAGCAGTTGCTGTTTCGCTCGAGTGAGCAGCAAGCCAGCGGACGGCAATCCAAGTGGCGTACGGCCCTCAAGCCGGTTTGTTTTGCGTGGCTCGCGATTGGCATAGCTCTTCCTCTCCCTCTTGTTCTTCCTCTGCTCTCGCTGGATGGTCTCGTGCGCTACGAATCGCATTCGCCGCTGCAGCCCAAGCCCACCGAGCGCAGCTTCGTTGGCACCGCGCTCCCACAGTATTACGCTGACGAAATGCCCTGGCAGGAGCAGGTCGCCGCCGTCGCTCGCGTCTATCATTCGCTTTCCCCGCAGGAACAGGAGGAAGCGGCCATTTTCTGTGACAACTACGGCCAGGCCGGCGCGATCGACTTTTTCGGTCCGCGTTACGGGCTGCCCCGAGCCATTAGCGGCCATCAAAATTATTTTTTCTGGGGACCGCGCAGCTACACCGGCGAGATTGTCATTCTTGTCGGCGAGCCCGAGTCGGGCGCGCGGAAGGAATTCTCTTCCGTCGAAGTCGGCGCAACTCTGGACATTCCTTACGCCTATTTCTATGAGACGCGCCCGATTCTGCTCTGTCGGGGCTTGAAGGGGAATTTGCAGGCGGTCTGGCCGCGCGTCAAAAACTGGCGTTAACCGCTTCTTGAGACGAAACTCCAAAATCAGCTACGGCAAAGAATTGCGTTTTTGCACAGCCGTGCACAGCTTTCCACAGCGAAACTTGCAGATTCCTCTTGCCAGGAAAACTCGCCAGGTTTACTCTCCCGCACAGATTGAGCCGGAGAGCTTCAAAAACTTTGCGGCCCAATGGAAGGGGGCGCAACCGCTGAAGAGCTGTTGCGCCTTCAATCTTTTTTGGCGCAGCGATTTTTTCTGTTCCATTCACTTGTCGGTCTTCAACGCTCTATAAATCTCGTGCACGAATGCGTCCGGCGGAACTCGCCCGTGCCCCCACTGTGCATCAAACTCCGCCGTCGGATGCTCCCCGATCACCTGGTTCTCCGTGCGCCCGGCATCGATCGAATGGCGCACGCGGTCGCGAACAGTGACGATCATGTCGCAAAACGCTTTCAGGCCCGCGCCGGTCGTCACTTCGCCGCGCGCCGGCACCACGTGAAACCCGGGATCCGTCCATCCGCCGAGAGTTTTCAGCAGGCCATCGAGCGTCCCGCCTTGCGCGAAAGCGATCTCCGGATAGCCGTCGCCGGGAAACGCTTCGCCCCAGTACACCAGTTTGGCCAAGTGAAAATGCACCAGCGCGTCCGAATCGCTGTAACCGGGCTGTTGTTTCACGATGTGGACCGCCTCGCCATTGAGGTCGAAGCTCATCACTTCCGAGAACGAAACCCTCGGCCGGTCGACGCCCATCTTCACGAATTCCTCCGACGGCGGCTTGGGCGCACCCATGACGTGCCCGCCAATTCGTTCCAGGGTCTTTTCTTGCATGGCCACGAACGCGCCGCGCCGGCCCCATCCCGCATCACCTTCCGAGTGGGCCGGGTCTTCCGGAGCAATCAGCACGTAGCGGGCCGGAGACTTCGTGCGCTTTGCCAGTTCGCTGCTGATGCGCTCGGTGCTGTCCGCCGACGGCGTTCCGATGAGCAGCGCGCCATCCGGCCCAACCAAAGCCACCACATTGCCCGTTCTGGTGGCAAACACCAGAACGTTTGGCGTGACTTCCGTAAAGCCCGCCGCCTCTTGCCCCCTGCCCGTCGCAACAAACACAAACCCGAGCGCAAACCCAACCTGCATCGCCGCGCAGAGCCGGCCGGCTCTTCGAAGACTTTTCATGGCGCTCCCCCGCTTGCTCCGTAATCCCCAAGGCCTGACCCCTGACCCTCTGACTCTATTTCAGCAATCCATACGCTTCGACTTCCCCACGCGCTCCGAAATACACGCGCCCATTCACGACGAGCGGAATCGCGAACCGTGTCGCCATCGCGGCGCGATCGCGCTTGCTGTTTTGCTCCGAAGTGTAAATCGGCTGCTCGATATGGTTGCCATCAAACGCATAGAGCACGGCGGGCCGCTCGGCGCCGTTCCAAGTCTTGGTTGCGATGGCCCAGACGACGGCGTTCTTCCTACCGTCGGCCGAAACGGAAGGCGTGGCGCCGGGGTTCTCGAATTTGATGCTCGACCGTGTTTTCAACGTGAGTTGTCCGTTCGCGATGGCGTAATCACAGAGATAGTCATCGCTCGACGCGAAGAAGGCGTGGCCGTTCCAATAGGCCATCGCGCCGTATCCGCCCCCGGCCATGTGCATCCTCTGGACCACCGCATCTCCCTGTGCCTGAAACTGTCCCATCCGGTCGCGGTCAATCACGTAAATCATTCCGCCTTTGGTCGGCTGTAGAAGCAGGTGAGGATGCGGTCCCGGCTGATCGGGCAATAGCACGGGCCCACTCGAGCCCAAATCGGCGTCCGCGTCACTCAGTTGTGCCTGATTGAAGGGCGTAAAGGAGTCAGTCACAACGAGCGAAGAATTATGGAGCTCGAGCTTCAGCAGCGTGTCGCCGTAATCTCGTCCTCCCGAAGCAGCGTCAAAGGTGCCGTTGCCGGTGGCCATATAAACGCTGCCATCCGCGTCCGCGCCCAGTCCCGTGTCGCTCGCCCAGATGCCGCCTTCGCTCCCGTCCGGCGTAACGTTCAGCACCGCCTTCTGCTCGAGCGTCTGCGGGTCGTACGCCATCACCCAGCCGTGGTACGGATCCACGTCGCAGGAAGAGCCCCACGTAAGATAGAGAGTCTTGTTCGCGAGCAACAGGGCCGCCCGCGGGTTTTCTCGCAACGCGTCGAACTGTACTTCCCCGTTCTTGCTTCCATCGCCCCGGCCCCGAACTCGCGCCGCGATTTGCTTTGGTCCGCCAAATTTCTCCGCCCCCGTGGTGATTGCCAAGGCATGCAAGGACTGAAAATACTTGTTGTCCTTGAAGAAATGGCCGATCATCGTGCGTGCCAGCACGTACAGGGTTCCCGACTGCAGATCAATCACCGGGGTTGAGGTAATGCCGACTTCAGGTTGGATGAAAGGGCACTGCGCGTCTCGTGCGGGAACTGTCTCCTCATCGCGCCGCTTGTTGAGTAAACTCACGTGCCACAGCGGCGGATCATTCGGGCGATTGGCATCGAACGCATACACGCTGTCGTGCTCCGTGGCTACAAAAAGCACGTCGTGTTTGCCGTTTCGAGGGATCTCTACCGCAGGAAGGAATAATGGTTGCGCGTACACCGCTCCATCGACCTCGAATGCGCCCAGCTTCCCGAACTGCTTTTCGTTCACGTTTTGCGGAGTCAGGGATTTCTCGTCGAGCGTCGCGCCCGTCCGCAAATTGTCATACTGCGAAGTCGCTACTTGCGCCGCGCCTGCGCTCGCGCCCAGCGCCAAGGTAACTACCGCACACGCGATCCTGAGTAGGTTCATTTGTAGAGACGTACTTCAGGTCGGTTCGCTTCCGCCGCCCCTGCCTTCCATTGGACGTTTGGACCTGGAGTAAGGACGCTAATGGAGCTCGCAGATTTTTTCAAGCATCGGTGCTCGATACCAAGACTTACGGTTTACGACTTGAAGGTCGCGGATTAGGCTGTCACGAACCGCTGACCTATTTTTGTTGTTGCTGAGGGTCTACCGAGGGAATACCAATGCGCCGGACAAGATCCTGAAACCTGGGATCGCTTCGCAGCGGGTTCAGTCGGAGATCCACCCCGATCCAGGGTATTCAAGTGGATCGCTGAAGAAAGGCTTGCTGCATGGACTCGATAGCCTTCTCGTTTTCCCCCAGTTCGGTATAGGCATCGGCCACGATGAACCGGCAGATATAGTGTTCCTTGGCTTGCTCCAATGCCTTGGCTAGAAGCTGTTTAGCCTTGCCGCTCTGGCCTATATGGGCGAGCGCCCACGCTGCTGTGGCAGTCAAACTAGGGCTATCCCCGGAAATGCGGACGGTGTCCTCGGCAGCGCGGAGCGTTTCGGCTTGTTGCCCCATCTGGGCGTAAGCCATCGAGAGGACGGCATAAGCAGTGCCTGCCGCGGGCGCTAACTCAATGGTTTTCCGGCACTGCTCGATGGTTTCCGGCATGCGACCGGAGAAGTAGTAGATCCACAGCGCTTCGTTGCGGCTTTCGACCGCCAGCGGATCGTAAAGGTAGGCCTGCTGGACGCGCGAGAGCGCTTCATCGAAGCGCCCCAAAGTTCCGAGGTAATTGGCATAACCCAATTGAGCTTCCGGCAGGCTGGGATTGATGTCGAGCGCCCGGCGATATTCCCTTTCTGCGGCCGGCCAGTCCCAATCAAAAAACAAGCGCACATAGCCAAGCCTAACGTGCCCGCTCGCGAGGTGGGTGTCGAGGTCAACAGCGCGCAATGCCGCTTCCTTTGCGCGCGGCATCACTTCGGCTGGGGAACTGTAATACGTGGTTGAGGCATCGTAGGCTTCGGCCAGGGCCGAATAGAGACGGGCGTCTTTCGCGTCCTTAGCAATTCCTCCCTGGAAATACTCAATTGCCTTATTCACGCTTTCACGCGTGCCTTCTCCGAGTTCATGGAGACCCAGAAGGTATTTATCGTAGCTTTCCAGATTGACAGGCGAGGTGGCGGCGGAACCTGTCTCGACGGGTAGCAATTGGATAGAAAGAGAATGGGTAATCTTCTCGGCGATTTCTCTTTGAATGGTTAAAACATCGGTAAGGGGCCGCTCATAGGTTTCGGCCCAGAGGTGCGTTTGTTCTCCCGCCTGAATCAGCTGGGCCGTCACGCGCACGCGATCACCGCCGCGGCGCACGCTGCCTTCGAGCAAATAACCAACTCCGAGTTCCTGACCAATTTGGGCAACGTTTTCTTTTGTACCTTTGTATCGCACGATGGAGGTTCGGGCGATTACCCCAAGCTTGGTGGGCTGGAGCTGGCCCAGCTGGGCGATCATCTCCTCCGTCAGACCATCGGCAAAATAATCTTCGCGCGGATCACCGCTCAAATTCGCAAAGGGGAGCACTGCAAGCATGGCTCTTTGAGGGGGAGGTCTCAGCGACCAGAATCGCCGCGACACTAGCATCGCCGTCACGGCTAGCGCAATCAACACGGTTAGCGGCAAAAACCAGAGTGTTCTCTTTACGTCGACTTGACTTGCGGTTTGAGCCGGCCCAGACGCCGGGGACGCCGCTGGATCTGAAGCCGTGGCTGCGCCATCTTCGCGCACCGAAGCAACGAAACGGTAGCCTCGCCTGGGGATGGTCTCGATGTATTTGCGCCCATCGGGGCTGTCGCCCAACACCTGCCGCAGGTTAAAGACGTGGCGGGACAAATTGCCTTCCTCAATGAAAACCCCCGGCCACACTTTTTCTAGCAACTCTTCTTTTTCGACGATGTGCCCGGCCCTCTCGACTAGCACGAGGAGGGTTTCCAGGTCCTTTGGCGGGAGCGTGACGGGCTGCCCGTCGCGCCGCAAGACTCGCTCTTGGGCTTCGAGTTGGTAAGGCCCGAATGTGTATAAGTGCTTTGCTTTCAATGCCACACCCAAGCGAAGAACTTCTCAAGAAATCTTTCAGAACTCCTCAAGGACATTCCCGGCGGAGGGTTGGCACCCTCGGCAGAACACAAGCAGTCCTGGCGCCGCTTCAGCCCTGCGAATGTGACGATTCTAGCGCATCCGGGGCCGCTTTAGGAGTCAAGCGCAGTGGATTGTTTGATCACCTATTTCAGCAAGGGAGGCTGCTAGCATGAGAATCGGAAGACTCGCAAGGCAAATCCAGCATTCGACGCTGGCTCTCGTTCTGGCGGGAGCATGCCCCGGTGGCGCTCTGGCGCGCAACCGACACACGCACGAGGCCACCGCACAACTTCAACGACTGACAACGGCCCAAGCCACGCTTCTTAAAGTTGTTCGGGACTCGACCGAACGGTTCAAGGATGTGTCAGTGGCCGAGGCGGAAGGGTACTCGCTCCTATTCGGCTGCGTCAGCGGGCCGGATGCGGGTGCCATGGGCCTTCACTTTGTGAACATGAAACTGGTGGGGCTCGGCGAAATCGACTCGACACGCCCGCAGATCGTGATCTACGAACCGATGCCCGACGGCCGCCTGCAATTGATCGGTGCTGACTTTCTGGTGATTGCAAGCGACTGGGACAAAGCACATCCGGGTCAAGGGGCGCCCCAGCTCATGGGACAGCTCTTTCATTATTTCGAGAGCCCTAATCGCTTCGGCCTCCCGGCGTTTTATACGCTTCACGTGTGGGCGTGGAAGGAAAATCCCAATGGCGCGTTTGTGAATTGGCACCCGAGCGTTTCCTGCCAGGCGTTCTCGGGCCAATAGTCAGACGCTTACACCACAAACGATGTTGAGGGCTTGCTTACACGAATTCGGGAATCGAGCGGTTCATGGTTGAGTTCGTATTCCATCGATAAAAGGAGAGGACATGAAAGCATCACCATTGGTTGGAACTGGGTTGGTCCTGGCGCTGGCGGCGTCATTAGCGGCGGCGCCAGGGGAATCTTCGTGGCGGATGAAAGCCGACTACGTGGAAGCCTGCAGTTGCCATCTTTTTTGCCAGTGCTATTTCAACAAACATGCGGAACATCCCATGTGCGAATTCAACATGGCGGTGACCGTCCGCGAAGGGCATTCCGGAAACGTTGATCTGGCAAACGCCAAATACTGGTTGACGGGAGACATCGGTGACCAGTGGGGGACAGAGAAGAAGGGGACGTGGGTGGTCGTCTCCTTCGACCCGAAGACGACTAAGGAGCAGCGCGACGCGCTGGCGCCCATCATTCTGAAGACTTACGGTCTGGAGTGGGGCGAGTTAAAAGTGCAGGAAGCGCCCATCGAAGTGCGGCAGTCGGGCGATGTTGTCGAAGCGAAGCTGGCCGACGGAAAAGAGGCTTACTTGAAGCTCAGGCGCGAGCCGGGTGCCGACGGAAAGGGTGTTGTGCTCAAAAACGTCAAATACTTTAACGCCGTCCAGAACGACGGTTTCCAGCTCTACAGGTCGATGGAACACCGCGCCGATCTCGAGGGGCACCAGTTTTCCTACTCGGATCGTAACGCCTTCCTTATAACCATCGTGTCCGAAGAGCCGAAGGAACAGTAGGCGCAAATAGCCGGACGACAGAAAGCAGAGGCGGAACACCTGTCTCGCTAGCGCCTACTGGGTCCGCTTTGTAGAAGAAAGGGGCACGAAGAACCGTGCCCCTCATGAACAATCCTTCTGTCAGCGAGCTTACTGGGTTTTGATCGTGTTCGTGGCAGCGTCCCAAGTAACCGCGGCTTTGCGGAAGTAGGATTCGTTGGCCATGTGGCAGGCCAGCGCCGCGTTGTTGCCGAATACAGCATCTTCGACGACGGGCTGGCGAGACTTCACAGCCTGGAAGAATTTCCAGAGGTGAGGCTTTTCCTCGTCCCAGGAAGCGCCCCGGTAGTTGTAGCCCTCAGACACGGGCTCTTTGCCCGGCTTGGGATCGTGCTCTTCGTGCCATTGCTTGAAATAGGCTTCGCGCATGGCGCGCGGAAAACCATAGGTGTAATAGCTGGGAGCTTCGTCCACGCCGGATTGCGGATAATAAGTGATGGTGAATTCCGTCACTTCCAGGATTCCCCGGGAGCCCTGGAAGCGATAGGTCTCTGGGCTTTCGCAACCCAGATTCAAGCGCAGATAAACCGGCGCGCGGCCTTCACCGTAGTCGAAAAGAACGGCGTGGACGTCGGGCATGTCGCGGCCGTCCTTAAAGCGCAAAATGTCGCCGAGCGCCAAGGCTTTTCTCGGCGGCTCGTTCCGCCCCAGCATGAAGTTCATGCCGCTCACCAGATGAACGAGCAAATCGCCGGCGAGCCCCGTTCCGTATTCCCGCCAGCACCGCCAGCGCGCAAAATATTTTGGGGACATGTCAGGATCCCAGGGTTTTTTAGGCGTATCGCCTTGCCAGGTGTCCCAATCGAAATTGCTGGGAGCCAGGTCCGGCGGCGGTGGATACTCCCACGCGCCGGTGGGATCGTTGCGACCGTAGGTACCCTCGACGAGAGTGAGCGTGCCGACGATACCGTTCGCAAGCAGCTCTTTTGCTTTGGCGCAGATGACCGAGCTGACGCGCTGCGATCCAATCTGCACGATGCGGCCGGTTTTTTTCGCCGCGGCCACCATGGCCACGCCGTCGGCAGCGGAATGCGACATGGGCTTTTCGCAGTAGATGTCCTTTCCGGCGTTCACCGCATCGATGACAACATTTTTGTGCCAGTGATCGGGAACGGCGGCGATGATGCAGTCGATCTCCTTGTTGTCGAGAAGTTCCTTATAGCGGCGCGTGGTGACGACTTTGTCGCCGGCGATTTCTTTCGAAAGCGTGTGGCGGCCGTCCCAGAGATCGGCGGCGGCGACGCATTCGACGCCGGAGAGCTGCACGGCATTCGTCAGCAGGCCCGAGCCCTGCATGCCGATGCCGATGATGCCGAAACGCACGCGGTCGCTCGGCGAAGGTGATTGTAAGGGCAGAGGAATGTGCTCCGGCTCGAGAAAAATTCTGGGCGAAGCGGCGAGCGCGCCGGTAGCGCCGGCGCTGCGTTCGAGGAATTCGCGGCGTGACAGGCCTTTTTTCATGTTGCGCTCCTCAAGGAAGTTGAGTTCAGTGGACAGTTCGAAACCAAAGTCAAAAGCCAAGGGGCCGCGGACCTACAGCAACAAGAAATGAGAACCGCTGGCCAACTCCACAAGTGCTTCAGCGCCACCCGCGAAGCTAGTGGAAAGGACCTCAGGCTTGAAGGCTTGAGCTACGGCCTGGCCTGAGCTACTGCTTGGCCCGAGATACCGTTCAGAATTTCAAATTGCGCAGATACGTGTAGCTGATTTTGATGTCGTCGAAAGCAGATTTCGGATCGTCATTCTCAACGAAATAGTGTTGGATGCCGGCTTTGTCCGCGTGCGCGAAAAGATTTTTCCAATCGATGGAGCCTTGGCCGACGTCGGCCATGTGTCCGCCATACCTGACGGTCTGCCCCATGGCGCCCTGGTAGCCGCTGTTGGAGCTGGCGTCTTTGACCCAATCCTTGACATGCACAAGAGGGAAGCGCCCGGGGTATTTATCGAAATACGCGATGGGATCTTTCCCGGCGACACTGATCCAGCAGAGATCCATCTCCATGGCGACGAGTTTGGGATCCGTTTCGGCGAGAAGAAAATCGTAAGGAAGTTTGCCGCCGAGAGAATCGGCTGGCTGAAATTCGAAGGAGTGATTGTGGTAGCCGAATTGGATGCCGGCTTTTTGGCTTTCTTCGCCGGCTTTGTTGAAGAGATCCGCTGCACGCTTCCATCCGTCGGGCCCGGTGCGCTGTTTTTCGTCGATCCAGGGACAAATGATATAGCTGTGGCCAACAATTTTCGCAGCTTCGAGAGCTTCGGACCATTTTTTCTCGACGACGTCGTAGCCGACGTGGCAGGAAGGAGCAACCAGGCCGTCTTTGTCGAGCAGTTCACGAATTTCTTTCGGCGAATGGTCGTAGTAGCCAGCGAATTCCACTTCCTTGTAGCCGGTGGCGGCAACTTTGGCGATAGTGCCGCCAAAGTCGGTTTTCATGGCGGCGCGAACGGTGTAGAGCTGGAGGCCGATGCGCGCGATTTTGTGCGTTGGGTTTTCAGGAATTGCTTTGGCAAACCCTGGGTTGAGGCGAGCCGCGGCCCAGCTGGGTTTGGCGGCGGCGGAAAGAGTTGCGGCAAGCGAAGTGCCGATAAATGTGCGTCGGTTCATGCGCTGCATTTTACCTCTTCGAGAAGAAAAGGGAACAGCGATTCGACCGAAAAAGAAGGGCGGTCTAACTAAGTCGGGCCGCCCCTTGAGCTGAAACCGTCAGAACTGGAAGCGCAGGCCGAACTGCATGCGGCGCGCCAAGTGAGCGCCGCTGGCATGCAAGAATCCAGACGAGGTTATGCAGCTTGGATCGCCGGCGGTGCCGGATGGCCCGACGCAGTCCATGCTGCCGTTAACGCCATTGTACTGAGTATGATTGAAAAGATTGAAGTTCTCCCAGCGAAAGTCGAGCGCTCGTGTTTCGGTGAACGAGAAACGCTTGAACAGCCCGAAGTCGAAATTCAAGCGGCCGGGGTTGCTCAGCGTATTGCGACCCACGTCACCGAAGGTCAGGCCGGTCGGGACCGCGTAAGCCGCGGGATTAAAAAGCAGTGGGCCGCGGATGCCGGGTACGTTGACCTGCGACGAGACCTGAGGGTTACCCACAAAATCCGGGCGAGAGCCTGTGCCAACGCCGTTCGCCACACCCGCTGCGTCACCAAAATCGGTCCCATTGGTGACGCTAAACGGAGTGCCGGTCTGTGCGATGGTGATGCCAGAGACCTGCCATCCTCCTAGTACGTGGTGAGTAAGCCCGGAACCTTTAAAGAACGGCAGTGCATAAACGTAGCTGATGGCCAGATTGTGGCGCAGATCAAAGTTGGAACTCGCGCGATTGTTAGCGAGGTTGTAGGTGTTGACGAAGGCTCCGTCATATCTGTCCGAGGAGTTGTCAATTGAGTGGCTGTAAGTGTACGCAAAGCTTAGCGTGAGATCGCCCACCGTGCGCCGCACGGTAGCTTGCATGGCATTGTAGATGGAGTTTGCCTGGTCTTCCAGGCGGGTGAGGTCACCAAACCCCACGTTAGGACGCGAGGGGTTGGGATCATTGCCGCAGGCGATACCCAAATTGGTAGCGGCTTGGCCTGTGACCGGTGTTCCGTTAGCCAGCGTTCCGCTTGCAGACAAACTGTTGCAGTCGGCGGACGTAATTGGCTGACCGGCGGCAAAGGGGTTGCCAGAAGACACAGGGAGAAGCTGGTTCAGGTTGCGCTGCTGGGTGAGATGAGTGCCTTTGCTTCCGACATAGGAGACCGTTGCCACGAAGTGGCTGGGAAGCTCCTTTTGAACGTCCAGGTGCCATTGCTGCACGTAAGGCCAGATGGCCTTGTTCGGAATGGAGTAAACGGATAGAGGAAACAGTAGCCCCCCTCCACCGATGTTGCCGTAGCCATTGATGTTGAACTGGGAGGCGTTGAGAGAATAGGGTGCAGAGCCTTCGAGTGACTCGGTATTGGCTTCGTTTCCATTGGTATGCTCAAAGAAGATGCCGTAGCCGCTGCGAATGGCCATTTTGCCGTCACCTTTGGGGTCCCAAGCAAAACCAATGCGCGGCGCGGGATTAAACAGGTGTCCTTTCAGGCAGCCGGCCTCCGAGGAGGAACCTACGGTCGCACCAGGGAAAGAGTTCGTTACCAGGCCAGGAATGAGCGAGGCTCCACCGGGACCGCCACATTGAATGACGCCGTTGAAGGGATTGCCGGGGCCAGGGACGAAGGCACCTTCCTGTCCCGTAACGGAGCCGTCGTCAATCACAGGTGAGCCGCCCGTGGTAAAGGCGGTTGGCTCGAAGTTGAAGGCGTGGCGATACCGCTCGCGATAAGTGCCATAGAGGCTGAGGCGCAAGCCGAGATTGAGAGTGAAGTTTTTTGTCATGCGCCAATCGTCCTGGAAATAGGGTTCTACGATTCGGTAGCGATTGTAATATTTGGCTTGGAGATTGACCTGAGAGAACTGCGCAACCTTGCCCACGAGCAGGTCCGCAAAGGAGTTTCCCGTGCTGGGAATCGATGTATTGCTGGAATCGAACGTCAAAATACCTTGGATATAGGGTGAATTCTGCTCATTCTTTTGCGCGAACGCTATGTAAACGCCAAACTGCATCGTGTGAGTTCTCACAATCTTGGTCATGTTGTCGCGGTACGTGTAGACGGGGTTGGCGTTATTCCATGGGAAGTATCCGGTGTCCGCACTAAAACCGCCCCCGTAGGCAACGTTGTTGCCCAGCGAGAGTGCTGGGAGCTTTCCCCCCTGACCGTTGTTAAAAAGGACGCCCATCGGGAAAGGGGAAGAAAGCGGAGGGTTGTGAAGAGCCGTAAGAAAAATGTGATCCGCAGTGTAGCTGGCCACAAACTCATTGAGCAACGTTGGCGAGATGTTTGCATTCAGGCGGGCCACAAAGCTCGTGCCTGGGCCGACGAACTCGGTATTGACATCCTGGAAGCTGGAACCGTTGCCCCAGAGAGGATTCTCGGTCTGCGTCTGCCAGGAATCATGGATATAACGGAATGTTAGCCGGTAATTGTCGGTGATATTGTGATCGATTCGAACGAGCTCTTCCCGCCAGGTTTCTGGAAGGGAAACGGTTTGTACGACCGCAGGAAACCCATTGTTGGTCAAACCCGGAGTCGCGTTCGGGATGAGCGCGAGCAACGCCTGACCGACAGGATCTATGGTTACAGTATTGTTCGGGAAGCCGACGAAAGAGTTTTTGGGAACTCCCGCACCGGAAGCCGGGCAATCCGGAAAAACAGGTGCACCGGAGGGCGCTAAAGTTGCGTCTTGGTAAAAAGTCGTTCCTGGGGCAGGGCAAAGATCGCTGAAGTTTCCAGTGCGCTCGGCATCCGAAGGGACGTTTACGGCTCCAGTGGTGTGGGGATTCTTTTCCCGCCGCCATTCCTCGGAAAAGAAGAAAAAGGTCTTTTTCTTGTCGGCGTTGTAGTGATTTGGAATGTAAACGGGGCCGCCAATGGTATAGCCGAAATCATGTTTCTTGTAGGGGGCCTTCTTGGCAGTTGGATTGGCCCCTTCTTCCCAGGACTTGGCATTAAAGAATTCGTTGCGTAAGTATTCGAAGGCACTGCCATGGAAAGAGCTGGTGCCCGACTTGGTTTCGACTTCCACGGTGCCGGAGCCATTTCGGCCATACTGTGCGCCATAGTTGGAAGTGAGGACTTTGAATTCGGCGATGGCCTCCGGATTCGGATAGACGTTCAAGGTAGCGTTGCTTCCATTATCCATGTTGTCGCCGCCATCAAGCTCCCAGTTGTTGTACTCGGTGCGGCCCCCATTCATGCTATAGGCCACGTTGCCGTAGACGCCGACCTTGGCGTCGTCTTGACCCGTCTGGCTGACCACGCCGGGCGCCAAATTAACGAGTTGCGTGAAATTGCGTCCGTTGAGCACGAGGTTATCGATCTGCTTGCCGGTGATGGTGCTGGTGAGATCGGAAGAAGTGGTTTCGACTTGGGCAATGGCTTCGCCGGTAACTTCAACTGTTTGCGTAATAGCCCCGACAGTGAGTTGCACGTCAACGCGGGCCTTTTCGGCAACGTTGAGTACGATCTTCTGTACGGAGAATTTTTGAAAACCTTGGGCAGTCACGACCAAATTATAGGTATCGCCAGGCAAACCGGAAACAACGTATGCACCGTCGGCGTTTGAAGTTGTGGTACGTGTCAAGCTGCCAGCGACGTTGGTGAGGACCACTTGAGCGCCAACGACCGCGGCGCCGGATTTATCTACGACCGTGCCGCTGATATAGCCGGTATCCTGAGCGCGCGCGGCGAGAGGAAGCATTAGGGCGATCATGAAGACGCAGAGCCGCAATTGCGCGACATTCCGGATTCTGTTTCCCTGTTGCAAACAACTAAAGTTTTCCGTCACGGTAAAACCTCCAAAGAAAAAATGGGAATGGGTGACGACAGAAACGGATGGAAACTGAAGACACAGTTCGGGAGGCCCCTGCGCGTTCTGCGACCACCGGCGTTCGAAGATAGCCCCTCACTGAGACAGCCCCCACCACTCGACTTTGCCAAAATTGCACCGGAGCTGCTTATTAAAACGAGTTAATACTGCTATGAGAGCCATGTGTCAAGTCAAAAGTTCAAGGTCAAAAGTGGAAAAACGGAAGTAGAGGGGGGACTTCGGCTGCAGTCAGCGTAAGCCCTTCATGCCCCAAGGGTAAGCGCATGACAAGACATAGAGTTAACCGCGCGTTGGCCATGGGGCGGCCCATGGAAACCGGCAACGTGCAAGGCAAGATCGGAACGCGTTCGGGGGCAAGGCCGGCCTCTCAAAGTCTGAAGTTAAGGAATAGTTTCGCCAGAGCTACGCTTCTTGTAATTTCAACGGCGGTACCGGACACTACCTGGTGATGAGAATATTTCCTCGTTTGCCTAACGCTTGCGCCTTGGTTCTTGCTGTTTTGTGTGGTGCGGCGGCCACCGTTTCAGCGTGGCCGCAGCCGGGAGGAAATGACACATTTGAGCAGTCAGCTTCGGCGGGATCGCATGACGCTCCCCGTTCGAATCTTGAAAAGTGGTTTGTGGAAGGACAGGCGGCGCTGCGGGACGGGAAGCTCGACGCCGCAGAGGCGGCGTTTCGGCGAGTTCTTGCGGCGGACGCGGGTTCGGGGGCGGCATATTCGAATCTTGGCGTGATCGCCATGCGGCGCCAACAATGGGACCGGGCGATTCAGCTTTTGCGAAAAGCCGAAACGCTGGACCCGCAGCTGGCCGGCATCCGGTTGAACATCGGGCTAGTGGAATACCGGCGCGGAAATTATGCCGCCGCAATTGCGCCGCTAGCGTCTGTTCTACGCGAAGACCCGGGTTCGGAGCAGGCGCGCTACCTTTTGGGGCTTTGCGAGGTCCTCTCGAAGCGTTATCGAGAGGCAGTCAAGGTGCTGGAGCCTCTGTGGGAGGAGAAATCGAATGATGTGCCGTATCTTTATCTGCTGGATATCGCAGCGGTAGAGTCTGGTCAGAAGGAACTCGATGAAAAAACTGTGAAGCAAATGATCGCAGTCGGCGGGCAAACGGCGGAATACCACCTGATTCTTGGGAAGGCGTTCCTCAACCGATACGAAGTGCCCGAAGCAAAAGAAGAATTGGAACTGGCCGCGGCGATCAATCCCAACCTGCTGTTCTTGCATTTGGACTTAGGCATTACGTACATGCGCCTTGGCCAGCATGACCGGGCTGAGGGAGAGTTCCGGAAGGACATCGAACTGGAGCCGGACCTTGCAGACGACTATGAGCAGCTGGGAGCGCTCTACTCGCGGATGCAAAGGGATGACGAGGCCGAGAAGGAATTCCGCGAGGCGCTCAAGAGAAATCCAAAAAGCGACGGAGCGTACCTCGGCTTGGCCAAGCTTTATCAGAAACAAAGAAAATTGGCGGACGCGTTGAAAATGGCCGACGCAGCGCTCGGGCTGTCACCGGAAATCCACGGCGGGCACTTTTTGCGCGGCAGAATCCTTGCGCAGTTGGGCCGGGAGAAAGAGGCGCAATTGGAATTCGCGGCGGCGCAGAAATCGATAGATGCCCAGTTGAACAAGGAGCGCAACGCGCTGGAACAGGAGCCTGTTCCGAACCCGGAACTGACGAAGCAACCGCAATAAAGCTCCCCGCGGCTAACGAAGATCAAGGAGCGGCGCTTGCCAGGGGCCCCTGGATTTCTCGAGAGCCTCGGCGACGGCGAGGACCAGTTCCTCCTCAAAGGGCCGGCCGATGATTTGCACGCCGATAGGAAGACCTTCGTTCGAAAAGCTGATCGGGACCGAGGCGCCAGGGAAGCCGGTTAAGTTGAGCCATTGCGAAAAGCGCATGGTGTCGAGGTAGCCAGTGGCAGGGTTGTAGTTTCCTGCGCCGTGGCGAAACGCGGGCGCGGAGGAGACTGGGGAGAGAAGGATAGGGACGTTGCCCATTTGGCGGAGAATTCTTTCGCGAAGGAGGTCGCGCTCGGCGCAAGCCTGAAGGAACTGATCGAGCGAGACAGGATTGGGCGAAGCGGCGTGCGAAAGATATTCGCAGAGCATGGGACTAAGCTGCGATTCGTGCCCAGAGAGATTGGCGTTGAGCAGATGGGCGATAACCGGGCCGAAGAAAAACCACCAGAGTTCGAAAGCGCGGTCGAGACCCTGCATTTCGAATGACTCAACGGCGAATCCGTGGTCGCTGAGCATTTTGGCAGCGCGGTCGATGGCCGCGCGCGTCTCGGGCGTGCCTTGGCCAAGCGCGGAACTTTCTAAAACGCCGATGCGCGTTGAGCGCAAATCCTTTTCGGAGTAAGAGCGAAGCGGAACCGGAGCGGAGTGCGTGTCGCCCGCATCGGGGCCGGCCATGACTTCGAAAAGCGCGCGCACATCGGCGATGGTGCGCGCCATAGGGCCGACAACACCGATCCAACCGAACGCGCCGGCACCTGAGGGGAAATGACCGGTGGTAGGAATGCGGCCGGGCGTGGGCTTTAGTCCGCAGATACCGCAAAAATGAGCGGGCACGCGAAGGGAGCCGCCGCCATCACTTCCGACGCCGCCCATCGAGCAGCCTGCAGCGATCGCGGCAGCCTCGCCGCCGCTCGAGCCGCCTGCGGAGTATTCAAGGTTCCAGGGATTGCTGGTTTTGCCCGTGAGAAGGTTGTCCGTCTCGTAGGCCATCAGAAATTCCGGAGTGTTGGTGTTGCCGAGAAGAACGGCGCCGGCTGATTTTAGCCGCGCAACGAGAGGGGCGTCGGTGCGGGGGACGTAATCTTTGCGAAGAAGGGAGCCGGCGGGGCAAGGCCAGCCGGCGACGTCGATACAACTCTTGATGGTAAGGGGCACGCCGCGAAGAGGGCCCGGCGGCTCGCTAACTGACATGGCCGTTTCGGCGGCGCGAGCTTGCGCGCGAGCTCGGTCTGCGTCCAGGTGAACAAAGGCATTGAGTTTCGGTTGCAGGGAGGCGATGCGACCGAGATGCGATTCGACCAGTTCTACTGGAGAAAGCTTCTTCGAGCGAATGTCTCGGGCGGCTTCCGAGATCGTGGAGAAGGAGCGCGGCGTGGTCATAAGGGGAACGGCGAGAGTATGCGTAGGATGGGATGCGGGTCAAGCATGAAGCGATGCAAAAGGTGAAACCAAGATCAAAAAGATAAAATAAGTTGACCTTGCGGGAAGCAGCCGCGAGAATTTCAAAGGTCTTGGGCGGGAAGAATCTTGCACGCATTGCGGGATTCGGCGCGAAGAGGAAGAAGACTTTGATCGACTCAACAGTTCGGCGTGGAATGGTGCTCGGCGCTGGCGCGCTCGTGTGTTTTTTCGGGGCGATTGGTAGGCAGGTCGTTCGAGGCACGGGACAGGACAAAACAGCGGCAGCGAAAAAGCCGGAGCGGAAGCCCAACGCCTCGGAAGCCTACCGATTGAACACGCTGGGAGTCGCGCATATGAACCAGCAACGACCCGCGGACGCGCAGAAGTACTTTGCGCAAGCGCTGGAAGCCGATCCGAAGTTCGCGGTGGCGCGATTGAATTTAGGCGTGGCACTGCTCGGGCAGCAGAAGCTGGAAGCGGCGCGCGCGGCTTTGACTGAAGCGAGCGTCGAACTGCCGAACGATCCGTATGGGTGGTATAACCTCGGGCTGGCGCTCAAAGACAGCGGGGAACCGGAAAAGGGAATAGTTGCTTTCCGGCGCGTGACGGAAATCACACCGAATGAAGCCGACGCGTATTACTTTATCGGCTATCTCAGCACGCAACTCCAAAAATATGACGATGCGATTGCCGCGTTCGAGAAAGGGCTGGTGCTCAATCCCGTGCATGCGTCCGCGGAGTTCGGGCTGGCGCGCGCTTTGCAGCGCAAGGGCGACACGGAAGCGGCACGGCAGCATCTGGCGCGATTTCAGAAAATCACGTCGGAACATTTGGGCACGCCGTTCGGCGCAGGCTACGGGGATCAGGGGAAATTTTCGACGGCGGAACTGCCGGTGAGTACCGCGATGGAAGTACCGCCGGCAATTGCCGTGCATTTCGCGCCGGAAGCGCGCCCCTTTGTTTCAAAAAGCAGCGGTGGGATCCCGGTGGCCATCGGAGCAAGCACGGGCGCGTGTTTTTTTGACTTTGACGGCGATGGCCAGCCTGATCTCTTTCTCGTGAACGGCGCGACGAATGGGCCGAGCCATTTGCTGCGCAACCTGGGCAACGGGCGATTTGAGGATATAACGCAGGCGGCGGGCATTCGTCTTGCGGGCAGCGGACTCGGCTGCGCTGCGGGCGATTTTGACAATGACGGGAAGACCGATCTTGCGGTATGCCTGAGCGACGGCGTGCGGCTGCTGCGCAACGAGGGTGAGGGAAAGCTTGAAGATGTAACGGAAAAAGTGGGAATCCGCAGGGAAAAAGGATGTGTGGGCGTCACGTTCGTAGATTATGACCACGACGGCGACCTCGATTTGTACATCACGATGGCGGCGGGTGCAGGTTCGGCAGGGAACGCAGCGCACAATATCTTGTGGCGCAACAACGGCGATAGCTCGTTCACCGACGTTTCCGCAGAAACGGCGCTCGGTGCGGCGGCCACGGGAGCCGGCGTGGTTACAACGGACTTCAACAATGACCGCGCGATTGATTTTGTTCTGGCAGGCGGAGCGACGGGCGCGTCTATTCTGCTGAACCCGCGCGAAGGGAAATTTACGCCGTTCGAAGCGATGGATTTCGCAAAAGAAAAGTTGCCGCCGGCGGTTGGCGTGGTCGCTTTCGACTTTGACAAAGACGGTTGGATGGATCTGGCGTTCACGCACGCGGGGGCGCCGGGGATCAGTTTGTGGCGCAACGTGCAGGGGAAGCGGCTCGAGCGCGTACCGCTGCCGGATTTTGGCTGGCAAAAGGGTTGGGGCATTGCGCCAGTCGATTACGACAACGACGGTTGGCTCGATCTTGTGGCGGCGGGCGAAACGGCGAACCGGGCCGAGCTGCGGCTCTTGCGCAATTTGGGCAGCAGGGGCTGGAGCGATGTCACAAAAAGCGTGGCACTCGATGAAGTGAAGTTGAACGAGCCGCGCGCAATCGGGGTCGCGGATATTGATGGAAATGGTGACCCGGACTTGGTTGTGACGCAATTGGGCGGCGCGCCGGCGGTGTTGCGCAACAACGGCGGAAATCAGCACAGTTGGATGAGCATCGACCTAAAAGCGCTCAACGATAACAAAAGTGGCATAGGAACGAAAGTCGAGGTATATGCGGGCACGCTGTATCAGAAATGGGAAGCGTCCGGCGCGTCCGGGTACCTGGGACAGAATGCCGCCCCGATTCTGGCGGGCCTGGGTTCCGAGACCAACGCGGAAGTGGTGCGACTGCTGTGGCCGACGGGTGTGCCGCAGGATGAAATCAATCTTGCCGCGAAAAAAGTGCAATCGATAACGGAACTGGACCGGCGGGGCAGCTCCTGCCCGATTCTGTTTTCATGGAATGGGCATGAATATGAATTCATCGCCGACATGATCGGGCCGGGCGTCGTGGGCCATTGGATCGCGCCGGGAGAGCGTGACGTTCCAGACCCTGACGAATACTTGAAAGTGCCTGCGGGCAGCGTGAAGCCTCGCAACGGGATGCTGAGCTTCCGATTCCTCGAGCCGATGGAAGAGACTGTTTATCTGGACCAAGTACGGTTGCTGGCGATCGATCATCCCGCCGCGTACGAAGTTTTTCCGAATGAACGCTTCGTGAGCGCGCCGCCGTTTCCGGACGGTCGGGTGATTGCCAGCCGAAATGCGCACCCGCCGCTGGGTGCGTGGGATGAGCGCGGGCATGATGTGCTTTCGCTGATTTCCCAAGCCGATCGCAAGTACGTCACAGACTTTGACGATTTGCCATTCGCGGGGTTAGCCAAGCTGCATTGGGTGGAACTCGATCTTGGCGCGTGGGACGCGCACAAGCCGCTGCGGCTCCTGATCGACGGCTACACGGATTATTTCACTGCGACGTCGATGTACGCGGCGGATCAAGCAGGCGTCAAAGTGATGGCGCCGCACGTCGAAGCACAGGATGCGCAGGGCAAATGGGTGCGCGTGGTCGAAGACATGGGCTTTCCGGCCGGTCTCGAACGCACCATGATTGCGGATTTGACCGGCAAGCTGCCCCCGGGAACACGGCGGATCCGTATCGTCACGAACCTGAAGATCTATTGGGACGCGATTCACATCGATCAGACGCCAGACCCGAAAGACATCCGCGTTTCGGAAGTACCGCTGGCGGAGGCGGCGCTCGAGTTTCTCGGCTATCCGCGGGAAATTCGTTTGCATCCGGCGAGCGACACGACGTATTCCTACGCGGAGCGCAGCAGGACCGGGCCATACGCGCGCGCGGCGGGTAACTACACACGCTATGGTGGCGTGCGCGATCTCCTGAACGCCTCCGATGACCGCTTCGTAGTGTTTGGCTCCGGCGAGGGCGTAAAACTCGATTTCGACCCGCGCATGCTTCCGGGATTGCCCGCCGGTTGGGTGCGCGATTACTTCTTCTACGCGGATGGCTTCGAAAAGGATTTGGATTTTTATGCGGCGGATGCGTTTACCGTCGAACCGCTACCGCACCACTCGCTGCTGCCGTATCCCTACCCGGCAGGCAAAGATTATCCGAACGATGGAGAACACTTGAACTATCAACTTGGGTACAACACGCGCACACGCTCTGATCGGATGCCGCCGAGCCTGCGGTATCAATACCGAGCCTCACCGCGCTGAAGGCGCTCTGCCTCTACGAGGCTCAGTTTTGTGATGGCGATCGCCTGCTGCTCCTCGCCTTCCACAATGTATCTGCGCGAGGTATACGCAGTCCATGAGTTTTGTAAAAGCAGTACCCAAAAAAAGTCAGTCTTTTTGCGCGAGGAGGGAAGCGCGAGCGGCGGCGAGCTCCTTGCGCTTGGATTTGTCAACGTCGGGGAAAGAGAGATTGAGTTCGTTCAGGGCGTCGAGAATGACGCCGGCAACGACGAGGCGCGTGAACCATTTGTTGTCCGCGGGAACTACGTACCAGGGAGCGTGTTTGGTGGCGGTTTGCTGGATCATTTCCTCGTAGGCTTCTTGGTAGTCCTTCCAAAAGCCGCGCTCTTGCACGTCGGCCATGGAGAATTTCCAGTTCTTCTTTGAGTCTTCAAGGCGTTCGAGAAAGCGCTGCTTTTGTTCTTCTTTGGAGACGTGCAGGAAGAATTTGCGGATCACCACGCCGTTGCGCGTGAGATAACGCTCAAAAGCGTTGATGTCTTCGTAGCGCTCCTCCCAGATGTGCTTGGTGACGAGGCGGTCGGGGAGTTTCTGCGCGCGAAGAAACGTGGGATGCACGCGGACGACGAGGACTTCTTCATAGTAGGAGCGATTAAAGATGCCGATCTTCCCGCGTTCGGGGATGACTTTGTGGTTGCGCCAGAGATAGTCGCGGTTCAGTTCCTCCGGGCTCGGGGATTTGAAAGAGTGAACGTCGCAGCCCTGCGGGTTGACGCCGGACATGACGTGCTTGATGGCGCCGTCTTTGCCGGCGGCGTCCATGGCTTGAAAGATGAGCAGAAGAGCCCAACGATCCTGCGCGTAAAGCATTTCCTGGAAGTGGCTGAGGCAGGCGATGCCGTCTTCGAGCAGGCCTTGCGCGGCGCGCTTGTCCTTGATGCCGTTGGTGTCGGCGGGCTCGAAATCCTTGAGGCGAAACTTTTCACCCTTGGGGATGCAGTAAGGTTCGATGATGTGCGAGGCTTCTTTCAACAATTTGTCGTGTTTCATGATGAAGCGAGTGTAGTACAGCGGGCGCGGTGCGGAACAGGCAACCTGGAGCGGTGCCCGGGAACAGGCTTAGAACAGCGAGCCGAGTCCCCAGCCGAAAGCGCCGAAGCGATTGTGCGCGTGCAAGAGGGACTTTTCAGAAAGAGGAACCAGGCGGTCGAGTCGGAGCACGTTGAGCGAGTAGTAAGAGCGAAATGGAACCTGGATTCCGGGGATGGTCCACTGGAGTTGGATGCCTGTCGAGCCGTGAAGAACTCCGTTGGTGGTGCTGAGCAGATTGGGCTTGCTTGGGCCGAGCCAGTTGGGAAGAAGCCAGCCCGATCCGAGATCGAAGAAGCCCGCGGCCTCGACGCCGTTGCGAAGCGGTATGCGATATTCCGCATTGGCAGCGGTGATGAGATTGGCACCGGCGTAGGAAGGCGAAAAGACGATTACCCCCGAAGGCGTGGTTCGTTCGGTCATGGCCACCGGGCCGAGTTCGCCGTCGCGGAGGCCGCGAACGAATTCATCGCCGTCAAAAAAGCGGGAGTACAGAGGAGCTGCGCCGCGATAACTGCCTGCGGCGCTGAGGGCGGTACGAAAAGCCCAGGCGTTCGTGGAGGCGAAAAGCGGATCGCGGAAAATGTACGCGGTCTCGCCGGAAGCGTGAACCATGTTTTCGTTGCCGCCGAGAAAGCTGCCGGAGGCGGAGTCCGAGAAAAGCAAGTGCTCGCTGCCGCTATCGTGCACCCAGGCGGTTCCGAGCGAGCGGCGGGACGTGTGCGAGCGGAGATCGATGGGAGGCAAGCTGGTCGAACTTGCCGGGGTGGAGAAGGTTTGCTCGGAGAGGGTGCGCGACAAAGTGTAGTTGACGCCGAAGGAATCGGAGTTGCTGAGCGCGTAGGTCCAGGGCACGCTGATGCCTTCGCTGCGGGAATGGAGGAATGGTCCCTGGACGCCGTGCCTGAAGCGCGGCCGGATCACATTGTCAAAAATGGAAAACGCAAGCGAGCCGCGCGTGCCGAAGATGCCTTCTTTGGCGATGCCCAGGAGCAATTGCAGACTTTCCGGGCCGCCTTCGAGTTTTGCGGTGAGCAATTCTTCGTGATCGAGCAGATCGAAGACCGTATAGGCGAGGCCGAACGTGCTGCCGAACTGAGCGCGGCCGCCGTCAAAGGTAACCCGCTGCTGGCCAATTTCTTCGAGACGAATGGAGATATCAGCGGTGTGGCGGCCGTCGTCGAGCTGGATTTGAATGTTCTCCCTGCGAATAGGCTTGAAGTAGCCGGTGCGCGCAAGTCTCGTGAGGCCGACTTCCAGGGCGTGCTCATCGAGCGGGTAGCCTTCGCCGAGAGGAATGCGGCGCCGAACGAAGCGATCGTTGAATTTGTGCAGACCCTGGAATTCGATGCGGCGCACAAGATAAGGAGGCCAATCGCCAAGATTGAGCCTTAGGCGGACAGAATGCTCTTCGGGATCGAAGATAGGATGGGCGTCTACGGTTTGCAAAAAACCGGATTTTGAATCGCGCGAGCGAAGGCGCGCCGAACAGAGGCGCCGAAGCTTGTCGACTTCCTCCTGTGAGAAGGCGCGTCCCCCGTCGATGGCGGGGAAGAGCAGCGGCTTGCCACTGTGATTTTCGATGGCTTGCTGAAGAGCTTGGTTGGGCTCGATCGATTCGAGACGGTAGAACGGGCCTGCCTGGACGGGGATGGAGAGTAAGAGCCCTGGGCGCGCTCGCTGGTGAGGAAACGGAAACCCGTTGCGCGGACGCTCTTTGATTTCTGCCACCCGGGCGTTGCCGACTCGCGCTTCCGGATACCCGTGGTTTTGGAAATAGTCCAAAATGCGCCGGCGATCTTCTTCGAATGCACTTTGCGTGTATGCATTTTTGCCTCGCAGAGATGCCAGTGGCTTCCGCGGCGCGATGTTTTGCATCTGCGCGCGCAAGAGCTTTTCTGAAACGCCTGGACGGCCTTCAAAGCGAACTTGCCGGACGGGAAGATGCGGGCCGTCGACGATCTCAAAGAGCGCGTTGAGGGTGGCGTTCGCTCGCGGTTGTCGATGAATTCGGACGGAAGCCGCGGGATAGCCCAACTCGTTCAGAGCCGTGCGAATGGCCAGGGCCATTCGGTGGAGTGCTGCGGGATCGGCAGGTTTGCCAAGACCTGGGGCGAGCTTGTTTTCTTCGAGCAATTTTTCGATCTGCTTTTGCGAGAGCACCCGCGAGCCGGCATATTCGACACGCGAGAGAAAGGGCTCCTCATCGAAGTGAAAAAGAAGAGCCACGCGTTCCTGGGGCGGAGAGGCTTGAGAATCGAGCGCGCTTCGCGGGAGTTCCTCCACGCGAATGGCGGCAAACCAGCCGAGCCTGCTGAGAGTTCGAAGATCATTGCGGAGCTTCCCGGCGTCAAACCGATCCCCCGGATGCAGAGAAAGCTGCGCTCGAACCGCTGCGGAAGAGATATGTCGCAGGCCAACGAACTCGAGGGAAGCAACGATGGAAATTCCTTTGGCGGTGGGACTTCGAACGGCGGAGGCGGGCGCGAGGATCGCGGTTTGCGCCAGAATCGGAACCCCGGCCACAGACACGAACAGCAACCCGACGGAAACTCTCAACCAGCGCACCGGCATATCTCCTTCGACCGAGGAGAACGATGGAACAGATGAGCGGTTCGGTCGCCGGGTTGTCTGCTTTGACTTTAATCGCGGCAGGAACCGGAAATTCCGTTTGCCGCATCCTGAGCCCACCGACGCGTTAACCTACGCACGGTTTACCGGTGTGTCGACGTTTATGCGGTTACCGCATATTACGGATCCGGAAGAACTGGAAGTCGCGCTGATTGGGGTTCCGTTTGACGGCGGGACCACCTACCGGTCGGGGCCTCGCTTCGGTCCGCGGCACGTGCGCGAGCAATCGGCGATCATTCGTCCCTGGAACCCGGTCTTGCAGGTGAACCCGTTTGCCAAGCACCGCACCGCGGATTTTGGCGACCTGCCCGTGAATCCGCTCTCCATCGAGGATACTTTCCGGCGCATTGAAAAAGGCGTCGCGCCGCTCCTCGATGCGCAGGTGCGTTGCGTGTGCGTGGGCGGAGATCACTCCGTCAGCCTACCGCTGTTGCGGGCGGTGGCGAGGAAACACGGGACGGTCTCACTCGTCCAGTTCGATGCGCACAACGATCTCTGGGATGAATATTTCGGCAGCAAGTATTCTCATGGCACGCCGTTCCGCCGGGCGTTTGAGGAAGGGCTCCTCGAGGACGGACGCGTTTTGCAGGTTGGCCTGCGCGGACAGGTCTATGGCGAGCGGGACTTCGATTTCGCGCGCGAACACCGGGTGAAGATGGTGACGGCCGAGGAACTTCAAAGCCAAGGAATGGCTATGGTGCGAAAGCATCTGCGCGCCTTCCGCGGCAAGGCTGTGTACGTCACCCTGGATATCGACGTGGTTGATCCGGCCTACGCTCCCGGAACCGGAACGCCGCAAGTAGGCGGACTGACCAGCATGCAAATTCTCGAGCTGGTTCGCGCGCTCCGTGGATTGCAGATCGTCGGATGCGATCTCGTGGAAGTCTCGCCGCCTTACGATACGGGCGAAATCACTTCCTTGCTGGCTGCCAATCTCCTTTTTGAATTGCTGTGCGTCCTTTAAATGGCCACGCTCGCGCGCAAACTTCGATTGCACGATTATTTCGCGCTGGCCTTCGGCACGATGATCGGCACGGGCTGGCTCGTGCTGATGGACGATTGGCTAGGGCGCGGTGGGCCACTCGGCGCCGTGTTGGGATACGTGATCGGCGGAATCATTCTGCTGCCGGTCGGCTACGTTTATGGCCAGTGGGTCCGCCGGCTTCCCGATGCTGCCGGTGAGGCGGCGTACACCGCAGAAGTGTTTCCCTCGATCATCAGTTATTTCACCGGCTGGATGATGCTGCTGGCGTATTTCATCGTGTGCCCCTGGGAAGCGGTCGCGCTCGGAAAGCTGGCGGCATACATCTTCCCGTCGTTGAATAGTCTGGAACTCTACCGCATCGGAGACCAGCCGGTGTTTCTGCCGCGACTGGCGCTGGGTGTGGCGCTCACGATATTCCTTGGAGTGTTGAACTATCGCGGAATTCGTTTGAGCGCAAATTTCCAGAAGCTGATGACCAGCGCCGTGCTGCTGTGTTTTCTGGTGGTCCTGGCGGTCAGCGCAACTCGCGGCGCGCCTGCCAACTTTCATCCCTTGTTCAGCTCGACCCCGCTGGTTTCGATCCTGCTCACGCTACAGATCGTGCCGTACTTCATGACCGGTTTCGAATCCGCACCCAAATATGCGGAGGAGTCGAACCCGGAATTTCGCGAGGGGAGCTACATGTGGGCCATCGCGCTGGCTTTAGGTGTTGGAGCTTTTTTTTACGCCATGTGCATCGCCGCGGTGACCTACGTTGCGCCCTGGCAAGAGTTGCTGGGCAAGCGTTTTGCCACGGCCATCGCGTTTGAAACCGCATTGAAAGCACGTTGGCCCGTGTCTCTGATTTTCACCATGGCTTTGCTTGGCCTTTTCCAGTGCTTCAACGGAAATTTTGCCGCTTCAACACGCCTGCTCTTTGCCTTTGGCCGACGCGGAACGATCCCTTCAAGTTTTGGCGGCGTGCACCAGCGATTCCAAACGCCGTACGTTGCGGTCCTGGGCGTCACCGCGGGATCACTTGCAGGCCTTTTCCTGGGAGATGCGTTGCTCGTCCCGGTGACGGAGGTGGGCTCGATGGCATCGGCTTTAGGCTGGTTCGCCGCGTGCGCTTCGTTTTGGATGGCGGAGAAGCGCGCCGGGATGAGAATGGTGACTGGTCTGGGAATTCTCGTCTCGTTCACACTGATTTTAATGAAGATGCTGCCGGTTTTCCCCGGGCACTTTTCCCCCGCGGAGTGGATGGCATTCGGGATTTGGGTCGGGCTGGGAGGGGCACTCCACTGGGGAAGGGGCTGAGGTCAGGCTCATGTATACTTCCGAAGGCAAGACACTTAGCGAGCGATGATTCCATTCCTCCATCTTGGGCCGCTGACGATTCCGACATTTGGGCTGATGGTCGCCGCAGGCTTGCTGGTCTCCGCGTATGTGTTGCAAGCGGATTTTGACCGGCGGCGGGATACTTTTCTGAAGAGCGGCTACTTGAAGGAGAGCAACGAGCCTAGTCACCACGACGAGGGCTTTCTGGTCATCGGCATTGCGGGTCTGAGCGGACTTGTGGGCGCCCGTCTGTATCACGTCTTGGAGAGCCCGCGGGAGCTGATGGCCAATCCATCGCTGCTCGTCAGCCGGTTCGGATTTGCGTGGTTCGGCGGATTTCTTGGCGGGTTTGTCGCGCTGATTTTCCTGGCAAAGTACTATCGCATTCCAGCGCTGGAGTTCATGGATGTGTGCTCGCCCGCAGCAGCCGTGGGTTACGCGATCGGGCGCATTGGATGTTTGCTTTCCGGTGACGGCGACTACGGTGTTCCGACGAAACTTCCGTGGGGCATGAGCTTCCCAAATGGTGTGGTCCCAACCACTGCGCGCGTGCACCCGACGCCCATCTACGAGTTTCTAATCTGGATGTTGATCGCGACGATCTTATGGCAGTTGGGGAAGAAAACGCTGGGTGGAGAAGCACCGGGCAAAGTATTTTGCGCTTATCTTATTTCGACCGGTGTTGCGCGGTTCGGAATCGAATTCATCCGCATCAATCCGAAGTCTTTTTTGGGCATGTCCAACGCGCAGACAGCGAGCCTTGTCTCGATACTTCTAGGAATCATCCTTGTCGTGCGAATCAAATCCAATAAGCAAAAAGGCAACGCTACGGTGTGAGCGTCACGTTGGATGGCAACATGAATTGTCCGGATAGCGTGTCGCGAGCCCGAAACGGCACGCCGCAAAAAAATCGTGACGATACCTCCCCCGGGTCGGGAGAAAGATTCACCTTATCCCCCGGTTGAGGATTACCAGACCGTCGACTCCAAGCATTCAAAGTCGCCTCAAGACACAAAGCGTCAGAGCATCTGGCGCAAAACGTATTGCAGGATGCCGCCGTGGTGGTAATAGGAAACTTCCTCGGGTGTATCCACGCGCGCGGTGGCCGTGAACGTCTTTACCTTTCCCTCGTCTGATTTTGCGTGGACGCTGATGGCTTTCTTCGGCGAAAGGGGAGCCACGCCTTCGACGGAGAAAGTCTCGTGTCCTGTCAAGCCCAGCGACTCGCGGTTCTCGCCTGATTTAAATTCAAGCGGCAGCACGCCCATGCCCACGAGGTTGCTGCGATGAATGCGCTCGTAGCTCTCGGCGATGACCGCCCGCACGCCAAGCAGTCGCGTACCTTTCGCGGCCCAATCGCGCGAGGAACCGGAGCCGTATTCCTTGCCGGCAATCACCACCAGCGGCACGCCCGCCTCGCGATACTTCACGGCCGCGTCGTAGATGGACATTTTTTCGCCGCTCGGCTGGAACAGTGTCCACCCGCCCTCGGTTCCGGGCGCGAGCTGGTTACGCAGTCGAATATTGGCGAAGGTGCCGCGCATCATGACCTCGTGATTGCCGCGGCGCGCGCCGTAGGAATTGAAGTCATGCGGCTTGACGCCGTTCGAGATCAGATATTTTCCCGCGGGAGAGTCCGCCGGGATCGAGCCCGCAGGAGAAATGTGATCGGTGGTGACGCTGTCGCCAAGAACTGCCAGCACGCGCGCGTCGCGAACATCCGTCAGCGGAGGCGGAGTCTTAGGCATGTTTTCGAAGTACGGCGCCATCTTGATGTAGGTCGACTTGGCGTCCCACTTGTAGGTGTCGCCCTTGGGAATCGGCATGGACTTCCAGCGCCCATCGCCTTCGAAAATTTCTCCATATTCCTTGGTGAATTGCGACGTGGAAACGGCGGTGCGCACCGCGGTCTCAACTTCCTGGGACGTCGGCCAAACATCCCTTAAATAAACGGGCTTGCCGGCCGAGTCATTACCGAGAGGCTCGGTGGTGATGTCGAGATCCATGCGCCCTGCGAGCGCGTACGCCACGACAAGCGGCGGCGAGGCAAGATAATTGGCCCGTACCAATGGATGAATACGACCCTCGAAGTTGCGATTCCCGCTGAGCACCGCTACGGCGACTAAGTTGTTTTCCCTGATGGCTGCGCCGATGGGTTCCGGAAGTGGGCCGCTGTTGCCGATGCAGGTGGTGCAGCCGTAGCCGACCAGGTGAAAATTCAATTTGTCCAAATACGGCGTGAGGCCAGCGGCTTGCAAATAATCGGTCACGACTTTCGAGCCGGGAGCAAGACTGGTCTTCACCCACGGTTTGGTGTGCAGGCCGCGTTCGACCGCTTTTTTCGCGAGCAAGCCCGCGCCAATCATAAGCGCTGGGTTCGAAGTATTCGTGCAACTGGTGATCGCCGCGATCACAACCGCGCCGCTTGACAGATCGAACGCGTCGCCGTTGTTGCGAACCGGAACGCTCTTCGCCGGAGTCCCTTCGACCACTTTCGTGAACGAAGATTTTGCCAGTCGCAGCGGAACGCGGTCCTGCGGACGCTTGGGCCCCGCAACGGCGGATTCCACGCTGCCTAGATCCAACTCCAGTGTGTCGTTGAAGAGCGGAGCCGGCGTTTCGTCGGTGCGGAAAAGCCCTTGCTCTTTGCAGTAGGCTTCGACCAAGGCGATCTGTTCCGATTGACGGCCCGTAAATCGCAAGTACGCGAGTGTCTCGGAGTCGACCGGGAAGAAGCCCATCGTCGCACCATACTCGGGGGCCATGTTGGCGATGGTTGCTCGATCGGGGACGCTCAGGCTGGAGAGACCCGAGCCGTAGAATTCGACAAACTTTCCGACCACGCCTTTCTTGCGCAACATCTCTGTGACCGTCAGCACCAGATCGGTGGCGGTTGCGCCCTCGCACAAGCGCCCGTGCAGGCGAAAACCGACAACTTCCGGAATGAGCATCGAGGAAGGCTGGCCGAGCATGGCGGCTTCGGCTTCGATGCCGCCAACGCCCCAGCCGAACACACCGAGCGAGTTCACCATCGTGGTGTGCGAGTCGGTGCCCACCACCGAATCGGGGTAAGCTTCCCAGCGGCTGCCGTGGGGCATCGCGCAAACGACCCTGGCCAGGTATTCGAGGTTGACCTGGTGGCAGATCCCCGTATCCGGCGGCACGACTTTGAAATTTTGAAACGCGGCTTGTCCCCAGCGCAGAAAAGCATAGCGCTCGACGTTGCGCCGAAATTCCAGTTCGGCGTTCAGACCAAAGGCGTTGACGTTGCCGAAGTCATCCACTTGCACGGAATGGTCGATGACCAATTCGGCAGGGAAGAGCGGATTGATGCGCTTGGCGTCGCCGCCCATTTTCACAAAGGCTTCGCGCATGGTGGCAAGATCCACGATCGCGGGTACGCCGGTGAAGTCTTGGAGCAACACGCGCGCCGGCATGAAAGCAATCTCTTTCTCAGGCGCGCCGGGCTTCCAGCGCGCCAGAGCTTGAATATCCTCGGCATGCACGAAGCGGCCGTCTTCGAAGCGAAGCAGGTTTTCAAGAAGAATGCGCAAAGAGAAGGGAAGCTTTGCGAGTTCGGTGACGCCCTGGTCTTCGAGGAGTTCGAGGCGGTGAACCTCAAACGTCTGGGCGCCGACGTTGAGCTTGTCACGGCTGCGGAAGGAGTTTCCCGCGTTGATGGCCATCCTGGCGATCCTTTCGCTCCTGGAGAGCAGCTTTCTATCATAGCCGAAATCGCATCGGCGCGCCGGGGGCTATACTAATAGGGAAATGAATATTGTTCTGATATCGACGTACGAACTGGGACGGCAGCCTTTTGGGTTGGCGTCCCCGGCGGCGTGGCTGCGAAAGGGCGGGCACACGGTGAGCTCGCTCGACTTGTCGCGGCAGCCGCTCGATGAGGCCGCGGTTCGCGAAGCCGCGCTCGTCGCGGTCTATTTGCCCATGCACACGGCGACCCGGCTCGGGGCGCAGCTCGTTCCGACGCTGCGCCGGCTGAATCCGCGCGCGCACCTGTGCTGCTACGGTTTGTACGCGCCGACGAACGCGGAATTTCTGCGTACCCTGGGCGTCTGTACGATTCTCGGCGGCGAGTTTGAAGAGGGGCTGGCGCATCTCGCAGATCGCCTGAGGCGGAATGGAAGCGGAAATGGCTGCGGCGCTTCAAGCGTTCCGCAGTCGGAGCCGTTGATTTCTTTGGCCCGGCAGAGATTCATTCCGCCCGACCGGCAAGGACTCGCGGCGCTTGCGAGCTACGCGCACGTCGTCCTTCCGTCCGGTGAGCATCGCCTTGCCGGTTATACCGAAGCGAGCCGCGGATGCAAGCATTTGTGCCGCCATTGCCCGATTGTGTCGGTTTACCAAGGAATGTTCCGGGTAGTGGATCGTGAAGTTGTGCTCGCGGACGTTCGCCAGCAGGTGGTGGCCGGCGCGCAACACATTACCTTCGGCGATCCGGATTTTTTCAATGGCAGCGGGCATGCCACGGCCATTGTCGAAGCCCTGCACCAGGAATTTCCCCGCCTCACCTACGACGTAACCATCAAGATCGAGCACTTGTTGAAACACCAGCGGCACCTCGCGACCCTGCGCGATACGGGTTGCCTCTTCGTGACCAGCGCCGTCGAATCGCTGGATGACGAGGTGTTGCGCCGCCTGGACAAAGGTCACACGCGGGCGGATTTTCTCGAGGTGACCCGCATCTTTCGTGACTTGGATTTGGTCTTGCACGCGACCTTTGTGCCCTTCACGCCCTGGACGACGCTGGACAGCTACCTCGAATTGCTGCGCGTCTTGCGAGAAAACGATTTGGTCGAAAACGTTGCGCCGATTCAGCTGGCGATTCGTCTGCTGATTCCTCGAGGTTCGCGATTGTTGGAACTCGATGAGATCCGACATTTGGCTGGCCCGTTTGATCCTTCCGCGCTCGTATACCCGTGGAGCAATGCGGATGCGCGTGTTGACGCGCTCGGCGCGGAGATGGAACAAATCGTCTCAGGCGGCGAAAAGCACAAGCTTCCGCGGCAAGCGATCTTCGAGCGCATCTGGAAGGCAGCGCACGAAGCAGCCGGTGTCGAAACGGAGCTTGCCGCGCGGCCCGTTCTCGTGTCGCGCCCGGCAATCCCGTACCTCAATGAGCCTTGGTACTGTTGAGCTGAGCCAACGCAGGACCAGTTGGTCCGGCTCGCCGAAGCCAAACAGTCTTTGCCACAAACGGAGTCGTTCGTTTGAACCGAGAGCCTGTGTCCTCGACAGCCAATAACACCGCCAAACGCCTGCTGCTCTTCACGGCGAAACTGGGCTACCAGACGCGGAGCTTTGAGGAAGCGGCGCGCAAACTGGGCGTCCAGCTCGTTTACGTCACCGATCGCTGCCACGAACTGGAAGATCCCTGGGGCGATCAAGCCATTCCCGCGCACTTCGAGTCTCCCGAGGAAGCTGCGCACGGGGTGATAGAAAAACTGCGCGGCCAGGAAATGTCGGGAGTGTTGGCGCTCGGAGATCGTCCCGCGGCCGCTGCGGCCTATGCTGCGCGCGCTCTCGGAGTCCCTTATAACCATCCGGCCGCGGTCGAGGCTTGCCGAAGCAAATTACGGATGCGCGAAGTGTTTCGGGACGCGGGATTGCCTGTGCCGTGGTTTCGCCGTTTTCTCGTCGCCCCACTTCCCGAGCCTTCGCTTGCCGGAATTTTCTTCCCCTGCGTGCTGAAGCCGCTTTCGCTTTCGGCCAGCCAGGGGGTGATGCGAGCAAATAGCCAGGACGAATTTCTTGCGGCCGCTTCGCGCCTCCGACGGCTGCTCGAATCGGCCGAGATTCGCTCGACGCGCGAGCCGTATCTGGATCAGATGATTGTGGAAGGCTATATCCCGGGTAGGGAAGTGGCCGTTGAGGGACTCCTGAGCGACGGCACTTTGCGAATCCTGGCGATTTTCGACAAGCCCGATCCCCTGGAAGGTCCGTATTTCGAAGAGACGATTTATGTCACGCCGTCACGGCTTCCTCAGTCCGCGCAAAATCAAATCGAGAAGTGCGCGGGAGAGGCAACCCGTGCGCTGGGCCTGACTCACGGACCCATTCACGCGGAGTTTAGAATCAATGACGAAGGAATATGGCCCATCGAGGTCGCGGCGCGCCCCATTGGCGGCCTCTGCGCGCGAGCTTTACGGTTTTGCGCGAGCGAAGCGGAGCCGCCCATGGGGCTCGAGGAATTGCTCCTGCGCCACGCCTGCAGGATGCCCGGCAGCGACGCGCCGCGGGAAAGCGAAGCTTCCGGCGTGATGATGATTCCTGTTCCGCACGGCGGCATCGTGGAAAGCGTTACGCAAGTGGAATCCGCGCGCGCGACTCACCTTATTACCGACCTGGTCATCACCGCGCGCCTTCATGATTACATTGCGGCGTGGCCGGAAGGCTCGAGCTATTTGGGTTTTCTCTTTGCAAGAGGAAACACGCCCGAAGAGGTGGAGCGCTCGATCCGCGAGGCGCACCAGAAATTGCGCTTTGGCATCACGCCGCGTCTGCCGGTGGAGCACCCCGCGACTCATCGCCTGCCCGTCGGCGGATAATTATCCTTTGGCTTTGGGGGGGACGTACCCTTCGGGCAATTTCGCGCCTTCCCCGAAAAAGAACTGCTCCATCTGCTCTCCCATGATTTTTTGCGAGTTGGGGTCCAGCGGATTCAGCCGGTACTCGTTCATGACCATCTTCGAGTATTCGAGCCACAGCTTCCAAGCATCTTTCGAAACGTTCTCGTAAACGCGTTTCCCCAGTTCGCCCTGCCACGGGATGCGGTCCAGCCCCGGCAATTCCTTCCCGAACTTCACGCATTTCACCATGCGCGTTCCGGGCTTCACCGGCTCGCTGGGTGCCGGCGTTGGGTCGCAGGATTCGTTGGCCATGCGGTTCTCCTGTCTGTTTCGGTCTTTTTTACCTTACTGCAAGTTAGGGTAAAATCCTAGCCGTACGGACAAAATCTCGGTCCCATCTGCGCAAACTTTTTTTGAGACTGTGCCTCACTTCGCTGCATCTAGAAAGAACCGGAGGTAATCGGCTTGCCCAAAATAACCACCCTGTTTTGGGACATCGGCGGCGTCATCCTGACCAACGGCTGGGACCGCGGATCGCGGAAAGAGGCTGCCGCCACGTTTCACTTGGACTGGGAAGAATTCCAGGACCGGCACGACCTCTCTTTTCCGGCCTTCGATTGCGGCCAAATCACCCTCAATGAATATCTCGACCGCACGCTCTTCTATCGCCCCCGCCCGTTCTCGCGCGAAGAATTCACCGCCTTCATGTTTGCGCAATCCAAGGAATATCCGGATACGCGAGCGGTTCTGGACAAGGTGACGAAGACGCAAAAATACTTTGTCGGCGCCATCAACAATGAGCCACTGGAGCTCAATCAGTACCGCATCGAGGCTTTCGATCTTCGAAGAAACTTCCTGGTTTTTTTCAGCTCTTGCTATGTGCATTCGCGCAAGCCCGAAGAAACCATTTTTCGCGTGGCGCTGGAAGTCACGCAGCGCCCGCCCGAGCAATGCCTTTTCATTGACGACCGCCCCTTGAATCTGGAAAGGCCTGGAAAACTCGGCATGAACACGATCCTTCACCAGGGCGCGGAACAATTGCGGTTGCAACTTGGAAAATATGGGGTTGAGGTATAGTTTGGAGCGTCGCGCAATCTGACCGAACGGGACACAACCACGAAGGAGACAGGGATGGCCGGGGAGACAAATCGTTCCGGGTCGGTGTACGGCGGGGTAGCCGAACCCTGCGCGGTGATTCTGTTTGGCGCCTCGGGCGACCTCGCCAAGCGCAAGGTCATTCCCGCGATGTACGATCTGGCCACCCACAATGCTCTTGGCCCGCGCTACGCCATCGTCGGGTTCGCCCGCACGGCTATGAAGGAGGATTTGTTCCGCGCCGGTTTGGGCGAAGCCGCCAAAACGATTTCCGACGTGGGACCGATTGACCCCAAGCAGTGGGATGCCTTTGCTTCGAACCTCTATTACTGCTCGGGCGATTACGGCAATTCGGAAGCCTTTACCCAATTGGCCAAGCGGTTGACCGAGTTGGAGGCCGCCAAGAGTCTCGGCGGCAACCGCTTGTTTTACCTTTCGACGCCGCCGGAGGTTTATCCGGCCATCGTGGAACAACTGGGCCGCGCCGGGCTGGCGCATCCCCCTTCGCCCAATTCCTGGGTGCGCATCATCATTGAGAAACCGTTTGGACGCGACTTGGCTTCCGCCAAGGCGCTCAATGAGATTGTCCTCAACGTGTTTGATGAGAGGCAGGTTTATCGTATCGACCATTATTTGGGAAAAGACACGGTCCAAAACCTGCTCGTGCTGCGCTTTGGCAACGGCATTTTTGAGCCGCTCTGGAACCGCAATTACGTGGACCATGTGCAAATCACCGCGTCGGAAACGCTGGGCGTTGAGCGCCGCGGCGGTTTTTATGAAACTGCCGGGGCGCTGCGCGACATGATTCAGAGTCACGTTCTGCAACTGACTTCTCTCGTGGCCGTCGAACCTCCCGCTGCCTTCGATGCCACTGCGGTGCGAAATGAAAAATTGAAGGTGCTGCAGTCGATCCGCCCGTTCAACCTGGAAATGGTGGCGCGGTCGGTCGTTCGCGGCCAATATGCTCCCGGGAAACTCGGCGACAAGCCCGTCCCAGGCTATCGGGAGGAACCCGGAGTGAATCCGGCTTCGAAGACGGAAACCTTCGTCGCGGGAAAACTGCTCATCGACAATTGGCGCTGGGCCGGGGTGCCGTTTTACATTCGCACGGGCAAGCGTCTTGCAAAACGCAGCACGGAAATCATGATCCAGTTTCACTGCGCTCCGCACATCGTATTTCGCGAGCGCGAGGTGCAGCCCAATCGCTTGGTCCTGAATATCCAGCCAGACGAAGGGATTTCGATCAGCTTTGGCGCGAAGCGCCCGGGCACGGAAATGAGCATCGGAAATGTCACCATGGATTTCAGCTACCGCGAGGGCTTTGGCGACACCACGCGCAGCGCCTACGCCACGCTGCTAAGCGACTGCGTTCGCGGCGACGCTACGCTTTTCGATCGCGGCGACAGCGTCGAGGCCGCGTGGTCACTGGTGGATCCCATCCTCGACGTCTGGAGTGCGGCCCGGACCGCGACCGTGCCTCAGTATGCGGCAGGCAGTTGGGGCCCGCGCGACGGCGAGCTTCTGCTCGAACGCGATGGCCGCCGGTGGTATAACCCGTAGTGCTATAGCCGTGAGTTGCAAAATTCGTTGAACCGATTTAAAAGAGGGGATTACAAGGGGGATCGGTGATCCTTGCGGGAGATGTGGGCGGCACCAAATGTAACTTGGCGCTATTTTCCGAAAAGGATGGAAACCTGACGCCGGTTTTTCGCCACCGCTTTGCCAGCAAGGAATTTGCGCAGTTCGATTTGATCGTCAAGCAATTTTCCAGCCAGGCTGCGGATCATCTCGGCAGCGAGCGAATTAACGCTGCCGGATTTGGCATCGCCGGTCCGGTCATCAACGGCCGCGTGCGCGCCACGAACCTCCCCTGGATCGTGGAAACCGAAACGCTCATCAAGGAGCTGAACGTTCCGCACGTTGTGCTCCTCAATGACCTCGGCGCGTGGGGGCATAGCCTCGAGCATCTTGCCCCGGAAGATTTCTGCGTTTTGAATCCTGGCAAGCCCGAGACCGGCGGCACACGCGCGTTGCTTGCCGCGGGCACGGGTTTGGGAGAGTCCATTCTCTTTTGGGATACCGGCCGGTACCGCGTGGTGCCTTCCGAAGGAGGGCACTCCGATTTTGCTCCCCACACGGAGCAGCAGATTGAATTGCTCCGCTTCATGCGCCGCCGTTATCCCCAGGTGAGTTGGGAGCTGATCCTCTCAGGCAGAGGTTTCCGCACCATTCACGAGTTTCTGGCTCCTAAAGTGCTGCACGCTTCGTTTGAGGACCCCGACGCGGATCCCGCTCCGGAAATTACCCGGCGCGGTTTGGACAAATCCTGCCGCGTGTGTTCGGACACCGTCGATTTGTGGACCGCCATCTATGGCGCCGAGGCCGGAAATCTCGCGCTGAAAGTCTTGGCGCTGGGCGGCGTCTATGTTGCCGGCGGCATCGCCGTCAAAATCCTTGAGAAAATGAAAGATGGCACGTTTTTCCACGCCTTCAAAGACAAATGGAAATTCGAGGGGCTCCTCAGCAACATCCCCGTCTCGATCATCTTGAATGAGTCCGCCCCGCTGCTGGGCGCCGCCTACGAAGCCCTGGCTGCCGTCGACAGATAGTCGGAAGCTCGCTCGCGCTGGTTCTCCGTGATCGGCGAGGTGTCATCCTTCCCCACCATTCTTTGGTAAGCTAAGAGGGACGCAATTCCTCTAGAAAGGCCTTGCCGGAAGTCTCCGCGATTTTGAGAGACAGGCCAAGGAGCAAACCATGAGCAGTGCGGTAACCACCCAAGTCCCCGAGCTTGAGAATTATGTGAACGGCGCGTGGCGGCGAGCCACGGCTTCGGATTACGCTGAGGTCATGAATCCCGCAACGGGCGAGCTGCTGGCGCGTACACCTCTTGCCAGCTCGGCCGATGTTGATGCCGCCGTTCAGGCTGCGGCCGCTGCTTTTCCCGCATGGCGCCGCACACCGCCGGGCGAGCGCATTCAATACCTCTTCAAGCTAAAAAACCTTCTCGAAGAAAATATCGACGAACTCTCGCGCATTATCACGACCGAAAATGGAAAGACCTTCGTTGAAGCCAAAGCGGAGATGCGCCGCGGCATCGAGAACGTCGAAGTGGCTTGCGGCATCCCCATGATGATGCAGGGCCATGTACTGGAAGACGTAACGCCGGGCGTGGACGAAATCCAGATCCGCCAGCCGCTGGGTGTGGTCGCGGCCATCACGCCCTTCAATTTCCCGGCGATGATCGTTTATTGGTTTCTGCCGTACGCGATCGCTTGCGGCAACACGTTCATCCTCAAGCCTTCCGAGCGCGTCCCGCTTTCGATGCGGCGCGCGTTCGAATTGCTCGAGAAAACCGGCCTGCCCAAGGGCGTGGTGAATCTGGTTAATGGCGGGGGCGAGGTGGTCAACGCGCTTTGCGATCATCCGCAGGTACGCGCCATCAGTTTCGTCGGCTCGACGCCGGTGGCCAGGCATGTGTACGGGCGCGCCGCGGCCAGCGGCAAGCGCATGCAGTGCCAGGGCGGCGCAAAGAATCACGTCATCGTCCTGCCCGATGCCGACATGGAGCTGGCGACGCAAATCATCAGCGACAGCGCTTTCGGCTGCGCGGGCCAGCGCTGTCTCGCCGTTTCCGTAGCGGTCACGATCGGCGAAGCGCAAAAGACGTTTCGCGATTCCATCGCCGAAGCCGCTTCGAAAATTAAGGTCGGGAACGGTCTCGACGCCGGCGTGCAGATGGGGCCGGTCATCAGCAAAGAAAGTAAGAGACGCGTCGAAAGTCTCATCAACGCCGGTGTCGGGGAAGGTGCCAAGCCCATTCTGGATGGACGCGGCACGAGAATTCTCAAATATGAGGCAGGAAATTTCCTGACCCCCACGATTCTTGATGGTCTCCCTTCCACCAGCCAGCTTGCGCACACGGAAATTTTTGGCCCGGTGCTCAGCTTGATTCATGCCAATTCCGCGGACGAAGCCATGGAATTCCTCCGTCGCAGCCCGTACGGAAATCAAGCTTCGCTCTTTACCACTAGCGGGTCTGCTGCGCGCAAATTTCGTTACGAGGCGCCCGCAGGTAACATCGGCATTAACATCGGTGTTGCCGCGCCGATGGCGTATTTCCCGTTCAGCGGCTGGAAGGAAAGTTTCTTCGGTATTCTTCACGGTCAGGGACGTGATGCCGTGGAATTCTTCACCGAGTCGAAAATCGTGATCGAACGCTGGTCGCGCCAGGAAACTCGCAAATTCTGAGAGCGAGCTTGGCTTGTCCTCCGTTGTCGATGGACTCCGTTAGGTGGTCAGCGCGAGCGGAGCGAGGAATTTGCTTTGATGCTGTGCCGTGAATCGCATCCTTTGAACGGTTTGACCTTGCACCATGCAACTCGTGGAATCTCACGACGATGACGACAAAACCTCTCCACCTTGACATGCACAAGCAGATTGAATGCGCCGAGACGCTTGCATCGCGGTTCTATACCGACCCCGCGATTCTGGACATTGAGAAATCGCGCATTTTCCAGCGCACCTGGCAACTCGTTGGCACGCTCGATCATCCCTGCGGCGAAATGAATGGTAGCCATCGCACCATTTCCGACCCGGAAAGCTTTTTCACCACGGAGGTCGTCGGCGAACCGGTCATCGTCGTGCGTGACAAGCAGGGCCAGTTACGCGCTTTCAGCAACGTTTGCCGCCATCGCGCCGGACCGATTGCGCTCGGCAGCGGTTGCAAGAACGTCCTGCGCTGCCAGTATCACGGCTGGACCTATACCCTCGATGGCCGCCTGATTGGCACTCCGGACGTCGATGGCGTCGAGTTCTTCGACCGCAGCTCCATGGGCATGGTCCCGCTGCGTTGCGAAACCTGGGGCCAGTTCATTTTTGTGAACTTCGATCTCCAGGCCGAGCCGCTTGCCGCGTACCTGGGAGAAATTCCCGAGCAGGCGCGTGGCTTCCAATTCGCGGGCCTGGAGTTCGGCGAGCGCCGCGACTATGTGATTGACTGTAACTGGAAGGTGTACGTCGACAACTATCTCGAGGGCTACCACATTCCCATCGCCCATCCCGGCTTGATGAAAGAAATTGATTACGCGCAGTACCGCACGGACACGTTCCGCTATTCTTCGCAGCAGTTCGCGCCGATTCGCGCGATGAAACCGGACGACGCTCGAGAACGCCTCTACGCACCCGGCTCCGGCCTCAAGGAGGCGCTGTACTTCTGGATTTTCCCGAATCTGATGCTCAACATTTATCCGGATAACATTTCCACCAATGTGATCGTGCCGCTCTCGCACGAAAAAACGCTCACCATCTTTGAATGGTTTTTTCACGATGTGGCTTCACAGAAAAGCCGCGAGCGTATCGAGCGCGCCGTGTCCTTCAGCGACGAAGTGCAACGGGAAGACATTCTGCTTTGCACAAACGTGCAGAAAGGCCTGGGTTCTTCGACCTACGAGCGCGGGCGGTACGCGGTGAAACGGGAAAACGGTGTGCACCACTTCCACCTGCTGCTCGACGAGTTCCTCGCTCGGCCTTAGCCAGCCGCGGATGCTGTCGTGATTGTGCTTTTGATGGGTCCTGCCGGATCGGGAAAGACCACAGTCGGGATACTGCTCGCGAAACAACTCTCCTGGGAGTTTGCCGACGCCGACGATTTTCATTCGCCCGCGAACAAGGAGAAAATGTCTCGCGGTGTCGGGCTGAGTGACGAAGATCGCATTCCATGGCTACAAACCATCCGCAAGGCGATGGAGCGATGGCTGGCCGAGCGGCGAAGTGTCGTTCTGGGTTGCTCGGCGCTGAAGCGCAGCTACCGCGAACAACTTGGGGTTCAGGCAAACGCAAAAGACATCAAGGTGGTCTATCTTAAAGGCACCTACGATCTTTTGCTCGAACGCTTGCGCGCCCGACAAGGACACTACGCGACCGAGGGGCTTCTCTCGAGCCAGCTTGCCGACCTTGAAGAACCAACCGACGCCCTCATCATTGACGTGTCTATCTCGCCAGAGGAAATCGTCGCCGAAATTCGCAAGCAATTGTGCGTGTAGGCGATCGCGCAAAAAGACCGTCCCGGAGACTTCCGCCTTTCTTCGCAACAGCGGATAACGGACAGCTTTAGAACTCTGCTACGGCTTTGCCGGGGATGGCGCGGGCTGCGAACCCGGCGCTGTCGGAGTGCTTCCGTAATTGAAATTCACTTTGGGAGCCTGCCTCGCTCCTTCCTCCGTCTTGAAGTACGCATCGTTGCGGGTGAATCCGCTCAGGCCTGCCACCAGATTGTTGGGGAAGAGCGAGAGAAACGTGTTGTAGTCCTGCAGCGTTTCGTTGTAACGGCGGCGTTCGACGGCGATGCGATTTTCCGTTCCGGCCAGCTCGTCTTGCAAGCGAAGGAAGTTCTCGTTGGACTTCAGTTGCGGATAATTTTCCACGACCAAAAGCAGCCTTCCCAGCGCATTATCCAGTTGCCCGTTTGCGGCAATCTTCTCCGCCGGGGTGTGGGCACTCAACAGTGCGGAACGTGCCTTGGCGATATCACCAAAGACAATCTGCTCCTGCACGGCCATTCCCTTTACGGTCTCCACCAGGTTGGGAATCAGGTCGGCCCTCCGCTGCAGCACCACGTCCACCTGCGACCACGCGGCGTTCACGGCCTCCTTCTTGATGGCCATTTGGTTTCTTCGACTGATGAACGAGCTTCCCAAAATCAGCGCGATGACTACTAAAACGACCAGAACAATCAGAACGCTCTTCATATCCACCTCGGCCTTTCGATTTCAGCTGCTTGTTTTCTTGACGCGCTGCCATTCTCGCTTGGGAAAATGATGGTCCAACGCGTGCAACACTTTTTCCAGCGCTCTTAGGTACGCACCATACGCCGGAACAATATCTCCGTGAAATTCGCCGCTTTCCCGCAGTTGCAAAAGTGCGTCGAAAGCCGATGCGTCAGTATCGGTCAACGCCGCAGCCCGCGCGACGATTTCGTGCGCGTCGACCGGCGGCGTTTCTCCAAACGCCATCACCGTGTGGCGCAGCAGCGTCAACACGCTCGAAAAGGATTTTCGCAGCACCGGCGCTAACTCGCTGACATGTCCCGGCGCGCGCAAATAATGCTGCCGGAGCTTCAACAAAATCGTCCGCAGGTCACGTTCAATCTGCAGCCGATGCAAATTCGTGGGCACTTCGATCTTGGCAACCACGTCCTCGCCGTACAACACGCGGCGCCCCTGCTTCATGTCCAGAATCTCGATCGCGAAAACGTCCGCGGCTTGCCGCAATTCCTCGTGTGTGAAAAAGAGCGGTGCCGGTTCTTTCTGTTCGACGCACCACCATTTCACCGCGCCTGCCAGCCGCCCAAGCTCTTCCACAGTCAGGGAGCGCAAAATGCACACGACGTTAAGATCGGAGTGCCCTCCGCGAAAATCCCCGCGTGCCGCCGAGCCGAACAAAATGACGCACTCCAGGTTGCTGGCCGCAAATTCCTTTAACCGCTTCACGAGTTCTGTCAGTTTTGTATCCGTGGAAAGCATTTTCGCCCGGTTTTACCAGCCTCCTGACGCTCCCCCGCCCCCGCTGCTCCCGCCGCCAAACCCGCCAAATCCCCCTCCGCCCCAGCCACCGGATCCGCCGCCGAACCCACCCCCGCCCGAGCCGCCACCCCAACTGCCTCGCGATCCCCGGCCGGAGTTGGCCATCATCCCGAGCAAGAACCACAACAGGCCGCTTCCCCCCGACCCGCCGCCCCGGAGTCCGCGTCCTCCGGAGGCGCGTCCGAGAAACGAAAATAGGATAATCAACCCAACGAAAAGCCAGAAAATCCCACTGCCACCGCCGTTGTTTCTGTGACGGATCCGCCGCACCGGCGGCTCGCCGCTTAGGGTGACGTTCGAATCATCGGCGATGTATTTTGCCAATTGCCACGCCGCCGTTTCCACCGCGTCGCCGTAATCGCCCTGCCGCAGAAACGGGACCATAGCGCGGCCCGCGTCGCCTGCGCGCGCATCATTAATGACCGGTTCGAGGCCGTAGCCGACTTCGATGCGGTACTTGCGGTCATTGGGCGCCAGCAGCAAAAGAACGCCGCGATTGTCTTTTTTGCTTCCGACTCCCAGCTGCTTATAAAGGTCCACGGCGTAAGAGTCGACGCTTTCTCCATCCAGCGAGCGGACCGTCACGATAGCCATCTGCGCCCCGGTTTTCTGCTCAAGTTCCGTGCCCAGAGCTTGCAGGGCAGCTTTCTTTTGCGCGCCGATCACCCCCGCAAGGTCCGTCACATAGCCGGTGGGATGAATGCTTTGGATGTCTTCGGCGAGCGCGAGACCCGCGCTAAGGAGCGCGGCGCACAGCAAGACGGTGCTTCGAAAAAGGTGAGCAGTACGCATTTATGAGATTTGGACCTGTCCGTTGTCTTCCTTTCATTTTACGTTGGCCGATGCACAAAAATATCATGGTATTCGGTATTCTTGAGAGCATGCCGAGTGCTTGTCCGGGCTCGGTGATGCCGGTCACAGGATTGCCTGTTCAAGTGGTGCCGACTCGAAAGAATCCGGTTGGCGCGGCTTGAAACGGCGCTTACGGGAAACGCCGTGTTGAATTTTCTGCGCGAATTTTCCCAAACGCGCAGCGGAAATTCGCGCAAGCGATTGTCGCCGCGCCAAATGTCGGCTAGAGCGCAAACGAGTTAGACTCTGGCAAGCGGCGTTCGTTGCTGGTCGTGCGCTTGCTTGCAAGGTTTCCTGGGGATTCCGAAAAAGGAGAGCAGTGTGACCAGGCAGCAGAGTTGTCTCGCGGCAAGCAAAGCGCATTAAGGTGCGTTCCATCACCAGCCAGCGTGACCGGTACACTTTTTCCTCGTAACGAGGATCCCCCAAGCGGAGGATTCTTATGAAAGAGTCAATCATTGAGAGGACCATGAAGCCACTCCCGGCGCCCTTCGAGGAGTTCGAGGAGTTTTCCACGCCGATGCCGGATTTTTTTGACCTCATCGCGCGTCGTCCGTTCGAACTGCTCGGCGCCGCACCGCGGTTCTTCACCCGCGACCTGGAAAGCTTCTTCAAGACGGAGCCGGAGGTGTTCCGCCCGGTCAACCTGAAACTCTATGAGACCGAGGTAGCGCTCGTCGTTCGCGCCGAAGTCCCCGGCTTCACCGAGAAGGAGCTGGACGTCAACGTGGCGCCCTGGCGGCTTGTCATCACGGGCAAGAAGGAGTTCAAAGAAGAGAAGAAGGAAGGGCCCGTTTACAAAGAGAAGCTCAACCAGATCTATCGCACGGTGAAGTTCCCGGTCGAGATTCGTCCGGAAGAGGTCAAGGCCATCTTGAAGAACGGCGTGCTTGAACTCACGCTGCCGAAGGCAGAAGTAGTGAAGAAAGTGCATGTGGAAGTGAAGCCGCTCTGAAAGGGAAAACAGGTTGAAGCTAGAGACGGGCGCGCCGGTGAGCGCGCCCGTGCTGTTTTCTTATTTCTCAATTCATCGTATGCTTGAAAGAGACGGAATTTTTCCCCGCACTTTTCCGAAAAGGCTGCTTTGCACACGACGCTTTCCTTAGACTTGTGCAATCCGGTCAAGAAACGCAAGGTCGGTGAGCCCGGTTCAACGAGAATGAGCGATGTCAAGACAATCCGGCCCGTCTGGAAGCCCGCCGGAAGAGTGCACACCGGCGAGCAGCCGTTCAAATATCCATTGACTAGAGAATTTGTCGAGCCCGACTGGCGCCGATTGCCCGGCTATAAAGACGTCACCACCGCGGAATGGGAAACGGCTCTATGGCAACGCCGCCACACGGTAAAGAACCTGAAAGAATTGCAACTTGTTTTCGGCCCGCTGCTGCCGTTGAGCCTGCTCGAAAGCATGGAGCGCGACACCCGAGAGCGCGCCACCATGTCCATCCTGCTCCCTCCACAGATGCTCAATACCATGGACGAGAAAGACTTGTGGAATGATCCCGTCCGCCGATACATGCTTCCTGCGTTTGACGATCGCAATCCCGATTGGCCGAGCCATCCCAAATCCAGCCGCGACAGCTTGCACGAATCCGACATGTGGGCTGTCGAAGGGCTGACGCATCGCTATCCAACGAAAGTCCTGGCGGAAATGCTTTCTACCTGTCCGCAATACTGCGGCCACTGCACACGCATGGACCTCGTCGGCAACGACGTGCCGCAAGTCGTCAAGCTGCGCTTCCAGCTCTCGCAGAAAGACCGCTACGAACAGATGCTCGACTATCTGCGCAAGACGCCTTCCGTTCGCGACGTGGTCGTTTCCGGCGGCGACATTGCCAATATGCCCATCGCGCAGCTCGAACCGTTCGTCTCCGCTCTCCTGGATATCCCGACGATCAAGGACATTCGCCTAGCCGCCAAAGGGCTGATGGGCATTCCGCAACACTTCCTGCAGGACGAAGTTCTGAAGGGATTCGAACGCCTGGCGAAAAAAGCGCGCGAACGCGATGTAGATTTGGCGCTGCACACGCACGTGAACAACGCGCGCCAGATTACGCCGCTGGTGGCAAAAGCGGCAAAGAGAATTTTAGAACTTGGCTTCCGCGACGTTCGCAACCAGGGCGTGCTGCTGCGCGGCGTAAACACCAACGCCAAAGATTTGCTCGAACTCTGCTTCACGCTGCTCGATCGCGCCAAAATCATGCCGTACTACTTCTACATGTGCGACATGATTCCCAATTCCGAGCACTGGCGTTTGTCCATCCGGGAAGCCCAGCAGTTGCAGCACGACATCATGGGGTACTTGCCCGGCTTTGCCACGCCGCGGATGATTTGCGATGTGCCCTTTGTCGGCAAGCGTTGGGTTCATCAAGTGAAAGACTACGACCGCGAAAAAGGCATCTCCTACTGGACCAAGAATTATCGTACCGGCATTGAGGCCGACGATCCGCAAGCGTTCGAGCGCCTCTACGAGTATTACGACCCCGTTTACACCCTGCCCGCCACGGGTCAGGAATGGTGGCGCCGCCAAGCCCCCGTCTTCGCCCAACCTTAGTATCGCCGGGAGGAGACATGGCCACGGCGGATCCGGCCTCGGTGCGGGCCAAAGGTTCGGGTGGGTTGTCGACCGTTGCGTGCTCCAGCGACTTCGACTCACGGCTTGTGGCTGCGGGGGAACGCTCGCGAACCTGTTGGCCGCTTTTGTTTTTTGGATGGCATTAAGAAGCGCGAGAAGTGCATCGGTTGGAGTGCGCCTTTTTCTGCTGACGAATCTTCCGTTCAACCTCTTCGATGGCACCGGCTATTTCTTCTTTTCCGGCGTCACCGATTTTGGCGACTGGGCAGCGGTCGTTAGGGGCCGGCCCGCGCATTGGTTGTGGCGGGGGCTCCTGGTTGCCGCGGGAGCGGAGGCCTATTGCTGGGCCGTCGTAGCCGTGGGCAGCGGGCTGGTGCGGTACGTCGGAGTCCCCAGGAACGAGACGCACCGGTTAGGGAAACTCACGTTCCTTCCTAATTTCACTTGGGTTTCCTTGCGAGCGTCGGTGAGGCATGAATCCGATGGGAATCCGATGGCTCTGGCAGTCCGCGTTGCCGGCGACGGGGGGCGGGCACTCCGGGCTTCTCTGGCTGACGTACTACATTCCGAGGGGAGCGGCATTATGCTCGGCCGCTAGGTCCAGCGGGATAGCTGGTGGTGTTGTTGGGACACGCGATGGCCTGTCAAGATTGTCCGATAAACCGGCCAACCCGAGGGACGACGCTGCTACTGTTCAATTCTTCCCAATTCGCTCGGGAACCGATGTTTGCTTTCATCCAGCTCGAGCCGATTCTTAAGAACCAGTTTTGCCTCTTCGGCGGCAGCGCGTAATTCGGGATGCCTGCCTATGCTGCTTGAATGCAAAACGCCGTCAGCCAGGCGCCACAGGCAGTTCTCCAATTCCGTGATCCGCTTGACGACCTCCGGCGCGGAGGTCTGCGCCTTGACGTAGGTATCGAGCGCGACTTCGCCCTCGATTTTCTCGATCGGTTCGGTAACCGTGGTTTCGCCGTCGTTTACGGGATGGACGACCTGAGGAACGACGCCCGCAAGCGGATTGGGGTTTGCCATGAGCGCATTATACTTCAAGAAAGAACCGGGCCAGAATGGCAGCTGGCCTGCCATCTCCAGGCAGTCATTTCCCGGTTTTGGCTCCTGGCTCAGTTCGCCGGAACATGCCGTACTTTCGTCGCGAGCGAGCCGGGCCCCGGTTCGGGCACTGGTTTCGGCATTTCCGAGTTTGCAAAGCGCGGCACCATCTGGTCCGCCATGGCGATCGCATAAACCGCCGACGCAATTTCGACTGCGGCTTCTCGCACGTCCTCTTCATAGATCCGCTCGTAAGTGTCGAGGTTGGTGTGATGGGTGAACGATCCATAGTCAAACGCGTCCTGCGCCAATCCGATTCCCGGCAAGCCCGCGTTGTTGAACGACGTGCTGTCGGTCCCGCCGGTTCGGCGGCTGTCGGTGGCGACAGCGCCCATGAAGCCCCAATCCGCAAACGGCATCAGCGCCTCGCGCACCATGTCCGCCGCGCCCGCCGGCCCAAACACGCTCGCACCCCTCGGTTTTCCGGTGCCCGAATCAATGTTGAAGTACGTGTCCAGCTTCGCGTATTCCGGTTTCTGGTTTTCAAAACTTCCGAAATGCTGCTCTACGTAAGCGAGCGAACCGAGCAAGCCTTCTTCCTCGCCGCTCCAAAGCGCAACACGAATCGTGCGCCGCGGCTTCACGTGGAGGGAGGCGAGAATCCGCGCCGCCTCCAGCATCATCGACGAACCTGTGCCATTGTCGGTTGCGCCGGTCGCGTCATGCCACGAGTCGTAATGGCCGCCGAGTATCACGATCTCATCCCTTTTGTCGGTGCCGGGAATTTCTCCGATCGCGTTATAGGCCGTCGTCCCTTCCGGATACTCTTTGTTTTGAATGCTGATCATTAGCGTCACCGGCGTGCCGTCGGCCATGATGCGCGTAATGCGTCCGTAATCTTCATTGCGCATCACCAGCGTCGGCACCGCTCGTGTCCAGTCATACGTTCCGTTCTGCTGCGCGATGATGATGCCGTGCGCGCGGCCAGCATCATTCACACGGACCAGCGCGCCGTTATCGACCAAGAATTGATCCACTTGCCTGGAAACTTCCTGCCGGGTCAACTGTCCCTCCGGCAGTTTCGGCTGCTCGGGAAAGCGAAAGGGCTTGGCGTGGGGACCGAATCGTGACTTCCATTCGTCCTCGGACCGCCGCATCGGCGCTGGATTCATCTCTTCCGGCACTTCCACGTGCTTTCCCACAAACACAATCGCGCCGTGCATTTTGTCTTTCACGGAATTCAAATAGGCATCGAGCTCCGCTTGCGTCGGCTGCTTGGGCTCTTCAGCTTTCTCCGCCGTTGCCATCGGCGGCGCAGCCCACTTCGGCTCCGGCGGAGGTGGCGGGCCTGCGAAAAAGTTGAACCCGCCCGCTCTCTGTGGCGCCAGCCCCGGCGGATCGAGCAACACGACTTTCGCGGTCACGACGCCCTTGGTGCTCGGCGTCCACGCGAGCGGCTTAACCATCAGTTGTCCATGAAACGGCGCGACCGTCTCCGCGACCAATTCCATGTTTTCCCAGCCGGGCACCGGGGTCGCGGCGCTCGGCGGCTGAAAGGTCCACGGCTCGAGGTGCGTGTTCACGAGTCCCCAGGAAGCCATGGTCTTCACGGCCCAATCGTCTGCCGCCTTCAGATTGGGTGAACCCGTCAAGCGCGGCCCGTACACGTCCGCCAGTTCGTGAATGATCCACATGATCTTGGAGTGGTTCGTCTCTTCCGCGCGAATCTGGGCATAAACTTCGGTGACGCCCGGAGCCTGCGCGGTCACTGGCAGCGCCGCCAATACCAAGCAAGAAAGAAAAAATGCGCTGAATCTAGCCACGTTTCCTCCCTCAGGACTCCTACTTGCCCACCATCAATATGGAGAACGAACCTTCGATCATCGGACCGCGCGCCGGGCGCCCTGCCGGTCCGGGGGAAGCGTCGGGCGGAGGCGGACCGAATTCGGCCGCCATGGTTAACAGGTGATTTGTCTTGGTGTCGAGCGCCAGCGTCTTCGCGCCAGCCATCGTCGGAAGCGTCTGCTCTACCGTGAAGCTCGTGGGACTATTTTCCTTGATGAACGTCATCGTGCCGGCATATTCCGCACTGATGGCTTCCATCGTGGCGGGATTGAACGCCACCGTATCCACGCCCATGCCGGTCGGAAGCGTGGCAATAATGTTGCCGTTGTCGGCGTTCACCATCACGGCTACAGGCGAAGGCTGGCGGTAGTAAGCAAAAAGGATGTGATTCTTCGCGTCAAACGCCAGCCCGCTTCCGCCGGTGCCCTTCGAGCTCATGTCGTAGTGCGCCGTAACCGTCAAGTTCTTCGTGTCCAGCACCGCGATCGTGGCCTTGTCGGCGATGTTGACGTAGATCGTGCCTTTGCCGTCGCTTACCGCTTGTTCGGGCGCGCCCCCCAAGTCCAGCGTCTTCACCACGGTGCCCTCCGCGGCGTCAATCACCGTGGCATGCGGTGGCTGGTGACTCAAGACCCATATACGTGCGTTGTAGGGATCGCACAGGATCCCATCAGGGCGGCCGCCCACGTCAATCGTCTTGATGACCTTCAACGTGGTTGCGTCCCACATAGTGATAGGCTTGGTGGTGGAAAATCCATGGTGCGACTTGGGATCGACCGTAGCGCCCCCGGCGCGGACATCCGGAATCGTGCCGGCCGGTTCCAGAGTATCCAAGTCGAAGACCGTCAGTCGCCCAGCCGGGCCACCGCGCGGGACATACAGACGGCGCGCTTCCGAGTCGGCGAAAATGTAGTCATAACCGCCTTCGCCGGCGGCCTTGGCCGTCTTCAGTACCTTGTGAAGACCTCCACTTGGGGCGTTTTGGGCTGAGCCCATAAACGCAGTCATTGTCATCCCTGCTGTAAGCGCAACCGCCAGCCGAATTTGATTCATAAAGCGTCCCCTCATAACCTCTCTGCTCCCCCTAAACATCTTGCTGATTGCTGCGGAATGTTCACTGGGCGCCAAGCCGCGCCCGAATATATACCAAATTCAAGCCATATCCGTCCTCTCTGCCGAAGCGATGCCACCTGCCCCCTAAACCGGGGACTCCGATTACATCGAACGGAATTACCTATTCCGCATCTACACGCGAACCTACGCTGCTGCGATGGAAAGTCTCAGGAGGAAAAGAATTGCGGGGAGTCGAGGCATTTACTGTTTACGTTGGCGAGCTGGAAGAAAATTGGATGGGAACGCCCGCTCATTGCGGATGAAGGTCCGCGGTCATCGGCTGGATTTGCCTAAGAAACGAGTGAAACGTGTAACCTGCTCTAAAACCTCGATGGTCCCAGCCTTTCCTGCCAATCTGATTCGCACGCTCATTGTAAAACGGCGCCGATAATCCCGATAATCGCGTTGACACTGGACAAAGGCTACTCTAGAATTAACGTTTGTCTCTATAGGGAAAGGTGTGACTGAGTGCGATGAGGACGTATGTAGCCAAGGGAGCCGAGGCGGAAGCCCTGAAAACGGGCGCGAATTGGTACGTCGTGGACGCCACAAACGCCGTGCTGGGGCGGCTGGCCACGAGAGTGGCGCGGATTTTGATCGGCAAGGATAAGCCGACTTTTACCCCGTATCTCGATTCCGGCGACCATGTGGTCGTGATCAACGCGGATAAAATCCGGCTGACGGGGAACAAGATAGAGCAGAAGGTTTATCACACGCACAGCGGATACCCCGGCGGACTGAAAACCGTGCCGGTAAAGCGCGTGCGCGAGAGCCGGCCCGAATGGGTGGTGCGTGAGGCAATTCTCGGGATGCTCCCGAAGAATAAGCTGCAGGCGCGTCGGGCGAAGAAATTGCGCGTGTACCGCGATGCCACGGGCTTGGCGCGGCACGCCGGGCAAAAGCCGCAGGCGGTTGCCCTGTAGCTGTAAACGAGATTCGTTGTTTTCCGCACATTGCTGTTCCTATCTACGTTGGTCCGATGCAGGCCTTCGCTGGGAATCAGCTAGGCGTGGAGCACGCCGAAGAGTGGGGTGTCTGGAGCCAGCCGCTAGGTCAGGTGCCGGTTTAGCGGCGCCACCTGCCTGAAGCATCCAGCAGGCCGGGCCACGTTTTTTGAGAGTCAGGAGGAACGTTGAGTACAGCAGGTACGCCCCTCGCGGGCACGCAAACATGGTTTCTGGGAACAGGGCGGCGCAAGGAGGCCATTGCACGCGTGTTCCTTCGCGCGGGTTCGGGGAAGTTCACCGTCAACGACCGTTCCGTGGAGCAATATTTTCCGAATCATGCTTGGAAGCATGAAGCGACCGAGCCGCTGAAGTTCACTAACCTGGCCGACCAGGTGGACGTGTTGGTAACCGCAGGTGGCGGCGGCGTGGGCGGGCAAGCTGGCGCTGTGCGCATGGGGTTGTCGCGGGCGATTGCGCGATTCAATCCAGAACTGCGCGCGTCCCTGCGGAAGAACGGATTTTTGACGCGCGATTCCCGAATGAAGGAACGCAAGAAGTACGGGCAAAAAGGCGCAAGAAAGAGATTCCAGTTCACCAAGCGTTAAACGGCGCTTGGTGATCAGTCGCGGGCGAAGAGCCAGGCCCCGGTCAGGAACAAGTTCCAGGGAGATGACGCGGGTCATTTGCCTGAGATCATGGCCGGCAAGCTGCCGGCAAGAGGCTGCTGCGAAGGCGGCGCTGGAAGGGCGGTGTAGAGCCGCTGCGACAACGCCGTCGCGAAAAGCAGCTATCCTATTAGGAGGGAACTTGGCAGTAGAAATTACGATGAAAGAACTACTGGAGGCCGGGGTTCACTTCGGTCACCAGACGCGCCGCTGGAATCCGAAAATGAAGGAATATATTTTCGGGGAACGCAACGGCATCCACATTATCGACCTTCAGAAAACCCTTAAAATGTTTCGCGAAGCCAGTCGCTTCGTGAGTGATATGTCCGCACAAGGCAGAAACATTTTATTTGTAGGCACAAAGCGCCAGGCCCAGGAAGCTGTTGCCGAAGAGGCGAAGCGCTGCGGCGCGTTTTACGTGAACCACCGCTGGCTGGGCGGGACGCTGACCAACTGGGCCACGCTGCAGAAATCCATCAAGCGCCTCAAGCTGCTGAAAGCCATGACGGAAGACGGGCGCATGGAGCAGCTCTCGAAGAAAGAACGCGCCCGGCTGGACCGTGAGATGAAGCATCTCCACCAGAATTTGGAAGGCATTGAGAACATGGCGCAGTTGCCGGACGCCATGTTCGTCATCGACTCGAACGCCGAGGAGATTGCCGTGAAGGAAGCGCGCCGCATGGGCGTTCCGGTGGTTTCCGTTGTGGACACGAATTGCGACCCGGACGTGGTGGACTGGATCATTCCCGGAAATGACGACGCGCTGCGCGCCATCCGGCTCTTCACCACAAAAATCGCGGATTCCGTGGCGGAAGGGCGCCACGCCTACCAGCAATCGCAGGTGGCGGAGCAGAAGTCCGCGGCAGATCAGGCGTTGGTCGACGGTGTCGAGTACGTGGACACCAGCGCATACGAACAGTACGAAAAGCAGGAAGGCGACTTCGTGGAGGGCGCGGAAGCACAAGTGGAAGGCGCGGAAACTACGGTGCCTCCGGACGAAGAAGAGCGTTAAAGAACTGCGTGGGTGGGAAATTCTAGTGGCCCGCCCCGAACGGCTCGGGGCGGGCCGTTCTGCAAGAAGTGCAGGCAACAAGACTTTAGAGAACAAGGGAAAAAAGAATGAGTACACAACAACCTGCCGTGCAAATTCCAGCCCAACTCGTCAAGGAATTGCGGGAACGGACCAACGCGGGCTTCAGTGATTGCCGCGCCGCGCTCGTCGAAGCCAATGGCGACATCGAAAAAGCCATCAGCGTTCTGCGCAAGAAGGGCCAGGCAGCTGCAGCCAAGAAAGCTACGCGCGAAGCCAGCGAAGGCCTGGTGGGCAGCTACATCCACGCTGGCGGAAAGATCGGCGTGATCGTGGAGCTGAACTGCGAGTCGGACTTCGTGGCGCGCACGGAAGCATTTCAGCAGCTTTCGCACGACATCGCCATGCACATCGCCGCGCTCGATCCGCGCTATGTGCGGCGCGAGGAAGTCACCCCGGACATGCTCGAGAAGGAGCGCGAAATCTATCGGGCGCAGGCGCTGGCTTCCGGCAAGCCTGAGCAAGTCGTCGAGAAAATCGTCACGGGCAAAATGGAGAAGTTCTACGAGGAGAATTGCCTCTACGAACAGCACTACATCAAGGACGAGAGCGTGACAATCGGCGAGATGATCGCTCAGGCGATCGCCAAGCTCGGCGAAAGCATTTCCGTCCGGCGCTTCGTGCGTTTCAAAGTTGGTGAAGTGAGTGGCGGCCCGTCGGCAAGTCCGGAAGCGGCACCGGCAAAATCTTAAGAGCCACAATTTGAAGGAAGCCCGACTAGAACGCCCCGGCGCAATCGGGGCTCTGCTCTGTTGCCTGCCGGACTGTGGTAGTGTCCACATTTGACCTCCCGCGGTTCTGCGAGATGGATTTCACGAATACGCAGCTTGCGCGGAGTTCCCGGCATGCTTAGGAGGAACCAATGATTTCTGGCGCCCATGTGGTCATCTACAGCAAGAACGCCGGGGCGGACCGCGCCTTTTTTCGAGACGTGCTGGGATTCCAGTCCGTGGACGCCGGTCATGGCTGGCTGGTCTTCGCCCTGCCCCTGGCAGAAGCTGCCTTCCACCCGTCGGACGAGAATGGTGCTCATGAGCTCTACCTCATGTGCCAGGACCTAAAGGCCGAAATCGCTTCCCTTGCGAAGAAAAATGTTAGGTGCTCCACGGTCGAGCAAGCGCGGTGGGGTTCCATCACGAAGATACCGCTTCCCGGGGGCGGCCAAGTGGGCCTCTATGAACCGAAGCATCCCACTGCCTTAGGCCTGAAATAGGCCCCTGCCAAATGCAAGTTGTGACACCGCCCTGCAGCCGGCGAAAGTGCGGGGCCAGGCATAGTTTGTTACAATTCCGTGGATTTAAAGCCGCAAAATCGGAGACTCATGGCCTCGAAGAAGAATGGCATTGCTCGAATTGCGAAGAAGTACAAGCCGGCATACCGCCGCATCCTACTGAAGCTTTCCGGCGAAGCGTTCCAGGGGCCGCACGGATTCGGCATTCACGGCGAAACGATTCTCTCCATCGCGCGTGAACTGAAGGAAGTTCATGCGCTGGGAGTGGAAACGGCCATCATGGTCGGCGGCGGAAACATCTTCCGCGGCGCGCGCCAAAAAGGTTTCGAGATCGACCGCGCCACCGGCGATTACATGGGCATGCTGGCAACGGTCATCAATGCCATGGCCTTGCAGGATGCCCTTGAAAAAGAGGGTGTGTTCACCCGCGTGCTGAGCGCCATCGAAATGAAAGAGGTTTGTGAGCCGTTCATCCGCCGGCGCGCTATCCGTCACTTGGAAAAAGGCCGCGTGGTCATTTTTGCCGCGGGAACGGGGAACCCGTACTTTTCAACCGACACTGCGGCGGCGCTGCGCGCCATGGAAATCAAAGCCGAGGCGATCCTCAAGGCCACGCGGGTCGAGGGCGTTTATGATGCGGATCCCGAGCAGGTTCCCGACGCGCGATTTTTTGCCGCGATCTCCTACCGCGAGGTGCTGAGCCAGAACCTGAAAGTGATGGATGCGACCGCGATTTCGCTGTGCATGGACAACGGCATGCCCATCGTGGTCTTCAATATGAATCGGCCTGGCAACATCAAAAGAGTCGTTTTAGGCGAGCGCGTAGGATCGAAGGTTACCCCGGCCTAAACAGTTTTCCGTTATCAGTCGTCAGGGGTCAGTTTAATATAGGAAACCATCCCGGACGGCACCAACGGCCGGGGCGGATGAGGTGCTCCAGAACGAAGAAGCCGGCAAAGTCTTTCTCTTCTAGAATTCTACTAAGAACCGAGTGCCGAAGAGGACTTGAAAAATGACGACGATTGCAACAACCAAAGACGCGATGGCGGCGGCCAGGACGCGCATGGAAAAAGCCGTCGAGGATTTTCGCAAGGAGCTCGCCACGCTGCGCACCGGACGCGCGAACGCGGCCATCCTGGACGCCATCCGCGTGGACTATCACGGCACGCCAATGCCGGTGAACCAACTGGGCACGGTGACTGTCCCCGAGGCGACATTGCTGGTGATTGCGCCCTGGGACCCCAGCGTGGTGCCGCTGATTGACAAGGCGATTCGCGCTTCCGATCTCGGGCTGAATCCCACGAACGATGGAAAGGTGGTGCGCGTACCCATGCCTGCCCCGACCGAAGAGCGCCGCAAGGAACTCGTCAAACATCTGCATAAAATCCTGGAAAATCACCGCACGGCTGTCCGCAACATCCGCCGGGACATCAAAGAAGCCATCGACAAGCTCGAGAAGGACAAGAAAATCAGCCAGGACGAACAAAAGCGGGCCCTTGAAGAGATGGAAAAGTTCACACACGCGGAAACCAAGAAAATCGAGGACCTCTCCGGCGCCAAGGAAAAAGAAATTCTGGAGATTAAGTAAGCTTCATGGTTTCGGTGGAACTGTTTTCGACGGCGCTGTGTTGTTTGGCGCCGCCGAATTTGTTTTTGTCCCAGCGCTGTCGGGCCGTTCGAGCGTGAAGTCCTGGGCTTCGTCGCTCTGGACCGCACGGAGGAAGACGCTGTAGTCCGCCGCGCGATCCGCCGGTACTTCTTTCAAGATAAATTTGATGTGGCGCGATGCGGTAATCGTAGAACCGTTCGCAGAATATTGCGAGGAATACGAAGCATAGTCGCGCTCGACCGATGTGCCGGCCGGAGTACTAACCTTGGTGCCGGGAGGAAGATGCAGGACCACGCGCGTTTGCACTTCGAGCGGCGTGCCAAGCTCGATAGCGGCACTTGCCGCGCCCGATGCCGACTTGGCAGGCGGATCGGGAAGCCCCAGTTGCGGGAGCAGCGCGGGAATGCTCACCATCTTCTTCGACCAATCCACGAATTTCGTCTGATTCAACTCGTACTCGACGGTGAAAGGCTCTTTGGTGGCGTAGGGGTCCGACGCGTTGACGCTGACCACTTGCCCACGAAAGCCGTCCGTGAGCGAGAGCAGCTGCGCCAGCTCCTTCCATTTGTCTCTCGGTGAGTGGTGGAACGCCAAACGCAACACCAACTCGTTGTCCCCGCGCATGGAGTAATGAACCTTGGCGGTGAGCCCGCCTTGCGCGGCAAGCGCGGCATCCACAAGCACGTTCTGCGTGGCGGGAAAGGGAAATGATGCGACAACCGTATCCCAGTGGCTCCCTGCCGCTGGCCCTGCTACAAAAACGGGCTTGTCGCGGAATTGCGAGGGAATCATGAGAAAGGGCGCAACCTCGATGTTCAGATCCATCCAGAAACTCGCGGAGCGGTAGCCCGACATGGTAAGGAGGTGATCGAACTTCGCCGGCGAAGGAAGGTCCTTTGCGCTCACCGCTCCCAAACTGGAAGCCAAGCCCATGCGCGCCGGCCCGAAAAAATTGTTTGCCAGGGCAGCCAAGAGTACAAACTTATCTTCCCCGGTAGCGTAGGCGCTGGTAAGGATATCGGCAGGTTTGCGAGGGCGAAACCCCGTGGAGCCAAGTGGCAGATCAACCATATGGATCTTCTTCGAGACGAAGTCGTAGAAGTCCGACATCTTCTGGTCGGCGCTGGCCTGTCTGGATGTAATTGACATGGCTCGGTCGTAAAGCCGGCGTGACGCTTGTTCGGAAGGTATCAACAAGGCAGCCAGCCGGTTCGCCAGCTGATTCCAGGACGAAAAGGTGGTCAAAGAAATGTCCGGCGCCGATTTGGCTGTCTCTTTGCCAGATTCAGCCCCGGGTGTCTGCTTCCTGGTCCAGCGGTAAACAACTCGTTCGGCCTTTTCGCCTTCGCGGGTGGGAGATGCATCGGGAGGAGTCTCAGGATTGATTTGAATTTGCCGGTTCGGCAAGGAGGGAAAGTCGAGTTCGAAGATTTCGTGGGAAACGACGCCGGTGCGGTCGAAGGCGTGGTCTAACCAGAAGTCGGGCGCTAGCGGGTGATGCGAGACGGTCCGGATAACGCGGTATTCGAGCGTGTCACCGGGCTGGAGGCCCAGCATGCGCACTGATTTGACGCGCACGTCCTGATACCCGGGAGCGTTTACTACCACCGGATTGGGTCGGTCGGTGATCGCGCTTGGCAAAATGTCTGCGGTGCCGCCGTTCGCGTGGGTAATGCGAACCAGAGGGATGTCGATCGATTCGAAAGAGCGGTTGAAATCAAAGTTGAGCTGCGCAAATTGGCGAACGCCGAGTTCGCTATGGATTTTCACCAGCGCGTGAACTTCCCTGCGGCTGTCGCCGTTCGTTTCGAAACGAACTTTGGTTTCCAGCAGTTCGATTTGCGCGGGATTCGCCGCTTTTTCCGATCTGTCTGTTTTTTCTGCGTGTTGGCCGGATGGCTCGCCAGCCGGTTTCGGAGGTGTTTGTTGCGCGAACAGATCCAGGCTTCCGACGCCGAACAAAAGGCTTCCTGTCAGCGAGTACAGAACACAGACACGGAATCCAGAGAGGGTTTTCATCTCGAAAGCAGTGTAGAGGGAGGTGCGGCGCCGGTAAAGCCGTCACTGAATGGGAGTTGCGGGGAGAACAAGGCCGCTCGGCAGGAAGCTCGCGATTCACCGAGAAACAATCTGGCCGTGGCTGCGTCTCCAGTGCATGGTAGTCTGAATGGGCGCCGAAGGCGCGAGGAGAGAACGGATGCAACGTATTCTGGTGGGGTTGCTGGCGGCGAGTTTGAGCCTGTTGGGGTTGCCGCTCCGCGCGGAAAATCGAACGGCGCCAAAAGGCCCGGACGAAGATGGTACGAAGCCGGCGCTTGTGCGCATTGCCGGCGAGGGCCTGCTCAATTCGCACGCCTTCGGCTTCCTAACGGAATTGAGTGACGACATCGGCGGCCGCGTGACAGGCACTCCGGCGGACCGCCAAGCGGAAGAATGGGGCGTGGCGAAAATGAAATCCCTCGGCCTGGAAAATGTGCACACTGAGCAATACACCATCTGGCGTGGCTGGACGCGCGGCACCGCCGAAGGCGAGATTCTTGCCCCCGTGCATCACAGGCTGCAGATCGATGCCATGGGATGGACGGGTTCGACGCCGGCCGGAGGAGCCGAAGGCGACGTGGTTAGAGTAAATATGTTCGACATCGAAAACGAGCTCAAGAATGTCTCTCGCCTGAAAGGGAAGATTGCTCTGGTCACCGCAAAAGGGCAGCCCCCGCAAAATGAAATGAATCTCTTCGCGCTGTTCGGCGATTTTCTCAAAGCCGCGGGAACGGCGAGAGTGCTCGCGGTCATCGGCGGGCAAGGCGGGGGAAAATCCTCAGGCATGAACCTGACGCACACAGGGATTCTTGGCTTCAATGCGGACTTTGCGGTTCCGGTTGTGTCGATGACCGCGGAAGATCAGGGACTGTTGGAGCGTTTTCTGGATCGCGGCATTACGCCGCACGTGCGGTTCAACGTGCAGAACACGTTTACCAACGGTCCCGTCCAGACCGCTAACGTGATCGGCGAGATTCGCGGGCGCGAGCATCCGGAACAGGTTTTTGTCGTCGGCGGGCATCTCGATTCGTGGGATCTGGCCGAGGGAACAACAGACAACGGCTCGGGAATCGCGACCACCCTCGGTGCCGCGGAAGCCATCATGCGTTCCGGGCAGCGCCCGCGGCGCACGATCCGTTTCGTTCTGTTTACGGGCGAGGAGCAAGGACTCGATGGCTCGTTCGCGTATGTCAAAGAGCACAAAGCGGAAATGGCCAATCATCTTGGCGATCTGATTCTGGACTTCGGTCAAGGGCCGGTGAAAGGGTTTCAATTGGGCGGCCGCGATGATTTGGTCGAGCTGTTCCAGCCGTTTGTCAACAGCCTTTCCAACTTCCAAAAATTGCAAGTCGACGACAAAGTGGAGTCGGGAACCGACACGCTGCCGTTTTCCATGGGCGGACTGCCGGGGATCAACATGTTACAGGACACGTCCGACTACCGCTACACGCATCACTCCGCGGCGGATGCCTTGGAAGCGCAGCAGGCGGACGTGCTCACGCGCAATGCTACGCTGATGGCGCTCGCGGCATTTTGGATTGCCGACCGGCCGGAGCGGTTTGCTTCGCCGTGGCCGGCAGAGCGCACCGCGCGAATGCTGCGCGCCCAGCATGAATACGAGGAGCTCAAGGCGTTCAACCTTTGGCCCTTTGGGGACCTCGGTCTGGAAGAGAAGAAGGAAAATCCCCAGAACTAAGTTGCTATTCTGACCGCCCGCGGCGCGCGGTCTCTGCGGCGCTTGAGGAGCCCTAAGGAACAGGTTTGCGCTCGAGTTCGGCGATGGTCTTCTTCAACCAGTTTGCCACCAGCGCGTGCGCTTCTTCCTCCGTCGCCGTGCGATACAGAAAATCCAACGTGAGGCCGGAATCGTCCAAAGGAATATGACGGCAGGGAAACCGCTCCTGCTTGGATCCTTCGGGAACGAACTCCATTAACGCGCAATCGCTGCATGGAACACGCTTCCCGAGATTTCTGAAGTTCAAACAGGTCGGGGAATCCTCAAAGATAAACTGCGGACGCCAGGCCGCTTGCTGTGGAGAACGGTAACCGCCCAGCTCCAAAAACGCGAGTTCCTCGTGCAAAGTCTTTAGCACGTCCTTGTCGGTTTGCAGCATCTCTCGAGGCCTCCCTATCGAATGTTTGCACGGCAGCCGCCGAAATCGCGGTGACGCGGAACACGGACCCCTGTGACCAGGACCACAGGGAGCCGCAAATCCAGCCAACCAGGCGGGCGCCGGGCCTCGTCGCTTCTGCGCTTCGCGCCCAAATTGGGATTAGAGACTCTTCATGTATTCTTGCTAAAATTCAGGGATTGCCCTTGGCCGGATGTGCATACGTCCTGCGAACGCCGTGGCTTGTCCCATGGAGTGGGCTCACTTGAAAAAGAGTGCGCCGTGGTCCTGTCGCTCCAGGCCAAAACGATTGGCGTGTTGGCGCGTCCAAAATGGCAAGATCGGGAGTTCTCTTTCGCGTGCCCTTTGGGATGAACACAAAGCTCGAATGTCGCGGAGGCAAGATGGTTTTTGCCCTGGCGGCGATGTTCGCTGTTTTTGTGGTTGCGGGTTGCTCGAAGGCACAACCGACCAGCGTGCTAGGCGATGCGTCCCACCCCGCCCCGGTGCGTTTCTATACCGTCGCCGAGGAAACGGCGCGGCGGCGGATTCAAGCGGTCGGCTCGCTCTATGCGCTGGAAGAAAGCACGCTGAGTTCGGAGGTAGAGGGCCGTGTTGCCGAAGTGCTTGCCGACGTTGGCGACAATGTCAAACAGGGACAGCCGCTGGTGCGGCTTGATCCCGAGGAATTGCAGTTTGAAGTGCAGCGGCAGCGCGGCATTGTGCGGCAAGTTCGGGCGCAACTGGGGATCGGGCCCAGTGATCCGCCGCCGAGCGACCCCCAAAAGATCGCTTCCGTACAGCGCGCGGAGGCGGATCTGTTCGACGCAGATCAGAAATACAGACGCGCGCAAGAGATGTTTCGCGACAATCTGATTTCCCGGCAGCAACTGGACGAGGCCGCCAGCCGCTACCAGAGCACCAAGGCAACCTACACGGTTGCGCTGCAGGAAGTGGACCGCCTGAAAGCACTTTTGGTGTCGAGTGAAGCGAGCGAGAAGCTGTCCGAGAAAAAGCTGAACGACTCCACCATTCGCGCCCCTTTCCCCGGAGCCATCAAAACGCGGGACGTTCACCCGGGCGAGTATCTCCGTGTGCAGAGCCCGGTGATGGTGCTGGTGCGCACAGATCGTTTGCGCGCGCGCCTGGCCGTGCCGGAACGCTGGGCCGCATGGGTCAGGGATGGCGTCACCATCGATTTGCGCGTGGAAGCGTTTCCGGGAGAAACCTTTCACGGAAGGATTTCTCGCATCAATCCTGCGGTGGCGCAGGAATCGCGGACTTTTGAGGCCGAAGCCTTGCTTGTGAACCTCGATGCGAGATTGAAGCCGGGTTTCTTTGTGCAAGCCTCCATTCCCAGCGAGAAGGAAGAAAAAACCATCTTCCTGCCGGAAAATGCGGTGAATTACCGCTACGGCGTTTATAAGGTTTTTCTGCTCAATGGCAATCGCGTGTCGGAGCGGCAAATCCGTCCTGCGGGACAAACCGAGGACGAACGCGGCCGGCGGTTTGAAGTGGCGGAAGGTCTCAAGCCCGGAGACCGCGTTGCCGTTGCCGTGGCCGGCGAACTGCACGATGGCGCTGTGGTCCAGGAGCAGCCCGGCGGAAGCCCTGCAGACGTCCCGGCAATGAAATAAGAGGCTTACGAAATACGATCAAGACAGGCGTGAATACCGATGAAGCTCGCCGAAACTTGCGTCAAGTATCCCGTATTCACGGTGATGCTGATCGCTTTTCTGGTAACGCTGGGCGCGTTTTCCTACCGCGGACTCGCCGTCGACCTTTTTCCCAAGGCTGATCCTGCCACCGTCAACGTCGAAGTGAGATTGCCAGGAGCGACTCCCGAAGAGATCGTGACCGGCGTCGTATTGCCGCTCGAAGACGCCATTTCCTCGGTCAGCGGAATCGACGAAATCAATGTGTACTCGTTCGAGGGCTTTGCCGACATCACCTGCACGTTTGTGCTGGAACGTGACATTGATGGCGCGGCGCAGGATATTCGCGAGAAAGTCGCCGGCGCCATCGACCGCCTGCCGCGTGACACGCTGCCGCCGATCATCACCAAGCTCGACCCGCAATCCGACCCTATCCTCACCTTGCTGGTGAGCGGGCCAATGAGCCGCCGGGAGCTGACGGAAATCGCCGACAAACAGGTGCGGCGGGCGATCCAGACCGTCGACGGCGTAGGCAGCGTGGAGCTGAATGGCGGACAAGCCCGGCAGATCCGCATATTGCTCGATGCCCAGAAACTTACCGCGCACAATTTTACCGTGCTGGACGTGCGCGACGCCCTGCAGCGGGAAAATATCGAAGCGCCGGGCGGGCGCATGATCACCGGCCCGCAGGAGCTTGGGCTACGTACGCTCGGACGCGTTGTATCACCGGAACAGTTTGGCGAAATCGTGATTGGCACCCGCGGCGGGACGCCGGTGCGTGTGCGGGACGTTGCCCAGGTGGAAGACGGAGCGCAGGAGCTGCGCACTTGGTCGGCATTGTTCCGAAAATACACGCCCCCGCAGGACGTCGTGGCCATCGCAGTTCTCCGCCAATCGGGCGTAAACACCGTTCGCGTGGCCGACGAAGTGAGAAGGAAAGTCCAGGAGCTAGGTTCGCAACTCCCCACGGGAGTTCAGCTCCAAATTGTCCACGACATCTCTGATTTCATCAAAGCGTCCGTCCATTCGCTGCTCGAACATCTGGTTCTCGGCAGTGTTCTTGCCAGCTTCATCGTGTGGATCTTCATCCGCAACTGGCGCGCCGTGCTGATCGCGGCCATTGCGATTCCGGCATCCGTGATTTCCACTTTCACGCTGATGCGCGCAATGGATTTTTCGTTGAACAACATGACGCTTCTGGCGCTGACGCTGGCGGTGGGTATCGTGATCGACGATGCCATCATCGTGCTCGAAAACATTTTTCGCTACATGGAAGAGAAGGGAAGAGACCGCATTCAAGCGGCCATCGAAGCCACCAAAGAGATTGGTCTGGCGGTCATGGCCACGACGCTCTCGCTTGTGATTATTTTCCTGCCCATTGCGTTCATGACCGGGTATGCGCGGAAGTACGTGAACTCCTTCGGGTGGACCATGGCCATGGCCATCATGGTATCGTTGCTGGTGGCCTTCACGCTGACCCCGATGATGAGTTCGCGGATGTTAAAGTTGGGTGGCCGCGAGAGGAAAGTCCATTCCGAAGGATTCCTGCATTCCGTTGATCAGTTTTATCTGAAAATGCTCGACTGGTCGCTGGCGCACCGCCGCACCATCGTGGTGATCTGCGTGCTGACGTTTCTCTCGACCTTCGGGTTCTATCATTTGGTGGGGCGCGACTGGATCCCCGCGGACGACCAGTCCGAGTTGATCAGCTCTTATACGCTGCCCGAAGGCACTTCGCTGGAGAAAACCACGAAGCTGGCGATGGAAATCGCGGAGCGCGTCGTGGCCTTGCCTGAAGTGGCGCTGGTGCAGTCCTTTACGCATGGCCCGACGAACCACGCGCATCTTTTCATTGTGCTCGTGCCGCGAAACGGGCGGAAGCGCAGTCACGTCCAAATGGCCACCGAGGTCCGCAGAATCCTGGCGGACTATCACAACATGACCTACAACGTCCGCCTGCCTTCCGTCCTTGGCGGAGAAATTTATTTTCCGATCTCAGCGGTGATTCGCGGACCGGAACTCTCGAAGCTCGCTGAAATCAGCAAAGCCGCCGCCGATCGTATGGCCAAATATCCGGAGCTGGTCGATGTCAATCCAAGCCTCAATCTCAATATGCCGGAGTTACAAGTAAAAGTGGACCGCCAGCGCGCCGCGGACATTGGCGTTCGAATGACCGACATCGGCGATGCGGTGCGGCTTTTTTATTCCGGCGAAGACGAAATCACGCGCTTCAAGGAAGGCTCCGAGCAATATCCGGTAACCATGCAACTCCTGCCGGAGCAGCGCGACAATCCCGACGTTCTCGCCCGCATGATGGTTCCTTCTTCGAAATTAGGCCAAGTGCGCCTGGAAAATGTCGCCGCAATTCAGCGCGGAGCCGGGCCCGCCACGTTGCAGCGGTACAACCGCGAGTTTCAGGTGGGCGTCTACGCCAACGTCGCTGCCGGCTATCCGTTGGATCTCGCGGCTGCACACACCGTCCAGGCCATCAAAGAAGTCGGGCTGCCGGCGGGCTATTCGTACCTTTTTTCGGGCCAGGTGAAAGTTCTCGAAGAAACCACTTGGAATTTGTTGCTGGCCATGTTGCTGGCCTCCATCTTCATGTACATGGTGCTCGCGGCGCAATTCGAAAGCTTTTCCTATCCGTTCATCATCATGCTGACGCTGCCACTGAGCGTGCCCTTCGCGCTTTTCTCGCTTTGGATTACCGGTCGCGCGCTTAGCCTGTGGAGTGCGTTGGGGATGTTTTTGCTTTTGGGCATTGTGAAGAAAAACGGAATTTTGCAGGTGGACTACACGAACCGCCTGCGCGCCACCGGGATGCCCTTGCGAGAGGCGATTCTCGAAGCCAACCGCGTGCGCCTGCGTCCTATTTTGATGACCACGCTTTCGATCATTGCGGGCCTTATCCCCGTGGCGATCGGCATCGGCGCCGGCTCGGAGCAACGCGCGTCCATCGCCGTAACCATTATCGGCGGCCAAACGCTTTGCTTGTTGCTCACGCTTCTGGTAGTGCCGGTGGCGTATTCCTACCTGGCGGAACTGGAAGCCGTTCCCTGGAGGGAATGGGCTACGCGGCTTGTCGGCCGGGTTCGCAGCGCGCCACGACCTTCCGATAACGACTGATTCGCCGCTCTCGGCTCGCAAAAACAATCAAGCACAACGTGAAGTCAGGAGCGCCGTCTAGCCGCACGTTTTGCGTCGTGAACCTCTGAGAAAACCGAGGGCTCCTCGGGAATAACTCGCGGCGCGCGCAGAATCAGGAACAGTTCGCTGGCCCATAGCAAAATGTCCAGCAAGCGCGCGCGTTCCAGATTGCTGAGGTTTTTGTAGTGAAGGCTGACCTCCAGGGCTTTTTGGGAGCATTCCTCGATGAACGCGCGCATGGAAGCCAGGTCGACGCGATCTTCGCGAGACTTTTGACCGCGCGGGTCAACGGCCTCGAGCCTCGCGTAACAGCGGAGGAAAAAATGATTCAAGCAAAAAGCGTGTTGATCCAAAGAAGTAGCCGCGGCGCTGTGACAAGCACGTTCGCTGCAGTTACCTTCCGCAAGCTTCCTATCCACGGGACCCCCGCCTCGCGACTCAGAGTGCTCCCCCATTTCATCCGCTTCCCTTTCTTTTTTGAACAGATGCGCTAGGCGACACAGGCGTTAGCTTCCTTAGCCATACTGTCGCTAGTGATAAAGCTCGTGTCAATAGAACTAAACCCGTTTGAAGGAGCTTGCGGAGTCGGCAGGTGTGCCAGCAGGTTTTGCGCACGCAAGCGGCGGTCCAGATAAGGGGCCAGCAGCGCGCTAACCCGGCGCACGCGCTGGGCGCAACTGCTTCGCGCTTCGCCTCCTTGCCAGAAGATAATGACGGTGATCAGACGAGCTTCCAAGTCGGAGACCATCACCAGGCTGCCGGCGAAACCGGCAAAATCCTCCGGCGCGGATTGCATCGCTTCGGGAAGGTCCAGGACGGCGTGGGCGGCTTTCTCGGGTTTGGCCACGAATTCAAAACTGAACGCCGTGAAGTGGTTGGCGCCACGAGTCATGGGCGACTCGATTTTGCATGTGGGGCCCGAGAGATCGGAGAAAGCCGCGACGGACTCTTCGGAGTAGTTTGCCTGGCGAGCAGGAGTTGACACAAAACCTCCATTGGTTTGGCCTGTCCCCCGGGAACAGGGGAGGCGCATCCAGCCCGTTCAGGGGCGGCCCGGATGCGCCTGCTGGGGCACAGGGGGATCGGGGTGGATCCCCCAGGGTAGAGAATCCCGGACATTCCGAGATTTCACGGAGAAGTAGTGCCGGGCAGGCCGATTTCGTTTCATGACGGTTGTAGGTGAGATTTCGTCCGTGCGAGCTTCCATTGCGGGTGGAGGAAGGCGACGGTATACTCCATGGCTAAGTGCACGAGGTATAGGCAGTTGAATCCGCGAGGCACGCGTGGATTTCTTTGCATTTGACAAGGCTTATGTGGAGAGCCTCCGGAATGGGGATCCGGCAACGGAGCACCATTTCTTTTTGTATTTTGAGAAGCTGCTGAACATCAAGCTGCGGTCCAGAACGATCAGCTCCGACAAAATCGAGGATTTGAAGCAGGAGACGTTCATCCGGGTGATTGCGGCGGTGCGCAAAGAAGGGGCGGTGCGCCAGCCGGATCGCTTTGGGGCGTTCGTTAACTCTATTTGTAACAACGTCTTACTGGAGTACTACCGGACTTTGGGGAAGAACCAGCAGATTGATGAGACGCACCAGGAGATTCCCGATCAGATCCTCGACCTCGAGGGAATGATGGTGTCCAAGCAATTCTCCGAGCACGTGCGGAAGATCCTTTCCGCCTTGCCGGCTCGGGACCGGGACCTGCTGCGGGCTGTGTTCTTCGAAGAAAAGGATAAGGACAGCGTTTGCAGGGAGATGGGAGTGGACCGCAATTACCTGCGGGTACTTTTGCACAGGGCGAAGGGTAAGTTCAAGGCCGTCTATGAGAAAGGGAGAGATTTGGGGGTCTACCCTGGGTGACCGGATTCGGGAATTCATGAAACGATTTTGCGGTCCCAGGCACTATCCCAGCGGAAGGGAGCAATGGACCACGAGGAAGCAGTACGACTACAGGCGGCTGTAAAGTACGTGCTGGGGGAGTTGCCGCAAGCCGAGCGGGATTCCTTTGAGGAACACTATTTTGATTGCGCCAAATGCGCGCTCGACGTGCGCGCGGCGGCGGCGTTTACAGACAACGCCCGCAACATGCTGTGTCAGGAGGCGCGGGAAGCAGCTTCGCAAGCTGCTGCGCCTGCCGGTGGGAAGTGGCTGGCATGGCTCAAGCCGATTGTTGCAGTGCCAGCGGTTGCGGCGCTGCTGATAGCGCTCGTTTATCAGAGCTTGGTGAGTGTGCCGCATTGGAAGACCGCGGCGCGAGAAGCTTCTGCCCCGCGGGTATTGCCGATGTATTCGCTGATCTCGGCGAACACCCGTGGGCCGGATTCGCAGACGATACGGGTCCGAGCCGGAGAGCCGTTTGGAGTCTACCTGGACATTCCGGCGGACGCTTCCTACCGTGCCTATGTCCTGAAGCTGGAGGACCCGGCAGGGCATTCGGTGATTCTGCGCACCTTAACGTATGAAGAGGCGCAAAAAACGCAGGTTGTTGAAGTTAACCCCGGGAGCCGCGCCGGAGCTTACCAACTTGTGGTGTTCGGCAGCACCGGCCCCGAGAGTGAACCTGCGAAGGCGACGGTTCTGGCCGAAGTAAAGTTTAGTGTTGAATTTAGCCACTGAAGCCAGGAGTATTAGCCCCGTATTAGCCCAACTTTTGCGCAGAACCCTAGGAGAATGTGCTTATGTCCCCCGAGCCCCTTAGCACTTTTCACTACCACGCTTGTGCCCATGGCTTTAGTGCCCGCTTCACGCGGCCGTTCGAGTATCAAATAGATGCGCAAGCCGCTTCCGCGTTGCCCATCATCGGAGGCCACGGGCAGGCCCGCGTCGAAAACTTTCAATTTCGCGAGTTTCTGTCCTTTCGAAAGGCGTACACACATGTGTCTGGGGCCTGCGAAAAGAAACCAGACGGCACGGTGAGTCACAACACGCTGGTGATTTCCGCGATCGAGGGGCTCAATATCCTGGACATCCTCACCGCAGATCGCATTGTCGCCCGCATGTACTCGAAATATGAGCTCGAAAAGAGAGAAAGGGAGAAAGAAAAAAAGAAAGAAAAGAAAGAAAAGAAGGAGAAGGAAAACGAAGAGGGTTCCTTCACGATCGTTGGCAGTCGATTTGAGAACCTGCGCATTGCGGACTGCGACGTGAATATTAAGCTGGACCTTGACACGTTTGAGAAAATTCCGACCTATGCCAGTGCACTAAACAATTTTGAAAATAAGGGCGATTTCTTCAAAATAGCGCATGATCCTTTCAGGACGGGCCACTCTATCGAAAAGCCGGGCCCGAATGGGATATTCCTTTGTTCCTGCGTCAAAGAGATGAAGTTGGACTGCGCCGGCGTTACACAAGTCGGCCACGCTTTCAGCGTGCCAGGTTTTGGGAAGATTTTCCTCGGCGAACTTGTCATCAAGCATGGCCACCGCACGCTCACGATGATTCGCCTGGAAATCGGATCGGCCGTCAGTGCCGCGGGCACGGTTGTCCAAGCCGACAGCAACGGCAAGCCCTACCCGCCTGGCGGTTAACATACCTGCTCCTGGTCATCTTGATCGGCCTAGTTCAAAACTCGGGCTGCTCATCCCGAAGGAGTCGAGAGGCGGTTCTTGAGGCCATACGCGATGAGCAAAGGCGTGGAAACCTGGACGCCGCTCTTCACGATGCAGACCGACAGTATCGCAAGTTTGAGGGCCACGATTCGGAGTGGGCCTGGCGTTTCCGTATTGAAAAAGCGCACATCCTAGTCTTTCAGGGCGCGTACAACGATGCCTTAGAGCTTTTGACCGAGGATCTTCCCGATTTTCTCGCCAACTCAGACGTTGCAGTCCGTAGAAAGATCGTTCAAGCGATCGCGCATGATGCTCAGCAAAAGTACGATGACGCGGATAGGGAACTAAACGAAGCAGCGAAAGTCTCCAAGGCCTATCCCGCGCTCCTGGGCGACATTGCGCAGGCACGAGGCAATCTCGCGATTTCGCGAAGGAATTATCCGGAAGCGGCTGTCGCGTTTCAGAGGGCGCTGGCTATAAGCCGTGAGCAGAAACTGCCCTCCCTGGAAGCCAACGCACTTGGCGGCCTTGGCTATCTGGCCATGTGGCAGGAGCACTATGACGAAGCCATCGGGCGATTCAAGGCTGTTCAGCGGGCCCTGGAATCCCGCAAGAGTACCTTCGCGCTGAACAGGACTTTCGGAAATCTCGGCTGGAGTTATTTGGCCATAGGCGATTTGCAAAATGCAGAGATTAAATTCAGTGAAGCCGAGAGGGCATCGGCGAAAGCCGCCATGCCGGAGGACCGCGCATATTGGCTCCACACGCTGGGGGATACGTACTACCGGCAGGGGCGCTACGTCGAGGCCGAAGCCGTATCCCAGCAAGCTCTTGCGCTAGAGCGCAAAATGGACGATAAGCGTACTCTCACGGAGTGCCTGAACACACTGTCGGAAATTGCGCTAGCAACCGGGCACGTGGAACTGGCCGAGAATCACAATCGTGAGGCGCTAGGGATCGAGCGTGCGGGTCTCGATCGGTTTGGAATCGCGTCTTCAACCATCATTGCAGGACGCATTGCTGCAGGCAGGAGGCAATACCCAGAAGCGGAAAGGACGTTTCAGACGATTATTGCAGATCACGGGGTTGAGACGGCGCTGCGCTGGGAAGCACAAGCCGGTCTCGCTCAAGTTCACGCGGCTAAAGGCAACACTGCTCTCGCTGAGCGCGAATTTCGCGAATCCATCCATACCATCACTGTGGCTCGGAACGGCATTCAGAACGAAGAATTCCGTCTATCGTTTTTGTCCAGTGCCATTCGATTTTACGACGCCTATGTCAATTTCTTGATTGAGCATAATCGGCCCCTGGATGCCCTGGGTGTCGCTGATCTCAGCCGCGCGCAGACATTGGAACGCGGACTGTCATCTGGAAGCAACGTACCGAACGGGCAGTCGTCTTCCTTGGCTCCGCAGGAAATTGCGCGCCGATGGAAAGCCACGCTGCTGTTCTATTGGATGGGAGAGGAGCGCTCCCACCTGTGGGTGATTACAGGAAAAGAGTTTTCTTTGTTACCCCTGCCGGGCCGCGCCGAAATCGACGCCACTGTGAAATCCTACCTCGATTCTTTCACATTTCCGCGAGATCCGCTGGAGGCCGGTAACACGGACGGAAAGAAGCTGTACGCGACGTTGATCGAGCCTGCGGAAAGGCTCATCCCGAAAAACTCGCGAGTCATCATTCTCCCGGATGGCAAGCTGAACTCGCTCAATTTCGAAACGCTGATCGTACCCGGCGAGAAGCCTCACTATTGGATTGAGGACGTCACCTTATTAACAGGGAACTCTCTGGCGCTGCTGGCTAAGGCTTCCCCAGCCCTTCCTCCACAACAGCCGAACCTCTTTTTGATGGGTGACGCGCTCGAGGCGAGCCCGGATTTTCCTCCGCTTCCGCAAGCGGGCAAGGAAGTGGGGCTGGTGCAGAGCCATTTCGCTGCGGACCGGCGGACGGTGTTGACGGGCGCACAAGCTGTTCCTTCCCAGTTTCTCTCTGGAAAACCCGAGGCATTTTCCTATCTGCACTTCGCGACGCACGGGACCGCCAGTACCATTCGTCCCCTCGAATCGGCGGTGATTCTTTCGCCGGAAGGCGGTACATACAAGCTTTATGCGCGCGACGTCGTCCAGCACCCAGGGCACGCCTACTTGGTAACCATTTCCGCGTGTAATGGGGCTGGAATGAAAACCTACGCGGGGGAAGGGCTTGTTGGTCTGGCTTGGGCTTTTCTTCGCGCTGGGGCGCACAACGTTATAGCGGGACTGTGGGAAGTCAGCAACGCCTCGACGCCGCAGCTCATGGATGAACTGTACGAAGGATTGCATGAAGGAAAGGATCCGGCAAGTGCATTACGTGCCGCCAAGCTCAGGCTGGTTCATTCTGCTGGCAACTACCGCAGGCCGTTTTATTGGGCGCCATTCCAACTCTATGCCGGATCCTGAGTTGAGCCCCCGGCGTCTCCCTTCCTGCGAGCGTTTCGCTCCCCTGATAGCAATGCTGCATGAAACGGTTTTTGGAACTAGGTCACTACGGAGTATTGGAACAGTTCTCGCTGGAAGGCCGTTTACAAATGATGAAGATGGAAAACAGCAATTGCGAAACGGTGCGTGACAGCGAAGCGCGGATGAGGGTCGCAACGGCGGAGGAAGCTGAACTTAGAAGAGCCTGCTGGAAGCGCATGAATTCGAACGCTTGTTGCAACGGGCCGTAGAGCTTCCGAAAGTTCGCCAGCGCGTCGCCTGAAGAACGCCTGTCGATTCACGCTGCCGACTCACTCCTATCCGAGATTTAGACGCAGAGGATGATGACGCTCGATCGCCGAATTTTCCCTTGGGACTCTATCGGCGGCCCAACTTCTCAATGCTAAACATCCGCTTGACACGGCGCTAGGGGCGAAGTAAGTTTGCGCAATGTTTTCCCGGAGTGTGGGCTTGTTTTTGGTGGCTGGGAGGGTCTGTCGGACGGGGAGTTTTGAGTTAACAAACTCCTCCATTGCTTCCAGTTAGTTCAGCCGGCTTCCTGCCAGTCGTGTGAGGAGAACTGGGCCGGGTTCTTCTCGCCTCCTTTGAATCTGGAATATTCGGTTTGTTGGGGTGTGGAGGGGGTGTTCAGAATGAGCAAGCGAATTTTGTTCATGTTGGCGGTAAGCGTGGCGATGTTTTGCAGTGCGCAGGTCACCTATGGGCAGGTAACGGGCAGCTTCCTCGGGACGGTAACGGATAAATCCGGCTCAGCGGTTGTCGGGGCTGCGGTAACGGTGACTTCCCAGGCGACAGGCGCGGTACGGTCGACGGTCACGGATGACACCGGCCACTACATCGTGAATCTGCTACCGGTTTCGGTCTATACGATTCGCGTGGAGTTCAAAGGATTCCAGCCTGTAGAAAGCAAGGACGTCAAGCTGCAGGTGGATGAGCAGCGCGAAATGGATTTCAGCCTGGCCCTGGCAGCCGTAACTACGGCGGTGGAAGTTGTGGCCAATGCTGTAACCGTGGAAACGACGAACCCTTCACTGGGCCAAGTCATTACCTCGCAGGAAGTGGCGCAGCTACCCTTGAACGGGCGTGATTTCGTGCAGCTTGCGACCCTCACCCCCGGCACCAGTCAGGAAACCAGCAATGGCAGCTTTTTTACGACCAATGCAAGCAGTGAAGTGGCGGCTCGCGGCCCTTTTTCCCTGTCTGTAGGCGGCTCCCGTGCCAATAGCACAGACTGGTTGATCGACGGCGTCGATAACAACGAATTGACCGCCGGCGGGATTGCCATCCTGTCTTCGATTGACTCGCTTCAGGAGTTTAAGGTACTTACCTATAACTATTCGGCGGAATACGGCACGCGGGCGGGACCGACGGTGCTGCTGACGACGAAGTCAGGAACCAACGATTTCCACGGGTCCGTGTTCGAGTTTCTCCGGAATACTTCGCTAGACGCGAAAAGCTTCTTTGCGAGTTCGACCGAAAAGTTCAACCTGAATCAGTTTGGTGGGACCCTCGGCGGCCCGATCCGGAAAAACAAGACCTTCTTCTTCGTCGATGGCGAGCAAAAGGATCAGCTGCATGGCATCCCCTTTCAGGGACTAGTTCCGACAGCAGCGATGCGCAAGGGCGATTTCAGCGCCGATAACTTTGGCAATCCGTTGTCTGCAGGCGACCTTGTAATCACCAACCCATATATGAGCGGAGCTTCGGCGACACCCAACGCACCTAACAGCACCTCCAATGTACCCAACAACAATGTCTTTTTTCAGTGCGTACCGGGAACCAACCAGCCCATGCCCCTTGTCAGTGCGTCCACCGGACAACAATATCAGGGCCAGCCGTGCAATGTGATCCCGCAAGGGCTGTGGAATTCGATTGGACAGCAACTGATCGGGCTTTATCCCCTGTCCACTCCTGGCTATAACGTAAACGGAAACAACTTCCAGAGCCAACCCGTGCGTTCGCTGTATGAGACCAAGTTCGACATTCGGTTGGACAACACCTTTTCGGGCGCGGATAGCCTGTTTACCCGCTTCAGCTACGATCAGGCAACTTCGTACGTGCCAGGTGGCGCAACGGCGTTCTTTGCCGAAGCGAACGCCTTCGGAAGCAATCAAGGCATTATCAACCATGCCCGCAACGCGGCCATCGGAGAGACGCACGTCTTCACACCGACAACCGTAAACCAGTTCACCTTCGGGTATAACAGGATTTTCAACTACATCACGTCTCAAGGGACGGGCACCTGCGCGTCGGCAAAGCTGGGTATCCCTGGTGCAAACCTCGGGTGTTCTGCGAGCAACACGTGTTCAAGCAGCAGTTGCGGGTTGACTTCGATAAACATAGCCGGGGGCGGCTATTGGTCCCTGGGCGATCGCGGCTATTCCCCGTTCCAAGGCGGAACAAACATTTTTTCAATCAATGACACATTCGACATGACTCGTGGCAAGCATGATGTCAAGGTTGGAATGGGAATCCGCATCAATCAGATGAATGTGCGCGCCGAAGGATTTCAGGACGGATTTTGGGTCATCGGCGGCGCCTGGACGAGCGACAAGTTTGCCTTTGCCGGGAGTTCGATGGCCGATCTTCTGCTCGGGATGTCCAGCCTTCGCATTCACGACCAAAACCTGAACGGCGATATTACCGGGCGACGCTGGAAGCTTTTTCGTCCATTCGTTCAGGATGACTGGCGCGTCAACAAAAATCTAACGGTGAACCTGGGCTTGGCTTGGGGGTTGGCGACGCCAATTTCCGAAGCGAAAGGCAGGATGGCGGATTTCATTCCAGCCGCCACGAGTTATCAGTGGCTGATTCCTTCGCCGGGTTGCACCACGGCCCTTCAAGCGATTGCAACCTGCAAAAATTCCGGGGCGGGTGCGGGTATCAATATGGACTACTCCGCCCTCGAACCGCGAATCGGCTTGGCCTGGAAAATGTTTGGCAGCGGTGAGACGGTGGTGCGCGCAGGTTATGCGATTTACCACGATTCCGCGTGGAGTATGGGCGCTCAGGGACTGTGGCAGAATCCCCCCTACGCCGCCGAATCGTTCGGCATTTCGTTTGGAGGCTGTGCCACGGCGACTGCCTATTGTGCGTCGCTGTCCGGCCAGACGCCCAATATCGGCACAGGCCAGATGGTAGGGATCTCGGACGGGTTTCCCATCGTCACACCCCCAGTCACGCCCCTAAATTTCGGAGGCTCGTTTAACACCGAGCCCACCAACCTGAAGATAGGTATGGTCCAACAGTTCAACGTAAACGTCGAGCGGCAACTGCCAGGACAAATCGTGCTGACCGCCGGCTACGCCGGGTCTCGTGCGGGTCGTATTCTCAACTTTGGAAACAACATTAACACGGGAGCGCCGACTGCCTGTGCCGGCGGGCCCAACGCCGTGCCGGGATATACCTTGGGCTGCGGTCCGGGCGGAGCCTATTTCCCTGCGCCTTACACTCTGTTTCCGTTTTCAAACATATACAGCATCAACGACTCCGGGAGAGCTCATTACAATGGGCTTCAGATAAAAGCGGAAACCAAGAGCTCGAAATACGGGCTCTATGCATTGATCGGGTACACGTATTCCAGGGCGTATGACACGGGGTATTCCGACGGCTTGAGCACTCCCATCGGAGCCCCTGACTTTCCCCTGCCGGATTGGGGAAAGCTCGATTGGGCCCTTTCCCAGACCAACTTAAACAATAGCTTCACCGCCAGCGTGATTTACGATTTGCCATTTGGAAAGGGTAAGAAATATGGCAGCGGCGGGAACGACCTGACCAACGCTCTGCTGGGCAATTGGCAGTTGACCACCATTGAGAAGATCACGTCAGGGTTCCCAGTCTTTATACTCGACAGTAACCCTCAATCGGGCGCGTCGTTGATTAATATTGGGACGGCATCCCCCGCCGGGCGTGCCAATAAGGTCGCCAATCCGTTCGTACCCGGTATCGTGGCTGCCAATCCCAATCCCATGTGCCATGTATTGGTTTCGAGTGGCGGTTTAGCCCCGAGTTCACTAGGGAAGTCCTCCGGGTACTACTTTAACCCCTGTGCTTTCGCAACCGCTCCGCTCGGCGAGCTAGGAACCGCGAGTCGTGCTCCAATTTCTGGTCCGAACTTCGTAAACACCGACTTTTCGGTGATCAAGCGTTTCGCGCTGCCCTGGGAAAACATGGGACTGGATTTCCGAGCAGAGATCTTCAATCTCTTCAACCATGCGCAATTTGACACCCCCTCCGCCTTCGGAGGCGGGACAGGCGCGGACATCCATGCTCTCTCTCATTTCGGAAGGTATCCGTCGACGGTGAACAACCCACGACTGGTGCAATTCGGGCTTAAACTGACATTCTAGGCCTGACCGATCCTGACCAAGCAACACTCTATCGCGCCAACCCGCTGGAGTTTTGTCGCTCTTTTTGGGCGGCGATGTCAGCGGGGAGCCGGTGCGAATGCGGGCGCTTGCGAAGGCGCGCTTTGACCCGCGATCGGACCCGGGCGCGCCGAGAGTGGACGTGTCAGTGACGCCGGCGACGGTGAATAGAGGCTCATCCCGGTAAACATTGCGAGCGGTGGGAGGAGTTAAGGCTCCAGTTGTTTCAACTGTGCTTTTGCCTGGGTGTGGTAGGGATGCTGCGTGAGGAGTTGCTGAAGAATTGCCTTGGCTTTTTCGCGGTCGCCCACGATGACATAGACGCTCGCCAGATTCAAATACGATTGGTCATACGCAGGCGCTATGCGAATAGATTCTTCGAAGCTGCGAATGGCTTCTGCAGTGCGCCGCGTACGGAGATAGAGAATCCCCAGGTTGTTCAATGCTTCGGGATAAGCAGGCCGAGCTGCCAGCGCTTTTTGCAGGTACTCGTAGGCATGGTCCGTGTCGTTCTTTTGAGCATAGACCATTCCGAGGCTGTAATTGGCCTCGGGGTCATCCGGATTCAGAGTAAGCGCTTGCTCGAGCGCACGTTCGGCCTCGGGCCAGTCCTTTGCTTGCCGATACGCGTTGCCGAGGTTGAGCAAGGCGATGGCATGCTGGGGATCGATCTGAAGCGCATGCTGAAAATGTTGAATCGCGGCAGCGGTGTTACGTTCGCGAGCTGCAAGGATGCCCAGATTGTTCCACGCGTTCGGCAACGTGCCTGGATAGCGGGCGTGCAGGTGCAGCGCTTTCTCGAAGCAATCTCCAGCCTCCTTCGATTTGTTTTGTTGCAGAAATGCGCTGCCAAGACCGTAGAGTGCTTCCGCGCTGGCCGGATCATTCTTCACCGCTTGTTGAAAAAAGGCTTCCGACTGCTCGTAATACCCTCGCTCGAAGAAGACGAAACCAAGGGACAGGTAGTTTCGGCCGAAGTCATACGATTCGGCCCATCCGGGAAACGGAAGCGCCTTAGCCAGACGCTCCGCATCGGTTTGGGGAATGTTCCCGATGTCCGCCTCGAAGCGGTCGATTGCCGGCGGCCCTTGATAAATTTTCACCACGTTTCCGCCTGGGTCGAGGAGAAAAGATATCGGCACACTCATATCGCGGTGGCGATCAAAAAGTTGGCGATAGAGGAGGTTGTAGGCGGCAACGACGTCGGACGAGGAAGCTGCGACCGGGAAAGAGTAACCGCGGGAAATATCCTTCTCGCCACCTTCCTTGCCATGGTCGTCGGTGCTCACCAGGATGGCAAGGAATTGCAGCCCCGCGCGCACCCACTTTTCCTGAACTTGGTCGAATTTACCCAGGTACTCTCGGGAATTTGCAACCGAATCAGACCAGAAATGAAGCAGAACAGGCTTCCCTCGCCGGTCGGAAAGAGTTTCAACACGCCCGGACGGACCGGGAAGCGAAAAATCAGGAGCGGGAACCGGAACGATCAGCCATGTTTCGACGGTTTTAGGTAATCGCTCTGCGGCATCAATCACGGGGGTAATCTCTCTGCCGGCGGGAACCGAAAATTGCCGGAAAGGTTCCATGCGCGAAGGCGATGATCCTTCTTCGACCCAAATCCGGTGATTTAGCGGCAAATCGCGGAGCCTTTGGTGCAATCCACTCGGCCATTGAATCACAGCTTGAACCGCCGATTTTTCATAGCCCAGGCCGAAAAACAGTTCCTTCGTATGTTGAGCGAGGAAGCCCGATCCGATCCGTAAAGTCCGACACTGTCGGCCAGAGGAGGTCTCCACCGTGATCCTGGCTCCCACCGCGTCACGATTGCTCTTTTTCCCTGTAAGACGGAAGGAAATCGCGGGGGGCAAATCGGCAATCGCGTTTTTGAAATATCGCAATTGCGGGCTGTTACGATTCTTGAGTACGACTTCCAACCGTCCGTCCTGATCGAAATCGCCCAGCGCGAATGTGCGGCCGTCTTCGATGCAATCCAGCCCAACAATGCCAGAAACGTCGGAAAAGGTTCCGTCGCGATTGTTCAAGTAGAAGACATTTCGCTCGAAGCCGCTCCAGGTGTGGTCGGAGCGGATCAATTCATTGATGGCGTTCCAGCCTTGCTCATACTCGTGGCTCGGTCTGGGGTCATTCCGCGAGTTGGCCACCACCTGCCGCCAGAAAAAGCTGTTGAGATCGTCGCGGGATGTTCCGGAAATCATTCCGTTCGCGATATACAGGTCGGGGTAGCCATCGTGATTGAAGTCCCAGGAATCGCTCATCCAGGACCAGCGGCCCATGGCCGTCCCTGACCGGGCGCTCTCGTCTTCAAACTTTTCACCGCAGTTCCGAAAAAGAGAACTGCCCATAGAGTGCTTTTGATACAAAGCGCGCGTTTCCGCGTTCCCGCGTTGCTGAAAGTTTTCCTGCATGGAAATGCGCATGCCGGCGGCGGTCCACATGTCCGCAACGTAGAGGTCGTCCCGGCCATCATCGTCGAAGTCGAACCATGCTGCGCTCATGCCGGCGCCGACGTCCTCAACGCCGGTTTCGCGGGCCACACCGGCAAAAGTGCCGTCGCCGTTGTTGCGGTAGAGATTGTTGCGCCCAAAATCGTTCACAACGTACAGGTCGGGCCAGAGGTCGCCGTTGTAATCCCCCCAAGCACAGCAGAAGCTGAAGCGCGTGTTATTGATGTTGAGGCCAGCCTGTTGCGTGATGTCATCAAAGGTGGCGTCGCGGTTATTGCGCAGTAGAAAATTGGGCGGGCCGTTCTCCGCATCGAAGTACGGCATGGGATAGCGGTATTGATCGGTGCCCTGGGAGTAAGTGTAGAGACAAAAATAAATGTCCAGCCAGCCGTCGCGGTCATAATCAGCCATAGCTGCTCCGGTGAAGGTGCCCTGCGGAGGATTGGCAAAATGGAAAGCGCCGGGTTTCAAGCGAAATTTTCCATCGCCCTGATTGAGAAAAAGCAGCGGACCGGTGGTGCACACAACAATCAGGTCCTGGCGGCCATCGTTGTCAATGTCCGCGAACAGCGCGCAGGCCGTGTTTTCCAGTACACCGACGCCCGAGGACTCCGTGATGTCCTCGAATGTGCCGTCACCGAGATTGCGAAAAAGAAGGTTTGGCAGCCCGGCAGGCTGGCAAACGTAAAGGTCATCGAGACCGTCGCGATCGATATCCCCTGCGGAAACTCCATTGTGCCCGTAGATATCGATGCCGCTCGCACCATCGAGTAGGGTGCGCCAATGGTCTGTGCCGGGAACCAATTGGTTTGCGAAAGAACGGTTTCGTCCGAAAACTCGCGAAGCTAAGTCGAGGAAAACAGGAGTTGACGATTGGCTGCGGGCTCCGTCCAGGAACTGAAATGTTTCGAGCCGCAATTCGTTGGAAGGATTCGACTCCCAGTCAAGTTGCCAATGACCAACGCGTTGCTCGCGGTGAAAACCGGCACCCGTGCCGAGCAACTCAAAGCGAACCATTGTTTGGAGCCGGATGGAATTGGCTGACGTTCGAGGCGGCTCGGATTTTGTTTGGATGCCAACCACCTGGAACTCGGCAGTTAGAAGTCTTGAAAACGCACTGAGCCATTCGCGCAGTTCGGAAAGGAATACTTCCTTTCCGGAATTCGCCTCCTGGGGATATTGAACTTTCCAGAGTTTGAGCGGGGCGGTCTCGTTCACGATCCGCGATTGGCTCGACTTCAGGGAACCTGCCGTAAAACTGCGAGCCATCACGCGCTCGAGCGCCGTTGTGTCTTGAGGAGACTGCAGCAGTTCGGCACTCCACTGCGAAAGGATCGCCGAGATCTGGTCCTGATATTTCTCCGTAACGAATTCATCGAACCCGGCCGGCACCTTGCGCAAGACCGCTTCGATTCCTCGTTTCAACCGGTATTGCGGATGAAGCTGTAATCCGTCTGGCAGGACAGATTTTGCTTGCGAAAAGACAGAATGGAGCGTGGGGCGAAGAAAGCCCGCGGGCAGAAGGGCGAACGACGCTCCCTGACAATATTGTAGGAATTGGCGGCGGCTCAGAACCGGCTGAGCTTTCCTGCGCGACCTGCTCAGACAATCACTCCCTGGCGTTGGTCTGTGGCAACGGCACTGTAGCATCAGGGTCTAGGGTCGTCAAGTTTGCCTCCGGGGAAGCCGCAGAAGTGCCGCCGGAGAGGCCGAAAGGCGAAACCAGCCTGTGGTAATCTGGCAAGAAATTGCAGTGGCAGCGAAAAATAAATGACCATTTGGCGAACATGGCGATGGCAAATTCCGTTGGCGCTGTTCCTGTCCGTGGGACAAATCGTCTGCCCGCAAGCCTCCAGCCAGGGCAATGATTCTAAGAAAGCGCCCACGACAGATTCACTCGAAATGCATCTGGGGAACGGATACGAGGCGCTACGGCAGGAAAGATACGAAGAAGCTGAGAAGGAATTCCGCGCGGCCCTGGCGATGGACTCCAGCCTGGTGATGCGTGCGCAGTTCCCTTTGGCGGTCGCTCTCTTCGAACAGCGCAAGACCGCCGAAGCGCGCAGCGAATTTGAAGCGGTCCACCATGCGCAAGGCGACCGACTGGGCGTCCTGTACTACCTTGGCAGACTGGATCTCGACGAACATAACTACAAAAAGGCGCTAGAGAATCTGGGGAAGGCAAACTCTCTTCCGCCCTTTCCCGATACTCCCTTCTATCTTGGCCTGGCCTACCTGAAGCTCGGTTCTGACCAGGATGCAGAGAAGTGGCTCAAGAAAGCGATCGAATTGAATCCTGACGAGTCCCGAGCGGAGTACGAACTGGCGAAGCTCTATCGCAAGCAAGGTCGCGACCAGGAGGCTAGGCAGGCTTTCGACCGCTCGAAAGAGATGAAAACGCAAAGCGATAAGCTGAGCCAGCTGAAATGGGCCTGCGGGCAGGAATTGGACCGAGGACCAAGTGATCAGGCGTCTTCCTGCGAACAGCTCTATGATCGGAACAACGGGGAATTGCTGACGGCCCTGGGCATTCTCTACGGGCAGCACGGCCAGCTGGAAAAGGCCCTAAAGCCGCTCGAAAGGGCGGCGGAACTGGCCCCGCAATCTCCGCAAACACAGTATAACCTGGCGTTCACTTACTACCAGTTGAAGCGTTTTGCGGATGCTCGCGGCCCTCTGCAAACGGCGGTACAGCGATGGCCCGATCTTTTTCCGCTGAACGCCCTGTACGGGGTGGTTTTATTCAATCTCGGCGAAACGCCAGCAGCGTATGCAGCCCTGCATCACGCGCATCAACTGAATCCGCAGGATGCAGGCACGACGGCGCTACTTTACCAGTCCGCGTTGGAATTGGCGCAGAGGTCGCAGCAAAGTTCTCTCGACGCGGACGCGCTCCGCTACCTCCAGGAAGCCGCTTCACTCGCACAAAGTGATCCTGAGCCACACCGCCGCATGGCCGCAATTTACCGACGCACCGGCCAGATTCCAAGAGCCAACCAAGAAGAACAAAGAGCTGCCGAGCTCAGCAAAGCGTCCCGATATTAGCATCTGTCGGCGAGTTGAGATTCAAGCGATGGCAGAAAGCCGGGCTCAACATCATGACCTGAATGCTGGCATTGTGGTCTTGCTGCTCAGGGCGGCCAGTTGACTATCAAGGATCGCGGTGAAATCCGCGGCCTGTACCTGAATCCACCTGAGAAAGGGCTGATTTTTTGCGGCGATGAAAAGAGCCAGATGCAAGCGCTCTGCCTGGTTTGCCAGGAATGGATTCGTGCGATCAACGATTACATGGACAACCCCTTCCTGTGGAGCGCCTCAGTTGAACGGATCCTTGAAAAGGTGGCCAAATGTAAAGAGCCGTGAGACGCACTACACTAGAGTGCTTAGAGAGGACTGGAGCGGCGCTATGGTGAGCGTAGGTAGTGACGGCAGGGACAGGGCCAAGAAATCCAATAGGGCTGCGAAGGCCGGGAGGGGTTTGCTTTTCTCTTCAGTACTCCCGCTCCTGCTTTTGACTACTTTCGTCCTTGCGCTTCAGGCCCCATCCAGACGCAAGGTCATCATTGATCAGGATGCCGCCGGACCGGGCGGCACGGACATGCAAGCCATCCTCGCGCTGGTCAATTCACCGGAGACCGATGTTCTTGGCATCACCGTTCTCACCGGCGACGACTGGCGGGATGAGGAAGTGCAGCACACTTTGCGGCTTATGGAGATTATCGGCCGCAAGGACATCCCGGTGGTTCCCGGAGCGGTATTTCCGCTGGTTAGCTCCAAGGAATACATCGCCAAGTGGGAAACGCTCTACGGCAAGGTCCTTTACCAGGGCGCATGGAATTTTGCCCGGCGCCACAGTATCCACGGCCCTTACGAAATTCCTCCGCTGCCCGAAGGCGCTCCCACCACAAAGCCATCCACGGAAGACGCGGCGCATTTCATGGTCCGCATGGTCCATCAATATCCCCACGACGTAACCATTTACGCGGCTGGACCGATGACCGATCTCGCCCTTGCCATTGCTTTGGATCCTCATTTCCCGGAGCTGACGAAAGAATTGATCGTCATGGGCGGCAGCATTAATCCGGTGAGCGACAATCCGGAATTTGCATTGACGCCACGACGCGAATTTAATTTTTGGATGGACCCGGAAGCTTCTCACGCCGTGCTTCATGCGCACTGGCCACGCTTCGTCCTCACAACTGTGGATATTTCTGTCAAAACCAAAATGGAAACGGCACTCATCGAGCAAATCGCCAAAAGCGGGACGCCAGCGGCGCAATACGTCGCCAAATACGCCGAGGCGAACATCCTGTGGGATGAGCTTGCGGCGGCTGGCTGGCTCGATCCGAGCATCATCACCAGGTGGCAGAAACTCTATGTGGACGTCGAAGTGGATCACGGCGCGTCCTACGGCGACACTCACGCGTGGGCTCCCGGCCAGCAGCCGGGCATGGGCGAATCGCTCGTGGAAGTGCAACAGGACCTGTACAAGGAAAAGTTTTACAAGGAGTTCGTTGAACTGATGACCCGGCCAACGCCCGGCGCGCATTTTGCCTCGACCAAGGGGCATTGAGGCTCAAGAAGCACCGCGCGGCTTGCGAAGTTGCCTCGCAGATCTCATGCATTGAATTGGATATTCGCTCGAGCCACGCATGGCAACAGGCGATTGCTACTTGCTTGCTTGACCGCTCCGTTTCTCCGACAATAAGTGGTTTAACCTAGCCTGACTTTTCCGCATGCTGCCATTGTGGCGCTTAGCGGAGAATTGAGTGAGATGTCGACGCAGCCGAATTCCGTAAAACGATTCATCGCTTACTTTTCCATGGAGATTGCGTTGGAAAACGCCATGCCCAGCTACAGCGGCGGGCTCGGCGTGCTCGCCGGTGATACCATCCGCGCCGCCGCCGACCTACACTTGCCGATGGTGGCCCTATCGCTGCTTTACCGCAAAGGCTACTTTACGCAGCGCCTCGCGGAAGACGGCTCACAAACCGAAGAGCCTGTCGACTGGCGCGTCGACGATTTCCTGACTGAGGAACCGGCGCGCGCCAGCGTGCCGATCGAGAATCGCCGCCTCGAACTTCGATGCTGGCGATACTCCGTGAAGGGCGTTCACGGATTTGAAGTGCCGGTGTATTTCCTGGACGCCGACTTGCCTTCGAATAGCGAATTCGACCGGAATCTCACCGGATCGCTGTACGGAGGAGATTCCTATTATCGGCTTTGCCAGGAAGTGGTCCTCGGGATTGGCGGCGTGCGCATGCTGCGCGCGCTGGGCTATAACGACCTCACGCGATTCCACATGAATGAGGGCCACGCCGGGCTGCTTTCTCTGGAATTGCTGGGAGAAGAAGCTCAGAAGGCGGGGCGCACTTCCATTCGTGGCGAGGACATCGAAAAAGTCCGCGGCAAGTGCGTTTTCACCACGCACACGCCCGTTCCGGCTGGCCACGATCGTTTTCCGGTGGAATATTTGACTCGGGTGTTCCCCGGGCAGCTCAACTTTTTTGACTTGAGCGATGCAACGGCAGCCGACCTGGTGAAGCGAATTCTGCAGGCGGAACAAAATGTCTCCGGCCTGCTCGACGCGGCACGCCAAGGCGCTTCCGTGAACATGACGCAACTGGCGCTGAGTCTGAGCACGTATGTCAACGGAGTGGCCAAGCAGCACGGCGAAACCTCGCGCCAGATGTTCCCTGAGGTACCCATCGAAGCGATCACGAATGGCGTCCATGCGGGCACGTGGACTTGCCCCGCGTTTCGACAGCTCTTCGACCGCTACATCCCAACTTGGCGCGAGGACAATTTCAGTTTGCGAAGTGCCCTCGGTTTGCCGGCCGAAGACGTGTGGGCCGCCCATCTCATCGCCAAGCATGAATTGCTCGAAGTGGTTCGCACAAAAACCGGTCTCCATTTGGACTCGGAGGTGTTTACGGTTGGCTTCGCGCGGCGCGCCACCGGGTACAAGCGCGCCGACTTGATATTGTCCGATCTCGATCGTCTCCGCCAGATCGCTAAAGATGCCGGCCAGTTCCAGATTATTTTTGCGGGCAAGGCGCATCCCAATGACGCGGGCGGCAAAGACATCATTGGCCGCATCTACAAAGCAAAAAAGGCCTTGCGGAAGAACGTCCCGATTGTGTTTCTGGATGATTACAACCTCGAACTCGGTGGAAAAATGACTTCCGGCGTGGACTTGTGGCTCAACACGCCGCAGTTTCCTCTCGAAGCTTCGGGGACAAGCGGCATGAAAGCGGCGCTCAATGGTGTGCCTAGCCTGAGCATTTTGGATGGCTGGTGGGTCGAGGGCCACATCGAAGGCGTGACCGGCTGGTCTATCGGAGAGCCACGCCGCGGCCCCGGAAGCGCCGCGCCGGCCGACAATCAGGCCGAGGCGGAGTCGCTTTATTCGAAGCTAGAGAGCATCATCCTGCCGCTGTACTACGGCGAGCGGCACAGGTTCCTCGAAGTGATGCAGCACGCCATCGCCATCAACGGCTCGTTTTTCAACACGCAGCGCATGGTACAGCAGTACATCACCGACGCGTATCTGCGCTGAGACTGCTTGGTCGGAGTCTTTGTGCGTTCTTACGCAAAAAGAATCAACAAAGGCAGTTCTTGTACAGAGCCATGCCGACGGCGGCATCCATGCCGATCTTATCGAGCGCTGCGATCTCGCGTTTGGTTCTGATGCCGCCGGCCGCGATGATCGGGTGGTGGGTCGCGTCGCGCAGTGTGCGAAACCACTTTAGGTTTGCGCCCATCATGGTACCTTCACGGTCCACGTCAGTGCACAAGAAGCCCGCACAATAAGGCTCGAGTTGCGCCATCACTTCTTCCGCTTGAGGAACAATGCGCCGGCGCCAGCCGTGGATGGTAATTTGTCCTTTCAATGTGTCCAGCGCGATGACAATGCGCTTGCGGTTGACCGTTCGTGCGAGCCGGCGAAGAAAAGGCAGGTTCACTTTTCCGCCGCGGAAAACCGCGCTTCCAACGATCATCTGACTCATTCCCCATCCGGCAATTTCCTTGGCGCGGGGAACCGTGCGAATTCCGCCGCCGAAGCGAACTTTCATTCGAAATTTTGTTCTTGCCTGCGCGCACAGCGCGCGAGCCAGTTCCTCGTTCGATCCTTTGCCCATCGCGGCGTCAAGGTCGATAACGTGAAGCCACGGATACCCCCTGAATTTGTGCAGCAGGCCAAAGACGTCGCCGACAGCAAGCTCGCGTCTGCGGCCATGCACCAGTTGCACGGCTTGCCCGTCCTGGAGATCGATACAGGGGATCAGCACAGCCGGCGAACCTCGATTCCGTTCGCGGCAAGAAACGCTTTCAAGGCGCGAATGGACTGCACGCCATCGTGAAAGATGGAAGCTGCCAGCGCCGCGTCGGCCGCCCCGGCTTTGAAAATCTCAACAAAATGTTCGGGCGACCTGGCGCCGCCCGAAGCGATGACCGGAACAGACACCGCTTTGGAGATTTCCGCGGTCAGCTTCGTGTCGAAGCCAAGCTGCGTTCCATCCCGGTCCACGGAAGTGAGTAGGATTTCACCGGCCCCTAACGCGACCGCCTTTGTCGCCCATTCAATGGCGTCGCGAGAAGCGGACTCGCGGCCGCCGCGAACCATGACCTCCCAGTGATTGCCATTGCGCTTTGCATCAATCGCCAAAACGACGGCTTGCGCGCCAAACTCGCGAGAAAGCTCGGTGATCAATTCCGGGCGCGCGACGGCGGCCGTGTTGACCGTGACCTTGTCTGCGCCGGCCCGCACCACGGCACGCCCGTCTTCAAGCGTTCGAATGCCACCGCCCGCCGTGAGCGGAATGGAAAGCTCTGCCGCGACACGCCGAATGGTCGCCAAGAAAGTCGGACGGCGGTCGCGCGAAGCCGCAATATCGAGCACCACGAGCTCGTCCGCGCCTTCCTGGTTGTACCGCGCCGCAAGAGCCACCGGATCGCCCGCATCACGCAACCCGACAAAGTTCACGCCCTTTACCACGCGCGCCCCTTCGGTATCCAAACACGGAATGATGCGATGAGCGAGGCTCATGCCGCCGACCTCAAGAAGTTGTCGAGCAGGCGCGAGCCAGCGTCGCCGCTCTTCTCCGGATGAAATTGCACGCCATAAATATTTTGCTTTTCCACGACGGCCGCAAAGCTGATTCCATGAAAACAAGTAGCCGCTGTCGATCCGTTCGAATCGGGCGCAGCATAGGAATGCGCAAAATAGAAGTAAGCGCCGGAGTCGATGCCCGCGAGCAAACGCGACTCGCGATTTGCGGCAATCTGGTTCCATCCCATGTGCGGCAATTTCACACCCGAAGGCAATGCGCGCACCTTCCCCAGCAACAGGCTCAGGCCGCGCAATTGCGGCGACTCCGCGCTTGATTCGAAGAGCACTTGCAGCCCCAGGCAGATGCCAAGAAAAGGCACGCCGCGCCCGATGGCGTCGACCAGCGGCGCGCGCATGTTTTGTTCATCCAGCGCGCGAACCAGAGCGGAGTAATGTCCTACGCCGGGCAGTAGCAGGACGCGCGCCTTCGAAATGTCTTCCGGCGAACCGGTTCGCTCTGATTTCGCGCCAAGCCGGTCGAGAGCGCGCTCGACAGAAGGCACATTCCCCGCGCCATAGTCGATGATGGTGACTTTCATAGCAGCCCCTTGGTGCTGGGCAAAATGTTTCGCAGGCGTTTATCCCTCGAGACCGCAAAGCGCAGCGCGCGTGCAAAAGCCTTGAACATTGCTTCAACTTGATGATGAGAAGACCGTCCGTACAACACGCGCAGATGCACATTGGCCCTTGCCGCCTGCGCAAAACCTTGAAAGAAGTCCTCCAGCAGTTCCACTTGAAAGTCGCCGAGGCGCCTTGCGGCGATCTTTGCGGCCACCACGCAATAAGGGCGGCCGCTCAGGTCCACGGCAGCGGCGGCCAGCGTCTCGTCCATGGGCATCAGGAAATAGCCGGCACGCAGAATGCCGCGCTTCGCGCCCAGCGCCTTCTCGACCGCCTGGCCAAGCGTGATGCCCACGTCTTCCACGGTGTGGTGCTGGTCCACATCGAGATCGCCGCTGGCTTTCAGTTGGAGGTCAAACGCTCCATGTCGGGCAACCAGGTCCATCATGTGATCGAAGAAGCGGATTCCCGTAGTGATGCGCGCCTTTCCGCGCCCATCCAGATTGAGTTTCAGCCGGACATCGGTTTCGTTCGTCTTGCGGTGAATTGTCGCTCCGCGAGCCATGTTTAATTTACTTTTGGAGTGATGCCGTTTCGCGCTGCAGGCTTCCATTCTTTGCGGACGATCTTGACCAGCCGCCCCATTTCAGCGGAAGTGCCCATGGTTATGCGCACGAAGCCGCTACCCATGTCCTTGCTCCGGTCGCGAAGCAAAATTCCTTGTCTCTCCAGTTTGCGAAACAGCGCCGGCCCAGTAGGGCCAAAATCGGCCAACAAAAAATTGCCCGCACTCGGGTAGGTCTTGACGCCAAGCCCACAAAATTCTTTCGCTACCCACACGCGCAGGCGCTTTACCTCAGCGACGTATGTCCGCATCCTGGCAGGATCCCCCGCCGCCGCCTCTGCCGCAGTCAGCGCCGCCAGGTTGACGGGATAGGGCGGCATCGCGCGGCGTACCAGTGCCAGTGACTCCGCACACCCGATCACCGCGCCCAGCCGCAGCGACGCGAGCCCGGCCACCTTGGAGAAGGTTCGCGCGACAAACAGTTGAGGATATTCGTGAATCCACGGCAGGGCAGTGAAATCGGAGAACTCCGAATAAGCTTCGTCCATTACCACCACCGTTCGCGTCGCCGCCTGCAGGATGCTCCGCAGTTCTTTTTCGCCGATTAGCGTACCCGTGGGATTATTTGGATTGGCGATGAACAGGGCGCGTGGATTTTGGCGCAAGCCTCGAAGCACGTCCTCCAACGGGAATTCCATGTTGTCACCGTACCGAGCCGCACAAACCCGGGCTCCGGCGATCTCCGCCCAATAGCGGTACATGGGAAAAGTGGGCTCGCAGATCAAAATGCTTGTGTGCGGTTCGATGAAGGTATCGAAAAAGACGCGCAGGGCGTCGTCGCCTCCGTTGGTGAGCAACAACTCTTCAGGGTGCACGCCGAAATAACGTGCAAGCCGTTCGGTGGGTTTCCGATACTCGGGATACATCGCCAGTTGCTTGCCGGTGAGCTTCGCCAGGGCGCGCCGGACCGCTGGCGAACAGCCGGAAGTGTTTTCATTGAAGTCCAAACGCACTTTGCCGCTACGCCCTTCGGCAGGGGCTTCGTAGGTGCGGCGACTCAGGATGGCCCGGCGCACGGGCAACTGTACTTTCATCGGCGGATCCTCACGGCGTTGCGATGGGCCAGCAGGCCTTCGGATTCCGCAAGAGTTTCCACGGCTTCGGCGAGATGGAGGAATCCCTTGCCGGTGATGGTTTGCACGCTGATGCATTTTACAAAGTCAGCGGAGGAAAGTCCGCCGCGCCTGCGCGCCCAGCCGCCGGTCGGAAGGACGTGATTGCTTCCCGTAGCGTAATCCCCGAGCGGTTGCGCTCCCCAGGGTCCGAGAAACACAGTTCCGGCGGAGTGAATCTTCTGAACAACGGTCTCGGCATTTTCGGGGAGGCTGAGATGTTCGGGGGCAAATCGGTTGATGAATTCGCAAGCCTGATCCACCGATTCCGCGATAAGGATTGCGCCTGAGCTTTGCGTCGAGCAGCGGGCCATGGTGCCAGGTAGTTCCGCAAGCTGATTCTGGATCTCTCGCTGAACTTCGCCAGCCAAGCCGTGCGAGGTGGTGATGAAGAAGCTTGCGGCGTCCTTGGCGTGTTCCGCCTGGGCCAGCAGGTCGGCTGCGATCCACCGCGCATTGCCTTGCTCCGCGAAGACCATTGCCTCGGTGGGACCCGCGGGCAGGTCGATAGCGCAATCGCTGCTGACAATTTGCTTGGCGGCTGTGACGTATTTGTTCCCCGGCCCAAATATCTTGTCCACACGAGGCACACTCTTCGTGCCATAAGCGAGCGCCGCGATGGCTTGCGCCCCGCCGATGCGTGCGATTCGCTCGACGCCTAACATTCCCGCTGCCACTAGCAACTTGGGATTCGGCGCGGGGCAAACAGCGACCACATTCGGCACGCCCGCAACGTTCGCCGGGACAACGGTCATCAGCAGTGTCGAGACAAGCGAAAACTGGCCGCCCGGAATGTAACAACCGATGGCCTCGATGGGCCTGACCACCTGGTGGATCTTCACTCCAGGCGAAGTCTCTACGGTCCAAGGTCGCGGAAGCTGTTTTTCCGCCACGGTTCGAACATTTTCGGCAGCCTTCTCGATTGCCTTCCGAAACCCAGCGCTGGTTGCTTTTTGAGCGACTCGGATTTCCTTCTGGGTGATCCAGACTCCGGTTCTTCGCAAGTCCGTGTGATCGAATTTCTTCGCATAAGCGAAAAGCGCGGCATCCCGGTTCCTGCGCACGTCCGCGATGATTTTTGCGGCAATCGCGTGGGTTTCCGCTGCGTCCTGGGCGCGTCGTGCCAGCAGCCGCTCTTCCGTCTGAGGTGTAAGGGTCAGGATTTGCATCACAGTACGATTTTGTTCAAAGGATATTCGACGATCCCCTCGGCTTTGGCAGCTTTCAGTTTTGGCAGAATCTGCCGGACCACGGCTTCTTCGATGATGGTGTTGACCGCCACCCATTCCGGATCACTCAATGGGGAAATCGTCGGCTTTTTGAGCGCCGGAAGCACGCCTAGGACTCCCGGCAAATCGGCGCGGTGCACGTTGAGTAGCAAGCCTACCTTGCTTGCCGCGGCAATGGCGCCCTGCAGCATGAGGATCAGGCTTTCGGCTTTCTGACGTTTCCAACAGTCCGCCGCGGCGGGTCGGTTCATAATGAGAACCGTTGCTGATTCGAGAACGGTATCCACGATGCGAAGGCGATGGGCCCGCAGCGACGACCCCGTTTCCGTTACTTCCACGATGGCGTCGGCGAGTTGCGGCACTTTCACTTCCGTAGCACCCCAAGAAAACTCTACACGAGCTTTTACGCCATGCTTGGCCAGATAATTTTGAGTGATTTGCACGACCTCCGTGGCGATCACTTTGCCTTCCAGGTCGCGCGGCCCGCGGATCAGGGAATCTTCCGGCGCGGCGAGTACCCAGCGCACACGCACTAACCGCTGTTTGGCGTAGACCAACTCCGAAAGCTCCTCGACATCCGCTTCTGTCTCCACAACCCAATCGTGCCCAGTGATTCCTGCATCCAGCGTGCCAGATTCAACGTACCGCGCCATTTCCTGCGCGCGCACCATCAGGCATTCGATTTCCCGATCGTCGATGGAGGGCACGTAACTTCGCGAACTCAGCGTGATTTTCCAGCCCGCGCGCGCGAAGAGATCGAGCGTCGCGTCTTGCAGGCTGCCTTTCGGTATCCCCAGTTTCAACAGGCTCATCGGGGTCTCTCCGATCCGTAGACTTCTTCCGGGGAATAGGTGCGTTCCGCAATGACTCTCACTTCGCCCCCAGGTTCGATGGCGCGAAAGAAGCAGCTGCGATAGCCTTCGTGGCAAACGCCAGGCCCGACCGCTTCGACCCGGACAAGCAACGCGTCCGCATCGCAATCCACGCGAATCTCGCGGACGCGCAGAACGTGCCCGCTGGATTCGCCTTTCTTCCAGAGTCTGTTTCGCGAGCGGCTGAAAAACACCACTTCTCGGGAACGCTGCGTCTCCTCGAGCGACTCCGCATTCATGAAGCCCAGCATCAGCACGTCGCCGCTTCGTTCGTCCTGAATGATGGCTGGCACCAAGCCGTTGCTTTTCTCAAAGTCGACGTTCATCTCCGTTTGCCTCCCGAATTTCCTGGCCAAAAACACAAAACCCGCCGCGCTTGACTGCGCCGGCGGGCCGAAGGGTGCTTTGTTTAGCGGATTGCTATGCACACCTCAGCGGGCGCGGCGTGTGGCCGTGATGATGATGATGGTGCCGATGCGCCCGAACTGTGTGTGCGCGCTTCATTGCCAACTTCAAAAATAGAGGAAATCTTTGCGTGTGTCAACAGCGGTCTTGAAGCAACCACGACCTCACCCATCTTGTTGTTCGACTCTGTCTCGAGGCCGGCACCTGTTAATATGGAATGGAATAAGACGGAAGGAAAGCAGTCGTGGCAGAGAAGATTCACAAAGACGAGCAAGCCTGGAAAAAGCAGCTCACGCCGAATCAATACTACGTGACACGACAAAAGGGAACCGAACCTCCCTTTACCGGCGAGTACGAGAATACCGAAACTCCCGGGACCTACAGGTGCATCTGTTGTGGTCAGCCTTTATTTCGGTCGGAGACAAAATATCATTCTGGCTCTGGATGGCCCAGTTTCTACGCCCCGGCCAGCGAGGACGCCGTCGCGGAGGAATCCGATATCAGCCACGGGATGCGGCGAAGCGAAGTGAAATGCAGCCGCTGCGACGCTCACCTTGGACACGTGTTTGACGATGGTCCCCAACCCACAGGCTTGCGCTATTGCATCAACTCCGCCGCCTTAAATCTCGACAAGGAGTAAAAAAGCGTCCCGGTCGAAGCCGAGGCGCTCTCACTTTTTCTCGCTCAAGGAAATCAAAAGAAGATCAAGCCGCCGGACAGGAGCACGCCACCATTTCTGCGACTGGATCACGCTCCCAAACGGCAATCAGCAGCACTTTGGCGCCAGATGGATACTTGAACACGTAATAGGTGTAGTCGCGGCCGGCCAGCTCATAAAAGCCGGGCCGACGCGGATCGGGCTTTGTTGGAGCGCCGGCGGTCAAAAGCTGGCGCAATTCGGCAACCTGCTCCTGCGAATGGTTCCGCAGATCTTCCAAAATAGGCGGTTGTTTTGTAATGGGCATTGTCATTGTCTTGCACCGCCACATCCCAGCGTCTCTTTTCCTCACCTATACAGACGAAAGAAACCCCAAAATGTTTCATGGTTGCAACAATTTGTGCCCCCCGCTGATAGACAAATTGGCCTGGGGAGGCCAACTCTATGGCGGACAACGGGGTCTCGGCTTTGCAGGGTCTCTCGGCAGCGGCGGCGCCGCCGATGTGCAGGACCCCGGTGGCAGGGGATGAGATTTGGTGTTTAGAGAAGGCGAGTTATTTGCGTCTTCATTCGCATTTCGGGTTTCCCCTTGCCGGCTTTTTGGTGTAATTGGTAGCGTGTTAGTATTCCTATTGGTACTTGCGCGGCGCGTGCTTCCCTGAGATAGCGCCGCGCCGATCCTTCAAGAGAGGGATGCTTAAAGTGACAAAAGAAGACAAGGATGCATTTGGCAGAGACCGCCGCCGCAAACACCATCATTGGCTGGTAAGCGTTTACTACGCCGATGGCGAGAAGTTCGGCCGCGTGTACACGGATAAGGACAAAGCCACACGGTTCGCGGAGCGTCAGCGCCGCTCTCCGGTAGTAAAAACGGCTCGGGTTACCCAGGTTTCCTGACCCCTTGTTGGCTTGGCGATTGCCCATTGGACCGTTGCGGCCTGTGGGGCTTGTAGCCGCTCATCGGGCGTGTTATAAAAAAGAAGGTATTTAAGCGGCCTTAGTATAGTGGTAGTACGGAACCTTGCCAAGGTTCAGGTGTCGGTTCGATTCCGATAGGCCGCTCCATTAAAATCAAGCAGTTACGCGAACGCCTCATTTTCCATATTTTCCAAAACTACAATTTGATTGCCAATCTTGGATGAAAGTTCGGCTGGGGCGTATGCGAATCAGCGCTTAAACCTCGCGGCGTCTGGGAAGGCTCACGGAGGATAGGCCAAGGTTCCAAACCGGACCTCGAGAAATTCGGCCGTCCGGGATTATCGGGGGGCCTCGGGAAACGTGGCCAGGGTGGAATTGTGCACCCACCTCGCATACCGAAAGGGCGAGGATGGTAACCCTCCACCTGTACACCGGCGCGCCCGAGCTCTATCCCAACAACCCAACGCCGAGGCCTCTTCTGACATTCATTCTTGCTGAATCGCGGCACACTCGAAGAATTTTCAAGTCGACAGCAAATAGGCTTGGCGAAGAGGAATTCCCGGCCGGCCCCAGACGGTATTCCGAAAATCGTCCTCGTGGGCCACTCCCTCCGTTTGCTTGAATGAACAGGCAAGCTAGCACGCCCTTTTTCAAAATCCGGCCCACGAAGGAGATTGAGCGTCCCGGTTTGCCTGCTCTCCTCAAGTCCGTCGTGACTTGCTCAAGCGTTGAGGTGAGTCCCCAATCAAGAGTTGATTTCGAGCGCACTCGCTCCTAAAAAGCTTATCGCAGGAGAGGAAGCCTTCTAATCCTGGCTCCGTTCTCAGTCACTGAGACCATAGCTCCTTGGACCAGGTCGTCCTTGCAAACCTTCAGCACGTTAACCAATAAAGTGGCAAGCCCCTCTGCCCGTTGACCTTCAATCCGAATGCGAACCACGGATGGGCTAGTCGCCCCAGAGAGCGCCAACAGAATATGGAAGTCTGCATCCAGAGTCACAACGATCCAGCCGCCCTGGCGCGCAAAGTCGATAATCTTCGCATCGGTCGCAGTGGCTAGTCCTTTTTCCCCGACGTGGGCGGACTCGATCCCGGCGGCATCGAGATGGTGGACTGTGGAACGCGGGAGGCCCTGATCGAGCAGCAGCCTCATCGGGCGTGGGGAAGGGGCAAGACCTTGTCGTCAACCAAAGCAGCCGCGAAGGCCAGCGCTTGCCGAATATCTTCGTCCTCTAACTCTGGGTATTCGCGCTTGAGTTCGGCACGGTCAGGATAGATGGCAAGTGCTTCAAGCACTCGGCGGACGGTAAGGCGGAGGTTCCGGATGCCGGGCTCGCCGCTCATCCGATCAGGATCAGTCGTGATTCGATCGAGTTTCTCCATCTGTTTTTTGCCTCTTGTAGACAGGTGCCAGCGAGTGTTTGAAAGCTCTCCGCGTGACGTGCTGTCTCTCTGAGAATACCCGAACTAGGCCTCGAGAGCACCGATTTTGACAAGAGAGGGAACTACGCGCTTTTGTTTTCCATCATTTTCCAAATTAAGACCCTGCTTCAAAATGCTAAGCGCCGCCATTCCAGCGCCTTAGATTTAACTTCTCGAACCTTGCCAAGGTTCAGGTGTCGGTTCGATTCCGATAGGCCGCTCCATTCTTTTCAAGCCGTTACGCCGCCGCTTCATTTTCCATTTCTTCCAATTGCACTTGTGCCTCCCGAAAATCTCGAAATGCCTGAGAGGACAGGGGTTATTTTTCATTCATAACCCTCACCGATGCTCATTTTTCTCACTTCACTCTTTGCAACGCTCAACAACGCTGTCCTCGATCTTCCGTTCCCGTGCTGCCCTGGGCTCGAGAACCTCGCCCTGCGCCACCACAGCGGCGTGCTTCGGCGGTCTGCAAGAAAACGCCCGAAATTGACTTCCGGGGACCGCCTGTTGTGGATCTGTCTGTCCCGCCTCTGGCGCGACTGGCTCTCGGCCATGGCCATCGTCAAGCCAGAAACTGTCGTAGCTTGGCTTCGCCGCTTCTGGAGGTGGAAGGTGCGGCGCGGCCAACCCGGACGACCGCTCCTTTCGCGCGAGGTCCGAGGATCTGATCCGCAAGATGGGCCAGGAGAATCCCAGTTGGGGCGCTCCCTGCATCCATGGCGAACTGCTCAAACTCGGCATCGACATCGCGGAGAGCAGCGTCAGCAAATACATGCTGCGCTGCCGCAAGCCGCCGTCTCAGGCCTGGCGCACATTTCTGGAGAACGCGAAGCAGCTGGTCTCCATCGACTCCTTCACGGTGCCCACGATCCGTTTCCAGATGGGATGAGAAGGTTCTTTACGTGTTTCTCGTTTTGGCCCATGACCGCCGTCGCATCCTGCACTTCAATGTGACCGCCCACTCGACCGCGGAGTGGACGGGACAGCAACTGCGAGAGGCCTTTCCCTTTGACCAACTCCCGCGCTACCTACTGCGCGACCGTGATGCTATCTTTGGCAATGACTTCCGAGAACAGGTGCGAGACGTGGGCATTTGCGAAGTTCTGTCTCGACCGGGCTCGCCTTGGCAGCGAGCCTATATTGGGCGGGTGATTGGGTCGATTCGCCGCGAATGCCTCGATCATGTGATCGTGTTCCATGAACGCTCGCTGCGACGAACCCTTCGTTCGTATTTCGATTACTATCACCGGTCCAGAACCCATCTTTCCTTGGGGAAGGACTTACCGGAGCCACGAGCGATTCAGCCGCCCGAAAGGGGCCCGTCGTAGCGGTACCGCAAGTCGGTGGAATGCATCACCGCTACGAACGGTGGGCTGCCTGAAAAGAGTAGAAAACAGCCAGGCCGCGCGCTGCTCGTTTTTGGCGTTTGAAATTTCTTGTCCGAACATTGCTTGCGCACTTCTGCGCCTCGACAAATTGGTTCACCAGAATCAAGCAGGGCCTCAAACCGCTCGACCTTTGTGGTTTGTTTGGAGGAATTACTTCCACCCTGGGTTGCACACAATTTGCGGGAGGCACAGTTGGTCTTGACACAGACGTAATCGTCTGCGTGACCTGCTGAGTTCCTGGGCAGTGCCTGGTTTGACTACGCGCCGTGTGCAATCTTCGACGCGCCCGGCCCCTTCGCCGCCAAAACGTCAATCTTGTGAATCTCCGGCGGCTTGGCGAACAGTTCATTCGCCTTGGCCATGAGTGCTTTCGCAATCTCTCCCGTCAGGTGTGCTTCCCGACCTTTTTCGTCGGCAAACGTGTCGAAAATGCCATACTTTCCCGGTCCGATTTGCACCGCGTACCAAGTTAGCGTCCCTCCTTCTCTCTCCGCCAGAGGTTGTGCCGACTTCAGGAACCCTTCAACCTCTTTCTCCTTGCCAGGCTTCGCCTGCACTTCCGCCCATATCGCTAGTTTGGCCATGTAACACCTCCGGCGAATTGGATGCGCCTGCCCGCCGATGGTTTCAATCTTGCACACGTTGACTTGGCCAGAGGTGGGGGCCTAAGATTTCGTCAATCCTTCCCATGATTGGCCAAACTATTTCGCATTACCGCATCATCGAGAAACTGGGTGGCGGCGGGATGGGTGTGGTTTATAAGGCAGAGGATGTAACCCTTCACCGCTTCGTTGCGTTGCAGTTTCTGCCTGATACGCTTGTCAAAGACGCCCAATCCTTGGCCCGCTTCCAGCGAGAAGCACAGGCGGCCTCTGCACTCAACCATCCAAACATTTGCACGATGTATGAAATTGGCGAACACAACGGTCAGCCGTTCATCGCCATGGAGTTTCTAGACGGCCAGACGCTTTAAGCACTGCATCGGTGACCGGGCGAGAGGCTTCCTGCAGTGGTTCGGCCTCCAAGACGTCAGGTGTCTTCGTCTGGATGGGAAAACGCGCCCTTCCATACTCCGAAGGGCCTCTTCCCATCAGCGTCGACAAGCCTGCTCGCCACCGCCTCTAACTCGACTTGCCCTCCCCCAGTTTCTGAGTACCCGCAAAGAGAAAAAATGTAAAAATGTGTTGACACAAAGGTCGCTATTGTGTTTCATACAATAGAATGAAACAGAAGAACATCCTCGATTCCCGCGATCGGCTCGCCCAG
>QHYH01000083.1:0-20580 GCA_003223215.1 Acidobacteriota bacterium
TGCGATCACGGTGATGGCCCTGGGAGCCATGCTGGCCTCCCAGGGAGCCCAGGGAGACGTTCACGCGCCTCTTCTCAGCACCCTCTGGTATTCACGATCGACGTGCGGGAGGAGATCTTCGCAATCCAGTTTGGCACATGTCCGCCAACTATCTTATGCCCGTTCTATGCCCGAGCCGACCAACCTTGCCCTAATGGAAGCAAACGGACCAGAACTCAGGCGTTAGATCTAATTCCTTGAAAACAAAAACCATCTCATGTTTTCAAGGGTTTGTCTGAGGGCCGCTTAGACTCAGATTCCGGACTCTGGATCTGGCTATCCTGGTTCGAGTCCAGGCCTCCCAGCCAAATTTCTCCTTGTGCAGCAATGACTTAGCCCTTCTTCGTTTCGGTGACGTATGAGTGTGTTACCCGTGCTATGCCCGTCTGAACCAAACGCAGGCTAACGTAGACGGCGCAAACAAAAGCAAGTCGTAACGGAGTTCGCCTTGCAAAGATCGAAAGAACCAAGCCGTCAATGACTTGAGGCAGTTCAGGGTTTCCAGATTATAGTTCAGGACTTCACGCGGGATCGCGCCGGCGTTTCTCAGCCTATCTGCGGCTGGGCAATTTCCAACTCCGGCCGGCAGTCGGCTCGCCTTAGCGAAGATAGCATTTGAGGATTGTATGCGAGTCGATCACTAAACACTAGGTGGCCGTCAACGGAATGTTGGGATGGAAGCGGGCGGCGGTTCTGGATGTCTTGCACAAAGTGGCCGATTGCGTCTTCGCCCAGACCTTAGGTGGCATGGAGCGGCCCCTGGTTCCCTGGCGCTAGTGGGCGGCTGGTCGGTGGACAGCTTCATCCTCGCCCGATCGGCTCCGCCCGTTACTGTGTGTACGTGCACTAAACCTGCCAGAGTTCCTACCCACAAACCGCCGTTCTGACCGAAACCCAAAGCCCACCTGGGGCACGGCAGCGCGAAAAAAACGACCGAAAAACCGCCTTACATCTTGAAAAATGAAGCAAACGAAGAAAGAAGCTGCACTTTCACGGAATTTTTCCGCAGCCTGCTAGGATTTCAGTAAAGGTGCCAAAATGCCCGCGCGGAATTTCTGCAATAATTCATCGGCACTCTGAGTATGGGTCACAATGCGAAGAAACACGTTCACACAAGTTTCACAGTTCGGCTTACAATGCAACAAACAGACTGGGGTCCGCCCTTCCATGCGAAAGAACTTTTCAAATTCTGATTCCGCGTCGCGCATTGCTCGATTATAGCAGGCTTCTCAGAATCCCAAGCAGCCCCCGCTAATATCACGTAGACCGCGCAGGATTCATCGCCCAGATAAAGACTACTGCAGATGGCTTGCGCCCGGACGGGCACTCTAACCTTGAATCTACGCTAAGTCTTGATTAACAGCGTTACCGGACAAGTCCCGATCCCCGATTCCACTTGTCCGATTAGGCGACTTACCCTAAGTCCATGATATAAGCTTTCGGTCCGGGTCAGTGAATCTACGATTTTGCGAATTATCATGCGTCCAGTCATTCAAGTGTCTGGAGTCCGCAAGACCTACGGCCCAACGGTAGCTGTCGACGAGGTGTCGTTCGAGGTCAACGACGGCGAGATATTTGGTTTGATCGGGCCAAATGGCGCGGGAAAAACTACCACGATGGAGTGCATCGAAGGTCTGCGTACGCCCGACCGAGGCAGCATCTCGGTTCTGGGTCTTGATCCCTTTCGACAGGTCTACAAGCTGCAGGAGCGTATCGGGGTTCAGCTCCAGCAAGCGCAGTTGCAGAAGCGGATCAAAGTGTGGGAGGCGGTAGACCTCTGGGCATCGCTTTACCAGAAGAAAGCGATAGACGGCGAACATCTACTCGAACAGCTCGGCCTCACCGATAAGCGGAACGCATGGTTTATGAACCTTTCCGGAGGCCAGAAGCAACGGCTGTTTATTGCCCTTGCGCTGATCAACGATCCGGAGGTGGTGTTTCTCGACGAGCTGACCACCGGGCTGGACCCGCAGTCGCGGCGGGCAATCTGGGATCTGGTGCGCGGCATCCGCGAGCGCGGCAAGACGGTCTTTTTGACCACGCATCTGATGGAGGAAGCCGAACGGTTGTGCGACCGGGTAGCAATCATCGAGCATGGACGGGTCATCGACATCGACAGGCCGGAAAGCCTTGTCAACCGGCATTGCGCTGAACGGACCGTCGTTCTCGCGACAGCCAATCCGTTCGCTGAAGAGCGCTTTCGGACGATCCCGGGAGTGGAGGCCGTAACCCGGACTGACTCGCGATTCACCATTCGCGGCCGCGGCGATGACTTGGTCACCGAGGTCATTCATTGTCTGTCGGAGAACCACATTCGAGTCTCTGATTTCCGCACGATTCTTCCCAATCTTGAAGACGTTTTTCTGAAACTGACTGGTCACTCCATTCGCGAGTAGGAACGAGAATGATGCTGCGTGGGCTCTGGAAACTGAGTTGGCTTGAGATCAAGATCTTCATGCGTGAGCCGATGGGCGCGTTCGGCGCCATCGTTATCCCTGTTCTGGCTTTCCTTGTGGTGGGTCGGATTGTCGGCGGCAGGCTCGACCCGCCCACGCTCGCAGCCAACAGTTTTATCCGCGTGGGTCTCCCCGTTCTTGCATCGCTTTTGATTGCCATCAACGCAGTGATCTCGCTGGTCACCATTATCTCCATCTACCGCGAAGGCGGCATCCTCAAGAGGCTCCGCGCTACGCCGCTGCGCCCGCAGACCATCCTTACCGCCCAGGTGATCGTTAAGCTGATACTCACCGCGGCCACACTGGCCTTGATGGTGCTGGCTGGCAAACGCTACTATCCGGTTGGCGTTCATGCTCCTTTGTTCTCGTTTACGATCGCGCTGTTGATCAGCACTTGGAGCATTCTGTCGATCGGTTTCCTCATTGCCAGCATCGTTCCCACAGCGCGTTTTGCGCAGCTCATCGGCGGTTTCATTATGTACCCGATGGTCGGTTTCTCGGGACTCTTCGTGCCCGTCGAAGCGCTGCCGCCAGTGCTCCAAGCGGTGGCCCGAGTGCTGCCGCTAACTTATGCCGTGGCGCTTCTCCAGGGAATCTGGAACGGCGACACGTGGTCGGCGCACGTCGGCGACGTAGCAGCCCTAGCAGTAGTTTTTGTCGTTTGCACCGCGCTTTCTGCGAAGGTGTTTCGTTGGGAGTAACCCGGGCTGCGCGGTAACCAGGTTCTGTCTCGCCCAAATTGGGCGCCCGTGCCAGAGCAAACGCAAACTGAAAATTTCACTTGCTTGATAAACGCGCGCTAACCGTGCGCTAACCGGACAAGTGGCGATCAGCAATCCCGTGTGGTCAAAAATCTCAAACGCATTGAAAAGGCTTGGTTTCCGGTCTCATAATTTTCACACACGGCTGCTTTCTGAAACCCTCAACAGCATCTACAATCCGGGTTCGACGATCAAGTTTACGGAGGCTCTGGAATGATTTGGGCTCGCATGCTTGCTTACATCACCGGAACCGTAGACCAGGAACTACTACTGAGGAACGAATATCTGACCGCAGAGAACCGGATCCTGAGAGCCCAAATCAAAGGCAGGTTGCTGTTATCCGATGCCGAAAAGCTACGTTGGCTGAGATCGCCCACCGGCTCGGACGGAAAGCCTTGGAAGAATTGGCGGCTGTCGCGAAACCGGATACGCTGCTGGCCTGGTACCGAAAGCTCATCGCCAACAAGTTCGACGGATCGAAGTTTCGCAAATCCTATGCTAGCCACCCCACTACAGGCAATTGGCGGCACGAGGACTTTCACCTCGCAAGATTCGCAGCATTGTCGGCTGCTCCTTACGGCCCGGTACTTCTCCGCAGGCCCTTCGGATTCCATCTCGCGATGGACACTCTGCCCTCCGAACTACAGCAAGCGGTGGCTTCAGGTCGGTCTTGGCTGTGTCCGGCTTCGCCTTCGTGCCCGTTTAGACGTCTCCATACCTTCCGCTTTCTCCGGCCAGCGAGGCTAATAACCCCGCTTTTGGATATGGCGCCCCTCATTTGAGCCAGAGGGACTTTAACCCTCCTGAACAACGCGCTGCTCAGCACGCACTTCCTGTTTGCCGACCACTCGTCCAGAATCCCGGCCTCCACTGCGCACCGATGAACGGCAAAACCCGGGTCGCCAATGTATGGTTTGCGCGTCAGATATCACGGACAATTAGTGCTATTCTTGGGCCGCTCGCCTGCCGCTCAAGACGATTCGGCCTAAAGAAGAGTTAGACGGAGGTGTTCAATGATTGTCCGGCTTGAACATGCGAACCTCTTTGTACAGACCATCGAAGGGATGATCCGGTTCTTGCAGACCGCGTTTCCTGAGTTCCGAGTACGGGGCGAAGGCATATGTAACGGCTGCCGATGGGTACACGTAGGCACCGATGAGACCTATCTATCGTTGAATCAAGCGTACGCAAAGCCCGAGAAACCCTGGACGCCGTATCGGGGCCTGCCGGGAGTGAATCATCTCGCCTATGAAGTGGACGACGTCGAAGCGTTGTACGAACGAATGAAGTCTGCTGGATACCGAGACTCCACGCCGCCCAATAAGCATCCGCACCGGAAGCGCCGGTACTTCTATGATGCTGAGGGCAACGATTGGGAGTTCGTGCAGTACCTTTCCCAGGATCCCGCTGAACGCAACGATTACAAGTTGCCGGACCGATAAGATCTGATCGAAGCATCGGAGTGATGAAGTCCCAATGTCAAAGAGCCAGTCAGCGCATGCCGAAGAACTCGACGTGAATTGAGCGGCCGAGGCGCGAATTGAACAGCACATACCAGCCAGGATGCAGGTCGTCATCATAGACATAGACGCGGTCGCGATCCCATTCCCAGTCGCGACAGCGAGGAACGTCGTAGGGCGCGACGACCCAATTGGATTGGTCGTAGAGAATGATGTGCCGCGTGCGCGGATCGAAGCCGCGGACGACAATGACGTGCCGAATGTACGGGTAACGGCCGCGCGGATAGTAGTAGCCGGGGCGAATGCGCTCGCCATCATAATCCCAATCGTCGTAGTCGCCACGACCGTGATGCTTGTACCAGCCTTTGTGCTTGCCGTTGTCGTGGCGGTAGTTGTCATCATCATCGTCATCGCCGTGCTTATACCAGCCCTTGTGTTTACCGTGGTCGTCGTCTTGCGCCCTGGCCGAGGCAGCAGGCGCGAAGGCAAATACGAACGCAGCAAGTCCCAACGATGCAAGTAGCTTTTTCATGGTCTTCTCTCCTAAAGACCCTAATTCAAAAATTAGGTGTACTCCGAGTGCCAAGCGGCGCGTAGCAGTTGGCAGGGGCTGGGTATCACTGAAAACATCTGTTTTCGGAACGCCAGATCTTCAAATTCCCGCCGGTGTGGATTCAACGAGTTACGGCAACGCGCTGAGGTTGTTTTCGGATCACGCCTCATGCAGTAGAATCGTGGGTCCACTCCCAGGAGTACGCGCATGACAGATCGTGAAGAGGCTGGGCTTCGCGGCTCGGTCAGAATATGCGTCGAAGAAACCACTTACCCCACTGGGAAGTCCTTGACGACTACGGAGTACGGTCCTGACGGAAGGCTTCTCACGACTCGCGCCAGCAACTCCGACGGCTCAGAATGCTTCACCACGAAGACATACGAAGCTGATGGCCGCCTGGTCAAGACTTCCTCGGCCAAGTCGGGCGAACCGGCCACTGAAACCCTCTATGCGTACGATGAAGCGGGCAGGCTCAAGGAGAGTAGAGACGCGGATGGAGAAGGCAACCTGACCGGCTACCGTTATGACCAGCAAGGCCGCAAGTCCGAGATCAAAACTTTTGCCCCCGAGGTGATTGAACGTTACCGCAAAGGTGTGCTCGTCGCGGGTTCGCTGTGGGACGCCGCCCAGAGGGGCATAGGTGCGCTCAAGGGTGGAAGCGTCACCACTCTCATTGACGAACGCGATCTACCGATCGAATTCCCGTGTGGTCAAAAATCTCAAACGTATTGAAAAGGTTTGGTTTCCGGTCTCATAATTTCATCACACAGCTGCTTTCTGAACCATAAGGGGGCTTATTATGACGAGGAGATGTCACGCGGTAGAAATGGACCACCGATAATTGCGTCAGCAAGCATCACCTCAAACTCACGACTGCACTTCAAACATTTCACCGATTGACGTGCTCTCAACCAAAATCCGGTGCGAGCGAGAATCCGGACGACCTGCTCCTGTTTGCAGCGACCACAGGAAACAGTCACAACGGTATAGGGCTGGTTCAATTGTGGCGACGGCATAAGCGATCTCCCGCTGCCCAGATCTGAATGACCACGGGCTCGTCCGAAAACCGGATCGTTGTGAATCCCGCTTTGGAAAACCGAGTCACCGAAAATCGCCGCAATCAAGGGCAATATTCTGAATCCTCGCACGACTCCAGCGAAGATTCTTCCCGCTTCGTGTCCTCGCGGCCAGTTAGTAACTGGCTGTGCTAAGAGAGGACTCTTAAAGTTCGTGTCTCTGCCTCGAAGTTCAACCGGCTCTGATCGGGGTGGCCTTCCTCACTTCGGTCGGAACTCTCTGGCAGGTCGCCGTTATCTGCCCGCAGGTGCTTTAGATAGTTCCGCCTCAGTGAAGCAATCAGTTCCCGACGGCTCTTGGACACCACCGGCTTACCGGTATGAATCTTGCCCATGCCCTGAAGGATTCTTTCCGGCACCAAACCTGCGAACATCATCAGAGGCCAAGTGAAATTGGGCCCGTTCAATTTGCGGAGACGGTAGAGCCACATGAACAAGGATCCTACCCTCCAAGCGATCGGACCCCACCAACTGTACTGGCCAGGACGCAAGTTGTGCTTCCAACACTTCATCAGGAGCTGCCATTGGAGGGGACTAAGCTGGCGGGTGTGAGTGACGCCTGTTTGGTGCTCCATGCGCGTGTCGTGCAGCGGAGTGAAAATCGAAGGGATCAGAAATGCAAATAGGCCACAGCGCTCCATCTCATAGACGAGATCGAGCGTTTCCTGAACGTCCTGATCGGTTTCGCCCGGATTTCCGACCATCAGCGTCATCATGGGGAACCAGTTGTTCTGGTTGGCCACGCGCAAGCCTTCCAGAACGACGCTGGGCCAGTCGTCAATGGAAAATGGAACGCCCTTACTGGGCATGATCTGCCGGGCCATGCGTACGGAGCCTGTTTCAAGCCCGATCAAGGGGATCAAGGCCTTCTTTTGCGGATGAGAACTGAGTAGCGGCAGATGCATGGGACTCTTCGGGAGGAGAACTTCCGAGAGTTGGCGGATCAATTCCGGATCCACGACGAAAGGGGCCATGGTGCAGTGGCTGAGCAAATGATGTTCTACGCCCGGCGTATTGACGATTTCGGTGTAGAGATCCACCAGCGCTTCGCGGTTAGGAAAGAAGAATGGAGTGTCCGTGTGGACCTGGCCCCAGATAAACATGTCCTCGGTGGCCAGGGAGATCACTTTGTTGCCTTGTCGCACGTTGGCACGCACCGCGTCCAAGATGCGGGCCTTGGGCATGTCAATCTGGGGATTCAAGTCCGGCACGCAGAACTGACACCGGCGACCGCATCCGGTCGTCATCTCCACCACGCCGAACGTAGTACGCTTGTCGGGGAAGAGGATAGCGTCGCGTGAAGTCGGATGTACCAAATTGATTTTTCGCGGCAGCGTTTCCCCCACAATCGCCTTCTGGAACAGCCGAAGAGTGTCTGCGGATTCGCTGCGACCTTCCGCAACGCAGTCAACGCCCAGTTCCTCGTAGGTGTTGGTTTGCGTGATCTGCCAGCCGCCTGACCCGCCCACCACCACCTGAAAATTCTTGCGGTACGGGCTGGACCGAATCTTGTCAAACATTACCCGGGTGTAAATCGAATTGAGGGGCTCCTTTGAGGAGCCGTAAATCGAGGTGTAAACGCCTGCGGCAAACGTGACGCCCAGAGGGTTGTGAGTGGAAACGGCCACAACGCGAGTCTTGGGCCCGATGAATTTATCCAGATCGTCGGGGAAGCAGGCCACCACCTCGTCGGTAGCGTATTCGCGTAGCAGGGACTTTTCGAGCACGCGCACTCCGGCAGGCATGTATCTTGCGGAGCCGTCTTCGTTTCGTTCAACCTCGCGCCAGTTGGGATACCTCTTATTCAGAACAAACTCGAGCCATTTGGGCAGGGAGGCCAACGCCATCTGGATGAAGTAACCGGCGTGGTCAATCGTTTCCGTCAATGGTGCAGTGAGAACGATTAACTTGCCGCCGCTGGATGTTGAATCGCTTGCGAACCCTGCGGTTTGATTTCGACGGAGTCGTTCCGTCTCGGTAGCTGGTCGCATGAGAACTAGTCCTCAGAGTTTCCCAGAGTAGTGGTGCGGACGAAATGCCCTCAGACGCCCGGGATTATACACTAGAGAGTGTTTAACAAGGGGTCACCGTCAAGGCCGCCAAGGCCGCAGGTCCGCCCATTTGTTGAAGAACAGCGCGTTCGACGGCAGCCGGGAGATTGAGCCAGATCACAGCGGCACTTGATGTCCGGTTTCGCGAGTTAGCCAGCCGTTGCTAAATGCCTCGCAACCGTGCGAAATGGGACTGCATGGCTTTCATCTCGATGCCCTTATGGTCAAAAAGTCGTGCGTAGGGCTGAAGTCCCCGTGGATGGGCCCGACGAATTGTTGTTTTGCTTCGGTGTAGCAATGTTACATTGCGTTGAACCTTGACACCGTACCAATTCGCCAGGGACACCGTAGCGGCTAACGGTGTATAATTGTTTCATGGCTAAGGACGTGATTCACATCTCCGAGGCGGAAGCGGCGAGCGATTTTGCTGCACTGATGGCACGAGTGCGTGCGGGCGCGGAGGTCATCATCGAGAATGGCGCGCGGCCCGTGGCGGGTTGGGATAGAGCTCCGGCGCGCCGGCGGTAGGTGGAGGGTTACCGTCCTCGCTCTTTCGATTGCGAGGCGGGGTCACAATTCCGCCATAGCCACGTTTCCGGAGGCCCCCCAATAATCCCGGACGGCCGAATTTCTCAGGTCCGGTTCGGAGTCTTGGCCATAATTCTTCCTTGGACCTTCCCTGACTCAGTGAGGTTTAAGCGCTGATTCGCATACGCCCCAACTTTGTCTGGTTTGCCCATGGCCTAGTTTCATCTTCTTCCACGAAGGCCTTGACCGGCACAGAGTCCGGCTGCCCGTGGATCAATGAAACGACCAAGTACCCAGAGTCCCTTTGCCCAATGTCGGCGTTACCTTCATTGGGGAGACGTGGACCGTCTCCTCAGAGGGCATTACCCCTCCTTCATCGCTCCTACGGACTCATGCGCCGATCCTGTTACCTCTCCTTGACTTCGGCCTAGCCTAGTTCGCGGAGTCTTTGCCGGTTGCTATCAGCCCCGGCTGCTAACAGGACCTTCTCGACGTTATTCTGCGAATCTTTCCTCAGATGCCTGAGCCCCTACCCCGGCGGTCCCGCTGAGTGCATTTGCCTGGTTCTTCCCCAGCGTCATCGGCCTTCCCCTAAATGGAGGAACTGGGTCGGCTTCCGCTATTGTCCCGCGAACGCGACTTTTCGCGGAGCAGCATTTCGTGGCTGCAGCTAGTCCTTTATGTTCAGGCCTCCGAGTTTGCTTGCCTCCCGGGTCGCTCCTACCGCTGCAAGTTCCCTTGCAGGGCAGCTGAGGCGTTTACGTCCGAGCTGAACGTGCATCGTTACCTCTGCACGCATCGGATATGCTATCCGCCCGACTACAGGCAATTGGCGGAGCGAGGACTCTCACCTCGCAAGATTCACAGCATTGTCGACTGCTCCTCCTCCATGCCGCAGAGCCGGTGCGCCGCACCATCTCCGAGTGCATCGCGTTAGCCAAAGCGCACGAAGAAGAAACTGGCAAGGCCCCGGTCCTCGATCCTGACTTCGCGGAAGACGTGGAAGAAATTCTCAGCCACCGTAAGCCGTGGAACCCGCCAGCGTGGGAATAATCCTCGACCAATGATGAAGCAACCTTGAGGACTAGCGTCAAGACGCCCGTCCTCTGTGGGTTTTAGCTCGGGCGGCTTATAGGTTTACCGAAATAGGCAGCTCGCGAAAGTTGCTCCAGCGGCTGCGTAACGCTGGGAAACAGAGCCTTAGAACGCCTTCACAGGCTCCTCTGCAAGCTCCTGAATCTGCTTGAAGCTGTACCCCTGGCACGAAGTGTCTTCAACACTTCTTGCGGGGACACTTGCCCCTCGCCCATGAGCTTTCTCTCACCGACAGTCTTTTGCCCCATATCGTCGCCAGCATTAATCATGGCGTTGCGAGCCTTGACGTTCGTGAAGCCTTGACCTCGCCTCCCCGACACGAAGTAATCGTGCAACTCGGGACTCTCTTTCATAAGTTCGTCATATGCATCTGGCCCATGGAGCTTCTTGAACGGCGACTTTGGTGTGGACCTCTTCTACGGCCCCGTCGGTAGTGGTGCCGATAGGCCAGCCAACGAAGCGGAGATGTTTCAACAGGCTAGAACAAGGCTAGAACGACTTATGCGGGTCTCTTAGGCCATAGCTCCGTGGCGACGACGGCAGGGTCAACATGCAGATACTGAGCAACGTGCGCCGCTGAGTCGCCTCCGGTCTCCGCTCGCACATGTGATAGCTTGAAGCGCCACATGGCACCCTTTTCACCGTCGTCCCGCTGGTCGTACATGAAAAACATCAAGTCACCATCAGGCAGCTTGGTGATCTTTACGCCCGAAAATGTAAGATTCGCCATCACTCTTCCACCAACTCTGTTGTCAGGTTGCGAGAAAGCGAAGCCCAGACGGTTGCCCGCTGCTCGGGTTTTTAGAGCCGGATGGACCAGCTGGTACATTTTGGCCCACGACCACAGGAAGCCAGCCGTCTTATCCACTGCGTCGGTCTCGTCCTTCGCCTCCACAATTGTACTTACCTTGTACTTTGCCACACACCCTCCGCTCTCTTTATTAGCAAGAGACGCCTGCTCCGTCGTTGATCTGAGGCACTTATACCGGGCCGCCAATGGGCCTCCACACAAAAAGTGTTTTACCGAGTACTCTATACAAGATCGCCCAGAAAACGGTGGCCGGGGATGGGGCACTCCGCAAGGACGTCCAGGTTTGCTCCTCGCAAGAACGAACTTTTTAGCATCCACGGCCTCCAACATTTTCCTCCGAATTGCCAGTATCAGGGTCAGGTCCACTGACCCATGAAGACCCTACACAGGAACGGCTATCATCTCTGCGAGGTTGACTTCTACACCCAGGAGTTGGACGAGGCCCGCGACCGCGAGGAGTCCTTCAACTTCTACAGAAGGGCTTCGTGACCCTACCCGGTCGCCGTTATGTCTATGACCCGGACGCGGTCCGGCTATCGGGCAGTTGGCGCTGGGTCTACGCCTCCCCGAGTCCAAACCCTGGACGGCTGCCTGTACAGTTTGACAGATGCCTGGTTCCCTCCGATATGGCCAACTTGTCCCCAGCCCAAAGACTTACGGCGAGCCTTGTGCGACAGGTTGAATCACATCGACCTAATTTAGAAGCAATGTCAGGAAGGGATGCTGCCACCGATTACGTACTCCAGGATTGAGTAGTGTCCGGATTGTTTCTGCATGGGCCGACGACAAATCGATAGCTGAAGAAACTCTGCGATGGGCTCATTTCAAGGAGCTGCGGAATGTTTTTTCGCGTAAGCTCGGCGGTTTCGATCGGACGACGATGGGTGGCAGTCACTGTGCTGTTTTTCGCGGCAGCGTGCAGCCAACCGACAGTTGCTCCCCCGGAAAATCCATCCTCAGGCGAGTGGCGCACGTTCGAAGGTACTTGGTCCGCATCAGGCACGCGTCAAACCCTGGAACTCGAGACAAATCACCGAGCCTCGATCTTCGATCTAACTGGATCGCTGGTCCTGACCGGAGATCGTGGGCTAGGAGTTGGGTTCCAGTCGCGGGCCATAGGCTTAACCGACAGTCTCATCGGCATGCAGGGCCGTTGTGTCTGGACGGACGAGCACGGAGATAAGGTCTACAGCGAATTGAAGGGTGAATTCGTAGCAGCCGGGAACCACATCCAGGGCACGTTCGTCGGAGGAACAGGCCGTTACGCCGGAGTGACCGGGGAGTACTCGTTTGAGTGGAGGTTCATCCTTGAGTCCGAGGATGGCAGCGTTGGCGGGCGAGCCGTGAACCTCAAGGGTCGGGCGCGATTAGGGTCGGCGACCGCCGCGCCTGGCGGAGGGCAAAGCCAATGACCAGACCCGCACCCAGCACGAGACTCCGCAGTCTGCTCAAACAAGCCTTGTCCTTCGCCCTCGCGTTGGGCATTTGGTTCTCGCCGATACCAGCTGGGCTGACAAAAGAGGCCTGGCATCTGTTTGCGATATTTGCGGCGGCAATCTTCGCTGTCATTCTGAATTCATTCCCGCTGTTGACGGCCTCGTTGCTGGCGGTATCGGCCGCCGTGCTTACCCGCACCGTCGATCCCGGCAAAGCCTTTGCTGGTTTCGCGAACGCGAGCGTGCTGCTGGTTGTCGTTGCCTTCCTGGTCGCCAACGCGGTAGTGAAATCGGGACTCGGACGGCGCATCAGCCTGTTTGTTGTGAGCTTATTCGGGCGATCCACGCTCGGGTTGGGCTACAGCATCTTTCTCACCGACGCCATGATCGCACCGGCGTTTCCGAGCAATACGGCGCGCGGCGGCGTGCTCTATCCCATCGTTCTTTCCCTGGCGCAGAATTCCGGGTCTATGCCGGACCAGAAGAACCGCCGGATGGGTGGCTACCTCATGTTCTGCGGGATGGCCAGCCTCAGCGTCTCCTCAGCGCTCTGGCTCACCGCCACGTCGGGAAATCCAATCGCGGTGTCATTGGCGGAGCGCTATGGAGTGAAGATCAACTTCGGCTCGTGGATCGTTGCGGCATCGATTCCGATATTGACGATGATCGTGTTGCTGCCTCTCATGCTGTATAGATTGTTTCCACCCGGCGTGACCAAGACCCCCGATGCACCGAAGGCCGCACGCGATGCCCTGCGCACCATGGGACGGTTGACCCGGGACGAGCGGATCGTCGCGGTCAGTTTTGCATTCATGGTGGCAGGATGGGTGATGGCGGGGACACTGAACCTGAGCCTGGCCGCGGTGGCTTTCGCCGGCCTCGGTGCGCTGCTGGCAACCAATGTCCTGACGCTCGACGACATCAACCTGCAGGGAGGCACCCTAGTCACCTTTATCTGGCTCGCGGTGCTCTTTGCCTTGAGCGGCCAGTTGAACGAGCTGGGTTTCATGGGCTACGTCGGAGCGCGGCTGACGTCGCTCCTTGGCGGAATCACCTGGCCCGTTGCGTATGTCGTTCTCCTCTTGCTGTACGTGTTGATGCACTACATGTTCGTGAGCCAGTCAGCGCAGATATTGGCTCTCTTCGACGTCTTCCTGGGGGTTGCCGTGAAGGCCGGCGTTCCGGCACCCTTGATGGCTTTCGCCCTGCTCTTTGCCAGCAGCTACTTCTCGACGATCACCCCGCAAGGGGGGAGTCAAAACGTCATCTTCGTCGGCAGCGGGTACCTCACTCAGGTTGAGCTCTACCGACTTGGCTTTCTAACCACGGCCTTCTGTCTGCTCGTGTTTCTGGTGATCGGAACGCCGTGGTTGCTTTTCGTCGCGCGGTGACGTTGGGTTCAAGAGGGATTTAGAGGAAGATGCTTAAACGCGCAAACCTTACGTGCCGGGACGAACTCGGGCAGCAGGCCCGAGACTGCATCTCAACCCAGGAAGCGCACCTGCCCCGTAGAAATGTCGTAGACCGCCAGCCAGTTTTGCTGGCATCTTGCGCTTCCGGCGTCGCCATCGCGAAAGGATTGTTTCGTTAGAAATTTCGTAACGAAACGATATCGTCTTTTTCTTTCGTTATCCAGGAGCGATTTAGGGACGGAAGAACTCAAGGGAAGAGGTTCAGACGCGCCACGCTAGTCCCGGCCCTCATGCGTTCCGGTGCGGCTACAATGTCCAATTCTCGATCAGCGGCTTTGTTTTCATCGCAGTGTCGGGAGTTCGACTCGCCCGGTCCTACCCATTGTACGTGCAGCCCGCAGAGACGCCCTGCAAAACCGGTTGGAGGGTTGGCCAGCGATTCGCTTCAGGCAAGCAGGAACCGCCAAATCCAAGTATCAGTTACCTCAGCTTCGAGTACTCTGCCTTAGCGTGGCTGTTACTTGCGGGGCACACGCTTCATGTAAGTGATAGGTATAAAAAGGCTTACAGGCACCACTGCGAGTTCCGGAAATTCTGACGCTGTTCGTTCCGGAAATTCTGGCGGCCTAGTACCACCCCTAAGCGATAGAAAATCTCCCTATGCCCCCGGGCGTTAGACCGGTTGGGCGGAGGGAGGAGGATGCTTGGAATGCTGAAGCGACACGAAGTCGAGGTTCTACTTAAGGCGGGTCATTCGCAAGCCGAGGTGGCCCGTTTGACCGAGGTCGGGCTGCGCTCAGTGCAGCGCTTGGCCAAAGAAGTCCCGGTGGTCCATGTCGATGACGCCGCAGAACGCAAGCAGCGGCGGATCGGCAGGCCGAACGTAGTCGAGAATTTCCGGAAGCAGGTGGCAACGATTCTGGAACAAGAGCCCGATCTACCTTCGCTGGAAATTCTTCGGCGAGTTCGTGAGACGGGCTATGAGGGAGGCAAGACGGCGCTGTATGGGCTGGTGGCCTCCATCCGTCCCCAGACGAGCAAGCCGCTGGTTCGTTTCGAAGGCTTGCCGGGGGAATTCAGTCAACACGACTTTGGGCAGGTGGACGCAAAGTTTCTCGATGGTTCCATCAAGCGGGTGCATTTCTTCGCCTCTCGCCTGAAGTACTCGCGATATATCCGGGTCAGTTTGGTCGAGGACGAGAAGGTGGAAAGTTTGGTGCGAACTCTGGCGCAGCATCTTCAGGATTGGGGTGGACGTCCGTTGTTGTGCGTGTTCGACCGGCCGAAGACCATCGCTGTGGAATGGGAGAAGAACGGGAAAGTGACGAAATGGAATTCGGTCTTTGCCTGCGCCACGCTGGAGATCGGCATCGGTGTGGAGCTGTGCTGGCCCTATCAACCGCGGCAAAAAGGAAGCGTCGAAAACTTGGTGGGCTTCGTGAAGTCTTCTTTCTTCAAGGTCCGCAAGTTTTACGATGAAGAAGATCTTCGCCAGCAACTCGTCGAGTGGCATCACGAGGTGAATGAAGAACGACCCTGCCGAGCGAACGGAATCATTCCGGCCGCGCGTTTGGCGGAAGAGGCCCCTCGGCTGCGGCCCCTGAAAGTGCGGCCGGAAGAGTTGGCCCTGCGCATCCCGATCTATGTGGGCCCCACGGGAACGGTGCTGTACGAAGGGCATGCCTACTCGATGCCTCCGGAGGCCATCAGCATGCCCGCCACGCTCTACCTCTATGCCGATCGCGTGCGGATCGTGGCAGGTCGCTACAAGGCCGAGCACCCGAGGAAATTTGTGCCGCAGGAGAGCTCCTGGCTGGCAGAGCACCGTGCGGCCTTGGTGGCTTCGGTGTCGGGTAAGCGGGGGAAGCGCTACCTGAAACGACAGCAGCTATTGGAGTTAGGGGAACCGGCGATTCGCTATCTCACCGAGCTGGTCCATCGCCGGCCCCGGGGGTGGTGGGTGGACGTGGATCGACTCCACAACCTTCTGCAGAGCCACGGGCCGGAGGTTCTCGGCGAGGCCATGGAAGAAGGTTTGAACGAACAGCGGTTCGATGTCTCCTTTGTGGAGGAGTTTCTGCAAGGGAAGCTGAATTTCTCGGAGGAGGTGAGTACGTGAACAGTAAGTCGAGGAGGCTCTTCTCTTCTGGACCTTCCCTCCCTGGCGGAGCAGATTCCCAGCGGCCCGCAGCAGTCAAGGGCGCGGGGGAGCCGCGGCGCAGCGAACCCTTGACGGCGAGGACCGCGGGGAAAGAATCGCGGAGGGAGGGAAGAGCCACAGAAATGGTCAAAGAATTTCGCGATACGGAGCACTCCGCAGAGCGATTTTTTCAAAGTGGCATCCAGGCAAAACTGTCCACCGAGCAGCTCCGACCGAAAATCCCAAAGCTCACCGCAGGCGAGCTCGAGACCTTGATGCGACGCCTGAATCTGGCCCAAACGCGCCGCATCTACCAAGAGGTCGCCGACCGAGCCGAGAAGGAAGAGTGGTCCTATCGCGACTTTCTCACTTTTCTGCTGGCGGAGGAGGTAGCGCATCGTCAGCAAACTCGGCTGGTGCGCTTTACCCGTAAAGCTCACTTCCCGTTCTTCAAGACCATCGAGGAGTTTGATTTCAGCTTACAGTCAACTTTGCGAAAGACGGTGCTGGGCTCCTATCTTGGGCCGGACTTCGTCAATGAGGGGCGCTCGTTGATCTTGCACGGGAAGGAGGGCCGGGGAAAAACACATTTGGCGGTGGCCATCGGCTATCGGGCTATCCAGAATGGCTTTGAGACCTTGTGCACCACCGCTGCGAAACTCATTGAGGACCTTTCCAACGCCAGCCAGAAAGGACAGCTGCAGGACGCGTTGCTCACCTACACTCATCCTCACGTTTTGGTCTGCGACGAAGTTGGCTATCTATCTTACGGACCCGATGCCGCCAATGTGCTGTACCATGTGGTGAACCATCGCTACCTCAAGAAGCGGCCGATGATTTTCACCACGAACAAGCCGCTCCGCGCGTGGGGAAAGGTGCTGCACGACGAGGATCTGGCGGCCGCCATTCTGGATCGAGTCCTGGAGCGTGGACGCTTCATCCACCTCGATGGACCCTCCGGGCGGACGGGTCATCTGAATTTGGAGGAGACATTGCCGGGAACGGCAGACCGTGCCAGAATTTCCGGAATTGGCCCGCCACAATTTCCGGAACCCACAACCACACCTGTAAATACCGTAACTAAAGAGCTTAGCGCGGGACGTTAGGACGCACAAAACCCCCTCAGCGAGGGGGCTTTTGCGCAAGGAAATGGTTTAAGCGGCAAAAGCTCTCTCTAAAAAAGACAAAGAAGTACTTGACAAAATATACTGTGTGAGATACAGTGTGTATCGTACACTATATGGTACATGGTACAAGCAACCACGAATTGTTCGAAAACCTGCGGCTGGAGCTGCGGCGGGGCTCCCTGGTCCTGGCGTGCCTCGCGGCTCTCCGCCAGGAGCGGTACGGCTACACGCTACGCAAGACTCTGGAGGAACAGGGCATGGCGATTGACGAAGGCACGCTGTACCCGCTGCTGAGGCGCCTAGAGAGCCAAGGCCTGCTGCTAAGCGAATGGCGCGAAGAAGAGAAGCGCAACAAAAGGTTCTACCGTCTCTCCGCGGACGGCAAGCTAATTTTGAAACAACTCCTCGGGGAGTGGCAGAGCATCAGTTCTTCTCTGAATGGAATGCTGTGACGAACCTACGGAGCGCGTTATGGCAGGAGAGCTGGGCCGACCGCTCACGGAATCGGAACAGCAGGCGCTGCTCAAGAGGCGCGGGAACCCGCTGGTGCTGGCCGGTCGTTACCGCCAGGACTATCGCACACTGGCGTTTGGCCGCCAATTAATCGGGCCCGTACTATTTCCCTTCTACGTAAGGGTGTTGTCTTTCAACCTGGGCCTGACCTTTGCGGTCATCGCCATCATTTTCATCGCGCTGGGCGTGAGCGGCCAGAAAGTCGGGGTCAATGACGTCCTTTCCTCTTGCCTACTGCAACTCTTTATTCAATTGGGCGCGGTGACGCTGATTTTTTCGCTGATCGAGCGCCACCTGACGAAAAATCCGGACCGCTGGGACCTCAGTGGCACATGCGGCGGTTTGCGGCTGGACTTGAAGAACGGGAAGAACAGCAGCCTGCCCATCGAGCGCGGCCAGGGTTACCGGAGTGCAGCGCTATCCCTTCCTGATCCTCGGTCCCGCGGCGAGTTTTTTGAAGCTCGCTCCCATCTGGTATCAGGTGTATTTCCCGATCGTGTTGCTCACGGTTGCCGAAATCGTGCGGGCGACCATTAACCTTGTCCGCCCAGACTGGACGCGTTTTCGCGCGGTCTACAACATCGTTTCGCATTCGGGGGGACTGGTCGTTGTGTACTACCTGATTAGGTCCGGCAGTTGGGTCGCGGCTGTCGGTCCCGCCACGGAAATCACTGAACAGTACGCCCACTCTATCGCGGTCGTTAACCAATGGACTTACTTCGCGTTGCTTGTGTTCGCTCACTGCGCCGTGGGGCGGGATCGCCCAGCGTGACCGCACCCGCCAAAGAAGGAGATTAGGCTAAGGAGCAAACATGTTGCGTCTTTTATTGTTACTGCACTCTTTCTTCACTGACTACCGAATCATTCCTGAGATCGCTCACTGTGCCCTTACAGGAGGTCTCGGGACCGTGAGTATCCTCAGCTGTATAAGCGTCGGCGTCGCAATTCGCTACTGGCTTGCAAGCCGCGGTCAAGCCTTTTTCCCAGTGTCACGCGCTCAATAACGGCGGGCGCTTTATGTGCTATGTGCCGGCGATTTAGTTCGCGGCATGAGACTGAACGAGAGTTCGGTCACCTACCACTGGCTCCCGAACGAGCCCGAACACCCTTCTCCCGCGCTGTTCACTCCGGCGAGAAACCCGTCGGAGCCTTCTGCGAGCGACGCGGGGTGGTAGCTCTGATCATAAAATCCCGTCTGGGGGTTGTCGTGAACGTATGCAGCAGGGTTATCTTTCCTGCTTCGGTGATTTTGAAAATGCGTTGCTATAATCGAGCGGGCCATCGCCCTTTCTCTGGAAGGCAGTCTGGAAGTTGAGGATAGTCGCAAAACACTGCCCGAAGGCGGTGAGTGAACGGCTGTCTCGACTTGGCGCCCTGGCCTCAAACCATCGCAGGAGAATCGCATGCGACTTTGCCAGTGTATTCTCGCTTTCCTGGCGGCCCTCTTCCTCTTTGGCCGTGGGGCATGGCGCCCGCAGTCGCCACAGGAGCACCGGAGCCAGACGATTTCGTGTTCTTCCGAAGACGGTGAGAAGCATTACTGCGAGGCGGACACGAGGTATGGCGCGAGACTGGTGCGGCAGCGCAGCGAGACGCCGTGCAAAGAGGGTGAGTCGTGGGGCTACGACGAAGAGGGAATCTGGGTGGACAAGGGATGCGGCGGTGAGTTTGCTTTGGGACGCGGTGAAAACAGCGGCAATGCTGGCGGCGAAAGTGCTGCCAGGACGATAACGTGCGCGTCAGAAGATGGCCGGCGAAAGGTTTGCCAGGCGGATACCAGCAACGGCGTGAAGCTCGTGAGGCAGCGGAGCGATGCGAAGTGCAAAGAAGGCTCCTCGTGGGGACACGATGCCCGGGGGATATGGGTTGATAAAGGATGCGGGGCGGATTTTGTAGTGGGAGTACCGGGGCATCCGGCCAGCTCGGGGACAGCCGCGCCCAAGGCCCAGACGATCAGCTGCGCCTCCTACGACGGAAGAAGGAATTATTGCGACGCGGATACTCAGGGGGCCAAGGTACAACTGAGAAGACAAATTGGCACAGCGACATGCACGGAAGGTGCGACGTGGGGGTACGATCGCGCTGGCATCTGGGTGGATCGAGGTTGCAGCGGGGAGTTCCTGGTACAGGCAGGAAGCGAGCTCGTCGCGGGCGATGCCTCGGGGAAGGGTTGCGCGAAGAGCGTGGGGAAGCAGGTAGCGAATGAGTTAGTGAGACAGTGCCTGCTCGTGTCGCCGGCACCGCATGCGGCGTGCAATGCGCAAAACTCGTGCAAGATGATGCAGGACGAAATTCAGCGCAGGTGCGAATCGCTGGGCGCTAATGCGCCAGCATTTTGCGGTGAGAACAAATGAGAGATCCCACCCATTTTGGGGGCGTGTGGAAGCCTCGGAGCGGAGTGTCGGGTTGCGCGGCACGTGATGGGGCGGCCGGGAGCGCAGACAGAGGTCGCGCCTGCTACGGGACTAGTCCAGCAAGGGGCGCTTCGAACTTCGGCTGGAGCCTCCGAACGAACTACTGCCGTGGGCTGCTTTGACATCCTCCCCGCCCTCAAAAAAGGGCGAGGATTCCTACGAAGCCTGGTTTGGTTTCAACCAGAGCACTTTCGGCGGGTTCCTGTTTCATCGATCGGCCTTACTGCGCCGCATCTCTGAAGGCTTCCCATCGGGCCTGCCCGGCCCTAGGTCTTGCGACAAAAGAACGATACACCAAAATCTGCGCCTTATATCCCCGTTCTCAAGAACGGAGCCTTACGGCGCATCTGGTATGTGTTGCTCTCCCAACAGTGTTAAACGACTGGGGAGAGCAATCGTCGCTGACTTCCCACGGATCCGCGCACCCGGCCATGCGCTTCATTCCGCCCTCGGATGCGAACAAATTTCAGCAAGGGCCTCGTGACTCGATGAAAGCGCTACTGCACGACGAGCTGCACCGTCGAGCTATGGGTCGCGCTGCCGCTAGTTGCCCTGATCCGCAATGTGAACGTCCCGGTGGATGTCAACGTGTTGGTACTTACCGTCATGGTGGATGTTCCCTGTCCGGTCACCGAGGGAGGGTTGAAACTGGCGCTCGAATTGGTCGGCAGCCCGCGAACGCGGAAACTCACCGCTCCGTTGAAGCCG
>QHYH01000083.1:20650-163888 GCA_003223215.1 Acidobacteriota bacterium
TACGGAGAAAGAGTTCACAACCAAAGCTACGGTCACAGACTTGATGAGGCTTCCGCTGGTTCCGTTGATCGTGAGCGTATAGCTTCCGGCCGGCGTGCTAGAACTTGTGGTAATGCTTAGGGTGCTGGTCCCTGAGCCGCCGCTGATGGGATTTGTGCTGAACGTGGCGTTGGCGCCCGAGGGGAGTCCGCTCACGCTCAAACTCACACTGCCGGTAAAACCTCCCGATGGAGTCACCGTTGCAGTGTAACTAGTTCGGTTGCCCGCCGTGACCGTTTGCGAAGACGGAGACGTCGAAATGGAAAAACTCTGCGAACCCGCGGAGTTCACGAGCAAAGTAACCGTCGTCGTGTGCGAGAGGCTCGGGCTGGTGCTGCTGGCGGCTATGGTGATCGTGTACGTTCCGGTCGGCGTGGATGTTGACGTCGTCAAAGTCATGGTCGAAGTTCCTGAGCCGGTCACCGCAGTCGGATTGAAAGTGGCGCCGGCACCGGACGGCACACCGGATGCGGCAAAGCTAACTGTTCCCGCGAAGCCGTTCTGAGCGGTGATGGTGATACCGCTTGTAGCGCTGGTTCCCTGCGTGACGGTCACGTTGGATGGAGAGGCCGAGACGTTGAAGTTCGGCTGGGACGTGGCATTCACGGTTAGCGTGACGGCGGTCGTTTTGGTGGTGTTGCCGGAGGTTCCTCTCACCGTAATGCTGTACGTGCCGGCAGCAACGGACGCAGCGACCGTAAACGTCATAGTCGAGGTCCCAGCACCCGTAATCGAGGTTGGACTGAAGCCTACCATCACGCCGGTCGGCTGTCCCGTCGCGCTCAAGGAAATGCCAGAGTTAAATCCGCCCGTGACCGAACTGGTAATGGTGGACGTTCCCGAACTGCCTTGCGTCACGGTAACCGAAGACGGCGAGGCGGATAAGCCGAAGCTGGGATTCGACGAGCTTCCGGCGAGCGCATTAATCAGGCCAGCACCGTTCGGGCTGCCCCAACCGGTTGCCAAGTCGTACCCGTTTGTTGCCGAATAGCCGTTGCTCCCGCCGTTAATGTCATGAAAACTGCTGCTGTAGCTTGATCCGCCACCAATGGCATAAAGACTGGGGTTGATGAAGCCCGCCGTTTTATTGCCGTTGGCAACTGACTGCTGATTGACAAGAGCGAGGTAGCCGGCCCACATCGGCGCAGCGAAACTCGTTCCGCCATAGTAGTTAGCCGTGCAGCCGGACTGGTCGGCGCAGACATAAAACGTAAAATTCGCGTTTGCCGATACGTCCGGACCGTTTCGATAGGCCATTGAACAGCCCGAGCAACTGCTCGCCGCGGTTGTCTGCCAGGAAGGAATCGCATAGCGATCCGGAGAAATGCCTCCTCCCCCATCCACCCAGGCGGTCTCCGAACTCCGCGCTCCGCCAGCCCCATTGGTCGTTAAGTCTGTTCCGCCGACCGACGTGACGTACGGGTCATCCGCCGGGTAAATCGCCGAACCGGACCCCCACGCCCCGCTGTCGCCAGACGCTTGAAACAAACTCTGCCCCTGCGCCGCAAACTCTTGGAAGTACGGGTTGTCAACATTGGGATCGGGCGGAGTCCAGGTCCATGAAGAGCTCAACTGTGCGTCGAGCGGGCTCGCCGTAGCCATGGCGTTAAAAATGGCGGCATCGCTCGAGCCCACATACACCACCAGGTTGGACAGGCCCGGGGCCATCCCGAGCGCCTGAGTCATGTCGAGAGTCTGCTCGGTATCGTCACAGACGGGATAGAAGCAGCTTGTGCTGGTCCGGTCCGTGGATAACAGGGTGACCGGGACGCGGTTCGTTTGGCCGATGTTGCTGAAGTACGTGTTTAAATCCGCCAGATCGGTTCCATAATATTCCACCAGTCCGAGCGACTGGCCGCTGCCAGTGAGAGATGTTCCACCGTAGTAGGCTGCCCTCATGTCACTGCCCAAAAAGGAACTCGCCGGGCCGGAGCCCGTGGTAGCGTTCGCGATGGCACTCTGCTTTCGGTGATGCAGCCCTGCCGGATGCGGGATCGCATAGTTGTCGAGCCCCGCGATGCGCCATAACTGGAACGGCAGGTCTAGTGCAGGTTCTCTGTCCGGTGCGTAAAAGATGCGATTTTCGCTAGGGTGCAGATAGGTCCCCATGGTCAGGTGCAAGGCTTTCTCAATGTTCGCTACCGACCCGGTTACGTCCACGTTCATCCGATTGCGCGACGTGCCAACCACGGTAAGACCGTGCGCTTCCGCGAAACGAATTACGGCGTCATAGTCTTCCTGAGTGGGTCCATATTTCGCTGTGAACTCTTCCACGGTCAGATACTGCCGGTAAGACGCGCTTGACGGATTGTAGAGTTCCTTGAGAAAGTTCTCGAGCGCGGTCTGGTCACGCAGCGGCAGAACCAGTACAAGACGGATGGTCTCGATTTGGGAGAGGCGCCCAAGAGGCCGCGCCTGCCCATTCCGAGTAACTTGCCGCACATGACGAGTTAACGAGGATTGGGATTGCGCCTGGCAAACCGTATTCACCACCGACAAAAGCGCCACGATTCTCAGCAAAGACGTACTTAACCTTCGAATCATGAATTCTCCTTTTGTCTCGGGAATTTGCGCTAAAGCCCCCCCCTTCTTTGCGCCGCTATGGGTTTTTGGGCAGAGAAATGGACTTGGGCTTGAAGGGTGGGCTGATTGTACATCCAATTCGCCTACCGGCAAGCTGAAATGCTCCCTCAAGAAGTCGCAACAGTTACGATCATGTCTTCCGCCTGACCGCTCAGGGGACCGCCAGCTTATTTCCTTTGCGTTTCGTGCCCAAGTCTTCAGCGCTAGTCAAAAAGCAATCATTGAATGAGGAACTCCCTCTGCTATTTTTCGCTTTGCTCACGAAAGGCGCAGCTGTGGTAGTAGGCGGGTTACTGACGGGATCTGTACAGGCCATCATCAACCTATACGGACCACTATGAGTTGAAGACGAGGAAAGGAGTTTGTTCGCAGCAGAACTAGCTTTTGCGTTTCCATCCATCCCAAACAGCGGTCAGAGACTCGAAGAATGGCGCGTGAGGAGCAATCGCTCGGGGCGCATGTCATCGCCGCGGAGTTCGCGCAGCGCATAAGTCACGAATTCCGCGGTCACCCGCTTTCTCCAGGTCATGTCGAAATCGGTGTTGTCCAGAGGTTTGGCCATGCGCGCGGCGAGAGTCGCCGCCTTGGCGATAGACTCCTCGTCGAGCGGCCCGCCCACGAGCGATCTCGCGGCTTCGGCGGCGAGGAGCGGGCGGCACGCCACCGAGCCCACCACAATGCGGGCTTCGCGGACGATGTCTTTCGAAGATAACAGCAGGGCTGCCGCAACCGATAAGACCGGGAAATCGAAAGAGCCCCGGCGGCGCAGCTTCCAATACGTGCTCTTCCAGCCATCGCAGGAGTCCAGGAGCACTTCGGTCAAAAGCTCATTGGGCTGGCGTTTGCTGTAGTGGATGCCATCGTTTTGGTAAAGCTCGGTGAGGGGCACTTCACGTTCACCGGCGCGTGAAACCAAGCGAACCCGCGCCCCGAGGGCCATCAACGCGGGCGCGGTATCGGAGGAAGAAACCGCCAGGCATTTTCTGCTGCCCGGAGCAACCCAGCAGATGTCCCCATCCTTTTTCAGGCAGAACCCGATGGACTTTCGCCATTCGTAATTCTGATCGTAATAATTGCAGCGCGTGTCGAGGCAGAGATTTCCGCCAAGCGTGGCCATGTTGCGGATTTGCGGAGTGGCGACAAAGGAGGCTGCCTGTGCCAGGGCCGTCATACCATTACGAAAGCGCGGATCCGCGGCAATCTGAGACAGTGTCAGGCAGGCGCCGAGCCGCGATCCCGAATCGCTCCATTCCACGTGATGTAATTCTTGAATGTGCCCGAGACTCATCAGAGTCTTTGGAACTTGTTGCCGCCGCTTCATGTTCGGCAGCAAGTCCGTGCCACCTGCGAGTGGCATGGCCTTGGGCCCCTCACCGTCGAGAATGCGCACGGCTTCCGCCACCGTCTCGGGTGCGCGAAATGCAAACAGTGGCAGACGCATCATGGCGCGAGCACCTTCTCTTTCGCGGCGCGCGGTTTCTCGCGTTGGACCTCGTTCACGGCGTTGCCGTCGCCGCCCTCCCACGGCGGAGGAACCCGCAGCGCTTCCGGCCAATGGACCTGCGGGAAATGGTCCGGGCCGAAGCGTGGCTCGCGGCCCGCTCTCTTCTCGGCGAGCGCCTTCATGACCTTTTCCGGGGTGATGGGGACTTCGTCAATGCGCACGCCCACCGCGTCGTAAACCGCGTTGGCGACCGCAGGCATGATTGGCAGCAGCGGCCCTTGCCCGACTTCCTTGGCCCCAAAGGGACCGCGAGGATCGGGATCCTCAATGAGCTCGGTCAGCACTTCCGGCATGTCCAGCGAAGTCGGGCTTTTGTATTCGAGCATGGAGGGAAATTTGTGCACCAGCGCATGGGAAAGCCGCTTTGGTAGCCGGCGGAACTCCTGCTCTTCCATCAGCGCTTCGCCGAGCCCCATGTAGACGCTGCCTTCCACCTGCCCGCGCACCAGCGTCGGGTTGAGGGCCCGCCCGATGTCATGGGCCATCCAGACTTTCCTCACATGCACCCAGCCCGTCAGAGGGTTCACTTCCACTTCGACGACCGCGGCGGAATAGGAATAGGTTGGCGACGGCCCGACGCCCCCGCCTTTGTAAAGGGCCGGCGATTTTGGCGGAGTGTACGAGCCCACCGTGCCAATCGTTCCGAAGCGCGCCTCCGCGAGACAAATCGCTTCTGCGAAACTGACGCCTTCGTCGGGCGCGGCGGAATCAAAGACGCGCTTGCCCGCGAAACGCAAGCGCTCTTTCGGCACTTCGAATTTCAGCGCGACCGCTTCGGCGAGGAGCGCCTTCCCGCGCTCGGCCGCCTGTAACGCAGCATTTCCAGCCATTAAGGTCACACGGCTCGAATACGAACCCAAATCCACGGGGCCTAAGTCCGTGTCGCCGGTGAACAGGCGCACATCAAACGGGTCGATGCCAAGAACTTCCGCCACGATGCCCGCAAGAACATCATCGGATCCCTGCCCGATTTCCGTCGCCCCGCAGAAAACACTGACGCCGCCGCCGCGGTCGAATTTCAATTGCACGCCGGAGTGCGGCATCTTGTTCCAATAAATGGGCAAGCCCGCTCCGGTTAAATACGCGGAGCACGCCATGCCCACCCCGCGGCCTTCGGGGAGCTTGCGGAACTTGGTTTTCCAATCGGAAGCCTCCACGACTCGCCGAATGCACTCGCCGAGATTCACGGTGCCCAAGCTCAAGAAATTTGCGGTCACCGTGTTTGGCGTTTCCACGATACGCAAACGCAAATCCGCCGGATCGATGCGAAGTCTCTCCGCGATCTTGTCGAGCTGCACTTCCTGGCCGAAACGCGGCTGCGGCGTGCCGTGTCCCCGCTTGGGCCCGCAAGGGGGTTTGTTGGTAAACGTCCGGCAGCCTTCGTAACGGTAGCGCGGAATATGATAGGTAGTTGTTTGCAGCGCGCCCGCGTAATAAGTGCTGGCGACCCCATAGGAACCATACGCGCCGCCGTCGATGAGCGTCCGCAGGTGCAGGCCGGTGATCGTGCCGTCCTTTTTCACGCCGGTCTTGAATTTCATCAGCACCGGGTGGCGTCCTCGGTGGCAGTAGAAAACTTCTTCGCGCGTGAGGCAGATTTTGACCGGACGATCGAGCAGCAGCGCGGCCTTGGCAACAACGATTTCATGATGAAAAGGATCGCTTTTGCCTCCAAACCCGCCGCCATTCGGCGTGGCCACCACGCGAATGTGCGCGGGCGGCATTGCAAGCACTTTTGCCAGAGCGCGATGCAGGTAATGCGGCGTTTGCGTGCTGGACCAGATCGTCAGTTTCCCATCGGGATCCTTGATGGCCACCGAAGCGTGCTGCTCTATCGGAAGATGCGTGTTTCCCTGATAGAAGAAAGTGTCCTCGAAGATTTCATCCGCCTCGGCAAATCCTTGTTCCACGTCTCCGAATTCGAGCGCCACCAATTTGTGGATGTTTCCTTCCTCGCCGTATTCGTGGATGCGCGGCTCGGGCGTGGCCAGCGCTTCCTCAGGATCGCAGATAGTCGGAAGAATCTCGTAATCCACATCGATGAGATCCAGAGCTTCAAACGCCGTCAGTTCTTCGCGGGCGACAACCGCCGCAACCGGATCACCCACATGCCGGACGTGGTCGAGGCAGAGCGCCTGCTCGTCCTGGCTCACCGGCAAAATCCCGTACTGGACGGGAAGATCTTTCCCGGTGAGAACCAAATAGACGCCCGGATGCGCCAGTGCCCGCGACACATCCATCCTGCGGATGCGCGCGTGAGGATGCGGAGAGCGCAGGAGTTTGCAGTGCGCCATGCGGGGCAAACAAATGTCGTCGGCGAAGCGAGTCTGCCCGGTCACCTTGGCGCGGCCGTCCACTCGGCGCCGGGGCACGCCAATGACGCGAAACCCTTCGCCAGGCGAGCCGGAACCCGCGACCGGCGAGCTGGATTTTTCGTTTTGCTCCGACATCTATCCTCTGGAGGGCACGCCCTTAGGCGTGCCGCTCGATCTTTAATGGGTTTCTTTTTCCTCTTCTGAAGTCTTGACGATCGCAGCCTCCACGGCCTCAAAAATCTGGAGATAGCCGGTGCACCGGCAGAGATTTCCCGAAAGCGCTTCGCGGATCTGATCGCGGTCCGGATGCGGATTCCGATCGAGCAGCGCTTTTGCCGTTACCAGAATCCCCGGCGTGCAATAGCCGCATTGCGCCGCGCCGAGGTCGGCAAAGGCATCCTGCAGGGGGTGCAGCCTTCCATCGGCGCTGAGCCCTTCGATCGTCAAGACTCGTCTTCCCGCGCACTCGAGCGCAAGAACGAGGCAAGAAAGCACCGCCTTGCCATCCAAGAGAACCGCGCAGGCGCCGCATTCTCCCAGCTCGCAGCCATGTTTCGTCCCGGTGTGGAGGAGATCTTCGCGCAGGACCTCCAGCAGGGTTTTGTACGGAGCGAACAAGACGTCGACTTCTTCGCCATTCAGCGTGAACCGGATCTGCGCGGTCTTCTGTGATTCAAGAGGGAGCGTCGCCATTGACCTTCACCTTTCCCTGCCCTACCGTGCCGCTAATCTCATCCGCGTATCTTGCGGAAATCTGCTTCGCCCGGATCCGCTTCATTTCTCCTTCGGGCGCAAATCGTCTGAGCGAGTCGGGCTTTGCGAGCAAGCCGCGAAGGAGATAGTCCGCCAATTGTTCCGCGATTTCCTCAGCGGTCAGTGGCCCATCCGGGCGAAACCATTGCACGCTCCAATTCAAAGCGCCTAGCATCGCGCGGGCCACGAGCGCCGCGTCGCCAGAGACAAATTCCCCGGCCCGCATGCCGGAGGCAATCAGGCTGCGCACGCCCAGTTCGTAGCGGTCGCGTTTCGCAACCAGATAACGTAGCTGGCGCGGCGGCAGAGCGTTGGTCAACAAATGTGCCGCGGAGCCTTCGACTTCGTCGAGCAGGCAGCGTAGATGGGAAACAATGACCAGCCGCACTCGTGCCGCCGCGCTGGTCTTGGCGCGCCGCGCCCTTTCGAGCGCCGCGAGCATGCGATCGAGCGAACTGTCCTGACAGAAAAACAGAATTTCGTGTTTGCCCTGAAAGTAGTTGTAGAGATTCGCCGGGGACAGCTCGGCGGCTTTGGCAATGTCGCGCATCCCCGTTTCCACAAACCCGCGAGAGCGGAACTGGCGTCCGGCCGCGCGCAGAATCTCCAGGCTCCGCGCTTGGTATCGCCGCTGTTGGCGGCCATTCCGGGAAACCTTGGTTCGCTGATCGAGCGGCACGGTTGTTCGCTCCGCGGCCAAAAAGCAGGCACCCTTGGGGGCCCTTGCTCAAAGTGTCTTCCCTTCCTGGGCCTGTGTCAAGGACTCCTGAACAGATGTTCATAAAACGAACCAGTGTTCACTCTCAGGAACGCCGGCCATAGCAACACGCATTCTTGGCAAGGTGGTCGTGAAATACGCGAGCGCGCCGCGGCTTTCTAGCCCTGGTCCAGCCGCGCGAAGCGGCGAGCCTTCATCTCAAACCGGGCCAGGCTGCCAGCCGGCGCCACCGTCACCGCGGGACGCACAGAGAGCGCGCTATAGATGGCCTGCTCGACACGCGCGCGCACATCCTCGGCATCGTTGCCGGAATGGACTTCGATTTGCACTTCGAGGTGTCCCATTTCTTGCCGCGTCTTGACCCTAACTTGGAATTCGTCAACGGCAGAAAACTGGCGGATGAGGTTTTCAATGGCCGTGGGATAGACATTCACACCGCGAATCGTAAACATGTCATCGGCGCGCCCGAGCAAGCCGCCATCAAAGCGCGCAAACGTCCGTCCGCAAGCACACGGGCTGAGATTCAGCCGTACCAGATCGCCGGTGCGATAACGAATCACCGGGAATCCCGGGCGTCCCAGATTGGTGATGACCAACTCCCCAGTTTCACCAGGCTGGACTTCTTTGCCGGTCTGCGGATCGATCACTTCGGGGATAAACTCGCTCTCGATGACGTGAATTCCCTTGGGCTGAAGTTCGCATTCGAAGCTATGCGCGCCTACTTCCGAAGCGCCCGCGTGGTCGAAGCACTTCGCATGCCACGCCACTTCAATGCGCGCCTTCGTTTGCGCCACGTTCGCGCCCGGCTCTCCCGCGTGGATCAGCGCTCGCACCGGGATGGAACGCAAATCAAAGTTTTGTTCGCGGGCAACTTCCGCCAGCCGCAGCGCATAAGTGGGCGTGCAACAAACCACGGTGGCCCCGAGATCGCGCATCATGTGAAGCCGTTCGAGCGAACCCCATCCGCCACCCGGAATCATCATCGCGCCGAGCTGCCTGACTCCTTCCACCGCCGCCCAGAATCCAATGAAGGGACCAAACGAGAAGGGCAAAAACACGCGATCGCTCCGGGTTACGCCCGCGCCCCGCAAAACGAACCTCCAGCATTGCCCCCACCATGCCCAGCTCTCGGGAGTGTCCACGACGCGCAAGGGCATGCCGGTAGTTCCGGAAGTCTGATGCACGCGCGAGTAAGCTTCGGGAGGAAAAGTCGCATTCGTCCCGAAGGGAGGTGCCTCGTCCTGCGCACGCACGAGCTCGGATTTGTAGGTGAACGGGAGCTTGCGAAGGTCCGCGAGCGAGCGCAGCTCGTCGGGGGCCACGCCCGCTTCACGCCACTTCCCGGTGTAAAAGCGGTTGCGCGCAAAAAGGAGGCGAAGCAACTCCCGGAGCTTTTTCGCCTGCACATCGCGCAGTTTTTCCCTCGGCGCGTTCTCCACGCTCTGTTGTTCGAGGGGCATCACGGCGTGTTCCGATTCTCGCGATCTTCGCGCTCGTCGAAACGGCACGTCTAACCTAACCTACACTCGTTTCCAGTTGTTCGAACGGCGCGAGCGAAATCCGGAGGAAATCCGCTTCACTTCGGGAACAGCCGCGTGGCATTGTCATAAAGAATTTTCCTCTTGGCGGCTTCCGCTATCGGCAGCGCCTTGAATTTCTCGATGTTCCCTTTGATCTCGGGAACCCCGGGGCCCGGCCAGTCGGTGCCCCACAAAACCTTGTCGGCGATCTCCTCGATCCGCGGAAAATATGCCAGCAATTTTTGCGGCGGGATGCCGGAAATGTCCATGTACATGTTTTTGTGACGGCGCACGAGAAAAAACGCCTCGTTCATCCACAGCGGCCTGCCACCGTGCGCCAGAATAACCACCAAATTCGGGTAATCGACCGAGACGTCGTCGCACAGCATCGGCTGCGCATGCAGATTTCGCGCTCCCGGGAAGATCGAAGTTCCGGTGTGGATCATGATCGGCAAGCCATGCGCTTGCGCGCGCTCGTAGACCGCGGCCAACCCGCGATTTCCGTCCAGGTAGTCGTTTGGCGAGAGCGCCTGGTGAGAAGGGTGCATCTTGATGGCGCGAATTCCGAGCTTGGCAAGACGGTCGACTTCGGCCCCGGGATCCCGAACCGTTCCGGGGAGAACTCCGCCGAACGCGATGAGGCGGTCCGGCGCCGCGCTGCAGTATTGCGCGCTCCAGTCGTTCACCTCGGGCGTGAAGCCGATAATTCGCGGAGCGACGTAGTTGATGAGCCCGGCGCGTTCCACACCAAGCGTGTCCAGAAATGCGAGGAAGGCTTTGGGATCGGCGCAATAGCGCTCGACGTCCGCGTAGTCCCTGCGCCCCTTCTTCATCAACTCCATCGCGGAGGGCTTCATCATGCTATACGGCATGATATGAACGTGAATGTCGATGATCGGCTGCACAAAATTCCGCCTTTACCGGGAGACCGCGCGAGCTTTGCTGGCCATCAGTTGAAACGGACGTATTCGAAATGCAGGGGCTGGTTGTTGATGCCGCGGAGCGGCGGCGCAATCCAGTTCGCAAACTTTCCCGGCTCGGTCACCCGGCCGCTCATCAGCGACTGCACGAAGGCGTAGTCTTGCGGACTTGGCAGCCATTCGAATTCATGCTTTTTCCACGCCTCTTCGGTCAGTGCTTCGCCTTCGGGGCTGATGAACAGGCCGGCAAAGTTTCCAATTTCGCGATGAAAGCCTTTGTGCGGCAGGGTCAGGCGGAAGGGAATGCCGGCTTGATCGATCACTCGTTGCCAGCGGCGGACGCCGTCGGCAATCTCGTCGATGTAGTCGTCGCGCAGCCGCTCGTTCAGTGCCGTCAGCGCCGGAACCGTCTTGGTCACGATCTTGCCGCCCACGACCTCCGAGACGGGATAAACAGCACCGCTAAGCACGTGATCGTCCTCGAGCTTCGTCTCGCGGAAGCGTCCTTTCAGGCCGCTGGTGAAGTAATTCGCCGCGTTGGAGGAAACATCGGAGCCGTAAAGGTCCAGCGTGACGCTATAGTGGAAGTTCAGGTATTTCTGGATGGTCTCTAGGTCGATCACTCCCAGCGCGCGCAGGTCGGCAGGATCTTCGACCTTATTCTCCTTCATCACTTCGCAGGTTCGTTGAATAATGCGGCTTACGCCGGTTTCACCCACGAACATGTGATGGGCTTCCTCGGTCAGCATGAAGCGGCAGGTGCGCGCAAGCGGATCGAAGCCCGATTCCGCCAAAGCACAAAGCTGGAATTTTCCGTCGCGGTCGGTAAAAAACGTGAACATGTAAAACGCCAGCCAGTCAGGCGTCGGTTCATTGAAGGCGCCGAGGATGCGCGGATTGTCGGTATCGCCGGAGCGCCGCGCGAGCAACGCTTCCGCTTCTTCGCGCCCGTCGCGCCCGAAGTAGCGATGCAGCAGATAGACCATGGCCCACAAATGGCGCCCTTCTTCGACGTTCACCTGAAAAATGTTCCGCAGGTCATAGAGAGACGGACAGGACAACCCCAGCATTTTCTGCTGTTCGACCGAAGCGGGCTCCGTGTCGCCTTGCGTCACGATGATGCGCCGCAGCGTCGAGCGATATTCCCCGGGCACCTCTTGCCATGCGGGCTGACCCTTGTGCGTCCCGAAATTCACCTGCCGGTTTTCATCGCGCGGCTGCAAGAAAACTCCCCAGCGGTATTCCGGCATTTTCACATAATCGAATTGCGCCCACCCGTCCGGCTCCACGCTTATCGCCGTGCGCAGGTAGACGTCGTAGTTGCGGCTTTCGGCGGGCCCCATGTCGTACCACCAGCCGAGAAACGCCGGCTGCCAATGCTCCAGCGCGCGTTGCAACACGCGGTCTCTTCCCAAATCGACGTTGTTTGGAATTTTTTCCGTGTAATTGATCATGACTTCCCTCAGTCTTTTCCGGAATCTTTCCGTTAGACTTTTTCCCAATCGAATTTCACTGGCGCGCCCGTGCCATAGACCTTCAACGCGCCGCTGGGTCCGACGGCGTTCGGCCGGATGAAGATCCAGTTCTGCCAGGCCGACAAACGGCCAAAAATCCGAGTTTCCGGTGTTTCCTTTGGGCCAAACCGCAAGTTGGCCTCAAGACCCGTCAGCGCATCGGGAGATTGCGCCGCGCGCGATTCCATCGCTTGGCGAATTTCATCTTCCCAGTCGAGATCATCGGGCGCAGCGGTGACCAGACCGGCTTCCAGGGCCTCGCGCGGGGAAAGTTTCTTTGCGATTTGCCCGCGTAACCATGCGATATGCGCCTGATCCTCGTAGAAGCGCGCCGCCAGCCGCGATAGGTGATTGGCCATCGGCAGCGGTCCGAAGTTCATCTCCGAAAGCGTGATGGTGGTCCCGCTCGCGCTTTCTTCGCTATCCCGCATATAGATGCGGTCCGCCGCCAGAGCCAGTTCGAGCAGCGAGCCCGCGAAACAGGAACCCGGCTCGGCGATGGCATAAAGGGAGCGCGACGCCACTTCCAGCCGCGCGAAGGTGCGCCTCATCCTTCCCAGGACTTCGCGCACGAACCAGTTGTCCTGCCGGCTCAAGAGCAATTTGTCGATCGCCAGGACCGCCTCCGGGCTCCCGGCCGTCTTCATGACCCACAGCCCCAATTCGAGTTCGTTGGTGCGCAGGCTCAAGATGGCGTCGTCGAGCTCGCGCGCCATTTGCAGCGGCCACCAGTGGGCACCTGCCTCGAGGGCCGTTTCGACCGTCTGCTCGCTCGACCCTTCCGGCGCACGCACGGTAATCGTCGCGGTGCGCCCCGACCGGTTGCACTGCACGTCCACGTATTCGTAATGCAGGCCCGCGTGGTCCGCGATTTTCTTTAGCGGCGCGAGCGGCACGCCTTTTGCATCCACGGGTCGATCGGAGGATTCGGCAAGCTTCAGCGCCCGCTGCTTGACATGTTCGGCAAACTGTTGCGGCTTGACGATCTCATCCACCAAGCCCCAATCTTTGGCTCGCTGCCCGCGTACGCCGTCCTGATTGGTGCAGAACATGTCGGCAAGGTCTTTGCGCACTTTTCTCTTGTCGGTCAGACGCGTCAGCCCGCCCGTTCCCGGAAGAACTCCCAGCAGGGGCAGCTCCGGCAGGCTCACGGCGGATGAACGGTCGTCGACAAGGATGATTTCGTCGCAGGCCAGAGCCAGCTCATACCCGCCGCCCGCAGTGGTTCCATTGCACGCGGCGAGAAACTTCAGTCCCGAGTATCGGCTCGCATCTTCGATGCCTATCCGCGTTTCATTGGTGAACTTGCAGAAATTTACCTTCCAGGCGTGCGAGGAAAGGCCCAGCATGTAGATGTTGGCACCCGAGCAAAAAATGCGGTTCTTGGCACTCGAAAAAACCACCGAGCGGATTTCCGGATGCTCAAACCGGATTCTTTCGAGCGCGTCGTGAAGTTCGATATCCACTCCGAGGTCATAGGAATTCAGCTTCAGCTTGTAGCCGGGACGAATCCCGCCGTCTTCGGCGACGTCCATCGTGAGCGTCGCCACCGGAGGATCGAAGGAAAGCCGCCAGTGCTTGTAGCGCGAAGGCTCGGTCTGATAATCCACTGCGGCTGGTTTGGTCTTTGCCTCTTGACTAACCGCTACGTCCACACCGTCCTCCTATTGCAAATTCGCTTGCAACGTCGCTTTTAGTTTTGCAAAACTCTCTTCCACGGACGCTCCCGAAGTATCCAGCACCACGTCGGCTTTCCGGTAGCGCGGTTCGCGGGCCTCCAAGATACGGCGCAAATCTTCCATGGCCTGATCGTTCGCCGCCATGGGACGAACATCGCCCTGCGCCACGACCCGCGACATGTGTTCTTCCGGCCGCGCCTTGATCCACACGGTGAAGCAGTGGGAAAGGAGATAATCAAAAGTCTCTTTTTCCGAGACGATCCCGCCTCCCGTGGACACCACCGCGCGCTCGTTCTCTTTCAGCACCTTTTCCAGTGTCCGCTTCTCCATCGCGCGAAAACCGGCTTGCCCGTAGAGAGAGAAAATCTCGCCGAGGGGCATTCCCGTATCTCTCTCGATTTCGCTATCGAGTTCGACGAAGCGCTGGTTTGATTCCGCGGCCAGCCTTGCTCCGAGCGTAGATTTGCCCGCCCCGCGCATCCCAATCAGGGCGATGCGCATCCGGCGCATCTTCTCTTCGTGGCCAAAGTCGCGCATCAGCCGAAAGACCACATCCTCGAGGCGGTGCTGAGGCAGGCGCTCGAGAAATCTTTGGATCAATCTCTTTTCCGCCGGCTCGTCGGTTTGCGGCAGAAACAAGCTGGCCATGGGCACCTGGAGCGCCCCGGCGATCCTCTCGAGCAACACGACCGAGATGTTTCCTTCGCCGGCCTCCAGTTGCGCGAGGTGGCGTTCGGAAACGTCGGCTTGTTGTGACACCTGCTTGCGGGTCAGGCCGCGGCGGTTCCTCGATTCGCGCACACGCCGGCCAAGAGAGAGGAGAAAATCGCCGTTCTCAGACGTTCCTGTCGGAGGTAAAGTAGGACCCTTGGATGGCGTGGTTGTCGGAGGCGCCATAATGCAGAAGCACTGTACCGCATGCATTATAATACAAGGTAGGCGATGCTTGTCAATCTTAATATGCATTATTGTGCCGACAACCTCACCACCCTCCCAGGAAGGGACTCGTTATGAAACTCGCTAATTATCTCGCCGGCGAATGGGTCGAAGGCTCCGGCCCCGGCATCGAGCTCGTGGACCCGGTAACGGGCGAGGAACTGGCTCGCATTTCCTCGCAAGGCGCGGACCTTGAAGCTGCGCTCGATTTTGCCCGGAGGGAAGGCGGACCACGCTTGCAGCAGCTCACTTACCGAGAGCGGGCGGAAATGCTGGCCAAAGTCGGCGAACTGCTTTCCGCGAACCGGCCCGAGTACTTTCGTCTTTCCCTGCTGAACCTCGGGGCCACCGAGGCGGATGCCTCTTTCGACGTCGACGGCGCGCTTTATACCATGAAGTATTACGCCAAAATTGGGCGCGCCCTGGGGGAAGGGAAGATGCTCAAGGAAGGCGCGTCCTTGCCTCTTTCCAAGACCGGTGTGTTCGGCGCCCAGCACTTTCTCATGCCTGGCAAAGGCGTGGCGGTGTTCATCAATGCTTTTAATTTTCCCGCCTGGGGCTTTTGCGAAAAGGCCGCACCTGCGCTTCTCTCGGGTGTTCCTATCTGCGTGAAGCCTGCTTCCCCGACGGCATGGCTCGCCCACAGGATGGTGGAGGACGTTGTGAAGGCCGGCATTCTGCCCGTGGGCGCCATTTCCCTGGTTTGCGGTTCGGCTCGCGAACTGCTCGATCATGTTCGCGAAGAAGACATCATTTCCTTCACCGGCTCCGCGGACACCGCCGCGCGCGTGCGCTCTCATGCCCATGTCCTCAAACGTTCGGTACGCGTGAACATCGAAGCCGATAGCATCAATTCCGCCATCCTCGGGCGGGATGGCGCTCCGGGGACAGAACTGTTCGACCTTCTGGTGAAGGAAGTGGTAAAAGAAATGACGCTCAAGGCGGGGCAGAAATGCACGACGATCCGGCGCGTCTTTGCGCCAAGCGAAACTCTCAGAGCCTTCGGCGAAGCCGTTTCGTCCCGCCTGAGCACCATGAAAGTGGGGAACCCCCGCAATGCCGAGGTGAAAGTTGGCCCGGTGGTGAACAAGGCGCAGCAATCCGCCTGCCTGGAAGGGCTCAAGAAACTCGAATCGGAATGCTCGGTCGTATTTGGCGGCGACGCCCACTTCCAGCCGGTCGACGCCGATAGGCAAAAGTCCGCGTTCGTTCAGCCCACCCTTCTCGCAAGCAACAACGGGCTCGCGTCGAAATATGTGCATGACCTCGAAGTATTCGGACCGGTAGCGACTCTGATCGCTTACGATAACGCGAACGATCTCATCCCCATGGTTCGTCGCGGGAACGGTTCGCTCGTGGCCTCCATCTTTTCCAACGATCCCGCCTTGCTGCGGGAAGTTGTGCTCGGCGTCGGCGATCTTCACGGAAGGATCATGGCGGTGGATTCTTCGGTTGGCGGTCAGTACACGGGCCACGGCAACGTGGTTCCCAGTTGCCTGCATGGCGGGCCGGGGAGAGCGGGAGGGGGCGAGGAACTCGCCGGTTTGCGTGCGCTTCTGCTCTACCATCGACGCTTTGTAGTGCAAGGCCCGGTCAACTCGATCAAGGATTTGTCGGGATGGTGTGCGGACGCGAATCTGCTCTATTCCTAGAGGAACGGCGCATCTTCGAGTCTCTTCGGTCGGAGCCCGATCGCGACGCTCAATCCAGGGTAAAGGCGACGAAGAGCAACTTCTGATCACGTTGAATCTGCAGGGCCGCAGGCGCCCCCGGCGGCAGGGATTTGAGCGCGCTGCGAAGCCGCTCGAGCGTGGTCATCGGTTGTCCGTTCAGAGTTCGAATCACGTCGCCGGTAAGCAAGGGCACTTCCACGCTTGCCCCGGTCGAGCGCGCGGCTACAAAAATTCCAAACGGATCGCGCAGATCCGGGACCATGGCGGCAATCCTTTGATCAATTTCCACGCCAAGGATTCCGAGCGTCTTAACCAGGCTTTTCTCCGGGTCCACCAGCGCGGCGACTTGGTCCATGTCACGCGGTGGCTCGGCCACAGGCACATCAAACGACAGGCGATCCTTCCCGCGCAGAACCTCCAGATGGACTCTTTGACCGTATTCGAGAGAATAAAAGTGAAAGGCGACGAACGGAAGATTGTCGGCGGGTCTCCCATCTATCGAGGCCAGCGCGTCGCCAATCTGCAATCCGGAAGCTGCCGCCGGGCTGTCTGGCGATACGTCAGAGATAACCACTCCATAATTCCTCGGCAGGTGCAAGGCAGCGGCCAATGTCGGCGTGATGGTCTGCAGCCCGATGCCAATCTGCGCCCGATGCAAGTGGCCGAACTTGCGCAACTGCCGGCAGGCCAGGCCGACCACTCCGCTCGGGATGGCAAAGCCAAGCCCTTCATTTCCTCCCGACTGCGAGAGGATGAAGGTGCTTACTCCGACCACTTGGCCATCGACGTTGACCAGCGGGCCTCCGGAGTTTCCCGGGTTGATGGCGGCGTCTGTCTGGATGTACACCAGCGGCGAGTCGGGATCGGTCTGCCGCGCGACGGCGGAAACCACGCCCATGGTGACCGAATTTCGCAGTCCCTCCGGGCTCCCAAAGGCAAAGACCATCTCGCCCTGTCCCAGCTTGCGGTAGTCCGCCAGAGAAAGAGCGGGCAGCTTCCCCGCGTCGACTTTGATTACCGCCAGATCGAGTTCTTTCGATACGCCAACAATCTGAGCGGGGGCAACACGGGTACGCGTGGAAAGCGCCGCCTCGAGCGAGCTCCCGACCTCGGGATTCGGCAAAACGACTTCGACGCGCTGCGCCCCGCCGACCACATGCGCATTCGTCACGATGTATCCGCTCTGGTCGATCACAAAACCGGATCCGATCGCCCGCTGCCTCCCGATAATCGAGTTGGTGTTGCCGTGGTCGGTTTCCTCGAGGGGGCCGTAGCCCGTGACCAGAATCTGCACCACGCTAGGGGAAACTCTCTTGACGAGCGCGTCGACCGACTGGTTTAGCCTGCGCAGATCGTCGGACGGGCGCTCCTGCGCTCGCGCAAGCCGAGCGCGGTGGCCGAAGAAGACCAGGATCACGACTGCCAGAAGGGGGCGGAAGCGTCGCGAAGTTAGAGAACTGTTCGCGCTCAGCTCGTTTGGGCATTGCCGCATGGCCGTGGCCTCCTCGGGTGTCGACTCTGATGGATGCCTTAGAGATGCACTAGAGTACAACGCCTGACGTTCACCGGCGGTTTCTTTGTCCGAAACGCCGGCCTGCGCATCAAAAAATCCGGAACTCTCGCGTGAAGTCAGATCGCCGGAACGAAGGGCTGCGGCGGCCGCCCCGGCGCTCGAGCACGCGCTCGTTTTGAAGGCACTGCGTTTTCCGCAGGAAAATGCGACCATAGCAATTGCTTTTCGCTTAAGGCACATCGCTCTATGCCAAGAACCCCAACGACGGAAGATCGCCGGCTCGAAGAAGGGCGCACGCACAAGAAGTATTGGAAGCGCTGGGGACCTTACCTTTCCGAGCGCCAGTGGGGCACGGTTCGCGAAGATTACAGCCGGGACGGCGCCGCGTGGGAACATATCCCGCACGACCATGCGCGCTCGCGCGCGAATCGCTGGGGCGAAGACGGCATCGGCGGAATCAGCGACCGCCATCAGATGATGTGTTTCTCTCTCGCGCTCTGGAACGGGCGCGATCCCATCCTCAAGGAACGCCTGTTTGGCCTGACCGGGAATCAGGGCAATCACGGCGAGGATGTGAAGGAGTGCTATTTCTATCTCGATTCGACTCCCACGCACAGCTACATGCGCATGCTGTACAAGTATCCGCAAGCCCGATTTCCCTACGAACAATTGGTTGAGGAAAACGCGCGGCGCGGCCGCGGCCAGCCGGAATTTGAATTGCTCGACACGGGAGTTTTTTCCGGCGACCGCTATTTCGATGTCTTTGTCGAATATGCCAAAGCGGACGTGGAAGACATCCTGATTCGCATCACCGCGTTCAATCGCGGCCCGGAAGCCGCCGCGCTCCATGTCCTGCCACAATTCTGGTTTCGCAATACCTGGTCTTGGGGAAAAGATCTCCGCCGCCCGATCGCGCGAAGGGCTGCCAGCTTTCCCGGCACCGCTTGCGTCGAACTGGAGCACTGGCAGTATGGCAAGCGCTGGCTGCTCGGCGCCGGCAATCCCGACCTGCTCTTCACGGAAAACGAAACCAATTGCGCCCGGCTCTTCAACGGCCCGAATCGCGGCCCTTACGTCAAAGACGCGTTTCACGAATACCTCGTCCACGGCAACAAAGCCGCGGTCAATCGCGATCTAGCGGGAACAAAGATGGCCGCGCTTTATCCCCTGTATCTTGAGTCCGGCGCCTCCGCCACACTGAAGCTTCGCCTCACCGACATCGAGCCGCTCGCGGGCTTGGATACGGATTCGCCCCGAAGCGGCATCATCACCTCACCCGCCCATGCCGAGCGCGCCGCAGGTGTTCCTGGCACCGACGATTTTGCTGCCGGATTTGACGCGCTCTTCACCACGCGTCAAAAAGAAGCCGAGGAGTTTTACGAATCGCGCATCCCGAAAACCCTGTCCGCCGACGCGAAAGCGGTCATGCGCCAGTCCTTCGCCGGTATGTTCTGGTCCAAGCAGTTTTATCACTACGATGTTCGTGCCTGGCTCGAAGGCGATCCTGCCGGGCCCAAACCTCCCGACGAGCGCTGGCACGGCCGCAACAAAGATTGGACGCACCTTTACAACGAAGACGTCATCTCCATGCCTGACAAGTGGGAATACCCCTGGTACGCCGCCTGGGACCTCGCGTTCCATTGCATTCCGATAGCGCTCGCAGATCCCGACTTCGCCAAGGAGCAGCTCATTCTGCTCCTCCGCGAATGGTATATGCATCCCAACGGGCAATTGCCCGCCTACGAATGGGCTTTTGGCGACGTAAACCCTCCCGTGCACGCCTGGGCCGCCTGGCGCGTTTACAAGATCGAGCGTCGCGTCCGTGGCGTCTCGGACCGCGCCTTTCTCGAAAGAGTCTTTCACAAGCTGCTTCTCAACTTCACCTGGTGGGTCAATCGCAAGGATCCTGACGGCGCCAACATTTTCCAGGGCGGCTTCCTTGGCCTCGACAACATCGGTGTTTTCGACCGTTCCGCGCCACTTCCCACCGGCGGGCATCTCGAGCAATCCGACGGCACCAGTTGGATGGGCATGTATTGCCTGAATATGCTGGCCATCGCCCTGGAACTCGCGAAAGAAGACATGGCCTACGAAGACGTCGCGAGCAAATTCTTCGAGCACTTCGTTTACATCGCGCACGCCATGAACGACATCGGCATTGACGGCATGGCTTTGTGGGACAACGAAGATGGCTTCTACTACGACGTCCTGCGTTTACCCGACGGAAGCCAGCATTTCCTCAAGATCCGCTCGATGGTTGGCCTTATTCCGCTTTTCGCGGTGGAAACGCTCGAGCCGGAAATCGTGGATCGCCTGCCGGGCTTCAAGCGCCGCATGCAATGGTTCGTCGACAATCATCCGGACATTCCCGAGCACATCGAAATGACCCAGCGGTCCGCGCGCGGCGTGCGCCGCCTGCTGTCGCTGGTGAACCGCAAGCAACTGCGGCGCGTGCTCGCGCGCATGCTGGACGAAAACGAATTTCTCTCGCCCTACGGTGTGCGCGCCTTGTCGCGGTTCCATCAAGACCATCCGTATGAAGTGCAGGTCAACGGAAATATCAGCCGTGTGCAGTACGAACCTGCAGAGTCCGTCGCCGGCCTGTTCGGAGGCAATTCGAATTGGCGCGGTCCCATCTGGTTTCCCGTCAACTATCTGCTTGTTGAATCATTGCAGAAGTTTCACCACTATTACGGCGAAGACTTCAAGGTCGAATTCCCCACGCATGCCAAACGCGAATGCGACCTATGGACGGTTGCCGCGGAGATTTCACGCCGCCTGGTCCGCATCTTTTTGCGCGACCGCACCGGCCGCCGTCCCGTCGCGGGCGGAGCCGAAATCCTGCAAAACGATCCTCATTGGCGCGACCTGGTTCTGTTTTACGAATACTTTCACGGCGACAGCGGAGCGGGCCTGGGCGCCAGCCATCAAACCGGGTGGACCGGCCTGGTCGCGAAACTCCTCGAGCAAAGCGGAGAATAACGTGCCGCCTTTGGAGTTTCGTGAAGCCATTCCCGGCGACGAGACGGTGCTCTTGCCACGACACCTTTATCGACGAGTCGTACATCGTTCCCAGCCCGGGAAATGGGTGTCCATGCCATTCATCTCGAAGTCGACCGCGGCAACAATCCGGCGCTGGAACTTTATCGCCGCACCGGCTATAAAGATCACGACCGCTTATTGATGGCCAAATGGCTGAACCGTGCTATCCAATGAGCCGCGAGGTGTGCTTATGAGCGCGAGATTCGAGGGCCGCGTCGTTCTGGTTGCCGGCGGCACCGGCGGCTTGGGCCGCGCGGCCAGCTCCGCATTTCTCGACGAAGGCGCCGATGTTGCTGTTACGTATCGCAATCAGCCGGAATGGGAAGCGTTCCAAAACTCGGCCTCAGCAAACGCGGTCCGGCTGCAAGGTCACGAAGTCGACGTTACCGATGAGGCGGCCGTGACCCGGGTCGTTGAGAAAATTCTCCTCAAGCACGACCGCTTGGATGCCATGGTCAACGCCGTTGGCGCGTATGCGGGCGGCCTCAAATTGTGGGAAATGGAAACGAAGGTGTTCGAGCAGATGTTGCACTTGAATCTTCGCTCGGGTTATGTGTTGTCGCGTGCCGCGGTGCGCGCGATGTTGCGGCAAGGGCGCGGCGCGATCGTAAACGTCGCCGCCAAAGCGGCCTTCGACCACGCCGCCGGAGCCTCCGCTTACGCCGCATCCAAAGCCGCGGCCGTGGCGATGCTGGATGCTCTCGCCGCGGACGTAAAAGGCAGCGGCGTGCGCGTGAACACCATTCTTCCCAGCATCATCGACACGGAAGCCAACCGCAAGGCTATGCCAAAAGCGGACTTCTCGAAGTGGCCGAAACCCCAGGACATCGCGCGCGTCATCTTGTTCTTGTGCAGCGACGACGCCAAAGTCATTCATGGGGCGGCCATCCCGGTCTATGGGGACAGTTGACCTGTAGAGAGCGATTTCGGCGGTCCACTGGCACTGGTCTCTTCAGGACGGAGCCTTGGATGCCGCCTGGTAAAGTTCGATCAACACCTTGCCGCCGTCGGGCGAGGCCACCAAAAAGAAGTTAACGCGGGTGCCGTCCGTTCCCGAGCGCGACGCGGGATAGATCGGCGCCATCTTAAATTTTTCCTTCAAGATTTCCGTGGCGCGGTCCACATCTGCGCACAGAAACTCCACCTGCTGCAAGCCCTCGCCAAATTTGGCGAGGTATTTTGCAATGGCGCCCGAGCCGCCTGGCTCGCGCGTGGTGAGAATGTCGAGAAGAATGTCAGGAGAAAAATGAAGCTCGAACTCCTCGGCGTCTTGATCCGGCGGAACTTCCGCGAGCCTGGGCGTGCCGTTGGCAATACGGATCCGGTTGAAGGTCTCGCGTTGTACCGCCACCCCCGGGGTAATCGTCGGTTGGGGCCCCTGCAACAGGGCCGACAGTTCTTCGTCGGCCCACCACGCGGAAACCGCAATCCCCGCGGTCGCACGTCCCAACCGATACACCTCTTCCGCCGCGGCCTGCCTGACGGACGGCACCGCGGAGGAAAGCCCGGCGATCGCTGCAGCGAGAGGACTGGACATGGCCGCGCTAGGAATTGTAGCGTGAGGGTCGGCGCAATTGAAGCGGTCCCGGCAGGCCCGGGCCAATCGGACGCAACGAAACCTGTTTTCGATTCATCTGAGGGGTATGCCGAAACCAGTTTTGCTCACGGTCGACGACGACCCGGAAGTCCTTCGTGCCATCGAGCGCGATTTGCGCAGCCGCTATGCGGACCGCTACCGGGTCATGCGCGCGAACTCCGGCAGTGCTGCCATAACCACGCTGCGCGAACTAAAAGCCCGCAACAATCCGGTCGCCCTCCTTCTTGCCGACCAACGCATGCCGCAAATGGACGGCGTCGGCTTTCTCTCCGAAGCCATGGAACTTCATCCGCTCGCCAAGCGCGCCCTGCTTACCGCCTATGCGGACACCAGCGCGGCCATCGACGCCATCAACGAAGCCCGCGTCCACTACTACTTCATGAAGCCCTGGGACCCCCCTGAAGAAAAGCTGTATCCCGCCCTGGACGACCTGCTTCAGGAATGGATCTCGACCTATCGTCAGCCGTATGAGGGTATCCGCGTACTCGGCACGCGCTGGTCCAATCGCTCTTACGAACTGCGCGATTTTCTCGCCCGCAACCAGGTCCCCTATCAATGGATCGACGTGGAGCTGGCCGAGAGCGATCCGGAAGTGCGGGGTCTGGTTAGCTCGCTTGGCCCTGAAGTGCAATCCCTTCCGCTCGTGTTGTTCCCCGACGGGGCGCGCCTCGCCGAGGCCCTGCTGCCCGCCGTCGCGGACAAAATTGGCCTCCGCACCCGCGCGCAAACCAATTTTTACGATCTCGTCATCGTAGGAGGCGGTCCCGCCGGACTTGCCGCCGCCGTGTACGGCGCGAGCGAAGGCTTGCGTACCGTGATCATCGAGCGCGAAGCTCCTGGCGGCCAAGCGGGCCTGAGCTCGCGCATCGAAAATTATCTCGGCTTTCCGTCCGGCCTTACGGGCAGCGATTTGGCCCGTCGCGCGGTGGCTCAAGCGAAACGTTTTGGAGTGGAAATTCTTTCTCCGCAAGAAGCCATCGATGTGCGAGTCGAAGGCCCGTATCGCTACTTGAAACTGGCCGATGGCTCGGAGATTTCCTGCCACGTCCTTCTTCTCGCGATGGGCGTTCAGTGGCGCACCCTCGACGTTCCCGGGATCGATCGCCTGCGAGGCGCCGGGGTTTATTATGGCGGGGGAACATCGGAAGCCATTTCCTGCAAAGGCGAAACCGTGTATGTCATCGGCGGAGCGAATTCCGCAGGCCAGGCGGCGATGCATTTCTCCAAGTTCGCCGAGAAGGTGGTCATGCTGGTTCGCGGCAACTCCCTCGCCAGCACCATGTCTCACTACCTGATCGAGCAGATCGAAAAGACTCCCAAGATCGAGGTGTGGACGCGGTCGAGCATCGTGGGCGTTCACGGCGACGCGCGCCTCAGCGGCATCACCGTTCTGTGCTGCCCTACCGGCGAAACCAAACAGTTGCCCGCCAGCAGTCTTTTCATCTTCATCGGCGCCCAGCCTCGCACGGAATGGCTCGGCAACGTCGTCGCGCGCGACGACCGTGGCTTCATCCTTTCCGGCCCGGATCTTATCCGCGATGGCAAAAGGCCCGCGTCGTGGACGCTCAGCCGCGATCCCAGCTTGCTCGAAACCAGTGTTCCCGGAATTTTCGTCGTTGGCGACGTGCGCCACGGGTCGGTCAAGCGGGTCGCTTCCGGCGTGGGCGAAGGCGCAGTCGTCGTACAATTCATGCACCAGTATCTGGCCAAGGTGCAGTGAGGAGCACGCCCGGGCCTCGCATGGAGGAGTTGCAAAATGCAGGAATTTCACAGAAGGGTTTGCGAAGCGACAAAAAATGCCGCCATTGAATTTTGCCGTTTTTCTGATTTGAGACTTAGAGCTCAGGACCTACAACGTTAATGAGCGCGCCGGCCGAGCAAGCCCGCATCGAAGCCCTGGTAGCCGACTTGCGCAAAGTCGCGGCATTCGCCGATCAGCACCAGGATGACCTGGAATGGTTTGTCTCGCAGTCCGGGGAGCTCCGAACACCGGTTGGCGAAATCACGGTCAAGGAAGGATCCCCGGCTGAGGCCATGTTCGTCATCCTGGAAGGAGAATTGCGTGCTCGCCGCGAAATGGGGCCAGCCGGCAGCCCTGTCTATACCGCGCATGCCGGGGACGTTACCGGCGTCCTGCCGTTTTCCCGAATGAAGACCTACTCGGTGACCGTGCGCGCGGTGCTCCCCATGCGCACGCTGGCCTTTCCCGCCAGCAAATTCCCCGAGCTTTTCCAGCGCATGCCCGAGCTTTCCCGGCGCTTGGTGGGATTGCTGACCGATCGCGTTCGCAACGTCACGCGCGACGAGCAGCAACGCGAAAAATTGGCCGCGCTTGGCAAACTGTCGGCCGGTCTGGCCCACGAATTGAACAATCCGTCCGCGGCCGCCCGGCGCACCGCAGCCGCGCTCCACGACTGCCTCGAGCGCCTCCGCTCCGCCAGCCGCAACTCCGCGCTCCGGGCCGAAGACTGTGGATTGCTTGCCCAGCGCGAGGATGAAATTCGCGCTTCCCTGAAGCCCGCGGATTACCACGACGAATTCGCCCGCGCCGATCGCCAGGATGCCATCCAGTCGTGGCTTGAGGGACGCGGCGTCGCCGAGGCTTGGAAGCTCGCTCCGCTCCTTGCCGATGCGAATCTTACCGACGAGCATCTCGAGAGATTTGCGGGAACGGCCGGCGCTGCGCTCGGACCGGAACTGATCCGCTTTGCCACGCTCCTTGAAATGGAACGCATCGCTTCGGAACTTGACAACAGCACCGCTCGCATCTCCGGACTGATCAAGGCCATCAAGGAATACTCCTTCATGGACCAGGCTCCGCTCCAGGAAGTGGACATCAAGTCGAGCCTCGAAACCACATTGACCATCATGCATCACAAACTGAAGCGCGGCATCACCGTGACCCGCGAGTATGCTCCGGACCTGCCAAAAGTTATGGCTTATGGCAGCGAACTGAATCAGGTCTGGACCAATCTCATTGACAATGCCGCCGACGCCATGGGCGACACGGGAAAGCTTCTCGTGCGCGCCGTCCGCGAAAATGAATACGTGCTCGTAGAAATCGCGGACAACGGTCCGGGCATTCCTTCCGAAGTGCAGTCCCGCATCTTCGAGCCGTTCTTCACCACCAAAGAGGTGGGCGAAGGCACCGGGCTCGGCCTGGACGTGGTGCACCGCATCGTCCAGAAAATGCGCGGTCTCGTCACCGTCAAGTCCGTCCCGGGCGACACTCGTTTCCAGGTGCGTATTCCGATGCAAGCCACGATGTGATTCACCCGGTGTAAAGCAAAGGAGACCTCGATGGCCGATACCTGCACGCATGTTGACCAGATTCGCAAAATTAAACCGAAGAGCGAGGGCTGCGAAGAGTGCCTCAAGATGGGAGACAGTTGGGTGCATCTGCGCCTGTGCTTGACTTGCGGCCATGTCGGCTGTTGCGATTCCTCGAAGAACAGGCACGCCACGAAGCATTTTCACACTACCAAGCATCCCGTAGTCCGCTCGCAAGAGCCGGGCGAAAACTGGATGTGGTGCTACGTCGACGAAGTTATGCTGGAAGCAGACTGAACTTCGGCTATTCTTCGCCATGCACCGCTTTTTCGAGCTCTCCTGTAGGGGGCGCAGCTTTGTCCCGGGCGCAGCAAGGCGAATGCCGCGCCTCCCTCACTCGGGCGTTTGCTTGGCTGCCTCTTTACGCTTACTCCTTGCCGGCACCAGCACCGAAGCCAGCAGTGCGATCGAGAGCACTCCTCCCACCACGGCGAGCGACGTATCCACGGGAACGCGCACCCACTTTTCGCCGATCATTTTCCCGCCGATAAACACCAGCACCACCGCCAGTCCTTCATCCAAAAATCGCAGCCGGTCGATGATTCCTGCCAGCAGAAAATAGAGCGCGCGCAATCCGAGAATGGCCAGCACGTTTGAGGTATACACGATGAAGGGATCCCGTGTGATTCCAAACACCGCGGGAATCGAGTCAATCGCCAGGGTCACGTCGGTGATTTCCACGACCAGCAGCACGACAAACAAAGGGGTAGCAAACAGCCTTCCCGCGTCGCGCACAAAAAAATCTGCGCCGCGATACTCCCGCGTCACGCGCAAGTGCCGGCTGAGGAAACGAACCATCCTGCTTTTCTCCGGATGCACCTCGTCTTTCTTGAAAAACAAGCGAATGCCCGCGTAGACCAGGAATGCGCCGAGCGCATACAGCACCCAGGAAAAGTGCTCGATCAGCTCCGCCCCGACTCCGATCAAGATTCCGCGCATCACCAGCGCGCCCACCACACCATATGCGAGCAAGCGGTGCTGGAAGCGGTCTTCCACGCCGAATGCGCGAAAGATCACCAGGAAAAGAAATAGATTGTCGACGCTCAAGGCTTTCTCGATCACATAGCCGGCGAAGAACTCGAGGGCGGGCTGCTTTCCGCCGAAATAGAACACTCCCAGCCCGAAGAGCACGGAAACTCCGATCCAGCAAAAACTCGCGATTGCCGCTTCGCGGAATCCGACCTTATGCGCGTGCCGGTGAAAGACGCGCAGATCCAGCACGATCGCGACGAGTACAACGGCATTGAAGACGATCCACTCGAGTGGAGTGCCCATGACGGCAGCCTTCCCGCGTCAGGGATTGGAGCCGTTTGCTTCCGTGCTGTTCAGGTTCGACAGTTCCACGCGCGTCGTCTGCCCCGCCTCGACGGTTACGGGAACGTCCCAATGCACGCGGATGTCGCCCGCCTCGGCCTCCAGATTGAGCGAGGAAATCCAATAATCGCCCGGAGCCAGTCCGGAAACCGACCCGTGGCCTTCCAAATCCGTGTCCGCCTTGGCGGCGAGGAACTTGATTTGCGCCAGGTCCGGTGCGGTGCGCTGCACCTTCCTGCGGCGTTCGTTCAGCAGGGCCGCCCATTTCTTCTGCGGATTGACGGCGTCGAGCTCCAGTTCGACTCCGGATACCGTCTCCGGATGCGTGCGAATGAATTTCATAAGGGCGTTGAGATATTCCTGGTGCAACTTTTCATACTTCTCGGGATGTTCGGTGCGATCCGCCTCTCGGTATTTCGGCCGGGGCAGGCCGCTGGTGACGCCGCCACGGTTAGACCGCTGGTAGGCCTCCAGAAATTCCTTCACTTTGATGAGGTCATCCGGGGTGAGCAGTTTGTCGAGTTCCGGCGAGGTCAGGTCGAGCGTATCGTGGCCTTTGAGCCAGGCACGCAATTCGGGAGAGACCGTGAGGCTGTCGATGAACGCGTCACGCGCCGGCGGCGGGTCTTTTTCTTCCACTTCCTTGACGATCGCGGTGTAACTCTTGGTGAGAATATAAAAGGTGAACTGGCGCACCGGCTCCGGCCGCGCGGCCGTGGGTGTAATTCGCGCGACGAACTCCAGCGATCCGGTGGCGGTTTGCGCGGAAGCGGCGCCGGCGGAGGAAAAGCTCGCCACGAGAAGACCGCAAGCAAAGTGCGCTGTTTTGCTCATCCCGGAATCGTAGCAGATTGCCGCGGCGCGAGGAAAAGGAACTGCCGCAGCTCGAGCGATTGGCGAACCGCCGCTCGAGTCGACCAGCGCCCTTGACTACTGTGTTAGGCTTGCGCGGTTGGTGGAGGGCGCTCAATCGATTAAGCATGTTCGCAAAGGGACAGGGATATGAAGAGGCTTGCTGTGGTCTTTATTCTTGCCGCGTTGCCGGTCGTCGCGGCGCCATCGTCTGCATCGCGGGCAGCGAAGACTCCGCATGCGAAACAAGCGGCCAACCCTCCCGATGCGGCGCGATGGGAGCAACATTCGCGCAACGTGACGATCATGCGCGATGATTGGGGTATCGCGCACGTTTACGGAAAAACCGACGCCGACGCCGTCTTCGGCATGATCTACGCGCAGGCCGAGGACGACTTCAACCGCGTCGAGACCAATTACATCAACGCCATGGGCTGTCTCGCGGAAGCCGAGGGCGAATCCAAGATTTATCGGGACCTGCGGATGAAACTTTTCATTGATCCCGAAGCCATCAAAAAAGATTACGCGGCAAGCCCGGAGTGGCTGAAAAAATTAATGAACGCCTGGGCCGACGGCTTGAATTACTACCTCGCAAAGCATCCCGAGGTCCAACCGCGCGTAATCCGCAGGTTCGACCCTTGGATGGCTCTCACCTTTACCGAAGGCAGCATCGGAGGCGACATTGAGCGCGTGAATCTCAGCCAGCTTGAGGCTTTTTACGGCAAGGTTCACGTGACGCAAAACGCTCCGGCGTTTGACGAGGACATCGAGGAGCCGGGCGGCTCGAACGGCATGGCCATCGCGCCCTCGAACACCGTGGATCATCACGCGCTGCTGCTCATCAATCCCCACACCTCGTTTTTCTTTCGTTCCGAATTGCAAATGGCCAGCGAAGACGGCCTCGACGCCTACGGAGCAGTGACCTGGGGCCAGTTTTTCGTCTACCAAGGGTTCAACGACCGCGCCGGTTGGATGCATACCTCGAGCGGCGCGAGCCAGCTTAGCTTTTATCTGGAAACCGTCGATAAAAAGGGCGACCGCTTTTACTACAAGTACGGCAACCAAGAACTTCCGGTCGCGACCGGCGAAATCACCGTGCCGTACAAAACCGACAAAGGGATGGCCGAAAAAAAGTTCACCGTGTTCCGCACGCGGCATGGGCCGGTCGTCGGCGAGACCGAGGGCAAGTGGCTGACCATCCGAGTGATGAACGAGCCGGTCAAGGCGCTGACACAATCGTATTTGCGCACGAAGGCGAAAGACTACCAAACGTTTCGCGAGAAGATGGAGCTCCATACGAATTCGTCCAACAACACCGTCTTCGCAGATGCCGACGGCGAGATCGCCTACTTCCACGGCAACTTCATTCCCCGGCGCGATCTCAGCTTCGATTGGAGCAAGCCGGTCGACGGCAGCAATCCGGCGACGGACTGGCACGGCCTCCTTTCCGTCGATGAAACGCCCCACCTGCTGAATCCCAAAAACGGCTGGCTCTACAACTCCAACAATTGGCCGTGGTCCGCGGCGGGACCATCGAGCCCGAAGAAGGAAGATTTTCCCCCGTACGTCGAAACCGGCGGAGAGACCGCGCGCGGACGGCACGCCATCCGTGTGCTCGAAGGCAAAAAGGATTTCACACTCGACTCGCTCATCTCCGCGGCCTACGACAGCTATTTGACGTGGTTCGAGAAGCCCATCGCGGCGCTCGTCAAGGGCTGGGAGGAAACGCCGAACGACGATCCCCGGAAAGCCAAGACCGCGGAACCGGTTGCCGAGCTGCGTAACTGGGATTTGCGCTGGGGCGTAGCGTCCGTGCCCACTTCGCTGGCGGTCTTCTGGGGCGAAGTCCTCGAGCGCCGCGTCGGCCCGGACGCGCGCAAGGCCGGCATCTACCTCAGCGACTACGTTTCGACAAAGTTGCCGCCCGACATTCTGCTTCGAGCGCTGGCCGAAGCTGCGGACAAACTTTCCGAGGATTTCGGCACCTGGAAGACCCCTTGGGGTGACATCAACCGCTTCCAGCGCCTGACCGGGGAAATCGTCCAGCCTTTCAGCGACTCCGCGCCGAGCATTCCCGTCGGCTTCACTTCGTCATTCTGGGGTTCGCTCGCTGCTTTCAGCGCCCGCGATTATCCCGGAACCAAGAAGCGGTATGGCGCGAGCGGCAACAGCTTCGTGGCGGTCGTCGAATTTGGCGACAAAGTGCGCGCCCGCGCCGTGACCGCCGGAGGCGAGAGCGGCCATCCCGCTTCGCCGCATTTCAACGATGAGGCCGAGCGGTACAGCACGGGAAACTTGCGCGAGGTTTACTTTTATCGTTCCGAGCTAGAAGGCCACACCGAGCGCCAATACCATCCCGGCAGTTGAAAAAGAGAAATCGGGCCGGACCTAGGCGGACCTGGCTTTGGATTTGAGGGACTTCGCCAGTTTTTCGATTTCTCCGGTTTCTTTGACGATGCGGAGAGAAAAGACGTCGGCCGTCGGAGTCTTCTCAAGTTCGTTGCGCAAATCGGAGGTGAGTTGATAGAGGCGCTCGACGCCCTGGCGGAATTCCTTTTCGTTTTCCAAAAGGCGGGCTCGCTTTGCGGCCGCGGCTCCGGCAGGATGGGAATCAATCTCGGCGGGGTTCGGCGTGTAACCGGGCTGGGGCTTAGGGGGTGGGGTTGGCGCATTTTGCCCGGCGAAGATGCCCCTGGGCAATGCGAGAGAGCCGGGCAGCAGGGCGGCGCTCAGGAAAAAGTTTCGGCGGGTTTGGCGCATGGCAGCCTCCCTAGCAGGTGTCGACTTAACGTCGGGCGAAGAGCAGGAACAAAACCGCGGAGGCGAGGCCCAATAGAAGCAGGCCGCCAAGGATGCGAAGGAATAAGGAGGCTGGCGCGGCAGGGATAGGTCCCGGCGGGCGCCCGGGAGGAACGGGAGGGACAAGAACGCCGATGCCCGTAAGCTTGCTTGGCGGGCCGCCGGAGTGCGCCGGACGAAGCTTCGGGCTCGAGTTCAAATTCGTATTCGGCGAATTCGTAGGGCATGGGAAAAGGCTACTCCCCCGGTGGGAACGTGTCTAGAATAACCCGGAAAAAGGCCGGATAAACTCGCCGCCACACAGGCGTGGCTAGATGAGGCGGAAGACAACTTCGATGGTGACCCATGATGCGAGGGCGCGGCGGGCGGCGTCGTGCGCGGGAATAAATTTCCAGGCGCGTACGGATTCTCGGGCGCGTTCGTCGAGCCCAAGCCGACTCCTTGGACGATCTGAACTTGCCAAGCGCGGCCGTCCGTGCCAACCAGAACGCGCAGCGTGACTCTTCCTTGCAGCTCGGCCTCGCGCGCTTGGTCGGTGTATTGCGGCTCGGGACAATACGCGCAAAGGGGAAGCGTGACACCGTTGCCGTAGGCGCCTTGGTAGGAATCGCCTTGGCCGCCACCAGGTCCCTCGTCGTCTCCCATGGCGCCATTCCTTCCGGCACCAAAGCCGTGGTCTTTGCCGGGCCCTGCCGAGTTCGTATCCTCTTTCATCCACGGCAAACCGAGCGGATGCGGGAACGGGAGGCTCCGGAACCGGGTTCACCATCAGACGTGGTGGCAAGAGCGGCCTGGAAGAGCCGGGCGCCAGGTCGCCGTGTCTTGCCGGCCTCGCCTCGTTTTCACCTCCCCCGCTCTTGATTCCAATAGATGGCTGACCGAAGAGGCTTTGGCCCGGAACGGGAAAGAAAGTGTGTGGCCCGTGAAGCGGAGCCTCCGGCCCGGGATTGCCGGCTCTCGGTCGCCCCCCACTGCAAATGCAGAAACAGCATCCCTGAAATCAGCAGAACGTGAGCGAGAAAGGAGATGGTTCGCGACCGATTGGCAAGTGAAGGAGGGCGCGAAGGCAGGAGCTCGAGCGGCGCGCCGTTGGCAGAGGAAGGAAAAATGCGCGCGGGGGCAAACAGTTGCTGGAGATTCTCGCGAATGCGTTGAACCCAGCAATCCCGCGAGGAAGAGAGTAAGGCCAAGGACCGCAGAAAGGGATCGCGCACGGACAGGCCTCCACGGACGCCTCGGAATCAGGGCGGTGGACCTTTCGACCAAGCCGCAAACCGGTAATGAGAATACAACGCCGGGAGATGGGTTGCCTGAAGCTCGGCCATTTCGCGACAGAACCAAGAACTCACGCGGAGTTCCGAGAGCTTCCTGACCGGGTGGAGCCAAGCTCCCGCCGAAAGGAAAGCGGAGCAAAGCATGCAAGAATGGTGAAGCGGAAAAGGTTAAAGCAAGCGGAAAACGACTTCGATGTTGACGCGGCAAGCCACCGGTTTGCCGTTCGGTCCGCTAGCGGGACGCATTCTCCAGTTCTTCACTGCGGAGATGGCCTTTTCCTCCAGGCCGAGTCCCGGCCCCTTGAGAACGCGCGGCTCGATCACGCGCCCGTCTGCGGTGACGATCACGTCCAGCAGCACGCTGCCCTGATATTTGGCCTTGCGCGCTTCGTCGGAATAGTCCGGGTTCGGGCAGTAGATGCAACCGGGCTGGCCGACGCCATTCACGCCGGCGCGGAACATTCCGCCACCGGTCCCGCCGCCTTCTCCTGGTCCAAGACCGCCCCCGGAACCGCTGCCAATCCCGCCGCCGTCTCCTGTCCCAATGCCGCCGCCACCGCCCGGCCCGGCCGAATAGTTCACCGACGCGGCCAAAGGATCACCCATGTTGCTCAGCGCCGGATTGCTGACTTTCAAATCCGGCGGGCCGAGGAGCGAGGGATCCATCGGCAGCTTGGGATTCGGATTGCGAATGACCGGCGCGGGCGGAGTGAACTGCGTGTACTGAAACTTCGGCGCTCTGCCCTTGGTCGGAGGCAACTGTTCGTGCGCGCCGCCGCCACCGCCGCCGCCCGCCTTGTTCGCACCCGCAGGAAGCTTGGCGAGGTACGGCGAAATATCCAGTGGCGTGACGTCGACTTTGGTGTTTGCCTGAGTCGTTGAAATCACGTGCGTAAAAACAGGTACCGTGAGCAGCGCGATGACGGCCGCATGCGCTGCCACCGCGAGCACCTGGCTGGTGCTGAAGTTCTCGTCTTTGGTCCAAATGTCTTTGACCTTGACCGGCTTGATCCCTGGCGGCAAAGGCGCCTGTTTCGGCGGCGAAAAGAACTCCTTGACGCGCGTGCCAAAAGTGCCGAAACTCCCTCCCCAGGAAACCGCCAGGCGGCTGTTAACCGGACGATTCTTTAGCGGGTCGGGACGGAAATATTCCGCGAGATTGCCGAACAGCCCAGCGCCGAAAGAGGTTCGTATGAAGGGCGCATCCTTGCGCTCGCGAACCTTGACGGGACGCTCGGTCAGAAATTGCTTGAGGTTCGACCAGAAGTCATCGGGAACGAGGATCGCCGGCCTGCCGAACCGCGGGACATAGGAAGGCCGTGTTGAAGGGGAAGGTTGTGAGGCCGTCTGAGACACCTTCGGCCTCGGGGGAGGAGGTGGTACAAGCTTGTTGTAGTTTCCCGGCACCGTTTGACCCCCTACTATAGACGCACTAGCCCCGCTTTGGATATGCCCTAGCGATAGGATTCGCCAAGCCTGGGAAAGGTTGTGCGCCCTGGAGCGGCTGACACCTATCTGCAATTCATTGTAACATAGATGGTTCGACTGGTTTCCGAGGTTTCCCGCCGTGTACCTGGTCGAACGGACAGCAACCGAGGCGGTAGAAAACACGGCAAAAGAAGGGATTTCCGGCGCTCCAACCCATGGCCGAACCACTCGAACTCAAGAAGACGCTCAACCTGCCCAAGACCAACTTTCCGATGAAGGCCAGCTTGCCCGAGAACGAGCCGAAACAGCTCGCAGCCTGGTACGGGGCACACCTTTACGAGCGTATTCTCGAAGCGCGCAAAGGCCAGCCGCTCTTCGTGCTGCACGATGGGCCGCCGTATCCCACTGGAGAAATTCATCTCGGCACCGGCCTGAACAAAATCCTTAAAGACTTGATCGTAAAAACAAAAAGCATGGCCGGTTACTACGCGCCGTACGTGCCCGGATGGGATTGCCACGGCCTGCCCATCGAGACGCAGGTCGAAAAGGAACTGGGCGGTAAAGGCAAAGTTCCGCCCGCGGAGTTCCGCAAGCTGTGCCGCGAATTCGCAACGCGCTATGTGGAGCAGCACAAGCGCGATTTCAAGCGGCTCGGAATTTTCGGCCAGTGGAACGATCCGTATTTGACCATGAGCTTTGACTATGAAGCCACGATTGCCGGAGCTTTTCTGGACTTTATGGAGAAAGGCTACGTCTACCGCGGGCGCAAGCCGGTGTACTGGTGCATTTACGATTCGACCGCGCTGGCGGAAGCGGAAGTGGAGTATGAGGATCACAGCAGCCCGTCCATCTACGTGCGATACAAGCTTGTTCAGGATGGCGCGCCCGCGCAGAAAATCCCCGCCGAGCTGAAAGGCAAGAATGTTTATGCCATCATCTGGACGACCACCCCGTGGACCATTCCCGCGAGCATGGCCTTGGCCTTTAATCCAGCCTTTCCCTATGCGGCTGTCGAAACCGACGGTGAGGTGGAAATCGTCGCCGCGCAGCTCGAGCACGCCGTCTGGGAGACCCTAGGAAGGAAAGGGTCGGGAAAGACGCTTAAGACGTACTCCGGCCAGCAACTTGCGGAGGCCGGTCTAAAGTTCCAGCACCCCTTTCTCAACCGCACGGTGCCAGCGGTGCTTGCTGATTATGTGGAACTCGATCAGGGTACGGGCATTGTGCACACCGCTCCCGGCCATGGCGCTGACGACTTTCTGACGGGGCAGAAATACGGCCTGGAAACCTACGCACCGATTGATGACAAGGGGGTTTATCTCGAAGGCTTGCCGGAGTACAAAGGCAAGGATGTTTTTGCCGCGAATCCCATCATCGTCAAACTTCTAGCCGATCGGGGCGCGCTTCTCGCCAATCATCCCTACAAGCACAGCTACCCGCATTGCTGGCGCTGCCACAACCCGGTGATTTTCCGCGCCACCGAGCAGTGGTTCATCAAAATGGACCAGACTGGCAAGGGGCGCCAGAAAACGCTGCGGCAGGAAGCGCTCGAAGAAATTCACCAGGTGAAGTGGATTCCCGCCTGGGGCGAAGACCGCATGCACGAGATGATCGAGAAGCGGCCGGACTGGACCGTTTCGCGGCAGCGCTTCTGGGGCGTGCCGATCATCGTTTTTTATTGCCAGGGTTGCGGGAAGCGGCTCGAGGATTACACGGCACTACGCCATGTTGTGAAATGGTTCGAGAAGGAAGGAGCCGACGCGTGGTACCAGCATTCGCCGGAGGAGCTGCTTCCGCGGGGAACGAAGTGTGCCTGCGGCGCTTCGCACTGGCGCAAGGAAAACGACATTCTGGACGTGTGGTTCGATTCTGGCTCGTCGCATTTGGCGGTGCTGAAAGGCCCTGAATGGCCCGCGGATGTTTATCTCGAAGGCCCGGACCAATATCGCGGCTGGTTTCATAGCTCGCTGCTCGTGGCCACGGGTACGCGCGACGCGGCGCCGTATCGCAGCGTGGTCACCCACGGCTGGACGCTTGACGAGCAGGGCCGCCCGATGTCCAAATCGCTCGGCAACGCGCTTTACCCGATTGAAATCTGCGAGCGCTGGGGCGCGGATTTGCTGCGGCTCTGGGTGGCGTCGGTCGAATATCAGGCCGACGTAAAAATGAGCGAGCGCGTGATGACGCAGCTCAGCGAAGCCTACCGCAAGATCCGTAACACCTTCCGGTTCGCGCTGAGCAATCTTGGCGACTTCGATCCAACGCGAGATGCGCTAGCCAATGCCGAGCTCGAAGAAATCGATCAGTGGATGCTCGATCGCACCGCGGATCTGGTAAAGAAGTGCCGCGAATGGTACGCGAATTACGAATTCCACCGTGTTTACCACGCCATCCACGACTACTGCGTCGTGGACCTCAGCGCCCTTTATTTTGACGTTTTGAAAGATCGCCTGTACACCAAAGCGAGGAAAAACAAGTCGCGGCGATCGGCGCAAACCGCGGTTTGGAAGATCGCCGACGCGTTGGTACGGCTTGCCGCACCGGTGCTGGTCTTCACCGCGGAAGAAATCTGGAAGCATCTGCCGAAAACCGCGGGCGCACCGGAAAGCGTGCACCAGGCGGTGTTCCCCGAAGCGGTGGCGTTGGCTTGCGGCATTGCCGCAAGAGAGGCGGAAAGGTGGGAGCGTCTTGCCCAGGTTCGCTCCGCTGTTCTCCTGGCGCTCGAACAAGCCCGAGCGAGCAAAGCCATCGGCGGCGGTCTGGAAGCCAAGGTTCGTTTGCACGCCAATGCGAAAGCGCCCGGATTGCAAGAACTTCTTAGGGAAAAAGGTTCACTGCTTCCTGCACTCTTTATCGTATCGCAAGTCGTGGTCGATCCCCGGGAAAGCGACGGACTTGTGCCGAGCGAAACCCTCCCGGGCTTAGCCGTCAAAATCGAGCGCGCGGACGGCAAAAAATGCGAGCGCTGCTGGAATTACTCCAGCCACGTCGGCGAGAACGCGCGCTATCCGACGGTTTGCGAACGCTGCAGCGAAGCCCTAGAGGAAATCGAATCCGACGGGACGGCAGGCGTGGCGGCGAACGGATAATGTTGACTCGTCTTATTCAGGAATCGCGCGGCTTTTCTGAAGCGCGGCAGGTTGCTGCCGCTCTTTCCGGCCGGAGCCTGTTCCGGCAAAGCGCGGCCGCCCTTCTCCTCTCGCCGCCCGTTTACCCCGAGTTTCGAGGGGGCAACGGTTTACGCCGAGCTCGTTCGGCGAAGGGTCACTCGCGACTGTCTTTATTCTCCTTGACCTCATGAGCACCTCCTCCCGCCTGCGCTGGCTGTGGCTCACACTGGCCGTGGTGCTGCTCGACCGCGCTAGCAAAGCATGGTTCGAGGCGCGAACCATCGAAGGCTGGCGCCACGAAGTCCTTCACAATTTCATCTATCTGGTGCACAGCCGGAATCCCGGCATCGCCTTCGGCGTGTTGGCGGACTCTGCTTCCACCACCACGCGGGTCATGCTAATCGCCGGTTCCCTTCTGGTGATCGGCGTACTTGCTTGGCTGCTGGTCGCGGGCAAAGTTGGCACTCCCTTGGGGAATGCGGGCCTCGCGCTACTGCTCGGCGGCGCCGCGGGCAACCTCGCCGACCGCATCTTCCATGGAGCGGTGACCGACTTTTTTGAACTGTGGCTCGGCACCTATCATTATCCCGCCTTCAACGTCGCCGATTCCGCCATCACCATTGGTGCCGTGTTCCTCCTTTCCGACATCTTATTTGGCCGCAAACAGCAAACGCCCGATCAAGTTTCCTGAAGTGTCGAACAGGAAGACGGCAACCGATTGTTCAGCCAAACCGAGTAGGTGTGACGCGCATCCTTGACCGTCGCGGCGCCTAAGCCATACTGGTTTTAAGAGGTGTCTTATGCCAGCTCTAGTCGAAGCGACCGATTCCCCGTTTATTGCCGAGGCTTTAAGCGCGCCTGCTCCCCATCTGCAAGCTTTAGCAAAGCAGCTGGCCGGCGACCCCGAACTGGTCCTGGCGGCGGTAGACGCGCTCGGTTCGCTATCCCCGCGCATCCGCTTTGCGGCCAGCAGACTCTTGCACATCGTAAGCAAGAGATCTCCGGAAGCGCTGTACCCGCACTTTGCTTGCTTGGCACGGCTGCTCAAAGATAAGAACAGCATTCTGCGGTGGAACGCCATGCTTGCGCTGGGCAATCTCGCTCCGGCTGATCGTGAAAACAAGCTCGACGCGATTCTCGAGGCCTATCTGGCCCCGATCTCAGGCGGGAAGCTTGTTGATGCCGCCAACGCCATGCGTGGGGCCGCCGCGATTGCGTGTGGCAAGACTTATCTCGCGGACGAGATTCGGAAGTCCATCCTTGCCGTGGAGCAGGCTCGTTATGCGACGCGGGAATGCCGCAATGTAGCGATCGGCCATGCGATCCGGGCGCTTGATGTATTATTCCCGGCACTGCAAAACCGGCAGGGGGTGCTCTCCTTCGTGCGGCGCCAGAGAACGAATCCCAGGCGTGCGACCAGGAACAAGGCGCGTAAATTCCTGGCAAAGTGGCCGGCGGCCAGTGGTCAGACCGGCGCTTGCGCCGAATGCGATTACTAGGCCCAGCAAGGCGGGCGATGAGGGAGTCGCAGGCGCTCTCGTTTCGACGCGTACTGCTAGAATCACTCGCGTGAGTTCCGATTCCGCGCAGATGCTTCGCGAGTTCTCGGCTGCGCCGGCCGACGCGGGGATGCGTCTCGACCGCTTCGTTGCGGTGCAATGCCCGGAGCTGAGCCGCACACGCGTGCAAGAGTTGATCACCGCGGACCACGTGCGCGTCAACGGTAAACCCGCGAGCAAAGGATCGCTGCATCTTCGCGGAGGCGAGAAAATCACCGTCGAGATTTTCGAGCGCCCGGCGATCGCTGCGCGACCCGAAGCCATCCCGCTCGAAGTGCTCTACGAAGATGAAGACGTCATCGCCATCAACAAACCCGCGGGAATGACCGTCCACGCCGGCGCCGGAAACGTCTCGGGCACTCTGGTGAACGCGCTGCTTGGACGGGGGCTCAAGCTGTCCCAAGGCGGCGATCGGCTGCGCCCCGGAATCGTGCATCGTCTCGATAAACAGACTTCGGGAGTCATCCTGGTCGCCAAGAACGACGCCGCACACGCCAAGCTCGGGGAAGCGTTCCAGCAGCGCGAAGTGAAAAAAACCTACCTTGCTCTGGTACAGGGCATTTTGCAGGAAAGCATCGGCAGCATTGAGCTGGCCATTGGGCGCGATCCCATCCATCGCACGCGCATGGCCACGACTCGAAAATCCTGGCGCGGAGCGCCGATCGCGAATCCCCGCGCGGCGCGCACGGACTGGCGCGCCCTCGCAAACATCGCCAACACTACGCTGGTCGAGGTCCAACTCCACACCGGACGGACACATCAAATACGTGTGCACTTCTCCGCCCTAAAGCATCCCGTGGTTGGCGATACGCTCTATGGAGCAGCGGCCGAATGGCGCGTCGGCAAGGTCACACTGCCAAAGTTGCAGCGCCATTTTCTCCACGCCGCCAGGCTCGGCTTCGCCCAGCCACGAACCGGCGCGTGGACCGAGGTTCTCTCGGCTCTGCCCCAGGAACTCAGCGATTTTTTGCACCAACTTTCAGTTGCTGCCGGCCAACCGCAAAGCCGAATTGACTCTGCGCTCCGAGCGTACCTATAATTCTTACATCCATGAAGCGTCGAAACACCCTCATCGCGGCTGTTCTGGCGGCGGCAGTCTTGCTTGCAGCCTCCGCCATCCGGGCGCAGCAACCCCCCCCGAGTAGCAAGCCACAACAAGCGCCGCCCGCCGCTCCGCCTCCCGGCCAGCAGGGCAACCCGCAAAGCGGCCAAACGTTTGTGAGAGAAGTCAACCTCGTCGACGTGCTCTTCACCGTCCTGAATCGCCGCCATAAATTGGTGCCGGACCTGCAAGAGGGCGATTTCAAAGTTTTCGACGAAGGCAAGGCCCAGGAAATCCGCTATTTTAGCAAGCAAACCGATTTGCCCTTGCGCATCGGCATGCTGCTTGACACTTCGAACAGCATTCGCGACCGCATCAAGTTTGAACAGGAGGCTTCCGTAAGTTTCCTTTTCAGCGTGCTGCGCCACAATAAGGACCAAGCGTTTGTCATGACCTTCGATGACGAACCGCAAATCCTTCAGCCCTTCACGAGCGACACCGGGGCGCTGCGCGACCAGGTCATGGGCACGCGCGCCGGCGGTGGCACGGCCATTTACGACGCCATCTACCATGCTTGCTCCACACAGCTGAATCATCCGCCGCGCCCCGAGGGGGACCAGCCGGATGTTGTTCGGCGCGTGATGATTCTCATCAGTGACGGCGAAGACAATTTGTCCACACACACGCGTGCCGAAGCCATCGAACTGGCCCAGCGTACCAGCGTGGTGATCTACACGATCAGCACCAGCACGCAATGGGTTTCGCTCGAAGAAACCGACCCGAACAAAACCAGCGACCGGAAATACCATCTCACCGAAGGCGACAAGATTCTTCAGGACCTCGCGGAAGAAACCGGCGGGCGCGCGTTCTTCCCCTATCACGTCGACGATCTCGACCAATCCTTCCAGGACATCGGCGACGAACTGCGCAACCAGTATTCCATCGCCTATCAACCCGCCAACTACGTGTTGGACGGGCGCTATCACAAGATCCGTGTCGAAGTCCCGGACCACAAGGGTTACCAGGTGCGTGCGCGCCGCGGATACTATGCACGGGCGAATCGGGACGTGCATGCCCCGTCGGAACCCGGCTCGGGGGCCCCCCAGGGAACCCCGCAAGCGAACTCGAGGCCTTGATTTTCGATTTGGCCTTTCGCAGGCTGCTCCAGAAAGTGTTTGGTTGGCCTTCAACGGCTTGCACCCCGGCCTCCTGAAATTTCAGCGTTTTTCCGAGCACCATCGTGGCGGGACACCCGGCAAGTTAGAAAGCTTGCGCCTGAAACGCAACTTGCCGTTCCGGCGTCTCACATTTTAGTCTTAGGTTTCTGAGCGGTCGGTTCATTTCCATTTCAAGTAAAGCTTGGCGGGACAAAAAGTCTGGAGGCGGATGTGCGAAAGCATAGGAAAGCCTTGCTGATTCTCCTGTTGATCGTGGCCGCGATTCCGCTGCGCGCGCAAGCGCCCAGTGCGGCGGATCTGAACGCCATTTATCAGATCAAAGACGAAGGCTTCAATCACTCGCAGGTCATGGACCTCATGAGCTATCTCACGGACGTCTACGGCCCGCGGCTGACGAATTCGCCCAACGTCAAACAGGCCGCCGACTGGACCATGGGCAAAATGAAAGAATGGCAGCTTGCCAACGTACACCTCGAGCAGTGGGGACCTTTCGGCAGAGGCTGGTCGAACGAGCGTTTCTCGCTGCAGGTGATCTCGCCGCGGCCATTCCCGCTCGTCGCCTATGCCAAGGCGTGGACGCCGGGCACGACCGGCGTGGTTACCGGGGAGGCAGCGTGGGCGCCGATTCAAAAAGAAGAGGACATGGAGAAGTATCGCGGAAAGCTCAAGGGAAAATTCGTCTTGACGGCGCAGCAGCCAGAAATTCCACTGCGCACCGAAGCGCAATTCCATCGCTACACCGATGCCGAACTCGTGGAGGAGTCCGCCGAACCGGTGCCAACCGCGCGCGCCGAGGACCGGTTTGCCCGGTTTCGCGCGCAGCGTGAGTTAAACGAAAAGATTCAGAAGTTTTTGGTGGACGAAGGAGTTGCCGTTTGGCTTGAGCCTTCGCCGGGAGACGACGGAACGGTATTTGTGTCGGGCGGGGGAGGACGCGACCCCAAGGATCCGCCGGCGCCTCCGCGCGTGGCGGTGGCCAATGAAAACTATGGCCGGCTCGTGCGCATGCTCGAAAAGAAGGTTCCTGTCACATTGCAAGCCGACATTCAGAACAAGTTTTATGACGACGACCTCAACTCCTTCAACATCATCGGCGAAATTCCCGCCTCCGAAAAAGCCAAGGCCGACGAAATCGTGATGATCGGCGCGCACTTTGATTCCTGGCACTCCGGAACGGGGGCCACCGACAATGGAGCCGGCTCCGGCGTGATGCTGGAAGCCATGCGCATCCTCAAATCGACCGGGGTGAGGCTCCGCCGCACGGTGCGCCTCGGGCTGTGGACCGGCGAAGAGCAGGGCTTGCTCGGCTCGCGAGCCTACGTGAAGCAGCATTTTGCCGACTGGGAGCCGGAAGGGACGGACAGGGAAAAAATCAAAGTTCTGCCCGAGCAAGCCAAGCTCGACGCGTATTACAACGTGGACAACGGCTCAGGGAAAATCCGCGGTATCTATCTCCAGGGCAACGAGGCCATCGCGCCGCTGTTCGCCGGGTGGATGGAGCCGTTCCACAATTTGGGCATGAATCGACTGACGATTCGCAACACCGGCGGCACCGATCACCTGTCTTTCGATGCCGTGGGTCTGCCGGGCTTTCAATTCATTCAGGATCCCCTGGATTACGACACGCGCACGCACCACTCCAACATGGACGTCTACGAACGCATCCAGGAACCGGACATGAAGCAGATGGCGGTGATTGTGGCTTCCTTCGTGTATTTGACTGCCAACCGCGACGAAATGGTTCCGCGCAAGCCGCTCCCCAAAACACGGGCGAAGCGCACGAGTCCGTTCTAGGCGTTTAAAGAACCATTCGACTAACGACACCGCATTCCCTGAAACCTTTTAGGAGATGGCTTGCTGCCTTCTAGCCTTTCGGCGCGTAGTATCCTTTGCGTGCTAGCGCCTTCAAGTCCTTTTCCGTCATTTCCACTTTGATTTTGCGGAAGGTGCCATCCCGCGCGGCGTTGCTCGGGTAGTACCCGATAGTGTATTCGCTACGCAATTCTTCGGAGATCTGGTCGAAGGCCTCCTGAAGATGTTTTTCCGAGGAAACTTCGATGACCCGGCCTCCCGTTTGATCCGCGATCTTGTGGGCGATGTCCGGCCGCCAGCCCTGCCCGGGGTCGTGCACCAGCAGGAAGTGCACGACGGTATTCGTGCGCTGCGCGGCTTCGATGGCTTCCTCGACGGTCACCTTGCTTCCAAAATCCTCCGCGTCGGTAATAAGCACAAGCGCCTTGCGCCCGGCCTCGGAGGCCAGTCTGTCTCCGCAGGTCACCCAGATCGCATCGTACATATGGGTTCCATTGGGGCCGGAAGGAAGGGTGCCCGGCGTCACCATGGGCCCGCCGGCGTTGACCTGCGCGTGATGGATGGCGCGCTGCAATTGCGCGCGGTCCTCGGTAAAATCGGAGAGAAGGTCTACGTCAAGATCGAACGAGACCACCATGGCCTCGTCGCCTTTGCGTAGGACCTGGCTCAAAAAACGGGAAGCCGCATCTTGCTCCGCGGGCAGCCGATTCTGTTCGCTGCCGCTCGTGTCAATCAGCAACGCCAGGGTGATCGGAAGAGTTTTTTCCGCGGTAAAAAAGGCGATCTTCTGCTCCTGGTCGTTTTCGAAGACGCGGAAGTCTTCCTTCTTGAGATCGGGGACGATATGCTTTTTCCTGTCTCGCACGGTGGCGAAAACATTGACGAGGCTGACCTCGCTCTTAATGGTCGGCGCCTGCTGGTCACTCTGTTGCGCGGCCTGCTGGGCGGGTTCCCGCGTCCACGCCTGCCCGGCCAGCGCCCATACAACCAGCGCCGCCGCGCAGGGCGTCAAAACTTTGGTCTTCGAACGCATGTATACTTTCATAGATACACAGATGCCCGCCAAACGCGCCATGCGGGTCATCTCCGCCCAATTAGGATGCCGCTGAGCGCCTCATGGGATGTGCCTGATTGAATCTAACCGAGCGGACGCTTCCAACACGAAGTTTGGCCTGAGGACCATGAAAAGTCTACGAAAAACCATTCTTTTGCTTGGCTTGGCACCCCTGGCCCTCGTTTCCGCGCCGCTCCTCGCGCAACAGGACCGACAAAGCTCGGCGCCTCCCGCCCCGGCGCAAACTCCCGCTCCCGCGGCTCAGCAACCCCAGCAACCGCCCGGGGTGCGCGTCCAGGTGAATCAGGTGCTCGTGCCGGTTACGGTGAAAGACGGCTCCGGCCGCCTCGTTCCGGACTTGAACCGGACGGATTTCCGCATCTTCGAAGACAGCGTCGAGCAGAAAATCGTTTACTTCAGCGCGGACCCTGTTCCTCTATCTTTGGTTTTGCTCATCGACAACGATCTGAAGCGCAATGACGCCCGCCAGGTAGCGGCAAGCCTGGATGCCATCGTGGCTGGCTTGAGCACGAGCGATGAAGCCTTTGTCTGCCGCTTCGACCAGTTTTTCCACGAAGGAAAAGGATTTGTGAGCGATCAGGACAGGCTGCTAACCGAACTAAAGCGCACGCGCCTTGATGACCGACCTTCCGCCGGGCCCACCAGCGCGGCCATCGCCGAGAGCCCCACGATCAACGGCCACTCGGCGACCGGCGACGCTCCCAAAACACCGGAAACCACCATGATCCTCAAAAGCCAGTCCACCAAGGCGCTCGACGACGCCGTCTATGACGCGGCGCAGCTGCTCAAGGACCGCGACCCGGAGCGCAAGCGCCGCAAAATCATTTTGCTCATCTCCGACGGGGAGAATAACCCCAAGCTTAACACCAACAAGTACGAGGTCGTCCGGAGGGACCTCCTTCGCTATGACATCGCGGTGTATGGGGTGGGCGTGGGCAGCGCCTTTTTCAACCGCAGGTTCGAGCGCTTGTCCAAGTACGCTCACGACTCCGGCGGCGATGTGTACTACGGACTAAAGAGCGAAGATATGGAAGAGTTCTACTCCCGCGTCACCGAAGAGGCGCGCAACCAGTACACGCTCGCTTACAACCCGACAGGCACGGACCGCGCGGCGGAATACCATTCCATTGAAGTGCGGGTCAAGCGCCCGAATCTGACCATCCTTACGCGCGAAGGCTATTACTCCGGCTTCGCGCGCTAGCCCTCTCGAATTTTTTGCGCTCTCCCGGGTCACCGGCCGAGCTCTTCCTCATGCGCCGGGCAGATCGGCTTGTACGCGCAACTCCGGCAAACGGAGGGCGACGGCCTGGGAGGAAATTGTCCGGCGCGGATGTCCGCCGCCACTTCCTGCGCGGTCGATTGCGCCTCCGCGAGCTGCTTCGCGTCGCGCGTGGTCACCTGCACCTGGTTGTTCTGCAGGTAGTGAAAGACCAGCCGAACCGGATTCCACTCAAAAACCTCTCTTGCCGCCAGGGCGTACAAACTGAGCTGCAAATCCTTTTTGGCCAGCGATTCCTTCTTGGGCCGACCGGTTTTGTAGTCCACGATTTCCACGTCGTTCGCTCCCAGCGAATTGACCTGGTCCATGCGGCCCGCGATGATGACGTTGTTTTCCAGGGGCAATTCGAACCGCTTCTCCTGCTCGCAAACCTGAGGCGGCGCGGCCATCGTCGCCTCATGAAAGACGCGCAACTGCTCGATGCCGTCTTTCTTGAATTCCTCTTCCTGGTATTCGTCTTCGAAGCCCACCGAGCGCCATTCCATTTCGAAAATCCGCTGCACTTCTTCAAACGGCAGTCTGTTGCCCTTGCGCAGTTCGCCGAGGAACCGCTTGATGGTGTTGTGCATGATGCTGCCGAAACTGAGCGCCGCCCGAGGTCCTTCTTTCAGTGACCATAAATAGCCAAACAAATACTGCTGCGGGCAGGTCCGGTATCCGTTCACCGCCGAGGGGCTGAGCTGCAACGGCTCCGGCGACGGCGGATGAAACGTTTCCGCCCAATCCGCGATCCGCGAGAAAATCTTTGCCGGCCCGGGACAAGCGGCGAAAAGATTCCCGTTCGTCGGCGCAGAGCCGGCCCTTGCTGCGGCCCTCTGCCGGACCGGAGGCAGCTTCGTCATCAGCCGCACGTCCCGGCGCCGCACCGCCGGATCCAGCAAAATATCCTCGACAAAGACGGGCACCTTGCCTCTTGCTTCGGTCACCGTAGTTAGCGTCAACCGCTCTTGGGCTCGCGTCAGCGCCACATAAAAAAGCCGCCGCTCTTCCTGGATGTGAAAGTGCTCGGCCGGCTCGCCCTCCTTCATCAGCCGCGCGGGAAATTCGAAAACGCGCGGCCGCTCTGGCGCGGGAAATTTCCTGTTGTTCACGCGCAGCACGAAAACGTTCGGAAACTCGAGTCCCTTTGCGCCGTGCACGGTCATCAATTTCACCGCATCCGCCGGCGCGTCTTCTTCCAGGGCCACGACTCCTCCTGCCTGCTCGTAATAGTCCAGATACTCGAGCAACTCGGGCAAGCCGCGCGTGTCACTCTTGGGTTCCCATTCCTTGGCAAACTCCGTTAATCGCGCGACATACTTGTAGTCCTGCTCGTTTGCGCGTTGCCGGATTTCCAACCATTCGAGCAAAACCGCCAAAATCTCGCGCGCCGTGCGCCGCTTCATGGTTTTGCGCTGCGCGGAGAGGAAATCGAGCAGTTCCCTGACCGGCAGAGGAGATCCGTCAAACGGCAGTTCCGATTGCGGCGCCTGCAACGCGTCGTATAGCGCCGTGCCGCGCTTCTTGGCCGTGCGTTCCGCCAGCCGCAGCAGATCTTTCGGTTGCAGCTTCCACGCCGGCGCCGAAAGCACCCGCGCGCAGGAAAGGTCATCGAAGGGCCGAGCGAGCAATCGCAGATACGCCAGCACGTCCTTCACCAGCGGATGGTCCAGGATGGAAAGGCGGCTGATGACAAAAGGAATCTTTCGCGTCGCAAGCTCGCGCACCAGTTCGTCGCGGTGCGCGTGTTGCCGGTACAGCACCGCAAAGTCCGTCCAGAGACGGCCAGCAGCATGCATGCGCTCGAGCTCGTCCGCGACCCAGCGCGCCTCTTCCTCCTCGTTGGCGAGCTCAACGATGCGAACCTTCTCGCCTTCCGCGCGCTTGGCGCTCAGCAGTTTTTTGGGAAAATCGGCGCTCACGGTGTTCTGCCCGATGACCTGCGTGGCCACGCGCAGAATGTTCGGCGTCGAGCGGTAATTCTCCGTCAGGCTGACGCGGAATTCTCCCGAGTCGCTCCCGGGTTTCCACCCCGCGAATTTCTGGAGAAAAAGTTGAAAACTTGCGAACGAAGCGCCGCGAAAGCGGTAGATGGCCTGGTCGTTGTCGCCGACCGCAAAAATATCTCGCGATTCGCCCGTCAGCAGCTCCAGCAGCCGCAGTTGTGCGATGTTGGTGTCTTGAAACTCATCCACCAAAATGTACCGATAGCGCTGCCGCAGCGATTCGCAGAGCGCCGCATCGGTTTCCAGCAACGCCACCGCCCCGGTAATCAACGACCCGAGAGAGACTCGCTTCTTTTCGCGCAACAGTTCCTCGCTGGAGCGATAGGCGCGCGCAATTTCTTGTTGCCGCGCCACCGTCTCTTCGCGTTCGGCAAGCGTGTCGGCATCCAACACGGCCCGCTCGGACTCCAGTTCGCGCTCGAGCAGGTTGGCATACTGCTGGTAGTCTTCCGCGGAAACCAGTTCGTCCTGGCAGCGCGAAAAGAACTCCACGAAATCATTCAGGAATTCTCCCGGCTCCGCCAGCTGTCGGTATTTGTCGAGCTTCATCCGCCCGAGATTACGCCTGAGCAAGATCCAGTGGTCCTCTTTGCCCAGCAACACGCGCTGCGGGTCGGTATCTTTCAACAGCGTTTCGCAAAAAGAATGAAACGTAGCGAGCGTCACTGCTTTTCCGCGCTCGCCCGAGGTTTTCACTACGCGGCCTTTCATTTCGCCCGCGGCCTTCTTTGTGAACGTCAGTCCCAGGATGTTTTCGCCGGACAGTTCCGGATTCGAATGCAATAGATGGCGGATCCGCTCGGTGATAACCCGCGTCTTCCCGGTTCCCGCGCCCGCGATCACGAGCAGCGGCCCTTCGCCGTGCCGGACCGCGCGCCGCTGCGCCTCGTTCAGCTTCAGCCCGCTCTCTTCGAGCGGCTCCATCTCAAACAAAGTCTGCATGAGTCAAAAGGGTAGCCGAATTTCCGGTGAACGCGAAATGATACCGGCGATTCCAGAGATGGTGGTTAGGACCAGGGATCTAGCGCTGCGACTTGCGGCCGGCAGCGACGTCGGCGGTGAATGCCTGCGATTTGCCGCGCGGAACGCTCAGCGAATCCCATTTGCCGGTGCCCTGCGCCGTGAGATGTTTGGCCAAAAATACGATCTGCCCAACGTGATGCGCGTAGTGTGCCATTTGGCGGTGGATGGCCTGCATCACCGAGTGCGGTTCGCTTCGAATCGTCACCGTCCGCGTCAAATCCGCGTCCGTCAGCGGTTCCAGCGCGTCGAAAAGGTATTTCCAGCCGCGCTCCCATAATTCCACGAGCGCCGCTCGCGTTTTAGGGGCATCCTCGAATTCCGTGTCGCGGTTGCGGTCGGGCTTCTCGCCATCCGAGGTCAGAAAATCCATCCAGCGCGAACGCATATTCCCCGCCATGTGCTTCACAATGACGGCGATGGAGTTCGATTCCGCATCGATCGTCGCCGCGAGACCTTCGTCGGAACATTGCGCCATGGCACGCTCGCCTAGCTTTTTGTAATAGCGAAACAAGTCGATGGAATCTTTCACATACGAAGTTGTAAATTGGTGTGGCATGACGCCATTTTGTTCTTTTGCGCCCCGCTGTCAACTCCATTCAGATGATGCCGTGGCGGATGGCGGAGTTTGCGGCCGGAGACGTGCAAACCCTTCCCCCCTTTCCGGCAACCGCCCGGCTCATGCGCGCAACGAAGCGCAAAAGGTGGCCATCGTGCGGTTCGAAGTGGTGCGAAAGGGTTCAAAGATTTTCGCAGCAAAATGTTCTTGACAATTCGCTGTTTATTCGCCTAGGTAGGATAGTTGCCGCGCGAGGGTCACACTTGACGACGGGAGGTAAGGTTATGACGATTGGGCAATCGCTGCTGTCGGAATTTGATCAGGAAATGCAAAACACCCGCAAAGTGCTGGAGCGCTGTCCGGAAGAAAAATGGAACTGGAAGCCGCACGACAAGTCCGGCACGCTTGGCTGGCTCGCAGGCCATGTGGCCACCATGGTGGACTGGCTGCCGACGACGATTAGGACCGCAGAACTCGACTACGCTCCCGTGGGCGGTCCCAGCTTCACGCCGCCGAAGATCGACAACCGCCAACAGTTGCTCGCCGAGTTCGACAAGAACGTCTCCGCGGCGCGCGCTGCACTCGCCGGCGTCAGCGACGCTGAAATGATGAAGAATTGGAGGCTGCTCGCCGGAGGCCGGGAAATTTTCAGCCTGCCTCGCGCCGCCTGCATTCGCGGCATGGTGCTCAACCATCACATCCATCACCGCGCGCAGCTCACCGTCTATCTTCGCCTTCTGAATGTCGCCGTCCCGGGCCTCTACGGCCCCAGCGCCGACGAAATCGAGCCCAACGCCGCCGCAAATTAAGGAGAGTTCTCCACAGGGGCGCTCCGCTTTATCCTGCGCGGCAAAGGAATGCTGCGCCCCGGCCCCGCCGCCAGCGTGACCTGCGCACGCGGGGCGGCAGCCCCTTTTTTTCCTTCCGCGCCGTCTTCTCATGCCCCTTCGTTAGCCTCCGGCGCGACGCGCTATAATGAAGTCCTTCGCTCCTCTGTCGTCCGATTTGGAGGTCCGCCATGAACACCGAAACTCCCGTGATTGTTTCCGCCGTCCGCACGCCCATCGGCAAATTTCAGGGTGGCCTTGCCGGATTCTCCGCCCCCGAACTCGGAGCCAAAGTCGTGGCCGAAGCCATTCGCCGCGCCGATCTCGAAGCGAGGCAAGTCGACGAAGTCATCATGGGCAACGTCGTCCAAGCCGGCCTCGGCCAGAATCCCGCGCGCCAGGCCGCGCTGAAGGGAGGTTGCCAGCCGCGTGTCGCTGCGATGACCATCAACAAAGTCTGCGGCTCCGGCCTGAAAGCCGTCGCGCTTGCGGCACAAGCGGTCGAGCTGGGCGAATCGGAAATCGTAGTGGCCGGCGGCATGGAATCGATGTCCAACTGCCCCTATCTTTTGTTGCAAGCGCGAACCGGCTACCGCCTCGGCGATGGAAAGCTTGTCGACTCCATGATCAACGACGGCCTGTGGGACGGGTATGAGAACTTTCACATGGGCATGACCGGCGAAGTCGTCGCCGAAAAGTACCGCATCACACGCGAGGAGCAGGACCGCTTCGCCGTTGAAAGCCATCAGAAGGCGGTTCGCGCGCGCAAGTCCTGCTTCTTCGAAGCGCAGATTCTTCCCATCGCAGCGCCGCAGAAGAAGGGCGTTCCTCTGGTCATCAAATACGACGAATCGCCGCGCGAGGATACTTCGATCGAAACGCTAGCGAAGCTGAAGCCCGCGTTCAAGAAAGATGGAACCGTCACGGCGGGAAACGCGCCGGGCACCAACGACGGCGCTGCTGCCCTGATGGTCACGAGCGAGCGCACCGCGTTGCGTCTTGGCAAGCAACCGATCGCGCGCATCGTCGCGCAGGCCGTCAGCGGCGTCGAGCCCAAGTGGGTGATGATGGCGCCGGTCGATGCCGTCGAAAAGCTGCTCGCAAAAGCCGGCTGGGACCGCGACAAAGACGTGGACCTCGTCGAGCTGAACGAAGCCTTTGCCGTCGCGGCGATTGCCGTGACACGCCAGCTCAAGCTCAATCCTGAGAAAGTCAACGTGAACGGCGGCGCGGTGGCCCTTGGCCATCCCATCGGCGCGAGCGGCGCGCGCATCCTCGTCACCCTGCTCTACGAACTGCAGCGCCGCAATCTGAAGCGCGGCGTCGCCGCGCTCTGCCTTGGGGGCGGAAACGCCGTGGCATTGGCGGTGGAGCGCTTCTGAACTCCTGGCGATGGGACGCCGCGAGAGTTTTCGTCTGGCTGGTGGGTTGGCTTAAATCTCCACAAATCGCTAAAATCTCGAGGCTGATTGTCCAACCCCGCCTGTTCCGGGACCGGGAGTGCGGGAGGCCGGCACGGTAATGTCGTCGCAACATTCGGGAGGAGCCCTCGTCGTGCAAAAGCCCAACCGGCGCACTTTTCTTCAAACTACCGCGGGGACGCTGGCCTTCGGGTGGAACGCCATCCCGGCCGCAACACAAGCAAGCACAACTGCCGCGGATAAAGCACCCGCCTTTCCGCCCAACCAAACGGCGCCCGTGCTGGCCTCGAACGAAGGCAAAAAGCCTCTGCGCCTCGGACTCATCATCGCCATTGGCAGAGATCCCGGCGCTGCCATCGCCAAGGTCCGCGACCTCGGCCTAGTGTCCTGCCAGGTTTTCGTCAGCGATTTTGATCCGCAAGATGCCGCGCCTCTTCGCCGGGCGCTCGACCAGAATAAGATCGAAGCCACTTCTTTGGTTGTCGGCGGGCCGGGCCGCGAAGTCTGGGATTTCTACGACGGCCCGCTCACCATCGGCCTCGTTCCCCGCGACACCCGCGCCGCACGCATCGCGCACCTCAAAAAAACTTCCGACTTCGCCAAGCAATGCGGCATTCCTGCCGTGCAAACGCACTGCGGCTTTATCCCGGAAAACCCCAACGATCCGCTTTACAAAGAAGTCGTGACCGCCATGCGCGAAGTCGCCGAGTACTGCAAGCGTAATGGGCAGAATTTTCGCTACGAAACCGGCCAGGAAACGCCGATCACGCTGGTCCGCGCGATTCGCGACGTCGGGCTCGACAATCAGGGCGTCAACTTCGACCTCGCCAATCTCATTCTCTACGGCAAAGCGAATCCCGTCGACGCCATCGAAACCCTCGCACCCTATGTTCAGGGGATTCACGCCAAGGACGGTCTATTTCCGACGAATGCGCATCAACTCGGTGAAGAAGTTCCCATCGGCAAAGGAAAAGTGGATTTTCCGCTGATCATCGCGCGGCTCAAACAGCTGCAATACGGCGGCGCGGTAACCATCGAGCGCGAAATTTCCGGCCCACGGCAAATCGAGGACGTCCGCGCGGCAAAGGAATATTTGGAGGCGCTTATCGGGTAGCACCCTCTTCCTTGGAGCGCGTCGAGGCCGATCTGGCGCGACCGCTCGTGTCTTTTCTTGGCTACCCGTCGCGGCGAAAATCCTAGTAGGATTCTCACGAAACGTACTGACGCAAGCAGGGGGAACACCATGGCAGGCAACACAAATCAACAACAAAACTCCAGCGACAAACTCGACCGCCGCAGATTCATCGGCAGCACCGCGGCCGCCACCGCTCTGATGTTTATCAAGCCCGAGCTCGTCCGCGGCACGGACGCTAATTCCGCCGTTCGCGTTGGCCTGCTCGGCTGCGGCGGGCGCGGCACCGTAGACGCCACCAATCTGGTGGACACCGGCGGAGCGCGTGTTGTGGCGCTCGCCGACATGTTTCAGGATCAGCTCGACACCGCGCGCGCCAACTTCGACAAGCTTCAGCAAGCGAAAGGCTTCGCCGCCATCGATTCCTCGCAGCTCTTTGTCGGTCCAAACGCTTTCCACGAAATCGCCGCTTCCAGGGAAGTCGACGCCATTGTCGTCGCCACGCCTCCGTATTTTCATCCGCAGCACCTGGAAGCTGTCGTGGCCGCAGGCAAGCACGTCTATCTCGAAAAGCCCGTCGCCGTCGACGTGCCCGGCGCGAAAAGAGTCATCGAAATTGGCCAGCGCGCCGAAGGCCGCCTGAGTCTCGACGTGGGCTTCCAAATCCGCGACTGCCCTCCCTTCGTCGAAATGGTGCGCCGCATTCATGCCGGCGCCGTCGGCAAAATTGCTTGCGGCGAAGCCTACTACCTGACCGGCTACATCGACCGGCCCGCCTGGCCCACAGCCAGCCCCGCCGAGCGCCGCCTCCGCAACTGGATTTACGACCGCGCGCTCTCTGGCGACATCATCGTCGAGCAAAACATTCACGTGATCGACATCTGCAACTGGGTTCTTCAGGCGCATCCACTGAGGGCCTCCGCCACCGGCAGCCGCCTCGGCCGTCCCGCCAACGACGGCGACTGCTATGGAAACTACAACGCGGTTTTTCACTATCCGGACGGCGTGGACGTCACTTTCAGCTCGACGCAATTCGCGAAAGGCTGGTGGGACGTGTCCGAACGGTTTTTCGGCACCCAGGGCACGTCGTTGTCTCCCTATCGCGGCCCGCTTGGAATCTGGGGCGATGAACCCTGGCAGTGGGAAGCTTCCGCGGCGAAGGACGCGACCAACCAGGGATTTTCGGTCACCGGAAAATTCACTTCCAATCTCGAGCTTGCCGATCCCGAGAAAAAGAAAGCCTTCGTTTCGAGCATCACCACCGGCCATTTCCATAATCAAGCCGCCAAAGGCGCCGAGTCCGCGCTTTCCTGCATGATGGCACGCTCCGCAGCCTACACGGGACGCGAGGTCAGCTGGGAGGAACTGCTGAAATCGAAGGAAGTCCTCGATCCCAAGCTCGACCTGAACCGTTTAACTTGATCCTTTCTAGGGGCGCGGCCCGCCGCTCCCCATCTTGGCAGACCCATCGGAGCAAGCACATCGAGGAACGAGAACCTATCGAGGTGAGCAATGCGCAACTCATCCCGTCGCCAATTCGTAAAATCCTCCATCGCTGCCACGTTCGCCGCCGGCCTCGAAACGAGCCTTTCGCGATCCATGCTTCGAGAATCCGCCTTGCTGGGCGAAACGGCAGCGACTGTCCCCGCGGATTCCGCCGCCATCAAAAAAGGCGTCCTCCTCGAAATGCTACCCGACAAACTCAGCTACGCCGATCGCTTCAAGATGGCGCGCGAGGTTGGCTTCGAGGTCGTCCAGGCCCCCACTACCCCGGACGAGCAAATCGCTGAAGAAATCAAAAAAGCTACCGACGCTGCTTCCATTCGAATCGACTCGGTGATGAACATGGACCACTGGAAGTATCCGCTCTCTTCGAGCGATCCCGCGGTCGTGGACAGAAGTCTCGCCGGCATGCGCACCTCCCTCCACAACGCCAAGCTCTGGGGCGCAGACGCCGTGCTGCTTGTTCCCGCGGTCGTCGATCCGCAAACCTCCTACCGCGACGCCTGGACGCGCTCCCAGGCACAAATCCGCAGACTGATTCCGCTTGCAGAAGAACTGAAAGTCGTCATCGCCATCGAGGAAGTCTGGAACAAATTCCTGCTTAGTCCACTCGAAATGGCCGCCTACATAGACGAGTTTCACAGCCAATGGATCAAGTCCTGGTTCGACGTGGGCAACGTCGTGCTTTATGGCTATCCCCAGGATTGGATTCGCACGCTCGGCAAGCGCATCATCAAGGTCCATCTGAAAGATTTCAAGCGCAAGGAAAACGGTTACGCGTGGGTGAACCTCGGCGAGGGCGACGTGGACTGGCGCGCCGTGCGCCAGGCCTTCGGTGAGATCGGTTTCGCCGGCAGCGCCACCGTCGAGCTCGAGCGCGGCGATGAAGCCTATCTCCGCGACGTCAGCAATCGCGTTGACCGCCTGCTCCTCGCCCGCCCCTGACGACAGAGTGCCTTTTTGGCATTGCGCCAAAGCAAGGAAGGCGTAACATGCCGGGAATGCCCATCGTTGAAAAGCACGCGCCCGGCGATTTTTGCTGGATGGAGCTGGCCACGACGGACCATGCCGGTGCCAAAAAATTCTACTCGGAACTGTTCGCCTGGAGCTTCACCGAATCTCCCATCGGCCCAAATGAGTTCTACACCATGTTCAAGGTGGACGGCCGCGATGTAGGAGCCGCGTGCAGGCTGGACGCCGAGCAGCAAAAGCAAGGCGTTCCGGCGCACTGGAATCTCTACGTCGCCGTGGAGAATGCGGACGCCGCTGTAGGCCGCGCGGCGGAGCTAGGCGGGAAAGTGCTGGCCCCGCCGCTAGATGTGTTCGACGCTGGGCGAATGGCTGTTCTCGAGGACCCCACCGGTGCGGCTTTCAGGGTGTGGCAGGCCAAGCGGCACAGGGGGTTCGGCATCAAGGGAGTTCCAGGCTCGTTTTGCGTGGCGGACCTCAGCACCCCCGAGCAAGAAGCCGCCAGCCGCTTCTACGAGCGGCTTTTTGGATGGCGCATCGGGAAAGAAGACGAAACAGCGGGGCACAACTACTACCATCTCTTCAACCACGATGAATTCATTGGCGGCATTCTTCCGCCCGCGTTTCGCGATCCGGCGGCACCGCCCTACTGGCAGATTTATTTGCAGGTGTCCGATTGCGATACGAGCGCCGCTAAAGCCAAAAATCTTGGCGCGCAACTCTTTATGCCGCCCATGCCGATTGAAGGTATCGGACGCATGGCCGCGCTGGCGGATCCGCAAGGCGCCGCGTTCGCGATCTTCGAAGCCTTCAGCCGTGCCGCCGAAACGGCAAACGGGAAAGGCCCTTAGCCGCTAGCGTGCCGTTTTCTGCGGTGAATAGCTGGTGACCCACATTTCTAGGGCCGTTCATGCCTAGCTCGCCGGCGCCGGAACCTGCGGCCTTTCGCTCGGCGCGCTGGCCGCCAGATCCGTCCCGCAGTACGGACAGAACTTGTCGAGTTCCGCCACCTCGCGCTTGCACTGGGGGCAGGACGGTTGCAGGTTGCATTTGCAGTTGGGGCAGAAATTGAACCGCGCGCTGACCGACGCGCCGCACTGCGGACACGCGTAGGGCAGCGGCTCGCGCATCAGAAAATAGATAACCAGGCCGATGAGCCCCCAGGTGGGCAGAAAAATGAGGATCAAAATAGTCCAGATAAAGGAGTTCATTCCGCGGCGGGCCGCATCGCGATTGACGTATGCCGTCAGGAAGATGAAGGCCGCGAAGAAGATGCTGATCAGCGTGATGGTGCCGGCAAGGGCAAGCGAAGCCAGCACCAGGTGACCGTGCTCGCTGAGTTCCGGTGGAAAAATCTGGTCGCCGCGCTCCGGGGCGGTCAGGTTCACCAAAAGCGCGATGCCCTGTGTCACGACAAAGAGCACAATGACTAGAACGATCAGCCAGCGGGGAATGATGCGAAACTCATCGGCAAAACGCAGCTTCTCCTTTTTCCGGCGAACGCGCATCAGCCGCATTCGTTCATTGAAGGAACTGGTCACTTTTTGCGAGTAATCCGCCATCTTCTTTCCTGTTCTGCCACGCGCGTAATCTAGGGAAGCCTGCGAAACATTGCGACTTTCCCAACTGCTATCCTCCCGGGCGGTAGAAGGCAGTTGCTCCCCGCGGCGAACCCTCTCTCAACGGCCCGGTTTCATCCAATCGGGCTCGCCCGGGTGCCGCGCGGCTTCTAGCAGCAACACCATCACGGCGAACAGCGCCGGAATCGTCCACCAAAGGCCGAAACCGATTTCGAGGACCAGCTTGGGTGCGCCGGTAAGCTTGCCAAACCACTCGAACACCCGCCAGACGAAGGGCGCGCTGGCAATGCCAAAAACCCAGGAAGCCGAACACGCGAGCCAAAGCATTCGTCGCTTAGGTTCGCGCTCGCGCAGTTCCATGGCGCGCAGCCGCACGCGGAATTGTGTCCGGCTGGCAAGATCGGCCGGCAGCGGGATCGCAGCCGCGCGCAGCGAGCGCAACGCGCGATCCATCTGGCGCGCGTGTTCACTGCAAAAGGCGCAGTCCTCGCAATGGGTGCTGAGCCACTCGCGCTCGGCATCGGCAAGGCCCCCCTCCACTCTGGCTTTGGCAACGAGTTCGAAGGCGCGCTCGTGTAGGTTCCCGCTCATGCACCACCTTGTTGGAAGGCCCCGCGCAACGCATCCAGCCCGCGATACAGCCGCGACTTCACCGTTGATACCGGAATGCTCAGCACTCCCGCCATCTCTTCGATTTGCAATTCTTCCTGGAAACGCAAAACCAGTACCTCGCGGTAAATCGCGGGAATTTTCTTGAGCGAAGCCTGCAGGTCCTCCTGACTCTCCTGGGCCAGCACTTGATCGAACGGCGAAGGCTCGTTTCGATCGGCAACCTGCAACGGCTTCTCCTGCTCGGGAGCGATGAGCGCGTCCAGGCTGTGCGCCTTTTTCGTGCGCTGCCAGTCGATCACCAGGTGCCGAGCGATGGCGAAAAGCCACCCTTCGAACTTCGATTTTCCGTCATACTGGTGGCCGCGCTCGAGCACGCGGATCCAAGTCTCCTGAAAAAAGTCCTCCGCCCGCGCTTTGTCTCCGGTAATGTACATGAGGTAGCGGAACAGCCGGTATTGATACTGCTCGATCAGCCGGTCCAGCAGGTCGGGATCGCGGCGCTGCAAGCCGCGCGCGATGCGTTTTGCTTCATCGCGCATCAGCGTGGAGAACGTGACGGCCGGCCCGAAGACCCCGAGACTCCCGAAAAGGTTCAGAGCCGCAAAGAGAGGCGTGGCCGAGCCAGCTTGCTTGGCGGTCGGACATGAGTTCGTGGCGTTCATTCTAACTGCTATACGCGCCCGCGTTAGAAAAAGACGCAGGAAACGCTTGGAGATGCTAATCAGCGCTAAGGGCTTTAGTTTTATTGGGTTGCAAGGAACTTTGGAGCACCCGCACCTTGGTGTTACCAGGTGGGCCGCAAAGCTCGGCGTTTTTGGGCCGAGGATATAATGAGGATATAAGGCCTCTCTTTCTTTTCCTTCCGAACTGCTCTATATTTCTCCTTCTGTCCGAACGACCTATGGGCGGGCAGCCCAAACGTAAAGCCTCTTCGTGGTCCTCCGCTGAAGTAGGGCGGTTGTGGGAGGAACCCACCGAAGCCATCTCGGGACAACAAACCGAGAGGCCGTAGGAATCCTCGCCGCTTGCGGCGGGGAGGATGTCAAACTGCCGGTTATGTTTTGCCCACAGTGCCGCGTCTGCTACCGAGCCGGGTTCACGCACTGCACCGACTGCGACGTGGATCTGGTCGACGAACTGCCGCTGGCGCAAGCGGAGGTGTTCGAATCGAATCCCGGCAACGAAGAAGATCCGTTTTGTGCGTTTTGGCAAGGTGACGACCCGCGCTTGCACGCCGAGCTTTCGACGGTCCTCGACGAAGCGGGAATTCCCCACACGACGGTCCGCCGCGAAGACCATCTTTTCAATCTAAGAAACTTTCCGGCCTTCCAGATTGGCGTGCCGTTTTCCATGTTCGAAAAAGCAGAAACCGCGGTGAAGGACGCCTACGAAATGGACGTTTCCGGTGCCGATGCCGCCCAATCGCTCAACCCGCCGGCTCTTATGCCGGATCGTTCAAGAGTCGTTCAAAAGCTTCTCGAAACGCTCACGCCGTCCAAAGAAGAAAACATCCCAGGTCCGCCGGAAGCCGGCGATGACGCCGAGTGGGAATCGGAAGGCGGCGGAATCGAAGTCTGGTCCGGCGAAGACACTGCACTCGGCGACATGCTTGTGGCATCTCTCCGCGAAAACAAGATTCGCGTCCGCCGCGAGACCTCACATGGCCGGCAATCCGTGCTGGCCTCCTCGGAGGAGGAAGCAAGGGCCCGGGAAATCGTAAAAGAGGTTGTGGAAGGCGTGCCGCCGGAGTGAGCAAAATGTTTTGCCCCGAAGATTCCACCGTCGCGCGGCCGTACCTGCGCGCAGGTAAACAGGCCCGGAGCGAAGCGTGAAGCAAGCCACGGTCGGCTTTCGGGCGCATTCGGGTTGGGCCGCGATGGTCGCGGTCTCGGTAGAGAAGGGCGCGCCGACCGTTCTTGCGCGGGAACGCATCGAACTCGTCGAAACGTTTACTTACCGCTTCCGGCAGCCGTACCACACCGCGGAAAAACTGCCGCTCGGCGAAGCCCGCAAATTTGTTGCGCTCGTGGAAGTTGAAGCGGCCCGGCTCGCCCATCGCGCCATTCACAAGCTGCAATCCGAGCTCGAGAGGCAGGGCATCCAGGCGACGAGCTGCAGCTTGCTGATGGCTTCCGGAAAAACGCTTCCGAACTTAGAGAAAATCCTCGCATCACACGCGCTGATTCACACCGCCGACGGAGAACTCTTCCGCGAAGCCCTTTCCTCTGCGGCGAAACGTTCCGGGCTCGCCACCGTCAAAATAAGAGAGCGGCGACTTTTGGAGATCGCCGAGCAAGCGTTGCGCACCGGGCCTGCCGCGCTGCTGCGCCGACTTGGAGAACTGGGAAGGCCTTTCGGCGCGCCGTGGTCGCAGGATGAAAAATTCGCCACGCTTGCGGCATGGCTCGCGTTGCGCGGCCTCCCGACTAGCGCCCAGGAAATTCCTTGAGCGCCTGGCCGGTGCGGCGAGGCGCACTGAGAATCTGGCGACGTGCTTCCCCCGGGAACGCACAGAAAACACACAATTCCCTGCCTGATGGAGAACCAGCCCAGCCATTCACCCTAGGGAGCCAGGAGAAAAGTGTTGGTAGTTCTTCCTCCCTTGCGCTGTAGTAAGCTCCCGCGCGAAATCTTTTTTGCCCCTCGTGCAAGGCCGGGTTTAGGCAGGCCTTTACGACTTCGAGCTGCGGTCCTATCTCGCTTGGTGCCACAAGTGAGCTGGCAGCCACGGTTCCAGGTTGCGCGTTTGCGGATTGGACGGGCGACAACCGAAAGCGGATCGCGTATATCCTTGATGCCCTCAGCGATGCGAAATAGCGTTTCCTTCGGAGGGATCAGCCGAAGGCAAACTTATTCCCGGAGCAAGGGTGCCCGGCAACGGAGAGGCGAAATGGCCATCGATTCGATCAAGAGCGTGGCGGTGCTGGGTGCGGGAACCATGGGCAACGGCATCGCACAGGTGTTTGCACGCGCGGGATACCAGGTGATTTTGCGCGACGTGGAGCAACGCTTTCTCGATCGCGCGCTCGAGACCATCGCAAAGAATCTCGATCGAGAAATCAAAAAAGGAAAATTGCCGGAAAGGGACAAGGGAGCGGTTTTGAAGCGTCTCGAGCCGGTAACCGACATGAGCGCAATTGCGGCGGCGGATTTTATTGTCGAGGCCGTGCCGGAAAAAATCGAAATCAAGCGCGCAGTGCTCGGCGAAGCGGATCGCCTTGCGCGGCCGGAAGTGATTCTCGCAAGCAACACGTCATCGATCTCGATGACCACGCTCGCGGCGACGACGAAGCGGCCGGACCGCTTTGTAGGCATGCACTTCATGAACCCCGTGCCGGTGATGGTGCTTGTGGAAGTGATTCGCGCGCTCGAGACGAGCGACGTGACGTTTGAAACAACCATGAAGCTCGCAGAGAAACTCGGAAAAAACCCGGTGGCGGTAAATGACGCGCCTGGCTTCGTTTCGAATCGCGTGCTGATGCCGCTGATCAACGAAGCGGTGTACTGCGTGATGGAGGGCGTCGCGAGTGTGGAAGCTGTCGACGCGGTGATGAAGACGGGCATGAACCATCCGATGGGGCCGTTGGAGCTGGCGGATTTCATTGGGCTGGATGTTTGCATGGACATCTTGCAGGTCCTGCAGGAAGGTTTGGGCGATCCCAAGTATCGCGCCTGTCCGCTGCTGAAGAAATACGTGGCCGCGGGCTGGCTCGGCCGCAAATCCGGCCGCGGGTTTTATAAGTATTCTTGAGGCGAAACTCCAGGCCATTTTGCGACATGCCGCCTAGCGAACATAAAGCGAATAACAATATTTGCTTTTTATTCGCCTGTATGTTACCGTGCCCTTGCCCGTTTTCAACAGGTGTGCCATGCACGGTTTTGCGAGCAATGTTCTAAGCTGTGAGGAGCGCGAGAGGCAGGTATCTGTCCCGGCTGCGGCATCTGAGCTGTCGGGAACCGGTGGAGTTGGATGCGCGCGAAAGGAGCAAGCACGGCTCGCGAACCATGAGGTGGGGCGCACGGTTGCGGGCGGTAATCTTGATCGCGCGGCAAAAGAAACCCGCGGGCCTAAGGCCCCGAGCCAGGAGCGGGCTCCGGATGCGGCGATCAGGAGAAGAGGCGCAGGCCACAAAACAGGCTAGCTCGGTTACAAGGGGTGGTAAATTCTCGATTTCGTGACCTCCCCGAGAACGGATCCGGAGCTTCTCCCGGCGCCGTGATTGGTTCTGGCTAGGGGCTATTGGCTCCGCTGCCCGCCACGGCGGTGCAGCTTTAAGTTTCCTACTTTCCTCGACCGAGGTGTGAAATGGCAGACGAGAAATACAAGTTGCTTGAAGCGGCGATCTCGCAGATCGAGAAGTCGTACGGCAAAGGCTCGATCATGCGGCTAGGCAGCCGGGACGTGCTGGTGCCCGTCAGCGTGATCCCCAGCGGATGCCTGTCGCTGGACGCGGCGCTCGGCGTCGGCGGCTTCCCGCGCGGCCGCGTCATCGAGGTTTACGGCCCGGAGTCCGGCGGCAAAACGACGCTAACGCTGCACATCATCGCTGAGGCGCAGAAGCTCGGCGGACAGGCCGCGTTCATCGATGCGGAGCATGCGCTCGATCCGGTGTATGCGCGGAAGCTGGGCGTGGACGTGGACAATTTGCTCGTGTCGCAACCGGACAACGGCGAGCAGGCACTGGAAATCGCGGAAACGCTGATCCGCTCGGGCGGCGTGGACGTGGTGGTGGTGGACTCGGTGGCCGCGCTTGTCCCGAAGGCGGAATTAGAAGGTGAAATGGGAGAGCCGCAGATGGGCTTGCAGGCGCGGCTGATGTCGCAAGCGCTGCGCAAACTGACGGCCATCGTCTCGAAGTCCCGCACCTGCCTGATTTTCATCAACCAGATTCGCGAAAAAATTGGCGTGATGTTCGGCAATCCTGAGACGACCACGGGAGGGCGCGCGCTGAAGTTTTATGCGTCCATGCGCGTGGACATCCGGCGCGTGCAGTCGATCAAAGAAGGCGACAAGGTCGTGGGTTCGCGAACGCGCGGCAAAGTGGTGAAGAACAAAGTCGCAGCCCCGTTCCGCGAAGCGGAATTCGACATTCTCTATGGCGAAGGCATTTCGCGCGAAGGCGACTTGATCGACCTCGGCGTGGACAAAGGCTTGATCGAGAAGTCGGGAACGTGGTTTAGCTTTGGCGGGGAACGCATGGGGCAGGGCCGCGAGAATGCGCGCATTTTCCTGAAGGAAAACACGGACATTCGCGAAAAGCTGGAACATGCGCTGCGCAAGAAGCTCGAAATTCCTCAGCCGGGCAATTCCAGTGCGGGTTCCGGAGCGAACGGCCACGCCTCTGCGGCTCCAGCTACGACCCATGGCGAAAAGCCACCGGTGAAAACAGCCGCAGCAGCGGCGGGAGCGGAGGCCGCGAAGGCGCGGCCCGCACGCTAAGGGAGTCGGCTTAGAGAAGAAGTCTTTTTTCCTTCGGCACGGAAGATTTTGTTCGTTGGGAGCAATGACGTATTTGTGGATCCACGCCGAGCGCGGCAGATGGTTTACCGCGACTTTTGCCGTCATTGCACAACCGGGAATCGGTATAACCAAAGGCTAGGAAAAGTGAGACAAGCAGGACGGTGCCGCTCGGGCGGGGAGCGCACCCTGTCGCAAGGTGAGACGCGCCCAGTTTGCACCTTATATACAGAGCAGTCCAGCCGGGCGAAAGGGCAGGTGGCTGGCCCGAAGGTCAGCTATTGAAAACAAAGCACATAATGTCGTACTAGGGCTTATTCTCTATTGCGGTACCACCGGGGAACTCCCTAAAATAGATGTCGCAAGATGAGAGGGAGTGTGCCCATTTAGTGCAACGTTTGGGCTATTTTGACCCAGCTTTGTGGCGTTAAGTCGCATCGAATCAACGAAGCTGCTGATTGGCTCGCGGAGTGCAAGCCATGCGCGAGCGGGAACAAGCCGGGCGACCCGTTGCATCAACGGACCGCCATCGAGCATTTCCGGCAAAGTTTGTTGACCCTAAGTAACGGCCTGAGGTAAAAAGTCGGCCCCGCGTGATGCGCGGTGGGGTAATCCGGGGTTGCGCGCCGCGGCGCGATCGACCTTGTAATTGAGGGTGGGAACAGTGAAAGAGTCCGGAAGATCCAGTATCGCTATTTTGCTGGCGGCGCTTTTCGTGCTGCCCGCGCCGGCATGGCCGGCGGGAGCCGCGTCGACGCGCTCGCGTTTGCACCGCTATGTGCGCTATCCCGGCGTTCCCACGTTTGCAGATTCCACGAGCACGGATGACGCGACATACGATGATCCCGAGGTGCGCGCTGCAGCTGTTGCCGCTCTGGGGCGGTACAACGGGGCCGTGGTGGCGGTGGACCCGAACACCGGGCGCATCCTGACGGTGGTGAATCAAAAGCTGGCGTTCGGCGAGGGCTACATTCCCTGCTCGACCATCAAGCCGACCATTGCGCTGGCGGCGCTCGAAGAAAACGTGATCACGCCGGACACCATGCTGAACGTGGGCCGGCGCAAATACATGAATTTAACGGAAGCCATGGCGCGCTCGAACAACGAGTTTTTCGAGCAGCTCGGCACGCGACTGGGATTCGACACGGTTTCGAGGTACGGCCGGTTGCTGGGCTTCGGCGAACTGGCCGGATACAACCTGTCCGAGGAGCACCCCGGCTCGTTTCCCACGGCGCCGCCGACACACGGCGGAGTCGCGCGGATGTCCAGTTACGGCGAAGGAATTCAAGCAACGCCGCTGCAACTGGCCGCGGTTGCCGCTGCCTTTGCAAACGGTGGAACACTCTATTATTTGCAGTATCCGCACAGCAAGGAAGAGATGGAGAGCTTCACACCGAAAGTCAAGCGCGAATTGAACATCGGCCCGATCCTCCCGGAAATCCGCGAGGGCATGCTTGCCGCAGTGCTGTATGGCACGGGCAAGTCGAGCTACGACCGGGGCGGGGACGAGCTGCCCATCGGCAAGACGGGCACATGCGACGATCACACCACGCCTTCGAAGATCGGATGGTTCATTACCTACGCGGATGAAACGCACCCGAAGATCGCCTTAGCGGTGCTCTTGCGCGGGAATACGCGACGCGTGAAAGGACCGACGGCCGCCCAGGTTGCCGGCATCCTGTACCGCAGGCTGCGCGAAAAAAACTATTTCGCGGCGCATCAATCATCGCTCACGATCAACGCCGGAAACTAGCCCCACCGCAAAAGACTTCCCTTCACGAAGGCTCGCCCATCGTTTGCTGTTTGCCTCGCCTTTCGATGGAACCGGCGTATTGAAGAATTGAGCGCACCCTGGTCGATGCGGGTTTGACGCCAGCGCCCTGTTGAGACAAAACGGGTATGTGCATTACGCTGGCAACCCATCGCGGGGAGTATGGTCGAGCGAGGTCCGCGGTTTTTCTCCGGTCGACAATTGGCTCCAGGGGGAATCGTGAGTCGAGGCTTCGTCATACTGATTCTGTGTGTAGGTGTCGCCGGTGCGGTGTTGTTGGGGTTCGTTTTCGAACAAAGGCTCGCGACGGCGGATGAATACCATCGCCAGGTGAGGCTCGCCCTGGAAGAAGCAAAGCGTATCCGCGAACAAGTGATCCTTCCCCAGCATGAGAAACTTTCCGCAGGCCAGAACTTGAAGGCCGCACTCGAGAAGTTTGGGCTGAGCGCACAGGAAGCGGCGGGCGCTTCCGCGGCGGCGCAACACGCATTCAATCTGCGACAGCTTCGCGCCGGAAATTCTATTACGGTGGGCCGGTCGGTGGAAGGCAGGCTTCGTGAAATCGATTACAAGATCGATTCGGACCGCATGCTGAAGATCGTGCCGGAAGAGGGCGGCTTTGCGGCGCACGTCAGCGAAATCCCTTTGAAAACGGAAATCGTCGCCGTGACCGGCCGGGTGGATGACTCGCTGTTCAATGCGGTGGAGGATGCCCGAGAATCTCCGGAACTGGCGCTGCGGCTGGCGCAAATTTTCGGCTACGACCTGGATTTCTCGACCGACCCGCGGCATGGCGACACGTTCCGCATGGTGCTGGAGAAAAGGAAATATTTGGACGGGCAAACAGCGGGCTACGGGAAAATCCTTGCGGCGGAATACGAAAACGCGGGCAGACGGTACCAAGCGCTGCTGTTTCACGATCCCGCGGGGCGACCGGGGTACTATGCGGCGGACGGAAAGTCCCTCGCGAAAGCGTTTCTGCGGTCGCCGTTGAAGTTCGGTGCGCCGGTAACCTCGCATTTCAGCCGGTCGCGTTTTCATCCCATCCTGAAGATCTACCGGCCCCACCTGGGAACCGACTACGGCGCTCCGGTAGGAACCCCGGTGCAAACGATCGGAAGCGGGCGTGTGCTTTTCGCGGGACGCAAAAGCGGCGAAGGCAATATGATAGAGATCGCGCACTTCAGCGGCTACAAAACGAGGTATCTACACTTGTCGCGCATGTTCGTACACCCCGGCGAGCGCGTGGAAATCGGCAGGACCATTGGCTTGGTGGGGAGCACGGGGCTGGCGACGGGGCCGCATCTCGACTTCCGCATTCTCGAAAGAGGGCAGTACAAGAATTTCGAGAAGCTCAGCTTGCCGCCCTCCGATCCAGTGGCCAAAAGGAATTGGCCCGATTTCGCCGCGGCGCGCGAGAAATGGCTGCCGCTGCTGCGGAACCCAGGACTGCTCGAGGCCAATGCCGGCGATTCGAACGCGGAGAGGACACATTAATCCCTACCGAGATTCCGCCAAAACCCAAGCCCGATCGGATGGCGGCAAAGAGGGCGGCCTCGGAATGGCCGTTCAAAGCTTTTTTGTTTCCGTTAATAAATGATGGGAAGCTTCGAGAAGTCGGAGCCGGTCTCGTCGGTGACGCGCAGGACAACGAGCGTGCGGTCGTCGTGCGGGGCCGTGCCCACGCCGCTGTGAGCATCGGTTTCGGCGAGAATGCGTTCGGCGATGGCGCGGGCGGAATCTTCTTTAGAAAAGGAACTCAAGACCGCCGAGAGGCGCTGGAGCCCGAACTCTTCCTGGGCGGCATTGGCCGATTCGAGAATGCCATCGGAAGCGAAGACGACAACGTCGCCCGGCACGAGGTCGAGAATGGACTCGTCGTATTGTGTTCCGGGGAGCAAGCCGAGGGGGATGCCTTCCAGACGGACCGACAGCACATGGCCGTCCCGGAACACCAGGGGGTAAGGACTGCCTGCGTTCGAGAGCCGGAGCTGGCGACTGGCGGCATCGTAAACAGCAAAAAGCATGGCGATGAAGCGCGAATCCAGGCGGGCACTGTGAAGCCGCTGATTGAGCAGCGCGAGCACATGGGCCGGGTCGCAGGCGTGATCGACCACGATTTCGCGAATCGTGCCGATAGCTAGAGAAGCATAGAGCGCGGCGGCTGTGCCTTTTCCGGAAACATCGCCCAAGGCAACCGCCAGGCGGCCCTCGCCGTAAGGCAGAAAATCGTAAAAATCCCCGCCGAGCTCACGAGCGGGGACATAGGCCGCAGCCAAATCGAGGCCCGGCACTTCGCGGGCGCCGGTGGGAAGAAGCTGCCGCTGAATCTCCCTGGCGGTATCGAGATCGGTGCGCAACCGGCGTTCGTTTTCCCGAGCGTCCTCGTAAAGCCGGGCATTCTCGAGCGCCACGGCCACGTACGAGCCTAGCGTCGAGAGCATACGCTCATGTTCCACGGTGAAGGCATGCGCGCGGGTGCTCTCGAGGTCGAGAACGCCGATCAAGCGGTCCTGCATGAGCAGCGGCACAACGATTTCCGAGCGCGCGTCAACACCGGTTTCGCAGCGGATGTAGCGGGGATCTTCACTGACGTCGTGGACGCGCAGGACGCGGCGCTGTCCGGCAGCCGTACCCGTAAGGCCTTTGTGAAGAGGGATGCCCGTGCGTGCGGGCAGGGCGTCGCTCGGGCACATCGCGAAGACGGATTCAAGAAGCTGCGTTTGCTCGTTCCAAAGCATGACGCTGAACACATCGTAGTCGACGATTTTTTTGATGCGCTCGGCGACGCGCCGCAGAAGCTCTTCGCGGTCGAGAATGGCGGTCAGCTCGCGGCTCACCTCGTGAAGGAGCGCGAGCGTCTTAGCCTGCTCGGGGTAGGCTACAAAAAGACTCTGCGGAACAGGGTCCGCATCTCCGAGCAAGGCGAATGACCCAAGCTTAGCGGGATCGTCCACGGCCGAAACACCCTCCGCCCTTTCTCTTCTTATTCGATGCCACAAATTACGGGCGGTTTCATGATCGGAGAGGACAATAACAGAGCCTATAAGGATTGGCTATTAAGATGTTACCGCAGCAGGGATAAGCCAGCCTGGCAGGCAGAACCCTCGACTGGTCTGCCGCCTTTTGACGCGGAGGGCCGAGAATGCCGGTCCTAGCGTTCTATTTTACTTCCCAGATGTCCCCGGCACGCAGAAGCTTGTTCAGGTCGCCGGGGCCGCGCTTGGCGACGACTTCCTGAATCTGGTCCTTCATGACATCTTCGTAGCGCGGCAAATCATCCCAAGCCCGCAAAACCCCGATAGGGGTCGGGAAGCCGGGGCGGTGCTCCATGTGAGACAGCAGGAAGGCATAGGAGGGTCGCGGATGATGCGCGTCGTGAACGACGAGATCGCTCTCCGTGATGCCGTTGCCCAGCTGCACGGTCTCGATGTCGCCATCGGACTTCCGGCGGATGCCCTTATCGCGGTTCTTGCCGTACACGAGGGGCTTGCCGTGTTCGAGCTGAAGAACGTGCTCGCTTCGAGCGTCCTTTTCCGTGAGCGAGAACCATGCGCCGTCGTTGAAGATGTTGCAGTTCTGCAGAATTTCGACGAACGCCGAGCCTTTGTGCGCGGCAGCGTGTCTTAGGGTGTCTTTCAAATGCGACTGGAACACGTCCACAGAGCGCGCCACAAAGGTGGCTTCCGATCCGATGGCCAGCGAGACCGGATTGAACGGGCGATCGGCGGAGCCGTAGGGAGTCGACTTGGTGATTTTGTGAAATTCCGAAGTGGGCGAGTACTGTCCCTTCGTCAGACCGTAGATGCGGTTATTGAAGAGCAAAACTTTGACGCCAACGTTACGGCGCAACATGTGAATGGTATGGTTGCCGCCGATGGCCAGCGCGTCGCCATCGCCCGTGGCTATCCAAACTTCCAGTTCCGGGTTGGCGATTTTGACTCCGGTGGCTACCGCCGGTGCGCGACCATGGATCGAGTGGAACCCGTAGGTGTTCATGTAGTAAGGGAAGCGGCTGGAGCAACCGATGCCCGAGACCACCACGAAATTCTCCCTGCGAATGCCAAGCTCCGGAAAGACGGATTGCACCGCCGAGAGGATGGCGTAATCGCCGCAGCCGGGACACCAGCGCACTTCCTGGTCGGTTTGAAAGTCTTTTTTCGTGAGTGGCGGAAGCGTCGCGGTGGTCATCGGTGGTTCCCCGGAATTCCCAGCATTTCATCAAACTTTTGCTCGAGCTCGGCTTGCTTGAACGGACGGCCCTGAATCTTGTTCAAGCCGACGGCATCCACAAGGTACTTTGCGCGAAGAACCCACAGGAGCTGGCCCATGTTGAGTTCCGGCACCAGCACCTTTCTGTAGCGCTTGAGAATTTCGCCGACGTTCGTGGGTAAAGGATTTAGATAGCGCAGGTGGAGATGGCCGATCTTCGATCCCCTGGCGCGAGCGGCCTTGACGGCCGCGGTGATGGAGCCCGCCGTCGAACCCCAGGAAACCACGAGCAAATCGCCTGTAGGATCGCCTTCCGGCAACACATTGGGAATGTCCTCGGCAACGGCGGCGACCTTTGCGGCGCGGATCCGCACCATGTTTTCGTGGTTGAGCGGCTCGTAGTTGACGTTGCCGGTGCCATCCTGCTTTTCCAGGCCGCCGATGCGGTGCTCAAGTCCGGGGGTGCCCGGAAGAGCCCAAGGCCGCGCCAGCGTCTGGGGATCGCGCTTGTAGGGCATAAACCCGTCGGGATTTGTAGCGAATTTGACGGGGAAGGCAGCAATCTCTTCCACCTTGGGTATGCGCCAGGGCTCTGCGCCGTTGGCGAGGTAGCCGTCGGAAAGGACGATCACCGGAACCATATATTTGAGGGCGATGCGGGAGGCTTCCAGGGCCATCCAGAAGCAGTCGCCGGGAGTGGCCGCTGCGAGCACCGGGATGGGTGCCTCCGAGTTGCGGCCGAAAAGAGCCTGAAGCAGGTCCGCCTGCTCGGTCTTGGTAGGCAGGCCCGTCGAGGGACCGCCGCGTTGGATGTCGCAGATGACCAGCGGGATTTCCGTCATGACCGCCAGGCCGAGAGCCTCGGTCTTCAAAGCCATGCCCGGGCCGGAAGTGGTGGTAATGGCTAAAGACCCAGCGTAAGACGCGCCAATGGCCGAAGTGATGGCGGCGATTTCGTCTTCCGCCTGGAAAGTGGTCACGCCAAAGTTCTTGTACTGGGAGAGCTCGTGGAGAATGTCAGAAGCGGGTGTGATGGGGTAGCTGCCCAAGAAAAGATTCAAGCCGGCTTTTTGCGCAGCCGTAACGAAGCCCATGGCCAGAGCCTGGTTTCCGCTGACGTTTCGGTAGACTCCGGGTGTCAACTGGGCCGGCGGAATTTCGTAACTGATCTGGAAGGCTTCCGTGGCTTCGCAATAGGAATAGCCGGCCTTCAACGCCAGCTTGTTGGCTTCCATCAGGAGCGGCTTTTTGTTGAACTTCTGCTCGATCCACCGCATGGTCGGATCGGTCGAACGGTTGTACAGCCAATAGCACATGCCCAGGGCGAAAAAGTTCTTGCAGCGGTCCATGGTTTTGGCATCGAGGCCCAGATGCTGGAGAGCGGTACGGGTCAGGCGCTGCAATTCGACGGCGAAGACCCGGAATTTATCGAGCGAGTGGTCCTCGAGGGGGCTGACCGTAATCTGCGCCTTTCGCAGGTCCGACTCTTTGAAGCTGTCGCTATTGACGATCAGGATGCCATTGGCTTTGAGGTCGCCGACGTTCACCTTGAGCGCGGCGGGATTCATGGCGATGAGCGCGTCGATAGCGTCGCCGGGCGTGAAAACCTCATGGGAGGAGAAATGGAGTTGAAAGCCGCTGACCCCGGGGATGGTGCCGGCAGGGGCGCGGATTTCCGCAGGATAGTCGGGGAACGTAGCGATGTCGTTGCCGTAGAGCGCGACGGTATTGGTGAACTGGCTGCCGGTAATCTGCATGCCGTCACCCGAGTCGCCGGCGAAGCGAATAACCGCCCGTTCGATTACTTCGCGTTTGGTCTTCGTTGATGGTGGAACTTCCGCGAGCGTAGACATTTCCTGGCCTAAACCTCCACTTTCCTCGAACTCCCCCTTGGGAGTGTGGCTCGAATTCGGGATGAGGCGGCGCGGAAAGGATGGCTTCGCAGGCAAACCGCCGAGAGCCGACCGCTAAAGGATACCACACTGGTCGCTCCCGGGAGGAAAGAGCGTTCTGGCGGGATTCGCCAATGTGTCTGGATAGCAAAGACTTTTGCCGGAAGAAAGCGGGCAGCAGGCCGCCAAAATCCACCGGTGACAGGCTCGTCCCCACGGAAACGGTGGTTAAGTCAGGCTACTTTCCGCGCTCAGGAGGTTTTTGGCTTCTTCGAGGGCGCTTTGCAGGTCGGCGGTGGTCTTGATCCGGCTGAACCTGGCGCCGATGCCCACAAAGGTGTCGGCGATGATGGCCGAAATGCCGGCGAGGATGACTTTGGCTCCCAGAAGTTGCACGGCCTCAATGGACCGGATAAGACCGTCTGCGGTTTCCGATTCAATTTTCGGAACCCCGGTGAGATCGATCACGACGGCGCGCGCGCGGTTCGTGTGCACGGCATTGAGAAGCTGGTTGCGCAACTGTGCGGCACGTGATCCGTCGACCCTGCCAATCAAGGGCACCACCAACAAGCCTTCCTGCGCCTGGACAACGGGAGTTGACAGTTCTTCGATGATGGGCTCGAGCTTTCGGCTTTCCGTGGTGCCCAGGGGCGTCGCGAAAAGACATGAATGTCCGCGGAATTCAATGATGTCGGCAGAAAGATCGATGATGCGCTTCTCACCGGCCTTCGTGCGCATTTCGAAGGTTCCTCGCGGACCGAGCGACCGGCCCTCAGCTCGGAAACGATGCGGGTGCGTTCTTTCGGGTTCGACCAGATTCCGAGAGTGCTCAAACTCTGGCCGATCAGCCCTTCGCGGCGATGGCCGAGGAGTTCACAAAGAGCTTCATTGACTTCAAGGATGTGGCTATCGTCGAGGGTACTGAGGAAAATGGGGTTGGGGCTGGAGCGAAACAGTTTCTCGAACGTGGCTTCCATGGCCCATTTGCGCTCGGTAATGTCACGGGTAACCTTTCCAAAGCCGTAGAGAACGCCTGCATCATCCTTGAGCGCGGTGATGGCGACGTTGGCCCAGAATCGCGACCCGTCCTTTCGAATACGCCACCCTTCGTCTTCGCAGCGGCCCTCCTGGGCGGCGACCTTCAGCTGGTAGTCCGGTTTTCCTCGCTCGATGTCTTCAGGAGGATAGAAAACGGAGAAGTGCCGTCCGCGAATTTCCTCAAAGTTGTATCCCTTGATCCTCTCGGCGCTCTTGGTCCAGGTCATGACGCGGCCTTCCGTATCGAGAAGGAAGATGGCATAGTCCTCGATGTTCTCCACCAATAATTGGAGTTGTTGCTGATGCTCGACTGTCCAGGAGCGTTCCGGGAGAAGATTCATAGGGTCATTTCACAGGAGATAAGCGGCCCGGTATTCGGTCAGTCCACCCTGTTTCTCTTTTCGAGCCCCCATGATTCTAACAAGGGAAAAGATATTGGGTGCCTTCGAGGTGTAGGGGATGGCCATTTCAATGCTCGCTCCCTCGGGATATTGGTTGGAACTGAGAAAGTTTACCCCTTCCCGCGCCAGGCTGGAGACCAGCACGACATCGTTTCCATGAGAGACATTTCGAATGCAACCTACCGTTTCCGTGCGCAGGCGTTGTTCGGAACGGTTTTTCAAGTTCTGTAGCTCAGGATCCTGAGCCTCCCATTGCGCCGAGTCGCCAGAAGCGGAGGCATCGGAACCGAGGGAAACGCTTCCATAAGGACGGGTCCAGGTGGTCCAGCCGCCGCACTGCCCGCATAAGCGCGGGACGCTGTGGTGATTGAGAAAAAGATCGGATTCGAATTCATTCAAGTAGGAAACTTCGAGCCGCCCGCAGGCAACGCACCGGAGCAGCGAGCGCAGCACGGCATGTTCAAGCGCCGCTGCCGGAGGGAAAACAATGTCCCACAGATTGATTTGATTGTCGCTCAATACGACGCCAAACACGCTGCCGGCGGCGTTCTGATAAGATCCCACAACGCGCGCGAGCGCTTCCTTGTTGGCTCCGACGCGCCGGATTTTGATGGTTTGGCCGATGCCGAGGTCCCGGTCCACCATGATCGAGGCGCCGTCCTGACTGACGTCAATGGTCTTACCTTCCCCCAGGAATTCTTCCCCGCGTTCCGCGGGGGCGGAAACACGAAGGCGCAGATTCACAAGGACTCTTTCACTGCCGCGAAGATTTTTCTTCAGGGCAGGCGAAGTTTGCGGACCGGCTTTGCAAACAGAATTGCCGGACCCTTTGCTGAAATCCTTCGCCAAACGGCACCACCACGGAAAAACCGAATTGACGGGAATGGCCCGCCCTCAGCGTCACTACGACTTGAGGAGCCGCTTCGTTTTGAGCACGCGAGCATGAACCAGGCTGTCGGTGCTGAGCAATCGGGCGATGAGTGGATTTGGGCACTAGGTGACCACCGATTTTCCGGACCGAGAGATTTACCGAGAATGCCTGCAGGGAATCACTGGAGTAAGGAAAGCGAATCAGCGAATCAGGCGAATCAGGCGAATTTATTTGCTTGACGTTCGCTTTATTTTCGCCTACAGTGCTTGTGGAAAAGTTTTGGACAGTGCGGAGGTGCGCTATGCCCCTGACCAAGCGGCAAAAAGAAGTTCTCGATTATCTCGTGGCGTTCGAAACCAAGCACGGCTACGCGCCGAGTTTCGAAGAAATCGGCAAGGGCCTGAAACTCACCTCGCTGGCAACCGTGCACAAGCACATCACCACGCTCGAGAAGAAGGGCTTTATCCGCCGCGGCTACAACCAGAGCCGCTCGATCGAAATCGTTCAATTGCCGAAGCCGGTGAAAGAGCAGGTGATCGAGCGGAAGGTTCAGGAGCTCCCGCTGGTCGGACGCATCGCCGCGGGGCGGCCGCTCGAGGCGATCGAGGAGCGGGAAACGCTGTCGCTGGGGGATTTCGCGAGGGGTGGGAATTCCTACGTGCTCCAAGTGAAAGGCAGCTCCATGATCGAAGACCACATCATGGATGGAGATTACGTGGTTTGCGAGCAAACGCAGGTGGCCAATGCCGGCGACATCGTGGTGGCGCTGGTGGGCGGCGAAGAAGCGACGCTCAAACGGTTTTACCGCGATGTTCCTGGAAAAGTACGGCTGCAGCCTGCCAATTCGGACATCGCTCCCATCATCGTTCCCGCAAACGAGGTAAAGATTCAAGGCCGGGTCATCGGCGTGCTGCGGAAATACTGAGCGCAGATTCTGAAATGGAAAAACCGCGGCGGGGTGAGCGGAGAACCGTGGGTGATCCGTGGCGCCGCTCGTCGAACCCGGTCTGGCAGAAACCGGGGCCCGCACGCGATTCCTTTTCGGTTCCCCGTCGCCTCCGCCTTGCAAATTGCATTATTCTTAATGCGGATTGCCGCCGCGACTTTTGTTGATTAACCTTTTGCTTGAGATGACCAAGCGATTCTCTAGGCAGGTCCGCCCTCTCTTCGTTTTTCTGCTCACTATAGTACTGTTTTGGCCCGAAAGCGCAGGGGCGTACGCGGTGCTCTCGCACGAAGCGATCATCGACGCCGCATGGGAACGTCACATCAAACCCTTGCTGTTGAAAAAATACCCGCAAGCCACCGAAGAAGCCCTGAGCCGAGCGCAAGCTTACGCGTACGGCGGCTCCATCATTCAAGACATGGGCTACTACCCGTTTGGCAGCCCGTTTTTCAGTGATCTCACGCACTACGTGCGCAGCGGCGATTTCATCCAGGCGCTGCTCCGAGATTCACAGGATCTCTATGAATATGCCTTCGCGATCGGCGCGCTGGCGCACTACGCGGCGGACACCGAGGGACATCGCATCGGGACGAACCGCGCCGTGCCGGTGCTTTATCCCGGGCTCGCAAGAAAATATGGCGACAGCGTGACGTATGAGGACGCCAAGCTCGCACACGTGAAGACGGAATTCGGCTTCGACGTCCTGGAAATTGCCAAGGAGCGCTACGCGCCGGACGGCTATCACGACTTCATCGGATTCGAAGTGGCCGCGCGCGTGCTCGACCAGGCTTTTCTTGAAACATACGGGCTGCAACTGGGAAGCGTGCTTTTAAATGAAGACAAGGCCCTGAATTCTTACCGCCGGGACGTGAGCAAGCTGATTCCAAAAGCCACGCGCATCGCCTGGCACCTGAAGAAGGATGAAATCAAGGACGACATCCCGGACGCTACGAAGAAAAGGTTCCTCTACAATTTGTCGCGGTCGAACTACGAACGCGAGTGGGGCAAGAATTACAAAAAGCCCACTCCGGGCGAGGTCTTTCTGGCGTTTCTCTACAAGCTTCTTCCGAAGTTCGGCCCGCTGAAGGTCCTCGAGTTCCGCACGCCCAGCCCCGAGACCGAACACATGTTCGAGGCCAGCTTCAATGCCACGCTCAGCCGCTATCGCAGGTTGTTGACCGAGGCAGGCGAAGGAACGCTCGCGTTGGAGAATGATAATTTTGACGTGGGAGAGAGCACCGGGCCCGGAAAGTACCGCATGAACGACGAAGCCCATGCCACGCTGCTTGACAAGCTTACGCAGACAAATTTTGCGAACCTCACTTCCGATGCGAAAGCGGAGCTTTTGCACTTTTACGCCGATCCGGATGCCCCGTATGCCACCAAACGCAAGGCCAAAGCCTGGGCAAAAGTACAAGCGCAACTTCTGCAGCTCGAAACAGCACCGGCGACGCTGGTCACGGCCGGTTGTGGCGGCACCGGCGAGCCGCGGAAGAGTCCACTCCCTAAAGCTGCGGATTTCTGAAAGGCATCGGCCGTCCTGAAACAGAACCGATGCAATTTGCTCTGGTTACCAACATGGGCCGCTTCATCCCCTCGCTGTGCTCGGGATAAGGCTCGGTCCCTACACCGGGAACGCGGGGCATCAAGCCTTTGCATTTGATGCATCGAAAAAACGGTTTCCGTCTCGTGCCTTGGCTGCGGGACAATATAGAATTTTGGAGATCGCGGCGGCCCAAGATGAGGAAAGTGAAACCAATTCGCAAACTGCTGGCTGCCAACCGCAGCGAAATCGCCATTCGCATCTTTCGCGCTGCCAACGAGCTTGGCTTGCGCACCGTGGCCATCTATTCGCAGGAAGACCGGCTTGCCTTGCACCGCTTCAAGGCCGACGAGGCCTATCAAGTGGGTTCCGGGAAAGGCCCCGTAGAAGCGTACCTGGATATTGCGGGGATTGTTGGCTTGGCAAAAGGAAAGCAGGTCGACGCGATTCATCCCGGTTACGGCTTTCTCTCCGAAAACGCTGCGTTCGCGCGCGCGTGTGAGAAGGCCGGCATGACCTTCATCGGTCCCCCGGCCAATTTGCTCGAATTGCTTGGAGACAAGACCGCGGCGCGAAGGCTGGCAACTTCGGCGGGCGTCCCGGTGCTGCCGGGAACGGAAAGGCCGGTAAAGTCAGCTGCGGAGGCACGACAAATTGCGCAGGAAATCGGCTACCCGGTGATTGTGAAGGCGGCCATGGGCGGCGGCGGCCGCGGCATGCGCGTGGTTCCCGACGCCGCGCAACTCGATGCGCTGCTCGAAGAAGCCCGTGGTGAAGCGCACTCGGCTTTCGGAGACGCTTCCGTGTTCCTGGAAAAGTATTTGCCGCGCGCGAGGCATCTCGAGGTGCAAATCCTTGGCGATCATCATGGCAACTTGCTGCATCTTTACGAACGCGATTGCTCCGTACAGCGGCGCCACCAGAAGGTTGTCGAGGTTGCGCCCGCCGCAAACCTCGCCGCCAGCATTCGCGCGGAGCTTTGCGACGCGGCAGTCGAACTGGCGCGCAAAGCCGGCTATTGCAATGCGGGCACGGTGGAATTTCTCTACGACGTGGATTCGCGACACTGGTATTTCATCGAGGTGAATCCGCGTATTCAGGTGGAGCACACGGTCACGGAAATGGTGACCGGCATCGACCTGGTGCGCTCGCAGATTTTGATCGCACAAGGTCACAAGCTGCACGAAACACCGCTTTCGCTGCCGAAGCAGGAATCGGTGCCGCTGAACGGCGCTGCCCTGCAATGCCGCGTGACCACCGAGGACCCGGCAAACAACTTTGCGCCGGACTACGGGAAGCTTTCGACGTATCGGTCGCCTGCGGGCTTCGGCATTCGCCTTGACGGGGGAACGGCCTATGCCGGCGCCGTGCTCGCCGCGTACTACGATTCGTTGCTCGTCAAAGTCACGGCGTGGGGTGCACATCTTCCGGAAGCGTGCCAGCGGATGGACCGGGCGTTGCGCGAATTCCGAATTCGCGGCGTCAAAACCAACATTCCTTTTCTGAAAAACGTGGTGAACCACGCGAAGTTTCAGGCCGGGGAAGTCGCCACGTCTTTCCTCGACGATTCGCCGGAACTCTTTCGCCTGCCAACCGCTGGCGATCGAGCGACCAAACTGCTTTCCTATCTCGGCGACGTGATTCTGAATGGCAACTCCGAAGTAAAAGGGAAGGCAATCCCGAAGGCATTCGAGACGGCCGCGCTGCCCCGGGCGCCGGGAATTGAGCCGCCGGCAGGAACCCGGCAACTTTTGAAGAAGCTGGGGCCACAGAAATTCGCGGACTGGGCGCGAAAGGAAAAACGCTTGCTCCTCACGGACACGAGCTTTCGCGACGCCCACCAGTCGTTGATGGCGACACGCGTGCGCACGTACGATTTGCTCGCGACCGCCGATGCCGTGGCGCGGAGATTGCCGAAGCTCTTCAGCTTGGAAATGTGGGGAGGCGCCACGTTTGACGCTGCGATGCGCTTTCTGCACGAAGACCCCTGGCATCGCCTTCGCGCTCTCCGCGAGCACATTCCCAATGTTTGCTTTCAAATGCTGCTGCGCGGGGCCAATGCCGTCGGTTACACCTCGTACCCTGACAACGTGATCGTTGAGTTCGTTCGTGAAGCGCATGCGCAAGGCATCGATATTTTCCGCATCTTCGATTCGCTCAATTCCATCAAAAACATGCGCGTGGCCATTGACGCGGCATTGCAAGCGGGCGCGGTGTGCGAAGCCGCGGTTTGCTACACGGGCGACCTTTTGGACAAAAGCCGCCCGCAATATTCGCTCAAGTATTATGTCGCGCTGGCCAAACAGCTCGAAAGGCTGGGCACGCACTTTTTGGCCATCAAAGATATGGCTGGCTTGTGCAAGCCGTATGCCGCTTTCGAATTGGTGAAGGCCCTGCGGCAAGAGGTTGGCGTCCCGATCCACTTCCATACCCATGACACGAGCGGCATCAACGCGGCTTCGGTCCTAAAAGCCGCGGATGCCGGAGCGGACGTTGCCGATGCGGCAGTTGCGGCGGTCAGCGGAGGCACGAGCCAGCCCAATCTGAACTCCATCGTCGCGGCGCTGCGGCACACGCCGCGCGATACGCAGCTCGACATCGAAGCGCTCAACGAGTGCTCGGATTACTGGGAGACCGTGCGAACTTATTATTTGCCGTTCGACTCCGGACCGAAGGCCGGCTCGGCGCGGCTGTACCAGCACGAAATTCCCGGAGGGCAGTACACGAACCTGCGCGAGCAGGCCAGCGCCCTCGGACTGGGCCACCGCTGGCGCGAGGTGGAAAAAATGTATGCTGAGGTGAACCAACTTTTCGGCGATATTGTGAAAGTCACGCCTTCGAGCAAAGTGGTTGGCGACATGACGCTGTTCCTGATGGCCAAGGAGTTGCAGCCGAAGGACGTCCTGGGGCTGGATGGAAATCACGACGTGCCCTTTCCCAATTCCGTAGTCGAGATGTTCTCCGGGGCTCTAGGAGTCCCGCCGGGCGGCTGGCCGAAGAAACTGCAGAAAATCATTCTTCGCGGACGTGAGCCATGCAAGGGCCGGCCGGGCGCGAGCCTGCCGGCGGTGGATTTCGAACAAGAACAAAAACAGTTGGAGCAAAGAGTGGGTCATCCGGTTCGGCGGGATGACCTGCTGAGTTATCTGCTGTATCCCGAAGTGTTTTCCAAATTCGACCGATTTCGCCAGGCCTACGCGGACGTCAGCGTCTTGCCCACACCGGCGTTTTTTTACGGGTTGAATTCAGGCGAAGAAATAACCGTAGAGATTGAGTCCGGGAAATCGTTGATCATCAAGTTCCTGACGTTCAGCGAGCCGCATCCGGATGGCACCCGCACGCTGTTTTTTGAGCTCAACGGGCAGCCCCGAGAAATCAACGTGCGGGACAAGGCTTTGCGAATCACCGAGCGCACTCATCCAAAGGCGGATCCCGCCGATCCCGGCCAAGTGGGCGCCCCGACCGCCGGCGTCGTCAGCAGCGTGGCCGTGCAAGCGAACCATGCGGTGGAACGCGGGGCGAAACTTCTCACCCTCGAAGCTATGAAGATGCAGTCCAATATCTATGCGCCTGTTTCCGGGCGCATTGCAAAAGTACTGGTGGCGGCCGGCCAACAAGTGGAAGCCAAGGACCTCCTCGTGGCGATTGCACAGTGAGTTCCGGACAGCTTCGCAAGCACGAACGGTTCCGGTCGCGCTTTCTGCGGAACCAGCGCGACCTTGTCGTGTACACGCCCCCCGGCTATGCGGAGCAAACCGCGAGGAGGTTTCCGGTTCTCTATCTTCAGGATGGGCAGAATCTCTTCGACGGTGCAACATCATTCATCCCGGGACAAGATTGGCACGTTGGGCAGACCGCGGACGCTGCGATCAACGGTCGAGTGGTCGAGCCGCTGATCATCGTGGGCATGTACAACACGAAGGCGCGCGTCCGCGAATACACGCCAACGCATGTGCCGAAGCTCGGGGGAGGCCACGCCGATCGTTACGCGAAATTTCTCATTGAGGAAGTGAAGCCGTTCGTAGAGCGAGAGTATCGGGTGCTACCCGGCCTGTGGCACACCGGCATTGGCGGCTCGTCGCTTGGTGGGCTTGTCTCGCTTTATCTTGGGCTGAAGCACCCTTCCATTTTTGGAAAAATCGCCGCGCTCTCGCCCTCGGTGTGGTGGAACCAGTTGTTCATCCGCGGTTTTGTCAAGGCCACGAAGGTAGAGCGTCGCCCGCGGATTTGGCTCGACATTGGCACGCGGGAAGGAGCGCGCATCGTGCAGGAGGTCGAGCGCTTTCGCGACCTGCTGCTTCAAAAAGGCTGGCGGCTCGAACAGGACTTGCATTACGACCGAGTCGAAGGTGCGGAGCATAACGAGCTAGCCTGGGCACAGCGGGTCCGGCCGTTTCTGCAATTTCTGTATCCTGCTTCGCCCGGCGCAGTATAATCCGCGCTCGCATTGCTCTTCCGCACGAGGCAGCCATGCCAGACAACCGGTCGCTCACCATTCTCTGCATCAGTTCCTACGAAAAGGGACAGGAGTTCATCCGCACGTGCAAAGGCATGGGCTGCCGCGTTCTGTTGCTGACGGTCGAAAAACTGCGTCACGCCGACTGGCCGTTCGAAGCGATCGACGAAGTATCCACCATGCCGGAAGAATTGCCGTTGCAGAGCTTGATCTACGCCGTGAGCTACACGGCCCGGTCCCAGCCGATCGACCGCATCGTAGCCCTTGACGAATTTGACATGGAGAACGTCTCCGCGCTTCGCGAGCATCTGCGCATTCCAGGCATGGGCCTGACCACAGTGCGCTATTTTCGGGACAAGCTCGCGATGCGCGCCCGCGCGAAAGAGACGGGCATGCTGGTGCCCGAATTCGTGCACGTGCTGAACTATGACAATCTGCTCGAATTCATGGCGCGCGTGAGTGGACCGTGGCTGCTCAAGCCGAGATCGCAAGCTTCGGGCATCGGCATGAAGAAGATTCACAAGCCGGAGGAACTTTGGCCGTGGCTCGATAAACTAGGGGATCAGCAGTCGTTTTATCTGCTGGAACAATTTGTGCCCGGCTCGGTTTATCACGTGGACAGCGTGACCTCCGAGCGCAAAGTGGTTTTTGCGGAAGCTCATGCCTACGGCGCGCCGCCGCTCGAAACCTCGCATCAGGGCGGAGTTTTTACTACGCGCACGCTTCCGCGCGACGGAGAAGAAGCCCGCGCACTGCATAAAATCAATCGTGATTTAATCGAAGGCCTAGGGTTGCGGCGCGGCGTGACCCACGCGGAATTTCTGAAGGCCCATGCCGACGGACAATTTTATTTCATTGAGATTGCCGCCAGGGTCGGCGGCGCTTACATCGCCGATGTGATCGAAGCGGCCACCGGCATCAATCTCTGGCGCGAGTGGGCGCGGCTCGAGCTCGGCGCAGGCAAGGAGACTTACGAATTCCCTGCGGCGCGGCGCGATTATGCCGCAGTGATTCTTTCCCTGGCGCGACAGGAACATCCGGACACCTCGTCTTATACCGACGAAGAAATCGTCCATCGCGTCAGCAAAGTTCATCACGCCGGCTTTGTTTTGCGATCTCCGAGACATGAGCGAATCGAACAACTGCTCGATTCCTACTCACATCGTTTCATTGAGGATTTTCTTGCGACCCAGCCGGTTCCGGATAAGCCCTCCCATTGATTGCTACAAATCCCGTCATGCTTTACTTAGAATATAAATTCCTGCACAATGCCGGCGCCCTCCAGGCCTGCCCGAAAGTCTAGTTAACTCTCAGGAACGACGCGTTCAGAGTTTGTTTGCCGAGGGTTCTTTCGAGGAATAAAGTTTCATTACCCCTGGCGGAAATCTGCATGGGGTTTGCTTTCCCTTAGGGAGGACCGATGTGGGGCAATAAGAAACCGGATGCGCCGCAAGCCGGGCCACCGGGACAAGGAAATTCAATTTCGAATCAGCCGTCGAAGTCAGCTTCGGCGGCCTGGGAGGATAAACCCGTAATGAGCACAGATGCGATGCGTCCATTAGGTGGGACCGCCGATCGCGGCACAGCGCGCCTCGGGGCTAGCCTGCATGTGAAAGGAGAGATCTCCGGCAACGAAGATCTGCTAATCGATGGTGCAGTTGAAGGACTGGTCCAACTGGATGAGCGGAAGCTCACCGTCGGGGCCGCGGCGAAAGTCACTGCCGACATCATCGCCCGCGAGGTGGTGGTGTATGGCACGGTGAAGGGCAACCTTCGCGCCAAGGACAAAATTGAAATCAAGAAGGATGGTTCGGTGAACGGCGACCTGACCACCGCACGGATCATGATCGAGGACGGTGCTTACTTCAAGGGTTCGATCGAAATCGACAAGACCGAGCAAAAGGAATCCGGCAGCAGCCACGCGTTTAGCAGGAGTTCCGCAGTTCCGGCGGGTGTCACGGCAACCAAGACGATTTAAAATTCTTATCCGCGTACAATCCCTTCCGGAGAGCGCCCCGACCTGGTCGGGGCGCTCTCTCGTTTTCCGAGCAAAGATGCTCGCCTGCTTTTAGGCACCACTCGCCCGGTCTCCTGTCGGTCTCCTGCTGCCCCTGGCGTACCGCTGGGCATCGGCAAATCGATCGGGTAGTCGCCGGTGCTCTAACTTTTTCTCCTTTTGTTCATCCAATTGGGTGAGAAGAAAGGGAAAGAATGATCCGCCGTGCGGCAGCGCCGCCCATTCGCGTGCGCTTCCCCCGGTGCGAGGCTTGCCATGGAAACGAGAAAACTTGGGAATTCCGATTTGAACATTACGCCGGTGGGTTTTGGTGCCTGGGCCATCGGCGGGGCAGGCTGGGAATTTGCCTGGGGTCCGCAGGAGGACCAGGATTCGATCGCGGCGATCCATCGCGCGCTGGAGTTGGGTGTCAACTGGATCGACACGGCCGCAGTCTATGGCACGGGCCATTCCGAGGAAGTCGTCGCGCGGGCGTTAAAACAGTGGCGCGGTGCTCGTCCATACGTTTTCACCAAGGGCACGCTGACGTGGGACAAGAATCGCAAAGTGAAGCCCAATCACTCGGCAGCCTCCATCCGCCGCGAATGCGAGGATAGTCTCGGCCGCTTGCAGGTGGAAACCATCGACCTCTACCAGATGCACTGGCCTCCGTCCGACAATGGCGCTTCGCTAGAAGAAGCTTGGCACGCGATGGCGGAACTCCAGAAAGCGCGAATGGTCCGCTGGATTGGCGTGTCGAACTTTGACGTGGCGCAAATGGAGCGCGCCGGGAAAATTGCGCCGGTCACCTCGCTGCAGCCGCCGTATTCGCTGATTCGCCGCAAGATTGAAGAGGAAATTCTTCCGCACTGCCAAAAGCGAGGTATCGGCGTGATTGCTTACGCCCCCATGGCTTCCGGACTGCTCACCGGCGCGATGACCCGCGAACGCGCAGCCAAGTTGCCTCCCGATGACTTCCGAAGCCGCAATAAGGAATTCCAGGAGCCGCGTCTTTCCAAGAACCTCGAACTGGTCGAGCGGCTCCGCCAGGTGGGCGCGCGCCATGGCCGCGGGCCAGGCGAAGTGGCCATCGCCTGGGTGTTGCGGCATCCGGCAATCACGGGCGCGATCGTTGGCGCACGAAACGCCAAACAGGTAGAAGGCGTGATGCGCGCCGGCGAATGGAAGCTCAACGCGGGCGAAATTGCCGAAATCGAAGGCGCTGCTGTCATCGCCGCTTCTCGATAGGTTTCCCTGTTCGCGAAAACGGAGTGAAAAACAATGGACCTCGGACTCAAAGGCAAGACCGCGGTCGTGTCTGGCTCAACGGCCGGGATCGGCTTCGCCATTGCCGCTACGCTCGCTGCCGAAGGCGCGAAAGTAGTGGTTAACGGGCGCACGGAAGCTCGCGTCAGCGCGGCCCTCGCGCAAATCCGGCAACGCGTCAAGAATGCCGACCTTCGTGGTGTCCACGCTGATCTGGGGACTTCCGCCGGCGTCGAAATGCTTGTGAAACAGGTTCCTGAGGCCGACATTCTGGTGAACAATCTCGGCATCTTCGAGGTCAAAGCGTTCGCGGAAATTTCCGACGCCGATTGGCTGCGGTTGTTCGAGGTGAACGTGCTAAGCGGCGTTCGACTTGCGCGCCATTACCTGCCTTGCATGCTGAAGAGGAATTGGGGTCGCATCATTTTCATTTCCAGCGAGTCGGCACAGCACATCCCGGTGGAAATGATTCATTACGGAATGACTAAGACCGCGCAGGTGTCCATTGCGCGCGGACTTGCCGAATCTGTCGCGGGCAGCGGCGTCACGGTGAATGCAATCCTGGCGGGACCAACGGCATCGGAGGGAGCCGGACAGTTTGTCGAGCGCATGGCCAAGGAACAAGGCGTGACGCGCGCCGAAATCGAGAAGCAGTTCTTTGCCAGGGTGCGGCCGACTTCGCTGCTGAAGCGCTTCGAGACACCGGAAGAAGTTGCCGCGGTCGTCGCGTTCGTCGCCGGCACGCCTGCCGTGACCATCAACGGCGCTGCCGTGCGCGCCGAGGGCGGCGTGGTGCGCAGTATTTTCTAGAAAGGCATGGCGCTAGGCGCGCAAATAATCCGCTCGCCAATTCTTGATAAGCTGTTTGATGGCTTTGCGCTTGGTCAGCTTGTCGTCCAGCACTTTTCGCATCAGTTGCTCTAACTCCTCATCACCGGCGAACCGCATAGAAATAAATTGGTCCACCGTAAGTTCATCGGCGCGCCAACCGAGTTCTTCGGGCAGGATCCGCTCGTAGCGCAAGCGCTCTTCCAATCGAATGACGCGGTCCTGTACCCTCAACGCAAAAAGCCTTGCGTACAGCACGCCCAAAAATAATGCAGCGGCAGTCAGGACCCATTCCAAACCGTCGATGGAAAACCCTGCCGCTATCCACCGATAAATCGACCATCCAAAATGGATGATCAGCATGGGCAAGGCAAAGAAATGGTACAAAGGAACAAACCTTACGTGGTTCTTGAGACTCTGCTCGCTCATGGCTTTTCTCTCCCTCTGCGAAGTGGGCACGCGAAAAACGTTGGACTCCGGCAGTCTCCTGCCGAACCCTCTACTTTGTCAGTTCGTTCTTGAAGACCGACCCGTTGTGCATCACAAACTTTACGTGCTCCAGTTCGCTCACGTCCTTCAAAGGATCCCCCGAGACGGCAATGACTTCGGCGTATGCCCCGGGAGCAATCGTCCCGATCTCCCCTTTCCTATCCAGCATCTCCGCCGGCCGCGAGGTCGCCGCCTGAATCGCGTCCATAGGCGCCATGCCCATCTCCACCATCCGCTGGAACTCTTGCGCAATCGGCTCGGTCCACGGAATGCCGCCCATGTCCGTCCCAAAGACAATCTTCAAGCGCGCTTTCAGCGCCCTTTTGAAGGTATCTTCATGGACGGCCGCCCGCGCGCGGTCACGCTTTCCTTCCGGCGTGTCCGCCGGCGCCCAATCTCCGTAATAAGGAGAAAGCGTCGGGCAATACCACGTCCCTTGCCTCTTCATCTGCTCGATTTGCGCGTCGGTCATCTCCAAGCCATGTTCGATCGAATCGCACCCGCCGTCGAGCGCGCGTTGCAACCCGATTCCGTTGTACGCGTGACACGCCACTTTCTTTGTCCAGCCGTGAGCTTCATCGACAATAGCTTTCAATTCCTCGACCGTCAGTGTCGGCTGCGACACCAAGCGCCCTTCGTTGTCCACCCAAGACCGGTGCGTCATGTACACCTTGATCCAGTCCGCACCATGATCCAATTGTTGCCGCGCCGCCTTGCGCGCCTCCACCGGCCCGTCGACGAGTTGCGCGCCCTTGGGCATGTCCAGCTCTGGCGCATAGCCTTCCAGGTTGTACCCGCCGGTCGTGGAAATCGCGCGCGTCGCGCAAAACAGCCGCGGTCCGGGAATCGTCCCCTCTTCGATGGCCTGCTTGATTTCGACGTCTCCGTAGCCCGCGCCCTCGGTCTCGAGGTCGCGCAACGCCGTAAACCCCTGCTCTAGCGCCCTCCGCGCGGCAAACGTGGCGCGCGCCGCGCGCAGCGCAATCCCGGCCTTCAGGATATTCGCGTCGTAACCGCCTTTTTGGGGATCTTCGCCCCACAAGAAAATGTGCGTGTGCGAATCGGTGAGCCCCGGCAAAACTGTGCTACTCGAGAGATCAATCACGTTCGCACCCGAGGGAATTGCTTCTCCCGACCCGGTTACCTTTACAATTCGTTCGCCACGCACAAAAATCAGTTGATTCTTTCGCGGCGTCTCGCTTACTCCGTCAATCAGCGTCCCAGCGCGAATTACGGTTACGGCCCCACTCTGCGTCGCACTCTGCGCCCGTGCCGCATCTCCACTCGTAAGTGCCGCGAGCTCCGCACACAAAACCACACGCGCAGCGAACCAGCCAAGTTTTTGCATTGCACCCCCCTCTAACGCGCGTAGCTTGCCCCAATCTCCCCCCTCGATGCAACACCGTCATCCACTAACTAGCCGGAAGGACCACATCGTGCAGGTCCGCTTGCCGTTGTGCGAAATCGAAGCCCTTTTGCAAATGCGGGCTTCTGCGCCTCGCGAGGCAGGATGGCGTACGCTTCATCCACGCACTTGTCCCACCGGAGCTGCCTTGCGGCGTGGCTCCCCAGGTCAGCACCGTTACGCCGTTCATAGGCCACCGCATAGACCGCCTGGCCTTCCTTGCGCAACGGGCCGGGCGTGCACGGTTGATGATTGTCGAAGTCCTGAATGCAGTGAGCGGCGATCCAGGTCTCAAGCAGTCTTTGAAAATACCTCAGGCGCGCTGGGAGGCGGATTGGGAAAGGGCGGAGTCGAGACAGAAATCGGGACGGTGAAAAAACGTCGGCAGTTCGGAAAGGCGGAGGGCAAGTCGTTCGGGGGAAGCCGCACGCACAGTGACGTGACCGAGCTTGCGGCCCGGGCGGGGAACCTTTCCGTACAAGTGCAAATGCGCATCGGGAACGCCGAGAACTTCCGAAGGTTCGGGAAGGTCGCCAATCAGGTTGATCATGGCGCACTGACCGGCCGGCCGCGTGGAGCCGAGCGGCAGGCCGAGAACGGCGCGGAGATGGTTCTCGAACTGGCTGGTGACCGCCCCTTCGATCGTCCAATGGCCGGAATTGTGTACGCGCGGCGCCATTTCGTTGGCGAGGAGGCGGCCCTGGTTCTCAAAAAACTCGATGGCCAGCACGCCGACGTATTCGAGCGACTCGATAACGCGACGGGCAATGTCTTCGGCGGCACGCTGCATCGGCGGATCGAGCGAGGGAGCGGGGGCGAGGGAGAGGCGAAGAACGCCGCCGCGATGGTGGTTTTCGACCATGGGGTAAAAGGCCGTCTCGCCATGGCGCGAGCGCACTGCAAGGAGGGAGAGTTCCCGGGTGAAAGGCACGAAGCGCTCCAGGATGAGATGGAGCTTGGGAAGCTCGGCTTTAGCTTTCACAACGTCGTCTGTGGTGCGCAGGATCCATTGCCCCTTGCCGTCATAGCCCATCCGGCGAGTCTTGAGCACGGCGGGAAGGCCAAGTTGCCTGATGGCGGCGTCAAATTCGCCGGTTTTCGAAACGGGGAGAAAATCGGTGGTTGTGATGCCGAGATTGCGAAAGAGGGTTTTCTCTCCGAGCCGATCCTGCGCCGCTTCGAGAGCAGCGGGAGGAGGATAGACAGGAACGCGCTGGGCAAGGAATTGCGCTGCTTCGACGGGGACGTTCTCGAATTCGTAGGTGACAAGTTCCAGCCCATTCGCAAATTTCTCAAGCGCCGCGTGATCGCCGTAGTCGGCGGTGACGCGCTGGGCGATGCGGCCCACCGGAGCTTCCGGAGAAGGGTCAAGAAAGCGGAAATGCAGGCCGAGCGGATAGCCGGCCAGCGCGAGCATGTACCCGAGCTGTCCGCCGCCGAGAATGCCCAGGGTCACTGCCGCTTCCCTTTCTGCGAGTTTTTCATGGGAACCGCGACTGCGGAAACCGAGGGGTCCGGCTGCGCCAGGACGCGGTCGGCCTGCTCGACGCGAAACTTTCGCAACGCCTCGCGAATTTCGGGGTGCTTCGCGCCGAGGATTGCGGCGGCAAGCAAGGCGGCGTTGATTGCGCCGGCTTTGCCGATCGCCAGCGTGCCAACCGGGATGCCGCCGGGCATTTGCGCGATGGAGAGCAGCGAATCCAGGCCCTTGAGGATTTTCGATTCGACCGGAACACCGAGCACAGGAAGGACGGTCTTGGAGGCGGTCATGCCGGGGAGATGAGCCGCGCCGCCAGCGCCCGCGATAATGACCTCGAGGCCGCGTTGTTCGGCGGCGGAGGCGTATTCAAAAAGCAGGTCCGGGGTGCGGTGCGCGGAAACGATGCGTGTTTCATGTGGGACTTTCAGGCCCGCAAGGATGTTCGAGGCGTGCTCCATGGTTTCCCAGTCGGAAGTGGAGCCCATGATGATGCCGACAAGAGGATTGGCGTCGTTGTGGTCCGGTCGATTCACGCGCCTCTATGCCTTTCTCGAGCAAATAGTTCGGTTTTTCATGAAGGCGATATTTTACGGCTTTTTTCAGTGCGCGGCGACTTGCTCTCGCTGCTTCCAGTGGTGCCGAAGCTGACCGACCAAATACAACGAGCCAGTAATGAAAATAGCGTCGCCGGGAGCAGCTTCCGCGAGCGCCTGGTCGAGCGCTTGTTCCGCCGAAGAAATGACCGTGAAGCTCGAGGCGTGATGGGAGGCGATCTCGGCGAGACGCGGGGCAGAGATCGCGCGGGAAGTGCGCGGCTCGGTGAAGATGACTTCGGCGGCGTGAGGAAAGAGCTGGCCGGCGACCTCGTCGACCGCCTTATCGCGGAGCGCTCCATAGATGAGCCAGATTTTGCGCCCGGCAAAATTTTGTGCGACGAATTGCGCGACTTCGCGGGCGGCGCCGGGATTGTGCGCGCCATCGAGGTAAATATCCGGGTTGGATTGCAGTTTTTCAAGACGCCCCGGCCAGACCGTAGTGGCGATGCCCTCGCTGATAGCGCCCGCCGAAATGCGGAAGCCGCGTCTGCTAAGTTCGCGCGCGGCTGCAAGAGCGTTCAAAGCGTTTTGCAACTGGAAGCGGCCGGGCAGACCAGGCGCAATTTCAAACGCATCACCGGAAGAGATTTCCTTGACCAGCGCGCGGAAGAAACCGTTTGGCAAGGGTTGCTCCTTGGTTTCGAATGCTTGCGAGGTTTCGATTACCGGGCAGCCAACCTGAGCGGCACGAGCAAGGATCACTTCGCGCGCCTGCGGACGTTGGGCTGCAACAATGACCGGCGCTTCGGGCTTCAGGATTCCTGCTTTCTCGCTGGCAATCTCTCTTAGTGAGTGCCCGAGGAAATTTTCATGGTCGAAGTCGATGCGCGTGATGACCGTGAGGACAGGCGACAGAATGTTGGTGGCGTCGAGGCGGCCGCCCAAGCCAACTTCGACAACCCCGAATTCAACGCGTTCGCGCGCGAAGCATTCGAACGCCATGGCGGTAACGCATTCGAAATACGTGGGGTGAGCGCGAAGCCTGTGCCGACCGAGAAGCTCCTCGACGAGCTCCAGCAGGCGAGTAAAAATTCGAGCAAAGGATTCATCTTCGATTTCCCTGCCATCGAAGCGCATGCGCTCGTTGATTCTCTCGAGATGCGGGGAGGTATACAGCCCGGTGCGAAAGCCCGCATGCCGAAGAATCGATTCCAGAAAAGCCGATGTCGAGCCTTTGCCATTGGTTCCCGCGATGTGAGCGCTCGGATAAGCCCGGTCCGGGCGACCAAGGCGCTCGGCAAGAACGGTAATGTTCTCCAGGTCGAACTTGGCCGCCGCGGCCTGCGTAGGCGCAGCCAATTCCCTTCCCAAGGTCAAAAGATAGCGAACCGCCGCGTCGTAATTCATCTCATCCCGTAAGCAGGTCGAGCGCCTTGGCGAGGTAGGCTTTCAGTTCTTTGCGGTGAACGACGGCGTCGAGGAAGCCGTGTTCAAGCATAAACTCCGAGCGCTGAAAACCGTCCGGGAGTTTTTGGCGGATGGTTTGCTCGATGACGCGCGGGCCGGCGAAACCAATCAGCGCGCCGGGCTCCGCGATGTTGAGGTCGCCGAGCATGGCGAAGCTGGCGGTAACACCGCCGGTGGTGGGATCGGTCAAAACCGAAATGTACGGCAGCTTTTCGTCGTCGAGCCGCGCGAGCGCTGCGGAAACTTTCGCGAGTTGCATCAGGCTCACGGCGCCTTCCATCATGCGCGCGCCGCCCGAGCAGGAAACGGCGAGGAACGGCTGACGCGTTTCAATGGACAGTTCGATGGCACGCGTGACCTTCTCACCGACTACGGCACCCATGGTGCCGCCGATAAAGCCGAATTCCATCGCGCACATCACCACAGGTCGCCCGTTGAGCTGGCCCTCCGCGGTGATGATGGCGTCGTTCATGCCGAGTTTCCTCCGGGCCTCCTTGAGCCGCTGCGCGTAAGGCTTGGTGTCCACGAACTTCAACGGGTCGGTGGAAGTCATACCCGCATCGTGTTCTGTCCAGCGGCCGTCGAGCAGCATTTCCAGGCGCGAGCGCGCGCCCATCTTAAAATGAAACTGGCACTTCGGGCAGACGTGGAGGGTGGCTTCGAGGTCCTTGCGAAAGACGATCGCGCGGCAGGACTCGCACTTGACCCACAGCCCTTCGGTACGCACACGGCGCTCTTCGGGCGGTGTGGGCTGCTCGATTAGTTTTTTCTCGCGTTTGAACCAAGCCATAGAGGCAGTTTCCGTCGTCGGTAATAAGGTCTAAGTCAAGAATTCTAGAAAACTGAGATGTAGCCAGACGCGGCCCTTCCCGTCTCGCAAAGGCCTGCAAGAATGCTTGCTAACTTCCAACCTGCAACCTTGGACTCTTAATAATCGATCCCTCGCTGAGCCAGTATACCTTTCGTGTAGGGATGTTTCACCTCGCGCATCTCGGTGACCAGGTCGGCCAGCGCGACGAGCTTCGGATGCGCGTTGCGGCCGGTACAAATCACGTGTACGCGTTCGGGGCGGCCTTTCAGAGCCTCCACGACCTCGTCGGGGTCGAGCATTTCGTAGCTGATGGTGTAATTGATTTCGTCGAGCACCACCAGATCGTACTTCCCACTGTAAATGGCTTCGCGGCCGGCCTGCCAGCATTCGCGCGCCAGTTTGATATCTTCGGGATCCGTTTCCGCTTTGCCGATTTTCACAAAGCCGCGGCCCATCGGGCGAATTTCAAATTTGTCGTCGCCGAGCATCTTGGCTGCATCGAGCTCGCCGTAGTGCCACGAGCCTTTAATGAACTGCACCATCATGACGCGCAGCCCCTGGCCCACGGCGCGGAACGCCGTGCCCAGCGCGCAAGTCGTCTTGCCCTTCCCCGGCCCGGTATAAACGATCAGCAATCCTTTTTCTTCCGGCATGATTTCCCTTGGTGCATGGCGGAGAGAAAAGTGTGCGCAGCCCCGCGCGAAACGTCAAGCGAGTTCCAGCCGCTTGACGAGTTCCGCAGCGATGGCCGAGATGCGCCGCAGCGTGGGTTCGGGAAGCGAAGATCTGGGTCGCGCGACGGGATCGAACAAAACGATCCACAAACCCGGACGGTAGATTTCGTCATCGGTGGGACAGATCGCCCCGGTGAGTTGCGTGATTTCCAGAGGATGCGGCTGCGTCGTGGCCAAATCGATTTCAAGCACTTTCCCGCTGCCACGGCGCTCCGCCGGAGGCGCGGCGATCAGCTCGGTCAGGATGCCGCGCGCATCATCCACCAGGTCGCGGAAGCCTTGCGTCACGAGAATGCCGTCCACGTCGCGGGGCGTGGCCTTCTCAAGCTCTTCTAGGTCGTAATCGGGCAGCGGTTTCTCGAGCGGAATCTCAATGGCCGCGGAAGGCTGGTTCTGATCGGGAATCACGCGCATGGGCATGGCAGCTACGGTTGTACACCCGCCGGGCTATTTCGGGTAGGGGCTGCCTGAGAGAATGGCAAAGGCGCGGTAGAGTTGCTCAGCCAGTACCACCCGGGCCAGTTCATGCGAAAGTGTCATAGCGCTGAGCGAAAGTTTTTGCCTGACCCGCTCACGCAGCGATTCCGGGAAGCCCCCGGCATTTCCGCACACAAAGATGACCTGCCGCGTCCCGCGGTCGCGAAGTTCGCCAAGCCACTTGGCAAGGGCATTCGAATCGATGGTTCTGCCCCCGGCATCGAGCAGGATGGCCAGCGCTCGACGGTCGGCATCGAGTTTCTTAAGCGCTCGATCGGCGTCCCGCACCTCGACGACCTCCAATGGGCAGGAATGCCGGATGCGGTTCACGTAATCGTCGATGACGGCGCACATCTCGGGGCGACGCGTTTTGCCGATCATCAGCAGTTCGAGGCGCATAAGCGAATCCTTCGGCCGGGAGTTTTAAGTTTTGAACAGGAAGGGGGGAATTCCACCTGCTGTTTTCCACCTTCATCTCAGTCCATACTTCTTCCGCTTCTCCAACAGCGTCTTCCGGCTAATGCCCAGAATCTCCGCCGAGCGGCTGATTTGGTAGTGTGTAGCTTCGAGGGTCGCCGCGATCACCTCGCGCTCGACGTCTTCGAGGGACCGCAGCCCGGCAACCGGGCTCGCCGCGCCGGGGGCCGCTGCGCGGACGTTCTCTGCAAAATTCTCCGGCTCCAGAAGGTCCGGCCCCGGACTCCCGGCGCCGCGCGCAACGCTGGAAAAAACCACAGCGCGCTCGAGCGCGTTTCTCAACTCGCGGACATTTCCCGGCCAGGCGTAAGCCGCCAGCATGCGCCGCGCGGACTCCCCGAGTTGCGCGTGGGGACGCCCGTGAGCGGCGCGAAGCGCACCCAATAAATGCTCGGCGAGCGGAAGAATATCAGCGCGCCGATCGCGCAGGGGTGGAACCGTAAGCGTGAGCACGTTCAAGCGGAAGTACAAATCTTCCCGAAAACTGCCTGCTTTGACAGCCGCCGGAAGGTCCACATTCGTCAGGGCCATGACACGCGCTTCGATGCGCAGCGTTTCCGTGCCGCCCAGGCGTTCGAACGCCCGCTCCTGTAAAACGCGGAGCAGCTTGCTCTGCGCGTTGGGCGAAAGCGCCGCCACTTCATCGAGAACAATCGTGCCGTTGCCGCCCAATTCAAAACGTCCGAGCTTGCGCTCGACCGCGCCGGTAAATGCCCCACGCTCATGTCCGAAAAGCTCGCTTTCGACGAGTTGCGGCGGCAGACTGGCGCAGTCGATTTTCAAATAAGGCGCGTCCCGGCGCGGGCCAAGCTCATGAATCAGCCGCGCGAGGTGGTCCTTCCCGGTGCCGCTTTCCCCGGTGATGAGAAGCGTCGTCGGCGCCACCGCCACTTTTTCGGCAAGCTCCAGCAAGCGCGCCGAGGCCGGGTCTTCCGCGATCCACGGCAAACGCCCAGTGGTCATGTCCGGGAACGGCCGCCGTGCCCGCGGCTCGAAATGCGTCCTTCGGAATAAGGCTCGTGTTGAAAATCCGGGCTGTCGCCCGCATCCGCGACGGAAAAGCCTTCCGGCGCGTCAGCCATTTCCAACTTGGGCGCCGTGCGCCACAAGCGCTCGAGGTCGTAGTAGCGGCGCGCCTCCTCGCTGAAAACGTGCACGATGAAGCCGCCGAAATCCAGCAGCGCCCAATCCGCCGAGCGATAGCCCTCACGGTGCCGCACCGACCGGCCCATTTGTTTGTAGAGCTGGTCTTCGATTTCCGTGCAGATCGCCTGCACCTGCGGCGTGCTAAAGCCCGTGCAGATGACGAAGTAATCGGTAAACGTGCTCGCACCGCTCAGGTCCAGCACCACGATGCCCGCGGCTTTCTTTTCCTGGGCGGCTTGAACTGCGGCGCGCACGCCTTGCGGCAAGGATTCGAAATTCACCGGTATAGGCCTTGTTTGAGAATGTATTCCTCGACGCGCGAGGAAACAAGCCCGTGGACGGACTGCCCGCGCTGCGCGCGCCGGCGAATGTCGGTCGCGGAAACGTCGTTGGAAACGTTTTCGAGCAGATAAACCGTCGTGCAGTGAAGATGCGCAACCACCGGTGAGGGAGGCGCCGCCGTTTCTTTCCTGCCGCCGGGCCGCGCCGTCAGTTCGGGTGGAATCACCAGGCGAAGGGCTTCCGGGCGGATGCCGGGACGGTTGGCGATGATGAAATCGCAGAGGCCGAGCAGCGCCTCGTACTCCTTCCACACCGGAATGTCGAGAAACGCGTCCGCCCCGATAATGAAGAAAATGCGATCGCCGTCGCCATGATACGCGTGGCGGAAGTAGCGGACCGTGTCCACCGAGTAGTGCAGCTGCGTACCGCTGAAGTCCTCGCCCGCCTCCGCCAGCGAAGGGACGAAGTGCGGATGCTCGGCGCAACCCAGCGCAACCATCGCGAAGCGATGGGGGAACGGCGCAAGGTGCTGCTTTAGCTTGTGCGGCGGCCGGCTCGCGGGAATGAAGTGAATTTCATCGAAATTGAAGCGGCGATCGGCGGCACGCGCCACGCCAAGGTGTCCGCTGTGGATGGGATCGAAAGAGCCGCCGAACAGGGCGATGCGGCGAGGATGATGTTTCGCGGCGGTGCGGTGCGCCTGCGCTATGGTCAATGCGCCTCCCGAGGAATCTCTATCCCCATTTTCTCATGAATTCCGCTTCTCGACAGCATGACGAGCCGGAGGATCAACGGGAACGTTGGCCGACACGCTCTCGTCGGTGGAAGCACGCTCAAGGCTCGAGCGCGGAATCTTTTCCAGCGCATCGGCGATGGAACGAACCAGTTCTTTCACGCCTTCACCGGCAACCGCAGAAATGGAATGAAATTCCAGGCTGTGTTTTAGGCAATAGGCGCCGAGTGTGGCCAGGCGCGTGCGATCGGTCGTGGCATCGAGCTTGGTGGCCACCACAATCATTGGCTTTTGCATGAGCGATCGACTGAACGCGGCCAGCTCCCCATTGATGATTTCGAAGGAATGCACCGGGTCATCGGCGTTCGCGTCGCTCGTGTCGATTAGATGAACCAGCAGCCGGGTGCGCTCCACGTGCCGCAAAAAGCGAATTCCGAGGCCCGCGCCCAGATGGGCGCCTTCGATAAGTCCGGGCAAATCTGCGACCACAAACGTGCGGCCAATTTCGCGGCCCTCCTTGCCGGTGCCGCCATCGGCATTCACAACGCCGAGGTTGGGCTCTAGCGTGGTGAAGGGATAATTGGCAATCTTCGGCCGCGCAGCGGAAATCACGGAAATCAGCGTGGACTTGCCCGCGTTCGGGAATCCCACCAGCCCCACATCGGCCAGGAGTTTCAATTCCAACCGGAGATGCCGCTCTTCGCCAGGGAAGCCATCTTCGTGCTCGCGCGGCGCCTGATGCCACGGCTTCGCGAAATGTTGATTCCCGCGCCCGCCCCGGCCGCCGTGCGCCACAAGGACGCGCTGTCCCGGCGCGTCCAGATCAGCGATTGTTTGCCCGTTTTGGTCGTCAAATGCCAGCGTGCCGACGGGCACTTGCAAAATCAAGTCTTCGGCGGAATGTCCCGTGCGATTCGAGCCTTCGCCGTGACGCCCGCGCCCGGCCTTGAATTCGCGATTGTAGCGGTAGCGCAGCAGCGTGTTGTCGTTGGGATTCGCTTCCAGATACACGTTGCCTCCGTTGCCGCCATCGCCACCGGAAGGCCCGCCGCGCGGAACGTATTTCTCACGGCGAAACGCCACGCAGCCATTGCCGCCGTTCCCGGCCTTCACATAAATTTTGGCTTCATCAACAAACACCGGGATGAACTCCAAACTGATTGGGCGCTAGGCGCGTCCTCTCAAAAAAGATAACATAAGCGACTTCGCGAAACGCCTTTCCCTGAACGCAGGCATAAGCCAGGATGCTCCGCGTTCTCAAAACGCATCTTCTTGCTGCTTGTTCTCCTCGTTGCCATCGGCGCAGCCGCGTTTTATGTCCTCCACCGCACGCCGCATTCCCGCGCCATCCCGAGCATCGCCAATGTGCCCGGCCTTTCCGCCTGCTGGATCGAAACCGGAAAAACGTTCAGCCACTTTTCAGTCGGTATGACGGCCGGCAGCATCCTGGTCAGGCATCCGGCAGGTGATCTGCTCATCGACACCGGCAACTCCAGCCATTTCGCCCAGGACGTCGGCATCTATCCATTCTGGTTCCGCCTGAAGCTCGCATCCCTCGCCGGACAATTAAACCCGGACGTTCCGCTCCCGGCAATGCTTCGCCGCGGAGGGGAAGATCCCGCGAAGCTGCGCTGGGCGATTCTTTCACATGTCCATCTCGACCACGCGGGCGGCTTGACGGACTTGCCACACCTGACCGTCTTGACCACGCGCGAAGAACTCCTCTTTGCGAACGACCCCGGCGCCCAGGCCAAAGGCTACGTCCTCGGCGCATACGGCAAAGTGCTGCCCAAGCCAAGTGCACCCACGCTGCAATTCGAGGCGAAACCCTAGGAAATTTTTCGATGAAGGTGCGGACCTTTACCTCTATGGCTCCGTCGTGGTGGTGTCCTTCGGCGGCCACACGCTGGGAAGCGTCGGCATCTTTGTGAACCTCTCACCCACGCGGCGGTTCTTTTACGTTAGGGACAGCGTGGACGACGAGCCCGGCTTCGAAAACCGCGTGGGAAAGGCGCTGCTCCTGCGCGACAGCGACGATCGCCCGGCTCTCGCGGATCGCATCGTCCGCAGGCTCAGCCAACTCCACGAGATGGCTAGTGTTGGGAGTGCGACAGCTTGCTGGCGCTTTTCTTAACCGCTCGCGACCCTATATTTCGCGCAGCGCAAAAGGATCCCTTGGACACACAACAGCGAGGGTCTTGCACGACTCAACAGTCAGTCCCGTCTAATTCGCTGCGGACTCGGCCCGCTCCGCCGGCTGGATGCTGATGAACCTGCCCCGCCGGCCCCGGTCTTGAAACTTTACGAAGCCTGTAACCATGGCGTACAGCGTGTCGTCGCTGCCTCGCGCGACGTTTTCGCCCGGCTGATGCTTGGTGCCGCGCTGACGGACCAGAATCGTGCCCGCGTTGACGAGCTGCCCCCCAAAGCGCTTCACGCCGAGCCTCTGCCCGTGGGAATCACGGCCGTTCGTTGAGGAACCGCCACCCTTTTTGTGTGCCATGACCTAATCCTTTGCCTAGAACCATTTCTCAAAGCCTTTTAGGGCCGCGCTTTAGCGTGTCCCCTCGCTTAACTCACGAAACTGTTTGGAGCGCGCCGCTAGATCTTGATGTCGCTGACCTGCACGGCCGTAAAATTCTGCCGGTGGCCGCGCTGAATCTTGTACTGATTGTTCCTCTTGTACTTGAGCACGGTCAGTTTCTTGGCCCGCCCCTGCTGTACGATCTTCCCGGTCACGGTGGCTTTCTCCGCCTCGGCGCCCACAAACACCTTCTTGTCCCCATGGACAGCCAAGACGTTGCCAAAATTCACCTTCTCACCTACTTTACCTTCCACCCGCTCGATACGGATGGTGTCGCCGGGCGCGACACGATACTGCTTCCCTCCGGTCTGGATAACGGCGTACATCTCTCCTCCAGCGCCCTATCGGCGGCTCTAAATGGCTTGAGACAAACTCTCATTATACGGGTCCTTTCCAACAATCGTCAACGCTGCGTTTCGCCGCAATCGCCTGGTCACATCGTATCCCCTGGCAGCGGTTCCCTTTGCCGAAGACGGGCCGGGTACCGAGGTTTTGTTTTTCTCTTTCATCCCTACTCTAAGCGAGCTTACCCAACCAGCAAAAATCGTGCATGGCAATCCCGCGGCTCCCTTGCCAGGCTGATGGCCAGGGTACTGTAAACCGGGAACTCGCGTTCTATTGGCTTCACGCTCCCGAATCAGTACGCTGCCCCACAGAATCATGGCGAGTGAAGCCCCCTGTAAAACTCAGAGGAGATACGAGCGTATCTCCCTGCCGAAAGGCATGACGGTCGCCTGGTACGGCGGCGGCGACTCCCAGGTTTCCCGCCTCAAGACCCTGGGTTCGGGAGGACTGTTCCTTTTGGCAGACCATGTGCGGCCAGTGGGCACCACACTGACGCTGCTTTTTGAAGTTCCCGGAGGCTTGGTTCAAGCCGAGGCGGTTGTGCGTAACATCTCCCCCAACGAGGGAATGGGCGTGGTGGAATTCACCAATATGTGCCCTCAAGCGCGAGTGCTCCTGGACGACCTGCTCAGGCGGTTGCTGCAATAAGGAGCCGATGGGTGTGGATGACTCTGTACTCATGACTCGAGAGTATGGCCCACGGTTTCGTTAACGCCAGCAACCCATGTAGAATCAACTAAATAGGAGGCTGAGCTCCTGATTCTTCTTCCTCCCGAACGGCAAAGGCGAGTTGCGCTGCACGAGGACGATAAAGGCGATGCTCCAATAGGTATGGATCACGCAGACGGCAGCGCCGAAGCGCGTACAGCACGACCCAGATACAGCGTACAGGCACACGAGAAGCTGCACACTGCAAGGCAAGCCGCCCGGAGAGCCTGAAGCGACTCCCACCGGGACGCGCAACTCGAGAAAAAGCAGCGTCATCGCTACGGCGAACATGCCGCCGCCAGCCGCTCCGCGTTTGGCCTGCAATTTGGTTATAGGAGAACTTCATTGGGTGCCGACTATGTCACCCAGAGTTTTACCGCCAATCCTGTCAACGCTCCAAACACGAGGCCCGTGCCTAGGATTCCCGCGTACGACTTCATGGCAATCGCTTCCGGCAGGCTGATGAGGAAACCCACGATGGCCCCGCTCACGGCGGGTGCAGCCGAAATAGTCACGTTAGCGGCCAGAATGCCCAGCACGAACCGGCTGAAAAACGCTTGCAGCAGGAGCGTTTTGGATTTCTCCGGGCTTTTGCCAAAAAGAACCATCGACGCATCCATGGCGCCAAACAAAATTCCGCACAGGATTCCCAGCAGAACGCGATTCATAGGCGCTCTTATTACACTGCCTGGGGCAGTAACCGCAAGTTTTGCCTCCGAGTTGGCGGAAGGTTAGGTTTCCTGGTGTGGCTTTCCTTTTCCGTTGCGACGGTCGTAAAGTAGCACGCGCGGGAGAATTCCATGAAGCATCTCTTCTCAGTCCTTGCGGTCGTGCTGGTTCTGGTGTTTGCCCAGGGTAGGCCCAAAGCGCAGGCTCAGGGTCCTGCGCACTGGCAAGCCGACCTCACGCAGCCGCAGCCCTACGTGCTAAAGCGGGTTTCCAGTGCCGACCCCACCGGCGGCAATGCCGATTTCCGCTCCATCGAGCCCGGCGCAACGCTCACGGTCTTCGACGTGGACGGTCCCGCCGTGCTCACGCATCTGTGGTTCACGCTCTACGATCCCGAACCGTATCATTTGAAAAAACTGGTTCTCCGCATGTACTGGGATGGCGAAGCGACGCCAAGCGTCGAGACCCCGCTAGGCGATTTCTTCGGCCTTGGCCTGGGAGACTACCACGTCTGGGAGTCCGAACTTCTCTCTGTGGCGAATGAACGCGCCTTGAATTGCTTCTTTCTTATGCCTTTTCAAAAGCACGCCCGCCTCACCGTCACCAACGAAGGGAAGCAAAAAGTTTCCTCTTTTTACTTCAACCTTGATTACCGCGCGCTCGCGAAGCCTCTGCCCGCCGATACGCTGTACTTTCATGCGCAGTTTCGCCAAGCGCAGCCCAATCTTGGCTGGACCAACAAATGGGAATCGAACGGAGATCCCCTTGTCGAAGACAAGAAGAACCTGGACGGCGAAGGGAATTACGTTTGGATGGAGGCCAAGGGCCGCGGCCAGTTTGTCGGTGTGACCATGTCGGTGCTGCAAAATCAAGACGGTTGGTGGGGCGAAGGCGACGACATGTTTTTCATCGACGGCGAATCTCGTCCGTCCATCAACGGAACGGGCTCGGAGGATTATTTTCTTGGCGCGTTCGATTTTGGCCGCAGTGCTTTCTCCTATCGGCTCTACGGCGCCCCGGTCAAGGGCGAAGAACGGGCGGGCAGTCGCTCTTCGGTCTATCGCTTTCACCTTGATTCTCCCGTTCCCTTCACAAAATCTATCCGCGCCACCATCGAGCACGGACACGCCAATCACCGCTCGGACAACTATTATTCCGTGGCCTACTGGTATCAGAGCGAACCACACGCGACGTTTCCGCCGCTGGCTCCGGCGGAGGCACGCATCCCGAAACTTCAGCCTGTCGGCGGTCCGGGCAACGCCGGTGCCGTGCGATGACGGTCATCGACGAAGTCCTCGAAGCCAACGAGATTTACGCGCGCACGCATGAGCTGCGCCCGCTGACTCCGCGCCCGGCGCGCAAGCTCGCGATTCTGACCTGTATGGACACGCGCCTCTCCATTCGCACGATGGGACTGAAGACCGGGGACGCGCACATCATTCGCAACGCGGGAGGCATCGTCACCGACGACTCCCTGCGCTCGCTGCTTGTCTCCCACTACTTGCTGGAAACCCAGGAATTCATGGTCATCAACCACACCGACTGCGGCTTGATGCACGCCACCGAGCAGGAGTTGCGCACGCGCATCCAGAACCGCGCTGGCACCGCCGCCGTCGCGCCGGCCTTTTTCTACGCTTTCCAGAACATCGAAGAAAACGTGCAGCATCAATTGCAGAAACTGCGAACGCATCCGTGGATTCCCAGAGAAGTGGCGGTGCGCGGCTTCGTTTACGACGTGGTCAGCGGACGCCTGCGCGAGATCAAGGCTTTTTGAGCGCGGTCACGCGCGTCGGCAGATCGAAACACAACCAGTTGCATGGTCTCGCCGGAGGAGCCATGCCAGAAGGCAATCGAGGAGGAAGACCTGCTCGAGAAATCATAAGTACGGCGGCACGAGCGGGTGTCCGATCCGATGGAACGGGAAGCAACCGGGCAAGTCGAAAACAGTCGGGAAGCGGAATCAGCTGCCGAAGCGCGGGTCGTAGTAGCTTGGCTGCCTGGCAGTACTAAGAAAATCGACTTGCTCGCTTGCCGGAAGAATTTCCGTCGTGTAGGCTGAACTCATGCTCGAAGAAAAGGATTTTCAGCGAAAAGCCGATGCGGCGTTTGACGACTTGAAGAAGCGCCTGCTGGCCCTTGGCGATGCCCACGGTTTTGACGTTGAAGGCGAGTCCGGCAAGCTCGAAGTGCTTTTCGAAGAACCCCAGGAAGCCAAGTTCGTGATTTCACCGAACACGCCGGTGCGCGAAATCTGGATCTCCGCGCTTTCCACGAGCTTCAAGCTCGCGTGGAACGCCTCGCGAAACGCTTTTGTGCTGGAAAAAACCGGGGAGGACCTCCACGGCGTGATGAGCCGCGTGATCTCGCAGCAACTCGGCGAAGAGGTGACGGTGTGACGCGCTTCATCGCAGCTTTTGCGTTTGGTGTCGCGCTTGCTTGCGCCCCCCTGCCGCCCGCTACGAACTCGCAAGTGCCTTCCGGGCGCGACGTGGTGAAACCGGAAGTATATCTATCGATGGAACCCGCGGCACGCGGCGGCTCGTTTCAAATTGCCGTGGTCATGAACATTCGTCCCGGATTCCACGTCAACGCGCGCGAGAAGTCGGAAGAGTATCTGATCGCGACGGACCTCAAAGCCCAACCGCCGCCGGGATTCACGAGCGGCGAGGTGGTGTATCCCAAGGGAAAGCTGGAAACCTTCACGTTTTCCAAAAAGTCCCTCAACGTGTACCAGGGAACGGTGATTCTCCGCCTGCCGGTGGACGCGCTGGCAACGGCTCCGCTGGGGGAGCAGCACATTCCCCTGAAACTGCGCTACCAGGCCTGCAGCACGGAACTTTGCTTGCCGCCTACCACCCTTCCGCTCGATGCCGCCGTCAAGGTTGCCGCCTCCGCCTCGGAAGCAAGGTCCGCGCATTTGGAGATTTTTTCGAACCGCTAGCAGCCCTTTGACTTCCCGGCGTTGCAATGCTGTTTTGGCGATCGGGAGGCGGCCGCGTCTTTCTTCTCGGCTTTGCGTTTAATGCAAAAGAAGCAAGCTAATCCAAGAGCGCTCAGGTTCGTTACTAGGATGCGTACTACCGTGACGATCATCGGTGGGACGCCCGGGAAGACCGCGCGCACCGCCGGTATGGGGACGAACACCGCGAACGATACCGCGACTCCGAAGGAGCTCCAACGAACAAGAACAGCGCGATGATTGGAAATGGCGGCGAGACCATCGCGACCGCGACTAAAGCTCGCGGCCCGGTGATTTGAGAACTGCCCTCACGCTTTAGCCGCTCCCGAAACGGCCTCGTGGAGGCGGCGGACGACGCGCTGCTGACCGAGCGCCACCATCGTGTCGAAAAGCGGCGGGGCGACGGCCTGACCCACAATGGCGACGCGGGTTGCGTTGATCAGCAGCGCAGCTTTCACGCCCGCAGCTTCGGCGACGGCGCGTGTGGCGTGATCGCAGGCGTCGTGATTCCATTCCTTGAGATTTCCCAAAGCATCGGCGAGCTTGGCCAGAAGCTCCGGCACTTTGGAATCCTTCCAGAATTTTTCCTTGGCCGCGGCGTCGCGCGTAAATTCATCGCTGAAAAACGCGCGCGCCCAGCTGGAGAAATCCGGGAGCAAGCGGATGCGCGGACGCAGCAAATCCACCGTGCGCGCAAACCACGCACGATCGCGGCCGTCCGGGCCCGGCGGCGCGCCAGCGGCCCATTCCGGCTTCCACAAGCCGCTGCGCTTCAGTTCGTTTTCCACTTCGGGCAGCAAATCTTCAATCGGAAGCCGCTGCAGGTACTGGGTATTGAACCATTCGAGTTTCGGCCGGTCGAAGACGGCGTTGGTGCGGCTCACGCCTTCGAGGGAAAATTTCTGAATCAAGTCTTTCGTGCGAAGAAATTCTTCGTCGCCGCCCGGCGACCAGCCGAGTAGGGCCAGAAAATTTCGGAACGCTTCCGGCAAGAATCCTTCCCTGCGGTACAGGTTCACGTCGGTGGCGCCATGGCGCTTCGAAAGCCGCGTCTTGTCTGCGCCGAGAATCAGGGGGACGTGGGCGAAGACCGGGGGCTTGGCGCCAAGCGCCCGGTACAAAAGCACCTGCTTCGGCGTGTTCGACAGATGGTCGGCCCCGCGAATCACGTGCGTGATGCGCATGTCGATGTCATCGACCACCGCCCCGAGCTGGTACATGGACTGCCCAAATTCTTCGTCGCCTTTGCCGGAGCGCAGCAGGACGAAATCTTCGATTTCGTCGTTGGAAAACTCGCGCTCGCCAAACACCGCGTCTGTAAATTTGGTCGTCCCTCCAATGGGCACCCTAAAGCGGATCGCGGGTTTCGCCCCGGGCGTCGAGGGCTTGCCGCCGCGGCAGGAGCAGCGGGTAACGCGGCGCGGTCCGCCTCCTTTTGGCTCTTCATCCTGAGCGGGCTCGGCGTAATCGCCGCCGGCATATCTGTCCGCCGGACAGTAACAGAGGAACGCGCTGCCGCTTGCAACGCATTTCTTGGCAGCCGCGCGATACAGTTCCGTTCGCCGCGACTGGTAGAACGGTCCCTCATCCCAATCCACGCCCAGCCATTTCAAGCCGTCGATAATGCCCTCGACGAGTTCCGCCTTGTTACGCTCGGCGTCGGTGTCCTCGATGCGCAGGATCATCACCCCGCGGTGATGCCGCGCAAAGAGCCAGTTGAACAGGGCCGTGCGGGCTCCACCGACATGCAAATAGCCGGTGGGAGAAGGGGCAAAGCGGACACGCACGCCCGCGGTGTTTTGAGTCGCCTCGGTCATTTCGAGCGGATCTTTCTCGGCCGAATCAATCCTTCAGTGTAACGAAAGCGCCGGATTCCGTCCAACCAGCCGATCTTGGAAAAGGAGCAACGGCATTTACGAACCATTCGGCGTGATTGTTCAAAGTGCGGATCCTCTGTCGACCGGGCGACTCGAAGATACCGTAAATGCGAGGACAGCGAGGTCCTGGTCGTCGCTTCGGTCGGAGGTTGCGCAAGGCGGAAATTTCGGGAAAAGCCTAAAAATTCCTTAGCCCGGACGCGTTGGTCGCTGGTGCAAGGGCTTCCCCGGGGATCCACACTCGCCGCGCGCCGGGAGGGCAGATAGCTCGCCGAGCCAGGCCGTCGCGATGAAACATGCCGGAGTTGCGTTCGAGACTGATGAAGCTAAGTTCTAGAACCCCGTGCCCGCGGGCTAACTAGCTTGGTGTCCTTGCTTAACACCCGGCCTTCGAGTTGCGTTCCAGGGGTTGATTTTTCGCCATCCGCCTAGCCGTTTGGGATCATGCAGAGGAATTTGCGCCCTCGGCGAGAAAGCGCGGATTTTTTCGTAGGACAAAGGCTTGCCGGTGGCGTCTAATAGAGGGATCCAGCCGGTCGAGGGCTAGCTGTCTTAGGGTATTCTATGGATATTCCCGGTCTCGAGTATGCGGTAAAGTGAGAGACTCCGGGCGAATGGGTTGCGCTTGCGTTTTGACAGGAAGTTTCGCGAAACAACCATTTTCCCGGCCTGGAATTCCAACTGCCCTGAGGGACTAGGCCCCCGGATGTCCAGGGATGGTTGAGGTTATGCGCGCTCATCCGATTTTTCGCAGTAAGCCTAAGGTCCTCTTCTTCAGCGCACTTTCTTTGCTGATTTGCGTTCTCGTTCCCCTCCTTTTCACCCATCTCCGCCGGGCACAAGCGTCGGTCGACCGCGGAGAACCGATCTATCGCGTTGAGAAAAAGAAGTTCTCTCACACACTCCGCCTGAATGGAACCACCATGGCTGCCCACTCGTTCGCGGTCCTTGCTCCCCGGCTCGAAGGGGCGCAGGTCGGTTCCATGGTCATCACCAAGCTGGCTCCTGCCGGATCGCCCGTGAAGAACGGCGATGTGCTTGTGGAATTCGATCCGCAAGCCGAGATGAAAGACTATCTCGACAAGAAAGCCAACTACGACAATCTCGTGGGCCAGGTGGCCCAGAAGCAAGCCGACGAAGATATTGCCCGGGCCAAGGACGACACCGCCTTGCAACAGGCCGAAGATGAATTGAAACATTCGCAACTCGAGTTGCAAAAGAATGAAATTGTTTCCCGCATCGATGCGGAGAAGAACCAGGAGGCCGCGGACGAAGCGCAAGCCACTTTGAAGCAGCTCAAAGAGACTTACCAGTTGAAGCGCGCCGCCGCGAAGGCCGGCATCCGCATTCTTGAGATTCAGCGAGACCGCGCGCTGGAAGCCATGCGCTACTCCCAAAGCAACGCCTCCAAAATGGTCGTGCACTCTCCCATGGCGGGCGTGGTGGTCTACAACACCATCTGGCTCGGCGGACGCATGGGCACCGTCCAGCAGGGAGACCAGGTCCGCCCGGGCTTGCCTTTTATGGCCGTCGTGGATCCCTCGCAGATGGAAGTGCGCGTGGAACTCAATCAGGTGGACCTGTTGAAGGTCCATCCGGGCCAGCTGGCAAAAATGCGCTTGGATGCGTACCCCGGCACCGAGCTGGGCGCAACGCTCGAAGATATTTCGCCGCTCGGCCACAACGGCCAGTTCAGCGAAACGATTCGGGTATTCGCGGCGCGCTTCTCCGTGCAAGGCACCGACCCGAAGCTCTTGCCGGACCTCTCGGCGGCTTTAGATCTTGATCTCGGAACGGAACAAGACGCGCTGGTGGTTCCCCTTCAGAGCGTGGAATTCGATTCCGGGAATGCGTTTGTCTGGGTGGAAGACAGAGGGTCGTTTCAGAAACACCCCGTGAAAATCGGTCCCCACAACGATACAGAAGTCGTGGTTCTTTCCGGCCTGCAACCGGGCGACATCGTCCGCCGGACCACGCCGGCAGAACCGCTATCGGGAGAGCGGTCATGATTCGCGGCATCCGGTCCTGGAAACTGCGCCACAAGGTTGTTGCCGGCGCCGCCCTGGCGTTGCTTGGCGGTCTCGGTTTCGGTGCGTTTCGAATGGCGAATTCCGCCGTGGCCATCCCGACCGCCGAAGTGCAGCGCAAGGATTTCGTGGACACGCTGGAAATCAAGGGCGAAGTCAAGGCCCTGCACTCGAAAGTGATCGCCGCGCCGTACGGCGCGGGCGATTTGCAGATCGTCAGCCTGGTAGCCAACTCAGCGAAGGTCAAGAAGGGTGATTTGCTGGTTCAATTCGACGCCACCACGATGAAACAGAAGCTGGCGCAGGATCAATCCGGCGTCAAATCCGCAGAGGCGGAAATCAACCAATCTCAAGCCGCGGCGCGGCTGAAAGAAGAGCAGGACGTCACCGACGTTATGAAAGCGAAATATGAAGCCGAAAAAGCGCGCATGGATGCAAGCAAGCAGGAAATCCTGTCGGCGATTGATGGCGAGGAGGCCAAGCTAAAAGTTGTAGACGCCGAGCAGACCCTGAAGGCCGCCGAAGCCAAGCTCCAAGCCGACCGTTCCTCCGCCGCGGCGGATTTAGCCAGCAAAAAGGAAAAACTGAAGCAAACGGAGTTTCAGGTGCGCCAGGACGAAACCAGCGTGGCATCCCTCAGCTTGCGCGCTCCGCTGGAAGGCGTGGTCGCGCTTCAGAACCACTGGCAGCCGCAAGGTGGTCCAACGCCTTTCAAGCCGGGCGATCGCGCTTGGCCTGGGGCGGCCATCGCAGAATTACCCGATCCCAGTTCTCTGAAAATTTCCGCGCGTGTGGAAGAGGCGGAGCGCGGACAATTGAAGGCGGACCAGACGACCGAGGTGCACGTGGATGCCGTCCCGGACCGCAATCTGCCGGGTCGCGTCGAGGAGATTAGTCCCACAGCGAGCCTGGATTTCACGGCAGGTTGGCCCATTCCGCGCAATTTTTCCGTGGATGTCGTGCTTTCCGAAAGCGACTCGCGCCTCACTCCAGGGATGGGTGCGACCGTCCGCGTAGCCGTGGCCAAGATTCCCGACGGAATCGTTATTCCGTCCACAGCGCTGTTTCGCAAAGCCGGCCGGTCGGTCGTGTACGTGCAGCGAGGATCGAAATTTGAGGAAACACCCGTCGAAGTTTCACGGAGGAACCCGGAGGAAGTCCTGCTGGCGCGAGGGCTCGAACCCGGGAAGCGCGTCGCTACAAAAGATCCGATGCTAACGCACTAAGAAGACAGCATGAACGGCAGGATAACCCAAACCGGAACACTGTTATCGCTCCTGATTCTCGCAGGCTCCGTCGTTGCGTGCCGACAAGCCAGCGCTCTGGCGGGCGAATTGGATGTTCCCACGACCACGGTGAAGCAGGCCGATGTGCAGCTGAAAACGCTCACCACCGGCGCCTTGCGCAGCAAGGACTCGCGGGTGATCGCGGCTCCGCCCATCGCCGGGGGAACCCTGCAAATCGTCAAATTGGCCCGCTTCGGAGCACAGGTTCACAAGGGCGACGTCGTGCTCGAATTTGATCCCAGCCAACAGGAATACAATCTGGCACAGAACCGCAGCGACCTTTTGCAGGCCGAGCAGGAAATCGCAAAAGCCAAAGCGGACGCTGCGGTGCAAACCGGCGAGGATCAGACCGCGCTGCTGAAGGCCAAGTACACGGTGCGTCAAGCGGAGCTGGAAGTCAGCAAGAACGAGCTGGTCAGCAAAATCGATGCGCAGAAGAACGTTCTTGCGTTGGACGAGGCCAAGCGAGCCCTGGCGCAGCTCGAACAGGACATCCACTCCCACAGCGCTTCCAACAAAGCGGCGCTGGCGATCAGCGAGGAAAAACGTCACAAAGCGCGTCTGGCCATGGACCAGGCAGAAGAAAACATTAAGAAAATGAGGATTACCGCGCCCATCGATGGCCTCGTAGTCATTCACGGCAATCGCGATTCGACGGGGGGATGGTTCTTTGACGGCATGACACTTCCCGACTATCACGTGGGCGACCAGGTGAATCCCGGCAGCCCGATCGCGGAGGTGATCGACGTTTCGCATCTCGAGGTCTACGCGCAAGTCGGAGAGAGCGATCATAGCAACCTCAAGCCCGGTGAGCCGGTGGACATCCAAGTCAACGCGTTGCCGGGCGATCGTTTCACGGGCAAAGTGGAAACCGTCGGCGGCGCGACGTCCCATGAATTCTGGGACGATAACGCCCAGCGCAAATTTGACGTCACCATTCTTCTCGACAAGCCCGACGCACGGCTCCGACCAGGTTTCGCTGCTGAGCTCGGTATCCGCGGCGACCAGCTGTCCAACGCGGTCTCCATCCCGAGCGAAGCCGTCTTTGACCGCGGGGGCAAGAAAATCGTGTACTGCAAGCAGCACGGCAGTTTCCAAGCACAACAAGTCAAGGTCCGCGCGCTCAGCGAAGGTCGCGCCGTCCTCGAAGGCATTCAACCGGGCACGGTGGTCGCGTTGGTCAATCCGGAGACCCGCGCATCCGAAAAGGCCAAAGCGAGCGACGCGGGGACGTCCCCGGGTCCGAGTGTGAAATAAAGCGGTTTGCGCGAAGATGACCACTGGCTCCCTGGCCGAACCAAGATCCCTGGCGCAATGGCTGCCGGATGTGGCCCTTGGCTTTGAGAACCTCGCCAGCCACAAGCTGCGCTCGCTGCTCACCATGCTCGGTATGATTTTTGGAGTTGCTGCCGTCGTTGCCATGCTGTCGATTGGGGCTGGGGCTCAGCAAAAAGTGATGGCGTTCATCGAGCAGCTGGGTGTCCGCAACATTATCGTTGAGGCCAAGGAAGCTCACAACTACCAGGAGCTGCAGAAAGTAAGGAAAAACTCGCCAGGACTCACGCTCACCGATTATCAAATCATTCGCCAGAATGTCAGCGATATTCAGGGCGGTACGCCGCGCAAACGTTTTGCCCCCAGCAAAATTCTGCCGAAGCCGCAGCAGGACACGCCGGTGATCTACGGCGTCGAGCCCAGTTACCTGGAAATCGGTCATCTTCGCGTCACGGAGGGCCGCTTTTTCGATGCATCGGACAATGCGGCGGCCGGACCGGTCTGCGTGCTCGGGGCCGCCGCCAAGGACAGCTTATTCGGCGCTAGCCCTGCCGTCGGCGAATACATCAAGTTGAATGACCAGTGGTGCCACGTCATCGGCATTGTCGCGCCGCAAATGTCTGCGCAAAGCGAAGTCTCCGGAGTGCGCACCGAGGAGATGAATAACCTGATCTATGCACCCCTGAATTCCGTCCGTTATCGCCTGGAAGATTCGCAGAGCTGGCTGAAGGACGAGATCGACGGCATGTACCTGCATCTCGCTTCGGCCGACACCAGCACAAGCGACGCCGAGGTGGTGCGCGGCATCCTGAACTCCTCGCATCACAACGCGGGCGATTTCAGCGTTATCGTGCCTGCCGAACTGCTTGCCCAGCAAAAGCGAACCGAGCAGCTCTTCAACACCGTCATGGTGGCCATCGCCGCCATTTCCCTGCTGGTTGGCGGGATCGGCATCATGAATATCATGTTGGCGGCGATTCTCGAGCGCACCCGCGAAATCGGCGTGCGAAGGGCGATGGGCGCGCGGCGTTCGGACATCGTCCGCCAGTTTGTGATCGAGGCGGTGCTCATTTCCTTTGCGGGCGGTTTTTTGGGTGTGGTGATGGGTTTTGCCCTGTCCAAAATGATCGCCTGGTTTGCCGGATGGTCCACCATCGTGACCATCAGTTCCATCCTTCTGGCCTTCCTGGTTTCCATCTCGGTGGGCCTGATTTTCGGCACGTACCCAGCCGTGAAAGCGGCGCGGCTAGATCCCGTGGAAGCCATTCGTTACGAGTAACTCATGGCTCTCGGAGAGCCACAACGAAGGATGAAAATAGCCGCTCACTGTTGAGCCAATCTTTTCAATGAGATACGCGGCTATTTTCATAGGAGTAGAGTTCTTCGTTCGAACCAACTCTGTATTGGGGGTGCTCCATTGCGACGGGTAGCTATTTTTGTTTTAGCGGCATTTTTTGCTTTGCTCGAGGTGGCTCTTTCGCCCGCGCAATCCCGTTCGCCCCTCCAGACGGCGCTCGGCTTCGGCGCTTGGCCGAAACCCGCGCCGCAACTGCCGGCGGCGGAGGGGCTCGAGGATCACGTTGCAAACGGCAAGCTCGTTCTCTCACTCGACGACAGCATCCGTCTGGCTCTTGCCAACAATACGGACATTCGCATCGATCGTTCTCAAATCGATTTTGCGGTGAATGGTCTCGAGCGCTCGCATTCACCGTTCGATCCGGTGGCCACTTCGAGCTTTAGCAATACCAGGACGCAAGCTTTGCCGACCTCGACACTTCAGGGCGCTCCGCTTGTGAGCAACCTGTCGCAGACAACCCTGATCGGCTATCAGCAGCTCTTCTCGACAGGTACGGATTTCCAAACCACTTTTAACGCCAACAAGTTTTCCACGAACAATTCCTTTAATATCGTGAACCCATCGCTCTCAACGAGCATACAGTTTACGGTTACCCAGCCTTTACTGCGCAACTTCGGATTGTTTCCCAATCGCGCGCCCATTTTGATCGCCCAGAACAACCTCAAGCAGGCGCGCGCCAATTTCACCGCCGAAGTCAACAACATCATTCTCCAGGTCGTGCGAGATTATTGGAACGTGATTCTCGCCCGGGAAAATCTCGAGGTCCAGCAAAAGTCGCTCGATGAAGCCCAGAAGAGCTACGAGCATGACAAGAAGGCCCTGAGCCTGGGCGCCCTGCCTCCGCTGGATATTTACCGCTCGGAGTCGCAGGTGGCTTCGCAGCGCGTTGGGGTCATTCAGGCGGAGTACGCGCTGAAACAAAACGCGGATGTTTTCCGGCAGGACATCGGCGCGGATCTCGATCCGGCTATGCGCGTCTTGGATCTGGAGCTGACCGACCAGCCGGCGCCCACCGGCGAGCTGCCCAGCATGGACATCGCGACCGCTCTTGCGCGCGCCCTCGCCAATCGGCCGGAGTTCGAAGCCGCCAAGGAACAGCTTGCCAGCGACGAGCTCGCCATTCGCCTGCAGCACAACAATTTGAAACCGGACCTCGAACTCTCAGGGTTCTACTGGGGAAATGGCCTCAACAGCTCAGCCTCAGGCGTTGACATTGGATTGACCGGCAGCCTCAGCCAGAGCTTCCACTTTACCTATCCGACCTACGGCGCTTCCCTCTCCCTCCTTCTCCCGGTTAGGAGGCACTCCGCCCAAGCCAGTCTTGCCGACGCCTTGGTTGGCCGCAGCCGCGACCAATATCAGGAGCGCCGAACCAATCAAAGCATCACGCTCGACGTGACCACCGCCGTTCACGCCCTCGAGGAAGCCAAACTTTCCATGGAAGCGGCAAAAGTGGCCGAGAGCCTTGCGGTTGACACTCTTCGCGCCGACGAACGCAAGTACGAGCTGGGCGCCGAGCCGGTGTTTTTCGTTCTGGACGCGCAGACGCGGCTGGCCCAGGCGCAACTGAATCTCATTCAATCCCAAGTCAATTTCCAGGTGGCTGTGGCGCAACTCGATCACTCCACCGGGGATTTGCTGGACCACCACCATGTGCAGATCATCGAACCCCATCACTGACGGCGGCGTCGCGGGAGACGGTTGGCGCGGAATCCGCGTCTTCCAGTTACATTTTCCGCCACATCCTTTATCTGGCACCGGTCCCCCCCGCCCTGTGTCTTTTTGGCAACCGGTACGCAGGTACGCTTGCTTCTGCAAAATCACGTAATTCATAATCTCTATACTTTGTTTTGTGTCTGGGCGCGGCTTTCTGCGTCGCCGTGCGATTGTGTTTCTGTGTGACTGTTTCGGGCACGCCCGCAAGTCACATTACGAAGAAATTCTGCGCTATGCTAACGTGCGCGCGGCCGTCCAACTAGCGGACGGAGAATTGGCCGCTGGCTTGATACATCAAAGCTTTACTTCCCTGGCGCTACTGATCGCCACGTTTCTTGTGGCGAGCTTCTTTGCGTATATCTACAGCATCAAACGCCAGAACTATCTTCTCCTCTGGACGGCGGCCTGGCTTGTTTTTGGAGTTCATTACATCTCCCCCGCCATTACGCAATCCGCCGTATCCAGTGCCCTTGAAGGCGCGCTGACGCAGTGGCTGTTCGGGCTTTCTGCGTTGCTCTTCTTCCTCGGTGCGCAGATCTATGCGCAACGGAGATGCTGGAAGCGGCGCGCCCTGGCGGCCGCCGCTGTTCTGGGAATTTGGGCCGCGGCCAACGCCGCAAACCTATTCTCTCTTTCCGCCATCATTCCCGCCTCGCTCCTCTACGTGGCCGTGGCCGCCATTTTCTGGCAGGAAAGCCGACGCCAGGAAACCCTGGCCGACCGCCTTCTCGGTCTTTCGTTTGGTTCCTGGGGAGTTCTTTGGTTGGGGCTTCATTATTTGAAGGGCACACCCGAACTTCAGGGCTCCAACTTAAACGTTGTCGCCACGGCCCCGTGCGCGTTTGTGGCCATGCTCATGGTCATGGCGCTGTACGAAGAAGAGAAGCGGCGGATCGAGCGCAACATGCTGGCGCTCTCCAACCTCAACCTGGCCACCTCGAGTTTTGTGGGAGGCGAAATCCAGCGCATGCTCTCGCAAGCTCTGGACCGCGTCCTAGGGGTTGTGCGCCTTCCCGCGGGCGCGCTTTTTCTCCACCATGGCGACCCGCAAGGCCCCACCTCCGTCGTAGCGGTCGGATTGTCCGATGAGTTTTGCCGCGCGGCGCAGAATGAAAGCCTGGACGATTACCTCGTGAGCCTGGTAGCCCGCCTCGGCGGACTGCTGGGGTTCCGCGACCTGCGCGACGATTCTCTCTCCGCGCTGGAAAAGGAAAAATCCATTCGCCGCTTTCGCGAACTAGCCCTGGCTCAAGGACTGCGCAGCGTCGTGGCCATCAGCCTGCAAGCCAAAGAACAGGCTTTCGGCGTTCTGCTTCTGGGCACTCCGGACAACCGACGCTTTACCTCCGCCGAGCTGCGCCTCCTGCTGGCACTGGGCCATCAGATCGGCATGGCCGTCGAGAACAGCTACCTGATCCAGCAAACTTCGCGCCGCTCGGAGGAGCTGCACGTGCTCAACGAAATCGGCCGCGTCCTGAGCTCCACGCTGCAAAAGGAAGACCTCACCAAGAAAGTCTGGGAAGAGCTGCGCCGGCTCTTCGACGTGGAAAACTTCTACATCGCCGAGTTGGATTCTTTCCGCGACGAACTTCGTTTTGATCTGGAAATCATCGCCGGAAACCGCGTGCCCCGGCGCACGCGCCCTGCAGGAAACCACCTTACCGAGTATCTCATTCGAACGCGGCAACCTGTGCTGATCCGGGAGAATTACGTCACCGAGGTAAAGAAACTCGGAGTCGAACCCATCCGCAACGGCGGCTGTTTCTGCGGAGTTCCCCTGGTGGCTTACGACCGTGCCATCGGCGCCATGGCGGTGTTCTCCGACCACGAGCGCGCCTTCGACGAAGGTCACCTCGAGCTGCTCCGCGTGCTGGCCAGCGAAGCCAGCATCGCTATCGAAAACGCGCGCCTCTTTTACGAGGAGCGCACCAAGGCGCGGCACTTGTCCCTGCTCAACACCATCTCGCGCAACGCCATCGCCACGCTGAATCCCGACGAGATGCTCGCCAAAATCACCGAGCAGTTGGAGGCCGGCCTCACTTACGACCACATCGGCATCGGCTCGCTGGATTACGCCACGCGCGAAATCGTCATCCAGGCCGAAGCAGGCACGCGCCGCGGCACGCTCAGCCAGCGCATCCCACTCGGCACCGGGCTCGTTGGCCACGTTGCCCGCAACGGTCACATGGCCGTTTTCCGCGCGGGCTCTTCGAGCGACGGCGGCTTGAAGCCGCTTTTGCCGGATTCGATAGCAGCCATCGCTCTCCCGGTTTTCTACGCCGAGCAGCTTCACGGCATTCTATACATCGAGTCCGCCACGCCCGTGGACTTTTCCGAGGAAGAAGTCCTGCTGCTCCGCACCCTTGCCGACCTCATCGCCGGCGCACTGCATAACGCGCTTTCTTTTCAAAAAGCGCAGGAGCAGGCCATCACCGACGGCCTCACTGGTGTCAAGACGCATCGCTTCTTCATGGAAGCGCTCTCTTCGGAATGGAAGCGTTCCACGCGCGCGGGCCGTTCCTTCGCGCTGGTGCTCATGGATTTGGACCGCTTCAAATTCGTCAACGACTTTTACGGCCACCTGGAAGGGGACCTCGTTCTCCAGCGTGTCGGTCAGATTCTGGAGACCAACTGCCGCCGCTCCGACGTCGTCGCGCGCTATGGCGGCGACGAATTTGTGATTCTGATGCCGGAAACCACCATGGAGCACGCCCGCCAGCTCGCCAGCAAGCTGCGCGGCTGGGTCTCCGCCGATCCGCTGCTGCGCGAGAAGAACATCAGCGCGAGCTTTGGCATCGCCTGCTACCCATTGCATGGCTCCTCGCCGCAAGACCTCATCCAAGTCGCCGACGCTTCGATGTACCTTTCGAAGCATCAGGGCGGCAACGCCGTCTCCACCGCCGATCACTTTGATCCCAACGAGGCCAAAAAGTGGAAACGCGACGTCCTCGAGGCTTACTTGGGCGTCACTCTGAAGCGCCTTTTCTCCACGGGGCCCGAGGCTTTTGAGGAAATCTACCAGCGTTTGCGGCAGTTCACGGAATCGCTCAGCGCCACGGAGACCGATAACGGCAGCAAATCGATCGCGTCGCAAGAGGGCCCGCATGCGCTCCCGCAAGCCGTGCTGGACACGGTCACCTCCTTGGCCTATGCGATCGACGCCAAGGATCACTACACGCAAGGCCATTCCCAGAAGGTGGCCGCCTATGCCGCGCTCATCGCCGAGTCTCTCGGGATGAGCGAGGCCGAAGTGGAAGAAATTCGCCTCGGCGCGGTGCTCCACGACATCGGCAAAGTTGGAATCCCGGAAGGTATTCTCAACAAAAACGGCCCGCTCAATCCCGAAGAGTGGGACACCATGAAGTCTCACGTCAGCTTTGGGGCGAAAATTTTGGACCCGCTAGCTCCGCTCGCTCGCATTCGGGAAATGGTCCTGTATCACCACGAGTTTTACGACGGCTCGGGTTATCCGCAAGCGCTCGCCGGCGAGCACATCCCTATCGGTGCGCGCATCATCGCCATTGCCGACGCCTACGACACGATCACCAGCGACCGCACTTACAAAAAAGCGCGCAGCGCTCCCGACGCCCTCGCCGAACTGGAGCGCTGCAGCAACGCCCAATTCGACGGATCGATCGTCGAAGTCTTCGTGCGTACCATGCGTACTTTGCCCAACCCGGTCATCGAAGTCGCCGCCACTTCCGCCACCCCGCGCACGCCCTGACGGCCACGAGTTCGTTCCAGCTCACTTGGCGTCAAGGTCCACATCCTTGATCGGCAAATCCCAGTGCGCATCGAGAATCTCGAAGCGACGCTGCTCTTCCTTCTTGTACGTCTCCTGGTCCGGATAGAGCTGTTTGATGACGCCGGAGCTGTCGAAATTGTCGTTGGCGATGGCTGCATTTTTGAAAACGATCGTCACTCGATAATCCCACCGGCTGTTCTCCGTCATGTGATACCGCGGCGTCACCATACTCACTTTCAGCATGCGTCCGAGTTCCATCTCTTTCTTCAGCAGCGGATAATGATTTTTTTTGAAGAGCGCCAGAAACTCCTCCGCATGGCCCCACTTCGCCTTGTAGTAATACTCGATCGCATAAGGTTGCTCTTTTGCGTCGACCATGACGCTTTGCCGTGCCGTTATGCCCCAGGTCGACGCGCAAAGGATGGCAGCCGCCACGAACGCCGTGGTGAGAAACCGCCGGCCCGGCAATGAAGTTTGAAGGTGCATAGGTCGTTTCCTCCCCCATCGTGGGTCAAGATCTCAGCCCCGCAGTGTAAGTCAAAAAGGCAATCGGTGGGATTGCCCGCCGCGCAATGCTGCCCGGCCTGCACAAAGCGGCCCTCTCGCTCCACCCCCTGCGCCTGCTATTCTTGCCGAAAGGAGGCCGCATGCAAAGCGCATCCGTGAAGTGGATTGGCGAACAAAAATTCGTGGCCACCAGCCCCTCTGGCCACGCCATAACCCTCGATTCCGACCGCGAGTCCAACCAAGCTCCCGGCCCGATGGAACTCCTGCTCATGGCGCTCGGCGCCTGCACCGCCACCGACGTCGTGACCATTCTCGAAAAGAAGCGCCAAAAGCTGGACTCGCTCGAAATCATCTGTTCGGGCGAGCGCGCCAAGCAACCGCCCGCGGTCTGGAGCAAGCTCGAAATCCTGTACCGTCTGCGCGGCCAGCTCGACGATACCGCCGTCAGGCACGCCATCCAGCTCAGCGAAGACAAATACTGCTCGGTCGCCGCAATGCTCAGGAAAACGGCCGCGCTGTCCTGGCGCTACGAGATTTTGGCCCCTGCTACCTGAGCCAGCGTGGTCGGCCCCCGACCTGCTCCATCCTTCCGACGGGCGCGGCGAAAAGAAATCTCGCAATCCCGCTTAAGCGCCTGGAACCAGCGACGGCGCAAGAACCTTTTGGAGCCCGCGCGGCAAGTGCAAGACCCGCTCTCACTTAAAGCTTACAACTTAGGATAGGACTTAAAACTCCTTCTCGCCTTGTGTCCGCGCTGCGCTATCGCATAAAATCCAATTTCTTCTTGTCCCAGGTCGCCGTTCCAAGGAGAGATATGTCTCACCGCATCGCGGCAAAAATCACCGGCGTCTCCGGCTACGTCCCGCCAAAAGTGATGAGCAACGCGGATTTCGAGAAAATCGTCGACACCAACGACGAGTGGATTCGCACGCGTACCGGCATCCGCGAACGCCACGTCGTGGAAAAGGGCAAGGCCAGCTCGCATCTGGCCACCGAAGCCGCAAAAGTGCTGCTGGCGCAAACCAGAACAAATCCTGGGGACATCGACCTCATCATCGTCGCCAGCGTCACGCCGGACATGCTTTTTCCGGCGACCGCTTGCCTGGTGCAGTGTCGCATCGGGGCGCAGCGCGCCTGGGGCTTCGACCTTTCCGCCGCGTGCTCCGGCTTTTCGTACGCGCTCACCGTTGGCGCGCAATTTGTCGGCGCGGGCACGCACAAGAAAGTGATGGTCATCGGCAGCGACACCATGACCACCATCCTCGATTACCAGGACCGTGCCACCTGCGTTTTGTTTGGTGACGGCGCGGGGGCCGTGCTGCTTGAGCCGGCCGCCGACCCGAACGAAGGCATCCTCGATTTCGAGCACGACGTGGACGGCTCGGGCGGCGAATTTCTGTACATGCCCGGCGGCGGTTCCTTGCATCCTTCGACAAAAGAAACCGTCGAGAAGCGCATGCACTACGTCCACCAGGAAGGCTCGCAAGTTTTTAAGTACGCGGTGCGGCGCATGGCCGATATGTCTGCGCACTTGCTCGAGCGCAACGGTTTCACCAAAGAAGACTTGGCTCTGCTCGTCCCGCACCAGGCCAATTTGCGCATCATCCGCGCGACCCAGGCGCGCCTCGGCGTGGACGATTCCAAAGTGATGGTCAACATCGACAAATACGGCAACACCACTGCCGCCACGATCCCGCTCGGGCTGTGCGACGCCGTTGCGCAAGGCCGCCTCCGCAAAGGCGACCTCGTTCTGATCGTCACCGTCGGCGCCGGCTACACCACCGGCGGCCTCCTCCTTCGCTGGGCCTACTAACGTCAAAACCCTTTTTGCGAGCCCTTCCCGAGAGCCACCGGCCCCAACTGTCAGTATTACGGTAGTACTCTCCACCATCAGGCCACGGCAAACACGGTCCGGAGTCTAACCAGAGGTAGAGAGGGCACCGTCTTTGCGCGTATCGAGCGTGGCATTAGCGGGACTCTATGAATCCGAGATTTGGTGTATTCGTGCTGGCGACCGCAGTCCTACACACGGAAGCGAAAAGCAAGAATCTAACAAGTTTCCGGGGACAACTTGAGGGCCATGCTCAAGAAGCCTTCCGCGACCGTCAAAGATCTGGTGGAATCCAGCAACAAGGGAAACGCAGGGGGAGTTGGACAGCGGGACCGCGCAATGAAACATCCCGGCTAATGAAACGGAAGAAATCGCTGTTGATATTTCGTTTCGCGTGGAAAGGCACACCGCCAGTGCAGCAGGCCTTCGACCGATGGCGAACTCTTTGCGCGAATCGGGGTCGATCTTGGCAGACGGCACGGCTTGGCTCATTTACACAATTTTCTTTATCCTTCCTCCCTGGCTCGTCTTCATTGTGCCCGGTTTCTGGTCAGGATTTGGCCGCGGGTCCGCCGCAGCCCGCCCGTCTGGTGCCGTCGAGCCTCCGGCAGTCGGAGAGCGGAGGGGTCGCACGGCCGCCAAAGGCCGTCGCTACTTCGAAGGGTTCAGGTCTGGTTGGTTACTCCGAGCCGCCGGAGCCGAACAGGCGCAACACCACCCCGGCGGAAGCCCAGTAATTGTTCTGGGTCGTGCCGCCAAAGGAGGTGCGGTAGTAGTCGAGATCGATCACGCGGACTTCCCAGTGTTTCCCGACGCGCATATCGATTCCGCCTCCGGCCTTATAAGAAAGGCAGTTATCCGAGGTTCGGTAGCCTCCGGCGCCGCTGACGGTGACGTCGAAGCGCGATCCGCCAACCAGGCCTTCCACAAAAGGCGTTATGTTCCAGCGGCTCACGCGGTGGTAGAAGTAGCGGCCGCCGAAATGGTTGCCGTACAAAACGTTCTTGACGCCGCCCGAGCTGACGAGACTGTAGCTGGCGTCGCCGACAATCTGGAGCCAGGGCTTCAGGTTGTAGGCACACGAGCCCATGCCGCCGCTCAGGTTGCTGGAAGTTCCGCCGCTGCCGACGCGGTCAAACGTGTAGCCGGAATAGAGTTCCACCAGGAAGCTGTGATAAACGCCGGGCAGAGGCCGTTCCCAGCTCGCGCGTACGCTGGCACTGCGCACTGGATCGGGTGCAGGTTGCGCCGCTTCAGGCTGCGAAGCCGTGGCAGGCGAAGCTGGGTCTGCAGCCGATGACGGAGCTGAATCTGCAGCGGAAGCAGGCACCGGGCTGGGGGCTGGTGCGGCTCCCGGAGCTGCGTCTGCGGCGCCCGAAGGAGGCGCAGGTGGCGCTGGTTGCGGCGGGTTCGGGAACAGAGACCCAGGTTGAGCCGGGCTGGGTGCTTGCGGCGGTGTTGACGACGAACTTGCGGCCGGCTGAGCCGGAGCGGGTTGCGCGGTAGCACCCTGAGCTTGTGAATCCGCTTGCGCAGGCGATGACGGTTGCGAAGGTGCCGGAGTTGCTGGCTGGGCGTTAGCCGCCGGAGCCGTGAAAGCAGAAGGCGACGACGACGGAGTCACCGGAGCCCGAGCAGGTTGCGCTGCGCCAGCCGCCGGCTCGGGCGATGAAACCGGGGAAACCGCGCTGGTCGAAGGCCAAGGTGCGGGCGCAGCCGGAGAAGGCTGCGGGGCCGCAGCAGGTGGCGGACTGTTTGCCGCTGAAGAATGCGCCCTTCGGGACGTCCAGTCGGACGGTGTCACCGGTGGCATGGGCGGCGTTGGGAACAACGGCCCAGCTTGGGCTGCGGGCTTCTCCGGTGCGGACGTGGTCGCCGGAGGAGAATCGATCTTGGGGGCCGCATTCCGTTGTGCTGCCGAGGCCATTGCTGGGGCATTGGTTGAAGCCGCAGGCGCTGAGCTCGCAGGAACTCGCGCGGCGGCCTGCGAAGCGTTGGCGCCGCCACGGTCCGGGGTGATCAGGTTCGAGTAGATATAGCCGATCTTGCCGTCCTTGGTTTCGACGCGCGAGAAGACAAAGCCATAGACCAAAATCGAGAAGCGCTCCCCGCACACGACGGTGCCAAGAGCGTCCGGTGTTTGCCGGGCTTTGCTGAACAGTTGCGCGCCCTCCGGATGGTTCGCGCACTCAAGGTACCCCAAGTCGTCCGCCCAAGCGGGGGAGGCCGCCAGAAAGCAGGCCGTGAGTAGAGTGAACAAACGTATGCGAGACATCGCCGCCTCCGTCGGCTCAGGACAAGCCGAGCCTTGCCATCCATTTTGCGGGCGAAAAGCACCGCGTGAAACGGTCCGAAAGGACAGGGATTCCAAAAAAAACACCTGTCCGGGAGACGGGCTGCCTCAGGCGCGGGGTGAGTTTCATCGGTTTCCGCATGGTGCACGGGGAAAGGGACGGGCAGGGATGCCTGTTTTGCAGTCTTCGGCTTGGCTAGGAGTTGGCCAGGTGTTTCAGGACATCGGCGGCGTGGCCCTTGGCTTTGACGACAGGCCAGACCGCTAGAATTTTGCCAGTTTCGCCGATGAGGAACGAGCTTCGCACGATGCCCAGGAACTTGCGTCCCATGAACTGCTTTTCCTGCCACGCGCCGTAGGCTTCGATGGTCTGGTGGCTGGGATCGCTGAGTAAAGGAAAATTGAATCTATATTTGGCCTTGAACAAGGCTTGCGCTTTGACGGAATCGGCGCTCATGCCCAGGACGGCCACTTTGAGCTTTTCGAACTTCTTTTTTGCGTCGCGAAACTCGGACGCCTCGATGATTCAACCGGAAGTGTTGGCTTTGGGGAAGAAGAAAAGCAGAACGCGCTTCCGCTTGAAGTCTTTGAGCGAGACCGTTTTGTTTTCGTCCGATTGCAGGCGGAACGCAGGTGCCTTGTCGCCGGGCTTGAGCATGGATCCCCCGGAGACATTTTAACAGGGCGGGCATATTGGGGCATGAAGTGACGCCTTGACGGAGGGGAAAGGCGGCCTCGCGCCGCCCTTGGTCTGCGCCTAGGGCCAACCGCGCACCAAAAGGATCAGGAGAGGAGTTTGCGGAGGACCTCGTTGACGGATTGAGGGTTGGCCTGGCCGCGCGTGGCGCGCATCACCTGGCCGACAAAAAATTTGAAGACGCCTTCGTTGCCGGATTTGTATTTGGCCACGTTGTCCGGATTCTTGGAGATGACCTCGCGGGCGGCGGCTTCGATTGCAGAATCACTGACTTGGGCGCCGAGGCCTTCGGCCGAGACAATGTCGGCGGCGGAGCGGCCGGATTCGACCATGGTCGAGAAAACTTTTTTCCCGACGGCGGCTGTGATTTTTCCGGATTCCACGAGTTCGATGAGTTCGGCGAGCGACTTCGCACTGACCGGGCTTGCGTCGATTTCCTTGCCGGAATCGTTCAGGCGGCGAAGAAGTTCGGTTTGCATCCAGTTGGCCGCGGCTTTGCCAAGAGCGCCAGCTTTCACGACAGCCTCGAAATAGTCGGCCAGCGCCTTGGTTGCCGTGAGAACTCCGGCATCGTAGGGCGTGATGCCGTAGGAGGCGACAAAGCGGGCGCGCCTGGCTTCGGGTAGTTCGGGGAGCTGGCGACGAACCTCGTCCCTCCAGGCCGGGCTGACGTCCACCGGAAGAAGATCGGGCTCGGGGAAATAGCGGTAATCGTGGGCCTTTTCCTTTGAACGCATGCCAACGGTGCGGCCTTCGGCTTGATGCCAGAGGCGGGTCTCCTGGGCCAGGCGGCCGCCGGATTCGAGCACACCGATGTGGCGCTCGATTTCGTATTCGAGCGCTTTTTGCAGGAAACGGAAGGAGTTGAGATTTTTGACTTCGACTTTGGTCCCGAATTTGCCAGAGCCACGCCGGCGCACGCTGACATTGGCGTCGCAGCGGAGCGAGCCTTCCTCCATATTGCAGTCGCTGACGCCGGTGTAGAGCATGATCTGGCGGAGCGCGGTGAGATAGGCGTGGGCCTCCTCGGAAGAGCGGATGTCCGGCTCGGAAACAATTTCGACGAGCGGCGTGCCGCAGCGGTTGTAGTCGATATAGGCCTTGGTCGCTGACTGGGAAAAGCCTTCGTGAAGGTTTTTCGCGGCGTCTTCTTCGAGATGGAGACGCGTGATGCCGATGCGCTCTGTGGCGCCGGCGACTTCGATGTCGAGCCAGCCGCCAGTCGCGACCGGGAGTTCGTATTGGGAGATTTGGTAGCCCTTGGGAAGGTCGGGATAGAAATAGTTTTTGCGGGCGAAGCGCGAACGCTGGTGCACGGTGCAATTCAGGGCGACCGCGGCGCGCATGGCCATTTCGACCGCGCGTTTGTTCAGGACGGGAAGCGTGCCGGGGAGACCGAGGCACACCGGACAGACGTTCGAGTTTGGCGGATCGCCGAAACGCGTCGAGCAGCCGCAGAAGATTTTGGTTTTGGTGAGAAGTTGTACGTGGACTTCGAGGCCGATGACCGGCTCGTATTTCGCCAGGATTTCCGGCGTCACGGACGCTTCGTCGGGAACCGATTTCGGCATAAAGAGAGACACATTATAGCATCAGCGGGCGGGGTCGTTCGGCTACGCCGAGGAAACACAAGTCCGCCGCCACCACGCGCGCCCAGAACGGCTGAAAAGTTGGCGAGTCCATGCGCTGATCGCGTTGCGGGCGCTCATGGCGAGATTCGAAGGCAACTCGTTGCGGCTGAACCAGCGGACCTCGCGGTTTTACCCGGCTCCCGGTTCGTAGCTTGGCCAGACAAGAGTTGTCCCAGGTACGCCGGAGAGTGACGCAGAGCAAGACGCGCAGAGAGATTCTGACGCCGACCTCTTCACGGGCTTCGCGGATGGCGCGCTGCTCGAGAGTTTCAAGGAAGTCGACCTTGCCGCCGAGGATGCTCCGGCAGCCAGCTTCCCGAGGCAACTTGCCTAGGGTCAAGGAGCCCCAGGCCCTGGTTGTCGGTCAGCAGAAGGCCGACGCCAACTCTCGGATGTGCAGCCTCCGGCGCGGGAGCAGTCACCGGGCCGCGGCTGGAGCAGGCTCCCGGAAAACGGGAACGAAACGCTCGGCAACGGCAAAGGCCCCGAAGAACAACAAAGCATAAAGGGCATCGCCGGTGACCGTATTCCGGAACAGGGCAAGGCCAGCAAGGTAACAGGCAGCGAGGCCAGAAGCAGTTTTTGGATAGGAATTCAGGAGCCACCAGACGGCGAAATTGGTCACCAGGAAAAACTGCAGGGAACCGAGAACAGTGGCCCCCGCGATTCGAAGAAAAGCGCGACGGTTTTCTAGCGAGCGGCCGATGAGGACGCTGAGAAGAAAACTGGCGTAGACCATGACCATAAGCCCGGGCTTGTAAAAGCCGACAAACAGATCGCCGGCCAAAAGCGCAAGCACCGGAAAAGCAAAGGCCAGGCGGCGATCCTTGATCACTGCGCCAGAGAATAGAGCCATCGCGCCGACGGGCGTGAAATTCCACGGGTGCGGCGCGATGCGGAGAGCGGCCGCAACGGCAAGGATGGCCAAGGCGAGAAGCAGACGACAGACCAGATTTTCCTTCTGCGAGAATTCAGCGTTCATTTTTGACTCCTTGCTCATCAGGAAGTAAATCGCAAAAAACAAAACCGTCGCGGTGGACGATCTCGCCGGTTCGAACCGAGACGGGCCGCCGGAAAACAGGACCATCGCAAACAAAAGTGTGAAATTCGCCGTTTTCGCCGCAGGGGTCCGCGTTTCCTGGAAGATCGCGGAAAAAAGAATCGTCGAGTTCGCGTCCGGCAAAGCTGCGATCGAGAACCTTGGGATCAATGCAAACGGCGATGGCGCGGAAACGGCGCGCTTGAAAGAAGCGGATGAGTTCGTGCGTGTCTCGCTTCCAGATGGGAAACAGAGCGCTCATTCCGATGCGCGCAAGATTTTTTTCGCGATAGGCGCGCAGGTCTTCGAGGAAAATGTCGCCAAAGGCAATCTTGCGAACGCCCTGATCGTAGAAACTGCGCAAGGCTTGCCCCATGCGCGCTTCATAAACGGAATTCGCGCACTGAGGAGGGATGCGCACTTCGTCGAGAGGCAAGCCGATGGATGCGGCTTGGAGCTCGAGAAGCTCGCGGCGAACGCCGTGCATGCTGATGCGTTCGTAGCCCTCGGTGACGGTCGTGAGGAGGGCTGTGACGTGGAATTGCTGCTGCTCGAGCAGCGCGTGAAGCGCCATGGCGCTGTCTTTGCCGCCGCTCCAGCAGAAGAGGATGGGTTCGCGTATGGTCATAAGAGATTTCAGTGATAAGTTCTAGGCCGCAAGTAAGACGGAGCCTTGCGAAATCTACGTGGTCAGCTTGGTTCCCGCGCGTTTGCTCCGGCAGTAACGGCGATGGCCGTGTCCTGAGGAAAACCCGCTCTTTAAACAGACTCTCGACCCTGTGGCCGGAGGTGGGCGCAGCATTGCCCGCCACCGGCGGGCTGGATCCCCACAAGAAACCAGGACTGCTTCGAGAAAGCTCACGGCTGTTCGTTGCGGCCTCCGATCCGATATTTCAGGCCGAGGCGGTAATCCCGGCCAAGGGCGGGAAAGCCGATGGCGTCTTGATATTGCTTGTCTAAGAGATTACTGACACGGGCGTAAAAGAAAAGGCCTTTTCCGACGTCGTAGCTGGTGGCCATGTCAAAGCGCGCGTAGCCAGGATTGCGGGTGATGCCGAGGCCGTCGAAGTCGCTGTCGGTGCGCACGCCGGTGAAGTAGCCCGCAAAGTTGAGATTCACGCGACGGAAGTTGAGGTTGAGCCAGGCATTGCCGGAATTTACCGGCCGGCGAATCAAATGGTTGCCCGGCTGCTCGACCGGGGGCGCACTCGGGATGGTCTGGAGTACGCGCGAGTCATCATAGGAATAGTTGCCCTTGATGGTGAGCCAGCCGAGGAGGTGCGCCTCGCCGGAGGAGTTGAAGCCGCGAGCGCGGGCAGCATCGGTGTTGAAGTACAACATTTCGTTTCCGCCGAAACACATGGGATTGGGCGGGCCGACCAGTTGATTGATCAGGTTGTGAAACTCGTTGTCGAAAAAGCCGATGGAGAGGCGGACGCGATTGCTGCTGAGAAACTGATCGAGGCCGACGTTGAGCGTGCGGCTCTGCTCGGGGTGCAAAGCGGGATTGCCTGGATTGCAGGGATCCTGGCTGAAGGACTCGAACATGGTCGGCTCCTCAATGCCCTGGCCATAGGAAACCTTGAAGCGGGTATCCGACCAGAAACCACTAGAGTAGCGAAGAGCGTAGACCCCGCCAACGCGGGGAACGACGCGCGTGCCAAAGCTCGCATTGTCCTCGGCGCGCGCGCCCGCGCTGAGCGTGAGGCGAGGAACGGGAAACCAGCGAGCATCGAGGAAACCAGCCTGATTGTTGCGGCGCGCATGGAGGCCGCTCAGGTTGTTGGGATCGCCGTTCTCGACTTCATACTGATAACCCGCAGTGACCGCGCCGCGATGGAAGGAATAAGTCGATTGCGCGAGGAATCCCGCGCGATTGAATTGAGTAGTTTCGAAAAAGCTGAAATCCGGAAAGCCGGCGGTATCGAGGAACCGCGCTTCCATGCCGGAGACGCGATGGGCCCAATGGGCACCTGTTTTGAAGTTCCAGCTTAGATTGCCGGAGAGCTGGCGTAGATCGTCGTAGGCCGTCGAATCGGTGAAGGCCGGGCCGAGCAGGGTCTGGCCGGGAGTGCCCGCGAAGCTGGCGTCGCTGCGAACGGTGAGGCGAAGCTGGTTCGAATCGGAAAAGCTGTAGCCGAAATTGCCGGCGAAGCCCCGATTGATAAAAGGATCATTCACGCCCTGGCCGTCGGTATGGAAGTAGGAGCCGGCGGCGGAGTAATCGAATTTGCCAAGCAGGCCGCTGAATTGGCCGCCGCCGCGAGCGGAGGAGAAAGCGCCGCCTTCGGCGAACAGGTCGAGTTCAGGAATTCGCGTGGAGCCCCGGCGGCTGATGATTTGAATGACTCCGGACATGGCGTCCGACCCGTAAAGCGCGCTTTCGGCGCCGTGCACGATTTCAACTTTGTCGACGTTGTCGAGAGCGAGGTTGGAGAAATTCATGTCGCCGCCGGGAAGATTCACGGGAGTTCCATCGATAAGCACTTTGGTGAAAGCGGAGTCGCCGCCATCAATAAAGATGGTGGAAAGGCCGCCGATCGGGCCGGTGCGCGCAAGGCTGATGCCCGTTTGCGTGGACAGAAGATCGGGAAGGAAGACGGCCTGGCGCTGCTCGATTTCCTGCGCGCCGATGATGTCAACCGGGGCCGGCGAGTGAGCAAGCTCGGTCGGCTGCGTGTTAGCGGTGACAACTACGTTGGCAGAAAGAGGCGCAAGGCCGAGGCGAAGACTGAGGACATGGGGTTCCCCGGGGGCGAGGTCGACGACCATCTCGCGCGAAGCAAAGGATGAGCGCGTGAATCGCACACGATAGCGGCCGGCGGGCAAGTCCAAGGAGTATTCGCCCGCAGCGGAGGATTTGGCCGACCAAGTTTGGGAACTCGGGGAACCATCCCTGCGCGCCTGCACCTGAACGTCAGCGATGCCGCCACCGTTCGCATCGGTGAGGGTGCCGGAAAGGTGGGCGAACTCGGAATTATTTTGTGACTGCAAGGAGATGCCGGTGCCGAGAACTGCAAGAGAGAGAAAAGCAGAACGAAGAAGAACAGTTTTCATGTTGTCCCCCACTCCCTCACGCGCGGGAGTTTGAAGGTTGTCCTGAGCGCGGAAAGAACGCACAGGCTGCAGACTTCGCCGGTCTCCTGGCTTGGCGGTGTGCATGGCTCACAGCCTTCCCGCGGCGGCGCCCTTGTTGTTCTTGAGTCGCGACTTCTAACGGGTCGCGACGACGAGCGTTTTGCCGCAGTGGCCTGCGAACCTCTTCAAGTGCAACCCTTGCCGGGTTGCCTTGCAAGCACACTCGACATCCTCAAGTGCGACCCCTGGCCGGGTCGCGGGGATGTGAGCGGCTTCCGCCTTACAGTCGCGCGGCGGCGACGGATTGTTTCGCTGCGACTCCGACAAAAACCGGAGCCAACGAACCGTCTTCCCGAGCACGAAGTCTGCGGTGAATGTAATCCGCGGAACGAGCCGCAGGGTTGGGGTAAACGAGAAAAACAGCAAGTGACTAAGAGTCGGACAAAATCGTCACACGCGGCCGCCCGTGGCCGCGCATCTCCACTTTCAGGGGAACCTGGAAAACCTGTTCGAGCAATTCGCGCTGATAGATGGCGGCCGGAGGGCCAACGCGCAAGCAACGGCCGCGGTGCATCAGAAGGATCTGGTCGGCATATTCGGCGGCGAGATTCAATTCGTGGGTTACCACGATTACGGTGTAGCGGCTGTGCGCACAAAGGCGGCGAAGGGCATCCAGGAGGCCGACCTGCGAGGCGATGTCGAGGTGCAGGGTGGGCTCGTCGAGCAGCAAAAGCAGAGGCCGCTGCGCGAGGGCGCGAGCGAGGACCACGCGCTGCTTTTCTCCGCCGGAGAGCTGGTCCATCCAGCGATCACTGAGCTCGGCGGCGCCGACTTGCAGGAGGGCATTTTGCGCTATGAGGATGTCGTCGTGGGACTCGAAACGGAGTGAACGGCCGTGGGCGTGCCGGCCCTGGAGGACAAATTGCCAAACACGCGCGGGAAAGAGTAGGCGGCTCTCCTGCTGGACCATGGCGATGCGTTGCGCGCGAGTGCGCGGGCTGAGGGAATGGATGACAAATCCGTCAAGAAGAACGCGGCCGGAGAGCGGGGAAAGAACGCCGGCAATCAATTGGAGAAGCGTGGATTTGCCGCTGGCGTTAGGGCCTAGAATAGCAACGATTTCGCCGGGCCGAGCTTGGAAGCTGGTGGCCTCGAGGGTAAAGAGCGGAGCTTGCGTGGGATTGGCGGAGTAGGCATAGCTGACCTGCTCGACGGCAAGGCGAATTTCGGTGCCCAAACGGGCCGATTCGGGAGGCGTGCGAGGGGCGGCTGAACCGCGGCTGGGGCTCATGCGAGCCTCCGCCGGAGGAGGTAGATGAAAAGTGGCGCGCCGACAACGGCAGTCACTGCGCCGACCGGAAGCTCGTTAGGAGCGACGACAAGGCGCGCCAGGGTGTCGGCGACAACCACGGCAATGGCGCCTCCGAGCGCCGAGGTAGGGAGTAAAGTGCGGTGGTCGGAGCCGAACATCAGGCGCATCACGTGAGGAACGAAGAGGCCGACGTAACCGACGGCGCCGCTGACGGAAACAGCGAGGCCGGTGAGAAGAGAAGCGGCGAGATAAACCAGGAAGCGCACGTGTCGAACGTCCACGCCGAGATGCATGGCCTCTTTTTCTCCCGCGAGAAGAATATTCAAATCATTGGCGGTCGAGTAGATCACGCCGATGGCAATGAAAAAGCCGGCGGCGAGAAACCAGTAGATGCTTTTCTGAAAGGAAGTAGAAAGATTGCCCATCAGCCAGAAGACCATGCCGCGGGTGTTGCTGCTGTTCACCAGGCTCATCAAGAACACAATGACCGCGGAAAGAAAAGAGGCAGTGATGACGCCACCGAGGAGAAGCGTGTTGCTGTCAATCTGGCCCTGCCGGCGGCCGAGAAAATAAACGGCCGTGATCGTCACGGCGGCACCGAGGAACGCACACAAAGGCGTAAGCAATGCACCGAACGCGGGAGGAAGCACCAAGTGAGGTTCTGCGATGAGCGAGAGGATGGCGCCAAGGGCCGCGCCGCTCGAGACTCCCAGAACGTAAGGATCGGCGAGGGGGTTGCGCAAGAGCGCCTGGAAGCTGGTGCCCGCAACGGAGAGAGATGCTCCGACAATGATGCCGAGGATGATGCGCGGCAAGCGGATGTTCTGGATGATCAGGCCGTAATCGCTCGAGATTTGGCTGCTCTGACCGAGGATGACGCGGAGCAAATCACGGCCGAGAGCGTAGAGCGAAACGGGCACGGCGCCGAACTTCAACGCCACGACGACGACAAAAAACAAAATCACCAAAAGGAAGAAGCACTGAAACAGGAGTTTGCGGAAAGTCAGCGGCCGCATGCCCAGCCTCCGGTCGATCCGAGATGGGCGCGAAGTCGCTGGTGGACACGGGAAGCGAGCAGGAAGGCCATCGGGTCAGAGGCCGGATTCGACTTCTCGCGTTCTTTCTCGGGGTCATCGGACTTTTCTCTGAAGGCTTGCGGATGCAACTGGCGGGCCAGGTCTTCGATGGCGGAAATGATGCGCGGCGCGGGACGGTTTACCGCGTCACCGACCACCGCGTAGCGGTGATTGCGAACGGCACCGAGAATCTTCCACCCAGGGAGCCTTGCGAGCCTGGCCATCTCGCGGGAGGCGTCTCCGGAATGCGACTCGGCAAATACCAAAAAATCCGGTTGCAAACGAGCGACCTCTTCGAGGCTCACTTGGGGCCAATCCTGAGACGAAGCAACAATCGAAACGGCACCCGCATGGCGAAGAGCGTCGGCGAGAAAAGTGTTTTTGCCGGTGGAAATGAGGGGCTGCGTCCAAACCACAAAGAGAACGTGTTTGGGAGGCAGGCCGCCAAGGCGTTGCTCGAGGTCGTCAACACCATGCTGCATGGCCTCGGCAACCGAGGCGCCGGCTTCCGGGACACCGAGCACATCGGCCAATGTCTTTACCGAAGACAGGATATCCGCGATGGTGTGAGGGTCGGTCGCGTAGGAGGAGATTCCCAGTCTGTCGAGAGATTGCGTCGTTTCGAGGCGATTGAACGATTTGGTGACGAGAACGAGATCGGGATGTAGCGAAGCAATCACCTCCAGGCTAGGATCGATGCCGCCGCCGACCTTGGTCTTTTTCTTCGCCTCGGGAGGGTAGTCGCAATAGTCGGTGTCACCCACGAGGCGATCCTCGAGCCCGAGCGCATAGATGGTTTCCGTTAGGCTGGGCGCCAGGGAAACGATGCGCCGAACCGGCTGCGGGATTCTAACGCTGCGGCCCGTTTCATCGCTGACCTCGCGAAAAGCGGGAGGCTCGGTAGGAGAAGCGAGGGCGGCGCTTTGCGCGCGCGATGGGGCGGCAGCGCAGGAAAAAACGACCAGGGTTGCGCAAGCCAGGACAGCAAGACGCGACGGCGGCAATTTTCTCAAACAGTTCCCCACGATTCTGGCGAGAATTTTCCCCAAAAACGAAAAAGCCCCGCGAGACTCTAGGGGGCTTCCGCCTTCGCCCTTTCTCGCGAAGAGCGCGGGCCGCTGCGCCAAGGGAGGGTGGCCTGGCTTACGGCTGCTTCAAGCCGATCACAGTGGCGGGACCGCGGCCGATTCGCACGGCCTTCCCCGCTTCCCCGGCTGCCAATTGAAAATTCAGTGTAAGCCGCGGGTGAGGGAGTGTCAATGCAGGTGTTTGCAGCCGGCTACACCAGAAAGCGAGAGAGCTTCAGCGATTCTTCCAATTGGGTTTGCGCTTTTCGACCAGCGCTCGCAAACCTTCCTGAGAATCTTCGAGGCGGTAGAGTTCGTTGAGGAAGATATTCATGGAGTGCTTGAGGCCGTCGCGCAGCGACATTCCCATGCCGCCGAGGATGGCCTTTTTCGCCATGGTGAGCACCGGCCCGGAGTGGCTGTTGATGCGATTCACGAGATCGGCAACAGTTTTTTCAAGTTGTGTTTCGGGGACGAGGCGATTGACCATGCCCAACTCCAGGGCGCGTTCGGCGGTCACGGGTTCGCCGGTGAGGACAAGCTCAAGCGCGATTTTAGGCCCGACCAGAAAAGGAAGGATGGTGGAGGCAAGCGGCGGAAAGACGCCGATGCTGATTTCCGGTTGAGCAAAGCGCGCTTTGGGAGTAGCAATAACGAGGTCTCCGAAAGCCGCGAGCTCCGCGCCGCCACCGATGGCCGGACCGTTCACGACGCAGATGACCGGCTTGCCGAGTTCGAGCATGCCGGCGAAAGTGGCGTGGAAGGCGTCGAGCATTTGGAAGACACGCTGGGACGTATATTCGCCGACGTCGATGCCGCCACAAAAGACTTTGCAGGCGGAATCGAGAACAATCAGCTTGATGTCGTCGCGCTCACCGGCGTAGCCGATGCCGTCGGCCATTTCCCGAAGCATGGCCTCGTTGAGAAGATTGTGCTCGGGGCGGTTGAGGGTCATACGGACGACGCCGCCGTCCGAACGCAGCTTCACGAATTTGAATTCTTCGGGCGTCCGCTTCGCGAGTGTAGAGAATTCTTGGTTGACCGGCTCGATCATTTACACACTCCTCGGGGGGGACCCTTTGCCCTTGGCGAAACGAAACGGGCGGTGCAAACACCAAATTCCATGCTAGCACGGCATAATCGAAGGGCCCGTATGAACGAAAAGGGCGGTGCGCAAAGAGTTCCAGTTGAAGAAAATCGGGAGGGGACGGAGATTCACGGTATGAAAAAACGGAACGCGCTTTCAAAACCGGGGAAGGCTGTGGCGGTTCAAATCGCGGAGCCGCTCGATGCGGAACGATTCCCGGCGCCGTCTTCCTGGGAACGAGCCGTGCCGCTGCGCTTCGACGCCGACTGGCAAGGGAAAAATGCGGACGCTCAGCGCGAGACCGAAGTGCGATTGTTGTGGACGACCGAGACTCTGTTTTTGCGGTTTCGGGCGAAATACCGGACCATCACGGTTTTCCCAGATGCCGAGCGGAACGGGAGAAGGGAGCAGCTTTGGGATCGCGATGTGGCCGAAGTGTTTCTGCAGCCGGATGCTTCGCGTCTCCGCCGATACAAAGAGTTTGAGGTGAGCCCCAACGGCTTCTGGATTGATCTCGACATCGCACCCGGCGAAAAACATGACCTGAAGAGCGGATTGCGCCGGCGCGTGGTCCGCAATGAAGCACCGAAGATATGGATCGCGGAGCTGGCCATACCCGTGCAGTGCCTGGTGGCACGCTTTGATCCCGCCGCGACGTGGCGGGTGAATTTCTACCGCGTCGAAGGACGGGAGGAACCGCGATTTTATTCGGCGTGGCGACCCACGGGCACGGGTGCGCCGAATTTCCATGTGCCGGAGGCTTTCGGGGAGTTGCTCTTCACCAGGGACGAGAGACAACGAAAGTAGCGGAACGCTTGCGCCTACCCGGGATTTGTACGGACCCTGGTGCGCCGCGCCGTTTTTGCCTATGCTCTTGCCGTGAAAACGTTCTCCCTCTCTTCTCAAGATCCTTTCCAGGAGAAACATTTCCTTCAAAGCTTTCTGTTTACGCTTGCTTGTCTATTGAGCTGGGTCGGCCCCGCGCGTGGCGCACCACCTCAACAAAACTCTCTCGACTCAACGGTAAGGGTAACGAAGATCGAGCCACCGAATTGGTGGCTAGGATTCACGCCGGAAGTGATGCTTCTGCTTTCCGGGCAGGACCTCGAGGCAACGCATGTGTCGTGCAATCTGCCGACGCTACGCGTTTCGCGCACACAGGCCACGGCGGGAGGGAAGTATCTCTTTGTTTGGCTGAAGATCGGCGCGGACACGAAGCCGGGAACGGTGGTTTGCCGGATTGCGGCGCCGAAGGGCAGGACTTCATTTGAGCTGCCGCTCGAAGCGCGTGCGCCGACGCTCAGAAGGTTTCAAGGGCTGTCGGCGGATGATGTCATTTACCTGATCATGCCGGACCGCTTCGCCAACGGCGATCCTACGAACGACGAGCCGGCGGACGCACCGGGATCGCACGATCGCACAAAACCGCGCGCGTATCACGGCGGTGACTTGCACGGAATTCAGAATCATTTGGGCTACCTGAAGGACCTTGGCGTAACGACTTTGTGGCTCACGCCGGTGGTGAAGAACGGCGCAGCGCAGGATTATCACGGGTACGGCGCTGTGGATCTGTATGCCATCGACCCGCACTTGGGTTCGTTGAAGGATTATCAGGACCTGGTCGTGGCAGCGCACAAAGAGAAAATGAAGATTTTCTTCGATGCCGTCCCAAACCACGTCGGGCCGCTCCATCCGTGGGTGGCAAGCCCGCCGCTGCCGGATTGGTTCCACGGCACGAAGCAGCATCACCTGGATTCGTCTTCGCCCCTGAAGGAAACCTTTTACGGCAAGCCGGACGGACAGGCACGGACCAGTGATAGGTTCGAATCTCTGATTGATCCTCACGCGCCCGCATGGATGAAACGAAATCTTACGGAAGGATGGTTCTTCGGGATCCTGCCGGACATGAACACCGAGAATCCCGTGGTTGCGGAATACCTCCTCGAGAATAGCTGGTGGTGGGCGGAAATTTCCGGGCTGGACGGCTACCGCGTGGATACCTTCCCGTACGTGGGCCGGAAATTTTGGGCTTATTGGCACGCGGGACTGCGACGCTTTTATCCGAATTTGACGACCATCGGCGAAGTGTTTCATCCCGACCCAACCGTGACTTCGTTTTTTGTTGGCGGAGCGCGCCGCTACGACGGAGTTGACAGCGGGCTCACGACGGTTTTTGACTTCCCCATGTTCTTCACGTTGCGGGACGTGCTCTTGCAGAATGCGCCGGTCGGCCGCATTGCGGACGTGCTACGACACGATGCTCCATATCCGCGCCCCGACTTGCTGGTGCCGTTTTTTGCGAATCATGATGTGCGGCGGTTTGCCAGCGCGGAGGGCAGTTCTCCCGCGAAGTTGAAGTTGGCCTTCGCTTTGACGCTGACCTTGCGTGGCATTCCGGAACTGTACTACGGCGACGAAATTGGCATGCCGGGAGGCGGCGATCCCGATAACCGGCGCGATTTTCCCGGAGGATGGACCGAGGACACGAACAACGCGTTCACAGAAGCCGGACGAACTCGCGAACAGCAGGAGATTTTCTCGTACGTGCGGGAATTGTTGCGAATTCGCCGCGAGCATGAGGCGCTTCGCGGCGGACAGCTGTGGCATCTCGCCGCGGATGAGAGCTCCTATGTTTTTCTGCGCGCGTCGACGGAAGAGCGCCTGGTAGTGGCTTTCAACAATGCCGACCAGACGAGGGATTTGAACATTCCTTTGCAAGGAACACCTGTCGAGGATGCGGAGTCTATCTCGCTGCTGTGTGGCGGAGCGAAAGGGGCATTGGCGGCAGGCGAGTTACGCCTCTCCGTGCCAGCCGAATCCATTTCGATTTTTTCTGTGAATTGAGCAGACCGCCCTAACAATCAAAAGGCGAGGCGGACGCTCCAGTTCTTTAAGGCGTCCGGCACGGTGAGCGTGACGGTGTGCGTTTGGCTGTCGAAGCGCCAATCCCGGGTGACGCGCTCACCGATGCGAACCTCTTTTGGGGCATCGACAGCGCCATAGACCGTCAATGCCGTGCTGTTCCACCAGGGCTTATAGGCATTCCTTTCGATGCCGCTGGTAATCGTAAGGGCAGAGGGTGAAGCCGCGCAGGAGTAGCGGATGCGCAGGATTTCGCCTTTCTGGTACGCGAAGGTGTGGCCGTCATCTTCATAGAGCGAACCACTACAGTCTTCTCCGGGATAAACGCGCAACTCCAGAGGACCGGCCGGAGTTTCGCCGGTGTTCTGAACCACCGGCTGCATGGGAAGAATGGCCCCCGCTCGAACATAGAGGGGCATTTCAGGCAAGCGGGGACGCAACTGGATTCTCTCGCTCGGTTCATGCCTCGCGCCGCTCCAAAAGTCGTACCAACCGCCGGGCGGAAGCGCAATGTCTTCCGCATCCAGCATTTCTGTAGTCACCGGAGCGACAAACAAATCTCGGCCAAAAAGAAAATCGCGATCGTCACCATAGAATTCAGTTGCCTGCGGGTACTCGAGAAAAAGCGGGCGCATCAAAGGAATGCCTGTCCGCGCGGTTTCTTCGATGGCCGTATAGAGGTACGGCATCAGACGATAGCGCAGCTCAATATATTTCTTGCGAATGGCTTCGTGCTCCGGGCCGTGAACCCAGGGTTCCTGATCCGCGGTGCCCTTGGCGGTGTGATCGCGGTAGATAGGATTGAGCGCGCCGACTTCGAACCAGCGCGTCAACAAATCGGCAGGAGGAGAGCCGGCGAAGCCGCCGATGTCGTCACCGACCAAGGGCATTCCGGAGATTCCCATGCTCACGAGCATTGGCGTGCTCATCGTCAAGTGGTTCCAAGTGCTGCTGTTGTCGCCGGTCCAGGTGGCGGCATAGCGCTGGGCGCCGGGATAGGCCGCGCGAGTGAGAACGAAGGGGCGCTCCCCGGCTTGTAGTTTCAGCAAGCCCTCGTAGGTAGCGCGAGCGTTTTCCATGCCGTAAATGTTATGTGCGGCGCGATGGTCAACGGTAGTGCCGTCATCAAGGCGGTGGACGGTGTCGAGCGGCATGGTCTTGTCCGCGCGGAGAAAGACCGACGGCTCATTCATGTCGTTCCAGAATCCGGCGACGCCCATGGCGACAAAATCCTTGTAAAGGCTGCCCCACCAATTGCGCGCGCGGGTCAAAGTGAAATCCGGGAAGACACTGTCGCCGGGCCATACTTTGCCGACGAAAACGGACCCATCGGGGTTTTTCACGAAGACGTCGTTCCTCATGCCGGTATCGTACGGCGCGTAGCCATGGTTTGGGTCTTTCTTGATGTGCAGGTCGGTGATGACAATGGTGTGAAAACCCTGAGCGCGAAAATCGGAGATCATCTTTTCGAACGTGGGGAAGTACTCGCGATTGATGGTGAAGGGCGCATAGTCCTGCTGGTAATCGATGTCGAGGTAGATGACGTCAGCGGGAATTTTCTTTTCACGAAAAGTCTTGACAATCTCGCGGATGCGGGACTCGGGATAATAGCTGTAGCGGCATTGCTGGTAGCCGAGCGACCATAACGGCGGCAAGGGTGTGTGTCCGGTCAGCGCGGTGTATTCTTCCACGACTTTTTTGGGCTCGGGGCCGGCCATGAAGTAATAGTTCAACTCGCCGCCTTCGGCGCCAAAGGAAAAGTAGTCGCGTCCTTGCTTGCCAAAATCGAAAGAGCTTCGATACGGATTGTCGAAAAAAACGCCGTAAGCGGCGCCCTTGCGCAATCCGATGAAGAAAGGGATGGTCTTGTAGAGCGGGTCGGAGGATTCCTGCCAGCCAAATTCGTCGGTGTTCCAGTTGCTGAAGGTGCGGTTGCGGCGGTTCATCGGCCCGGCCTTGTCACCCAGAGCGTAGTAATTTTCATCGGCAGGCATTTGCTTCCAGACATGCACTTGCGGACCGTTCCAGGCCATGGGCAAGCCAGGCTCATCGGCGAGCAAAACTTTTCCGGAGAGGTCAGAAAAGGTAACCAGCAAGGGCGATTTGGTGACTAGCACACTGACGGCGCCAGCCGTCATCTTTACCTCATTCTGTCCATCGTGGATCTGGACAGGGCTGCCTATGGAGTTCACCGGCGTCTCGGCCAGGGCCCACGAGATATCCTTTGGAAAGTGTCCGTTGGGAGCGACTCGCACACGAATAATGCCGTTCGAAACCTGGGCAATTCGAACCTTGGCCTCGCCGGCCGTCAGCTCGGCGCCATCCTGGAGGCCCTCCTTAAATACCTCGACGCGCTCTACTTTGCCGAGGTGGTGCCAGCCCTGAGCAAACAGACCCACGCTTGCTATACGGCAGAGCAACAGCCCCGTTGCCAGGCATCGAACCAGCGCTCTCATGTCCATCCTCGTTGTGTCAGGCGGCAAGCCATTGCTCGAAAAACGCAGACGCTTTCGCCCCTTCCATCCGCCGCCTTATGGCATCCATGACTCGACAGCGGACAGAACCACTGCGCTCATAGAAACCAAGCCAATAAGGCAGGTGGAGCTCGCAGGGGACTCGGGTGATCTCTATCCGCGGATCACGCAACTTGAAGAACCCCTGCTGGAAGATCACACGCAAGACTTTGTCGCGCAGCAGCCCCGCCGCGCGCTCCTCGCTCAACGCCGCCCCGAGCAGATTGCGGCTAGGGCGAGTCAGGAGTTCCCCCTCGCCCGGGATTTGCGGGAATTCGAACAAGTCCAAAGAGCCGTCCACGGCATCCATGGCCAACAGACGCGGCGGCATGGCCGTGCATTTGACGCAAAACAGGAAATAGGGCACGTAAACGTCCGCGATTCGCCGCAAAGGGCCGCTGCGGATTCGCCAATAGAGCGCGGAAGCCCCGGCCGAGGAAAAAGCGCGCAGGGCTTCTTCCTGAGTGACATTGGGCTGTAGGATCCGGATGGGGTTTGCACACATGGTGGTCCTAGCAACGGCTCCTAACGGAAGTAAATCCACAGACCGACGACGGTGCCGAGTAACAACAGGCTAAAGGCGATATTGATGCCATGCTCGAGCGGCGTTTCCTTCGCGGGCTTGCGCATCGGCGGGCTGCCCACGGCGACGGTCTCGATCTTATCGTCTACGGTTGCGAAGGTCAGACCGGCGAGCTTCTTGCGGTCGGGTGCAGGACGCAACAGGCTGACGCCAACGAGCACAACGGAGCAAACCACGAACATGAAGATGGCGTAGTGCAGGAAATTCATGTCAATGCACCAGCGCGCAATCCGAGATTCGAAACGATGAGCGCCGGCACGGTCAGCAAGTTCCAGGATGAAACGCGCGGCGCCCAAACCAAAACCGGAAAGCAAGGAGGTGATGGCGCCGGCACCGTTTAGACGCGGCCATAGGATTCCCAGCACAAAACACGCCGCAATGGGCGGGCTGATGTACGCCTGAACGCTCTGCAAGTAAATGTAGAGCTGGCTGCTGATGTAATGAATGAACGGAACCCAGAGCAGGCCAAGCACGACCATAATGCCTGTGGCAATACGGCCGAAATTGACGAGCTCACGCTCTGAAACCTGAGGACGGAGCTTCTTGTAGAAGTCCAGCGTGACAAGAGTGGAAGCAGAATTGAAAACGGAACTCATCGCACCCATGACCGCGGCGAGCAGTGCGGCCATGACCAGCCCGACCAGCCCGACGGGCAGGAGGTTAAGGACAAGCGTCGGATAGGCAAAATCAGGCGATTTCAACTGGTCGCGAAACAGCGCTTTGGCAATGATCCCGGGAAGGACGAGCATGAAGACCGGCAGGATTTTGAGGAAGCCAGCGAAAATCGTTCCCGCTTTCGCGTGGCCTTCATCGCGCGCGGAGAGCACGCGCTGGACGATGACCTGGTCGGTGCACCAATACCAAATGCCAAGGATCGGAGCGCCAAAGAAAATGCCGGTCCAGGGGAAGTTGGGATCCGAGGCGGGCTTGATCATATGGAAGTAATCAGGCGGCACCATCGTGCGCAGGTGCGCCAGGCCGCCGACGCGTATTAGCCCGATGACCGTCAACGCGACCGCGCCGGTAATGAGAATCAACGTCTGGACCGTGTCGGTGTAAATGACCGCCGCCAGTCCTCCCGCGACGGTATAGATGCCGGTAGCGATGACGAGAACGACGGCCGTCTCCCACAATTTCCAACCTGCGACGCGTTCCAGGACGACGCTTGCAGCATAAAGCTGTACGGAAATTTTGGTAAAGATGTACGCGATAATGGACATGCCCGCGAGATAAACGGCGGACTGGCGGTTGAAGCGGCGCTCTAAAAACTCCGGCATGGTGAAGACGTTGCTGCGCAGATAGAACGGCACGAACACCCAGCCGAGCATCAGCAGAATGAGGCATGCCAGCCACTCAAAATGGCCAACCGCAAGGCCGGAAGATGCGCCCGTGCCGGACAGTCCGATGAAATGCTCGGTGGAAATGTTCGAAACGAACAAGGACGCGCCAATGAAGAACCAGCCTACATTGCGACCTGCAAGAAAATAGTCTTCCGAGGTCCGCTCGCGCCGCGCAAAATACATGCCAATGCCGAACACCAGCGCGAAATAAAACCCAATGATGACGATATCCGGAGTTGCCAGTGCCCGGTGACTACTCTCGACCAGTGAAGCGTAGAGCATCTACTCCTCCTTCGTAGCGGAGCAACCATGCTCAAGCGGCGCGAAGAATTGTGAAGGCGAAGTCTATAACAGGCGCAGCAAAGCCTCAACGGTGTTTAGGGTGCCGCCGCAAGGAGAAGGAACTTTGGGCAACCTGCAGCAAGGCAGCCTCGTGACCCGCGTGGGAAGGCCAGACGTTAATCGATGGCCGAGCTCTCTGGTTGACAATCGGGTAAAGCCTTTAATCTCCATAGGGAGAATGTTGGGAAGCGCCACAAAGAGTCGCTGTCCATCACGCCCGATCATAAAACAGCGCGGTTAAACGCAGAAGGCGCGTTCTGACGGAACCCAAGGATAAAAAAAGGACAAGATCAGGAAAAACCCTGATTCCCTTATCCGGCTCAGTGTGATACTTTGTGCCCTCGGTTTAAAGAGCAAAAAGAAGTTTTGGTTTTGCCAGCGAGCATGATCTTCCCCGGCCCGCGGCACACCGCTCGTCTCCACTAGACGCGACAGTGCGGAAAAGGATGATTCCGCACATTTTCTTCGACCTGCTTATCCTCATCCGAGCGGCGTTCGAATTAAAAGCTACGAGGCCCTTTTGTCGGTGCATCTCTCGTAAACTTTGTCCGACAGCCTGTAAGAAGAGCGCCGACACTCCTTTGCCGATACTCCTACTGAATGACCCCACGAGAACCGGGCTTTTGCCAAATGCATTTGCCATGAAGGCGCTGAAACCCGAGATCTTGGAACCGCGGCGTGCCTTGAGGGGTCGCCGTGTTCGGGAGCTTTTCGAGGCCTAGGCGGCCCGAGGGCGTCCGCTTCTTGCGACCCGGCGCCGCCTTCGGCGACGCCGAGAAATTCGGCGTATTGTCTCCATCGCTACGGCCTGCGCGTTGCCGTCCACCGGCCATCGGCTTTGCCTTCTACCTTCACACGGCCGCCAGCGGATTCGCCATCAAACCAACCCGCGAGCGTGGCCACGGCGGGCGTTGTCGCATCTTTGCTGTCGGTTGGCCACTCTGCGTTGAAGCTAAGCTCAACATAACCGTTGCGCCACGTTCCTGTAACGGAGCGATTCTTACCTAGCTCACCGGACCAAGTTCCGGTGACTTTATTGGCATCGCGTGCGAGCTGGAGCGTACCGTCAAACGGCCCGGCATCGCTAGAACACTTCACTTGCCACGCGCCGGTGGCGTCCGAGCCATTCTTTACAGGCAGCGGAGTCGAGTTGCTGATGCGGAGATTGGAGAAGTACGCCTCCTCGCCCTGGTAACCCCACAGCGCGACGCCGCCGCGCAAATCCTCACCCTTCAGTCCATCCACGATGAGGTCGGGCTGCTCCGACCCGTTTAGATAGATCTTGGCTACGCGGCCCTTGACCTCAATCTTGACCTTCGTCCAAGTCTCTGTCTGCAACTCCGCGTGGGACTCGTAAACCCAAGGCCATTCGCGGCGAAGTTTGTACCAGCCGAAGTCCGGCTCGGACGTGTATTGGACGACATGATTGCGCATGGCTTGATCCTCTGCGTGGGAGTTTCCCGGCCGCAGGTAGAAGAGTTCGTAGCGTGAAGCGTCTGGCCGCGCGCGGAAGGCGATGCCGACAAAGCCCGGCATTCGCACGCCCGGCGGAGTGGTAATTTTTAGGGCGATGTCGGCCTCGATGGTGCCATCCTGAAAGTCGCTTCCACGCAGGAGGGCGAAACCGTCTTTTGTCACGTCCTTTGTGAGGCGGACGGCCTTGCGTCCTTTGTATTCGACGGCTTCGGCTTTGACGTTGAGCAACACCAGATCCTGGGTGTCGCTCAGCGCGAACGTTTGATCGTTGGATTTGGCCGGGCTGAAGCCGGCGCACGCGACTACGATCGCGGCAGCCTGCAGTACTCGGTTCGCTAGCCATATGATTCGAGACATATGCTTCCCCCTTCTCAACGTAAAATGCGGAAGACATCGTTCCGCACACGTTGCTCTGCTTCCTTAGACGTCGACGAGGAACTTTGGCGTGCTGTGGTGACGCCAAACGCTTTGGCGGTAATTCGTGCCGAACGCGACCAGTGGATCGACACGCGCCGCCCCTCGAGTTGGAATCCAGCACGCCGTTGCTGCCGTCAACGTCAACAGCAACGTGGTAGCCGCAATGGCCGAGGGCTCGTAGGCCGAGACCCCGACGAGCTCATCGCTGGGGACTTTGAGTTTCAACAGTCGGTGTGGCTTGAGGCGAGCCGACGTTTGCACGTTATGTGAAGCGGCGCCGACAGTCTGTGCATCAGGGTCCGAAGCGTCTGCTAGGCTGATTTCATCATTGGATCACATGCTTTGGCGCAGGCTGATCGTTTTATGACGCTCGATCCGAAGCGGTATCAGCGGGATTTTCCAGAACTGAAGCGCATATAGTCTACCTTCCGTGACTTCGCCCGGTCGCCTACGTCAGAATTTTGCGACTCATTGCAAAAACTTTCTTCCCAAAAATGTACGTGGCAAACCGCGGCTGGGAAGAACACCTCTCTTGGCCAAGGGCGCACTTGTTCTAGAATTGGGTGGCGGAGAGAAGAATGGCCAACGACGTTTCGATAAGGCGCTATTTGGCACTCGGGGGTCTTCTTCTCGAACTGGTTGTTTGTCCGACCCTACCGGGCCAGGCGACGAAATCTCCCTCCGCGATTTCCGTTCCAAGCGAAGTCACCTCGTGGTTTAAGAGCGCTGCAATACCTCTGGACAGCACGAGTCCCGAGAGCGGACTGGGCGACCTGCGCCGGATGGAGTCAACCATTGGGGATGCGCGCATCGTCGCCATGGGAGAGGAGACGCATGGCACTCGGGAATTCTTCCAACTGAAGCACCGCATGCTGGAGTTTCTCGTCGAAAAAAAAGGCTTCACGGTTTTCGGAATGGAGGCGAACTGGCCGGAATCCTTGGCGATCAACGATTATGTGTTGAACGGTACCGGTGATGCTGAGGAGGCGCTTGACAGTTTCCATTTCTGGACTTGGAACACGGAAGAAGTGCTGAACATGATCCGCTGGATGCGCAAGTACAACCAAGATCCGAAGCACACGAACAAGGTAAAGTTTTTGGGGTTCGACATGCAGGTGGCGTACGTGGCAGTGAGAAATGCAGAGAGGTACCTGGAAAAGGTTGACCCCGGAGAAGCCAAAGTGGCCTCGAGGGTACTTGCTCCCTTGAGTGACGCTGAGCGGGAACGCGAATCTGCAGGAAGATCGAGGTACTTCTGGCAGAGAACCGAGCAGAGGATTGAATCCCTGTTGGCGTGGCTTGAGCACCGGAAGAAAGTATACGTGGAGGCATCCTCGCTGGAAGAGTGGACATTGGCTCGACACAATCTTGAGATCGTGCGACAGGCTGTGGAAATGCACTCAGTGGACCGGTCGGGCAATTTTTCGCCTCGCGATCAGGCAATGGCGGCGAACGTAAAATGGATTCTTGAGCAGGAGGGACCGGAGTCAAAAATCATGCTATGGGCACACAACGGACATGTGTCGACGGCGCCGCTCGGAGACGGCGAGTCCATGGGCGCGATCCTCCGGAAGACTTATGGAGAGAAAATGGTGGTGTGTGGATTTTCTTTTGACCAGGGTTCTTTTCAAGCGCTCCAGAGAGGCAAAGGATTGCAGCAATTCACGGTAGGTCCAGCAATTCCCGGTTCGCTGGATGCGGCCCTGGCAGCCGCGGGAATCCCCCTGTTTGCCGTTGATCTGCGCGGCGCGCCATCGAGTGGGGCGGTCGCACAGTGGTTGAATACTCCACAACCGATGAGAAGCATCGGGGCGATTTACAGTGGTGATACCCCCGACGCATATTTCGGTCTAGTGTCTCCGCACAGCTTTGACGTGATCTTTTTCGTCGAGCGGACAACGGCGGCGCACGAGAATCCAAAGCACTCGGAAATTGAACTTCGTGGAGGGCCGTGATGGGAGAAAGGGAGCCCCGCTCATGGAGGACGACAACAGGCGAAACGCTTGGTGCTGAAATTGGCCTCGATGTTGCACCCAATGCACGCTGCTAAGGAAAGTGAGCGCATAGGATCTGCTTGGTGAGCCACAGAGTCTGAATCGGAAATCCAGACTGAGCTATAGAAGGCAAAAAGCAACATCTTCGGCTTGCTGCCGAATGTTAATCGGCCAGAATTCGCTTCGAAAAAATGTAAGTGATAGGAAAGAAACACGTTGGCTCCCCGGGCAAGATTCGAACCAACAATCCTTCGGTTAACAGCCGCGGGTGAAAATCATTAAGTCGTTGCTTTGGCGTCACATACAAAGTTCGGATCACGTCGGAATTGGCCAACTGGCCAACCTACGTGGGACTATTTTCGGCTCCCTGCACATTTCCCGGCCATCAACACTGAACCCGCGTCGCTGATACCATGCGGATAGTTCTTCATAGTCGAGTCTGCCGCCGTGTGGGGGTTGGATGTCACCCCTGATTTCAACTCCGAACTCGTCGGCCAGCGTGCAGAACCAGTCCAGTGCCTTGCTGCCGTAGCCGTTGCCTTCCTGCGTGGACCAGATATTTTCAAGCCAGATGTAGCCATCTTTTCTTGCCACCCAACACCAAACGACTGGAACGTCTGAGACGCAGAACATGCTGCAAGCTCTGTCAGACGAGTGCGGCGCAGTTTGCCTCCAAAACTCGCGCATGAAACTCTTTAGGAGCTTGGGTGATCGGTTCAAGAATGGATTCTTCCTTGTCAATTGCCACTATTTTCTGATGCAATTTATTCCATGCCGAGCAAGACATTCGTACTTGGCGCTGGATTCTCCGCCGATGCCGGGTTCCCTCTTGTTCGCACGCTAAGTAACGACCTCGTTTCCTGGATTGAGGCCGAACAACATCCCTCCGCGAAGCCTCATCTCACGCCCAATATCCACGGCTATCCTCAAGGGCAATTCTACGCGGGATGGGACACGGTTGATCCGGGACGTTCGATGGGGTTCGAGGAACTGATGATGGCAGTCCGCGACCAACTAGCAGCTACCTCTGACCAGGACCCCTGCTACAACTTTGAGCGCATTATGCGGGATGCCTGCGGACGACTACTGTGGAACCGGCAACGCGCGCTTGGCCGCTTGCCTAGTTCCTACGAGAATTTTGCGTCTTGGTTTCACGAGCATCATTTGTACGGACAGACAAACGCAGTTGTCTGCTTCAATTGGGACCTGCTGATTGAAAAGACGCTCACAGACGCGAAGGTTGGCTGGCTTTATACAGCACAGTCGCCTTGGGTTCCGATCTTGAAGCCCCACGGGTCAATCAATTGGAGCGACTATCCCGAAAGGGGACTTCGGGCAGAACGCGAATGGCAACGAATCTCACAGCAGAGTACCTGCCGCTATTTGTCTGATGATCCGTTCTCCGATCCGTTTGAGAATGGCGTAAACCAACGTCTGCGAAAGCTGTTTCTTCCCGGTGATCCAGAGGATCATGGTGGGGCGCGCTTGATTTGGGCTGAAGCCGAAACAGCAATACATGAGCGCGACATGGTTATGTTCATTGGTTATTCGCTACCCCCCGATATGATTCGTTCTCGACTAAATTCTTCCAACGTGTGACTGCTGGCAAACAAATTGAAGTGTATGCACGCTCCGATGAAACTGTTAAACATTACCTTCAAATATTAGGCCACATCTCGACGACTGAGGCGCTTGCGTTTGCCGAATGTCCGTATGCCCGACCGTTCGCGCATACCGCCAGCCACGTCGGAACGCGCTAAACAGTGTTGATGTTTTTATGAGGAGGTCCAATGCCGCGACGCCGGCTGTTCGTTTTGGTAGGCGGTCTTCTGTTTTTCTGTGCGGTATAGTGCCTCGGACAGCAGTAAACGAGGCAATTGATTCAGAATGCAGCTTAGCCATTGGGCCTCGTGTAAGCGAGCTGATGGTTGGAGCCGCCTGGCTACCAACATCAGTCAACTCGCTTCACGCACTATCGAATCTCTAACTTGAGACTGGCCGAAAGTGCTGGTCCTCAGCGCGTTCGTGCGCCGTCATTCCCGGAGCCACCGGATGTAAAGGCCAGAGGAATCCACAAGGAAGCCCGTTCCAAAAATTTCAGGAAAGTGGGGCGGGATACTCGAACCTACGCTCAGCCGATTCACGAAGCTATGCACAGATGGACTGCTGTCCGAAAATAACTTTGTTAGGTCCATTGTCCGAATGTGAAGACGCCGACGAATCGTCCCGTTAGGAGACGGCGCATGAAAGAAGTCACTGGCTTTTAGCCGCGCGCTGCTAGGCTGACTGCGTTTTTCTTCTGCTTAGATTTATACATCTCTTCATCTGCGGCCTTTAGAATTTCCTCCGCCGAGCCATAGACCTTCTCTGCGGCAACAATCACTCCGATGCTCGCGGTCACTGGAACGGAGCCACCAACGTTCTGGAGTTCGATGGCTTTACGAATTCTCTCTGCCGTCGCCGCCGCTTCGGATTCATTGACGTTCGGCAGGACAACCATGAACTCGTCTCCGCTGGCGTAGCGGTATAGTCGGCCCTTGTGCAGCACGACAGACCCGATGATGCGCGCAACTTCCTCAAGACACTTGTCACCCGCATCGTGGCCCTTCGTGTCGTTTACGGTCTTAAAATTGTCCTGGTCGATGAAGATTACGCCTATTTGCCCAGGCAAAAGTAGCAAGCAGATTGAGGTCGGTCAGAAGGTCATCTTTCTTCGGCAGTTCTTTAAGAGCCGCGACCTCGGTAGCGGAGAAGGATTGTTGGCGCGGCGCTCCAAGGGCAACTCGTCTGCGCCAAACATTCCAGTCGCCGAGAACATCATCGTGGTAATGCGCTGCGGTTGATCGCACATTATCGGCTCCAAA
>QHYH01000193.1 GCA_003223215.1 Acidobacteriota bacterium
CCTGGGGCAGTGCGCACGGCAACTTCCCGGTGACTGGGAACTGCGCTATGGCTATCGGCCGCTTCTGCTGGAGACTTTGGTGGACGCGCGCCGCTTCCGTGGCACCTGCTATCGAGCGGCGAATTGGATTCTCGTAGGACAAACGCAAGGACGTGGCAGGATGGATAGCGAACATCGCAGCTACGGTCTGACTCCGAAAGACATTTACCTTTATCCGTTGTGCCGCTACGTACAGCAGAAACTATGTCAGTGCTCGAATATCACACCTTCTCTGGCGGATTAGACTGTTAGGGTAAAACGGTAAACAAAGACGAGCTGCGCACCTTGCAGGATTATGTGAAGCTCTATGGCCAGCGCGGCGTCGAATTCGAGCCTGGCAGCAAATGGGCCTACAGCAATTACGGGTTTCTGCTGCTCGGAGTTTTGATCGAAAAGGTCAGCGGGCAGAGTTACTACGACTACGTAGCCGAGCACGTTTACAAGCCGGCCGGAATGACTTTAACGGCCCCGCTCACTGAGGATCAGCTCGTGCCGGGCCGTTCGGTTGGCTACACGCGCTTTCGCGAGCAGCCCGGCCCGGGAGAAGTTGCAGCACCGGACGTCTGGCGGCCCAACACAGACACGTTGCCCTATCGCGGCACTTCGGCAGGTGGCGGTTACTCCACGGTGGAAGATTTGCTTCGCTTCGCTAATGCGGTGGAAAGCCGAAAGCTTCTGGATGCCGAGCACACCGAACTGCTGACCACTGGCAAAGTGGAGACAGGTGGCGGCGGAAAATACGCTTACGGCTTCGGTGACCGGTCGTTCGGCGGCATTGCCTGTTTCGGACATGGCGGCGGCGCTCCCGGGATGAATGACGATCTGGAGATCTGCCCGGGTCCCGGTTATGTCGTTGGCGTGCTTGCCAACCTCGATCCGCCGGCAGCACAGCGTGTGTCCGATTTCGTGCTCAACCGCCTCCCCGAAAAATAAGCCATCCACGAGAAAGTTGTTTTCCCCGTCGGCTCGAACGAAGATTGACGATCCGTGAAGCGAATTCCAGCCTGTGGCTGGCGAATTGTTACGGTGTCAAGGTTCAGCGCAATGCCACGTTGTTACACCGAAGCAAAACAACAATTCGCCAACCACACGTCAAGGATGTTCTTGGCCAGCGATGAGAGGGAAGTGCGTTTATCCGTTTATCTGCCAGGAGCAGATGCTGGACTTGAGAAGTGCGACGCTTTTGTTTAGGTCCGCTGTTCACAGGGACCTCTCCTCTTACCTCGTCAATGCGCACACCGGTCCCGATTCACGCAAAGTGTCTTGAAAAGAAAAGCTCCGCTACTCGCAGCGGAGCGAGGCCGCGGGGTCAATTCGAGTGGCGCGTTGCGCCGGAATGTAACTGGCGAGCAGCGCGATTAGGAAGAGCAACAATGAAATCGCACCAAATGTGATTGGGTCGGTCGCTTCCACTCCGAATAACAGGCTTCGAATCAGCCGGGTAAAAAGGAAAGCTGCTGCCAAACCAATTATCACGCCGGAGAGAGCCAGGGCCATCCCCTGCCGGACAACGAGATTCACGATGTTGCGTTGCGAAGCGCCCAGAGCCATTCGAATCCCGATTTCTCGAGTTCCTTGATTGACCAGGTATGCCATCACGCCGTAGATGCCAATCGTTGCGAGAACGAGAGCGATGCTGGCGAAGACCCCCAGAAGCAGCATCGAGAAACGACGGCGGGACAGCGATTCGTCCACACGCTGCCCCATCGTTCGAACATAGTACATTGGAAGATCCGGATCGAGATTTCGCAGCACATTCTTGACGGCGGTCACCGTTGCGGAGAGATCCGTTGATCCTCGAAGGGCAATAGTCATTGCTCGCGCGGGGAATTGCGTGTGAGGAAGGTAAAAAGCGATTCGCGGGTTAGACTCCAGAGAGTCTTGCTTGACGCGTCCGACCACGCCAACCACCGTCTGCCACGGGTCCTTTGACTGAAGTTCGACAATGTGAATCCGCCTGCCGATGGGATCCTGCCCTGGCCACAGTTGGTCGGCCATGCATTCGTCAACGATGACCACGACTGGCTTCGTCGGGTCGTCCTGATCGGTGAAAAATCGACCACGCCGCAGCGGAATTCCCATCGCTTCAAAATAATGCCCCCCAACTAGCCGCTCGTCCGCATTGAGAAATTTCTCGCCGGGAAGCGGCGTTCGCCCTTCGACGGTGATCGGCGTCCACGCAAACGCCTGGCTCAAAGGAAGCGAGGTGACTCCGCCCGCCGCGTTCGCTCCAGGCAAATGCTCCATCCGTTCCCAAAGCTGCCGATACGTGTTCAAGGTCGTCTGTTTGTCGTTGTATTTGCGACCAGTCATCGTCAAGTCGAACGTGAGCACGTCACGTGGGTCGAACCCGGGCGGCACATCTTGCAGGCGGGCGAAACTTCGGATGAGAAGTCCTGCACCGATCAATAGGACCACGGAGAGCGCCAACTCCGAAACAACGAGCAGGCGCCGAACATTATTACCTCGACCCCATATCGCGCTCGTTCCGGCCGCGCCACGGCTTGTACCCTTCAGAGTCGAATTCAAATCCAGCCGTGAAATGCGCAAGGCCGGGGAAAGGCCGAAGAGAATCCCTGAGAAAAGGGAGAGCAACAACGTAAACAGGAGCACCCGCTCGTCGAGCCCCACGTCCTGCAGCCGTGGGATGCTCTTCGTTCCCAAGATGTGAATCCACTTCACGCTGAGCAGGCAGATGAACATGCCCAACGCTCCACCGCAAAGCGAAAGCAGCACGCTCTCCGTCAATAATTGACGAACGATGTGCCATCGGCTTGCGCCCAATGCCGTCCGCACGGCAATTTCTTGCCGGCGCGCCACGGCTCGCGATAACAAGAGATTGGCGACGTTGGCACAAGCGATCAGCAGCACGAAACCCACCGACCCAAGCAGCACTAGCAAAGAGCGACGCACGTTGCCAACTACCTGTTCGAGAAGCGGCACGATACTGAACGTCAGCCCGCCATTGGGCGGATAGTTATCTGGGAAGTCGCGGCGCAGTCGGGCCGTGATGGTATCCATTTCCGCTTGTGCTTGCGCCAGCGAAACCTCCGGCTTTAGCTTTCCGACGATGTTGTAATCTTCATGCGTCCGCACTTGCGAAGCGGCAGGCGCAAGCGGCAACGGCAAAAAAATCTCTGCCTGCTCCGTTCCGTCGAGCAACGGTAGGACTTCTCGCGGCAAAGAAAAGCGTTGCGGCAGAATGCCGACTACTTCATGCGTTTGTCCATTGATGATGATGGACTTGCCCATCATCTGCGGATCGCGGCCGAAACGCCGCGCCCAAATCCCGTCCGTCAGCACGGCCGTAGCCGGACGTCCCGGAGAGTCTTCGTCCGGTGTCAACAGACGGCCGAGTGACGGGTGAGCACCGAGCATTGGAAGAAGATTTGATGAAACCCGGATGACGCCCACTCGTTCCGGGTCACCCTGCCCAGTCAAGTTGTAGTTGCCGCCAATCGCGATCGCGATCTGCTCAAACCCATGGTGCCCCGCCTTGATGTCGTAATACTGCGCCGTGGAGAACCAATCCTCGCTGATGTTCAGGCCAGGTGAACGATTCCACAGGATTACCAACCGGTCCGAGCCTTCATACGGCAGAGGGCTGAACAGTAGCGCGTTCGCAACACTGAAGATGGAGGTATTCGCGCCAATTCCAATCGCCAGGGACAATACCGCGGCCAGTGCGAACCCAGGGTTCTTCACGAAGGAGCGAAGAGCGAAACGAATGTCCCGCATCAGCGTGTTCATGGAAACGTCATCCTAGCATAGCAATCTATCAGCTAGAGTGATTGGACGTCTAACGCCGCGCAAAGCTCGCCGATCCAGTTGAATCGCAAGGAACTGCGTAACGATCCAACGTTTCCGACCGCGACCGAGGCTTTGAAGCGGAATAGGAGATGACTCTATTCCTCGCGTAACGTATTGGCCGGGTCGATCTTGGCAATTTTCAAGGTTGGCAGGATTGTGGCCAGCAGGGCTACGAACACGAGCGCGAGCACCGCAGAAGCCAAAGTTGCAGCATCGTAGACGCCTACGCCATAGAGCTCGCTGCGCATCACTCGAAGCGCTCCAACTACGTGCTGCGCGTTAGGACCGTCCGCATCGGTAAATACACGACCCGCAAGCAACGGCATTTGCAGCGTGTCGAAGTATCCCGGCGTGACGTAAACCACATCTGTCCTCCCCTCCTGCTGTGGTCCGCAATAATTGCGTACGCCGTCCCCCACCGGAAACTCAAGGAGCCCTTTTGGAGGGTCTCCGTCAGAATTCATCAATGTAACATGTTACGCGGCGGCGCCGTATCTTGCTGATTTTAAAGCCAGCCAGCCTCTTGGCGACGGACTGGCCCGTTTCTCCGGGACCGCGTACGTCGCAGCTCCAGAGAACGCAGGCTTGAACGGAATGCTGCCCGCAAATCAGAATTCCTAGGTACTGTCACTTGCGACAGTTTTGTCCCGACGTGTTCAGGGTTACCTATAGGCTGATTCCGGTGCCTCTTCAAAAAAAAGGCTGTAAGCATCCACGACTCAATGGCACACGGGGAGAAATGAACATGAAAAAAATGATTCTGATTGGGTTCGTCCTGCTGGCGTTCGGAAAGACTGCATTTGGTCAGCACCTGGGAGAATTTTCAGCCAACTATTCTTATATGCATTACGTACCGGTCGACAACCTCCCCACGATCAACCTAAACGGGGGAGGTGGAGCTGCGGTGCTTTATTTCGCCGGCTTTTTCGGGATCAAGGCGGAATTTGAGGGGTATGCCAGTGAGAATGTCAACTTTAGCTTTCCTCCCGGCAGCGCAAGGTGTCCATCCGGCTGCACCGGCACAGCGGAGGCAAACCTAATCACCGCGAATGTGGGGCCGACAATAAAGATTCGTATCAAGGGCTTCCAGCCCTTTTTTGAGGGGCTGGTGGGAGGCGCACATACCAATTATTACCAAAATGTCCATAAGAATTGCGTCGGGTGCGTTTTCGGGTCGCCCGGCGATTGGGCCCTTGATATGGTGGTTGGTGGAGGCATCGATTTCAAGGTCACCTCGCACTTGGCTATCCGGCCCATAGAAGCCGATTACTTTCTGACACGCTTCATTAACAACATCACCACGGGCCACAACAATCAGAACAACTTTCGATACCAGGCCGGGCTTGTTTTCGAGTTCTAAGGCAAGAGCATCACTTGCAAGACCACAAATTGTGGTGTCGGTCAGGTGCATTTGCGGAGGGTTCCACCGTTACGGAAGTGACTTCGACGCAAGGCTCGGGAATGTATGCGGGTTGAGCCCGAAGGCGTGTAGGTCGTGCGCCAAGAATCGTAGCAGGACGGAAAATCTTGAGGAATCTTGGGAGAAATAACAATTCGCCAGCCACAGCTGTTCACCTGATTGCGTGGGCCGGTGCACCCTTCGCAGAGTAGCCCTTAGAGCCAGAATGAGGTGAGCCTTTGAAGTTGGAAGGCAAAATGGCCCGATACCTCCGCATACGGCACGTAATCAAGACCGACTTACCGAGCGCCCATGAGCAAATCCGGGCAATCTGTGGGATCAAACCGGACGGAAGTCATTGGTCACTGACGCAAGACGAGGCCGTTGCACAGGTCGAGGACGGAATATCCCTGTTCTACGTGGAGAGGGCTGGCGGCCGACGATTTGACGTAATCGTCGCCATGGATTTGCACGCCCACAAATACCTCAAAGCTGTCGCGGATGGAGAACGGCCGGACGAACTTCTGTATCTGCCAAGCTGTCAGCAGGAAATGAAGGTGGCACGAATTATCCATCACCTTGTGCTTGGCACGGGCAGCGCAGCGTTTCTCTGGCATGAACTTTTTGGGAAGTAATAAGTGCGAATCGGCCCGAAGCCAACTAGCCAACTTTTAACGCCACCTAGTTCAGCTTGACGCAAATGCCTGTCTCATCGTCGTTTGACGGCTTACCCTTTTCGTCTTTGAAGGAAATGCTCTCGGCGTATCGCCCCGTGGACCAGCGGATGCTCAGAGAATACCCCGTTTCTGTGCCGCTCTTATTTGTGTATTTCGTTTGATATTCGAGGTCGGCTTGGGTGATGTGTCCGACTGGTGACCGCACCGGCTGTTTCGCACCGGGCTTTGCCGAGGAAGTGAAAATCGTGCCGTAATCGTCGTGCGCTCGGGACCATTCCACGTCATGAAAATTAGTCCCGTTTGATTGCGCTTCTATGAAAATCTGCTGAAAGAAAAATCCCGTTTTTCGATAGTGGCGGGGCGTACTATAGAACATTGTAAAAAACCGCCTGCTTGAGTCGCTAAAGCACGCATAGTTCGGAATGTTCTTACCATCCCGCGAGTAAAAAGCGCTTACGATGTCGGCGTCGTCGTGGTCTAGCAACTCCTTGAAGTCCCGGCAGCCAATCTGATTGGCCTCGGGGCAGTCAAAAGGTTTCCGTACTCGCCAAGCATCACCGATTAGCTCAAGGTGTCGGGGGGATTTCCGGGCCACATATTCCGCTAGTTCGTAAGCCTCACGGAGGCTGCGAACCGGCACTGACAAGGAATTACCGCCGTCTTCAATATCCACCACGTCGCCTTCAATATCCTCTGTTTTGGACTGTGTTACGAGATTCACTTTCCCGTACGCTATTGCTTGCGAAGTGTGCGTGCCGCCTGGCCATGTCACGTCCATCGTAAGTTTGTCTTCGTCCTCGTACAGACGGATGGTTTTGTGAATGCTCGTCACGCCGCGAGCACGCATTGCCTGTGATGCGACGGGATAGCTGATGAGATACGTCGAACCGATTACTGATGGTGGTTGGCTTTTTTCCCAAATGGCAGATGGAGGCTGACTGTTCGATGGAGATGATGAAAAAGCGGCAGGAGTAGAAGACTGGCTCGCCGTGGGAGGTGTTGTTGAAGGCAAAAAAGTGGTCGTCAGCCAGAACTTTGCAAGGTTTCCCCGCATCGTTTGGCCAGTCGTCGTCTCGACGTCAACCAGATAGAATTCGCCATTCGGAAGCAAGCCGATGACGCTAACTTCTGTTCCGCACTTAATCCATCCCGCAATTTTTGGCTCCGCCGTGGAATCAAAGAGCGGCACCGTCTTGGCGTTGATGCAGTGCACCGTAGCCTTCTGCTGACCCAACGCACACGGAATAAGCGCCAACGTAAAGAGGAGCGCCAAGAAGCCACGCATTTGTCACCCCCGACTAACCTTAATCCCAATCCCCATTCCCCAAAGCCAAATGCAGTCATCCGCGGCAAGGATTAGTCGCGCTCAGAGCAATTGCAGCATTGGCTCCTACGTAGTCGGCGACAATTATAATTCACCCCCTTGCCCTGGAATGCCGAAATATATAGGCACGACAGATTGTGCCTCCCGAAAATCCTATCCGGGGCGAATGCCTTTGAAATCAACGACATTCAACAAAAATGACCTGAACCTCGGCTAGCGAGGTGATCGGAGAGTAACAATGTTACATTGCGCGGCGCTCGCCCGGTCTTGATTCGGCAGCCACACCCAGCAACACCACTCAGACCCAATTGATCGTCAAGACGCTCTACAAAGCGCGGACCTTATACTTACCCGCACCGTCTCGCGCCGGCGTTATGATCACTTCGGGCCGCATCGCGAGTCTGACATTTTCCTCTTTGTATACTATGCCGCTTTTGGAGACCGGTAATTGTTCTGTGAGCGTCGCTCTTATGTGGCTTTGTGCAAGGTGTGCAGGATGCGGTTGATGTCCGGCTGGGAGATGACGGCGGAGCCGCCCGCTTTCTGAACAAAAATGAAATTGAGAGAACTGCTGTCTGAAAAGAGCCTGACGCTCAACTCACCGGATGGATTTGCCGGGCGCCCGAATTGAAATCCCGAGAATTCTCCGCCGCCAACGGCAAAGACACCGGACTCGGAACCCGGTGGCATGCAAATTCCTTTTACCAGGAGGAGCAAAGCCTGGTTGGCGGCGTCGCTCGGTGACTCAAAGGGAGTCATTTTGCCGGGCGTCATCTGCAAGATGGTGCGATAAAGGGCGTAATCCGATTGCAGAGCCTCGTCGCCGACTATCCGCCGCAGGGTGTTTTGATCGATCTTGTCGTTTGATAGAACTGTGTTCAGGAAAGCACGCGGCGAGCCGTGCCAAACGGAGAGAGAGTTCCCGGATTGAAAAACGATCATGGCCTTGTTGCTGTCCGGGATGAGCCCGCTCTTTGCCTCATCCACGTCGTTCCAGGGAACCTCGAATTCATACCCAAAGTACGAGAGCTTCCTGCCTGGTGACCGGGAAATCGAAAAATCCCTGAGTTGCGCAGGAGCCACCCTTACAACGGGTGCTTTTCGCGCTAGGTAGCGAGCCTCTAGAGCAATGAGCGTCTGGAAACCGAAAAACCATAGGTAGGCGACGCACACAAGCACTACGACGAACAAACCGATCAGGATGCGACCCCTTGTCGACATTGGGGCCGTCGGCGTCTTGTGGTTTCTCGGAGCCGCCGCTTCCCCTTGCTCAATCAGATGGTTTGACAAGGTTGCACCTGTAGGCACTCCCGTTTGGCATCTCTCGTATGGCGCCAAACGGACGGAAGGCCCCCAGTATATACCGGAACAAAGTAGTCCTCGCACGTCGACGGACCGCCTCGAAAGGCCGTCCCTACGGAGATTTTGCTTCGCGGGTGGTTTACTCCGAGGCGCCGGCCGGCGTGTACTGGATCGAGTCCGGCCGGATAACCGGCGTGGGAGGACAATACCGTCTCTTAAGCTCGCTCTCGCCGTTATTGTTGACAAGGGCTACCGCGTCAGAGCTTGACGAGGCACCACTCTTCGCTCCACGGAAGCCGCGACATTTGTCGGGACGGGCCGTCGGCTTCGACGACGAATCCATCGGAAAAGTTCGAGCCAATCCCGAGCTCCGGATCGTACAATCCCGGCTCGACCGAAAAAATCATCCCCGGCTCGAGCATCGTGGAATCGCCCAGCGCCAGATAGGGCGGTTGATGCCCCTCCCAGCCTTGCCCGTGAGCCGGCCGATGATAGATGTAGGGTGCTACGCCGCTCTTCACCGGGAATTTGTGAATCTTGTAGGCCACCGTCGAGCAGGTTACTCCTGCAATGGACTCTTCTTTTTGCATCAGGCAACAATCGCGGCTCACCGCCCAGAGCTTTTTCATATGGTCCGTGATCGGATGAATAAACATGGCGCGATAGAGCTCACCGCCACAACCAGCGATGTTCACGCCACCTTCAATTTGCAAGGCTTGACCCTTCGCCACTTTGGCGTGTTGAAACTGATTGGGATGCGGAGAAGCTGTAGATCTTCCTGTGCGGCAGCCCACTTCGATGTCGATGCCCACAGCGGTGTGCGGTGCGCCATCACGCTTGATGTTCGCCATGACCAGATCGGTTCCATATTTGGTGGCGGCGCTGGCGATGTCGTAGTCGGTCAGGTCCGTGCCGTGCTCTAGGAGCATGTCGCGCGCAAAGGCGTGCATCTGGTTGAAGTAGTTGTAGGCGCGACGCGTGAGCGCCAACTCCTCCGGAGTCTTCTTCATGCGCATTTTCATGCATGTCTCTTCCGCCGAACTCATTTCCTTCCCGAGCACATTCAGCACTTTCCTTTGCGCCGAAGGCGTGAACTCGACATCGGCCGCCAGCTTCTGGTCAGCGTAGCCGCGTTTCTTCAACGCCTTGAGCATCCATTCGAAGAGATCCACCTTGGCGCCCATCTGCACTTTCCCTTCGTTCGGGAAGGCGCCTTCGGCGTGGAACCAATCGAAATACATTTCGCCGTCGCTGTACCACCAAGAGTTAACGAGGTCGCGGTCCAGTGCGGCATTAAACCATACCGGCTCGGCTTTTAACGGAAGGAAGACGTTCACAAGACGCTCCGTCGTCGTGTGCCACAACCCAGTGAAGTAAATGATGTTCCAGCGGTCAGTAAGGAGAATACCTGTGTAGCCGTCTTCCGCCAGCTTCTCGCGTAGCTTCTGGGCGCGTTGCTTGTGCCACTCCAGAGGGAGCCTGTCAAACGCGGCTGGCTTCAAGTCGTCCTCCGGCAAGAACAACTTCGCCGATCTCTCTCCACCGGTTGACGCGGGAACCGGCGACGCATGCGCCGTTACGGCTATGCTGGTTGTTGCTACTGCGACCCCTGTTGTTGCCAAGAAATGTCGTCTGCTGATCATTTCTCCTCCGCGCTCACCTTTCATGCCACGCGTGATAACACACTTTTCCGCATTTGCCTAGCCAAGCCACTGGAACTGGAGAAGGGGCTAATATCGGCACGGTGTGGGATGGCCGCCAAGTCGGTACGCACGGAGGGCGCGGCGGAAATTCGCTTCGGTGCGAAATCATTGTTGACGCAAAAGCGGCAGGCCCGCGCACTATAGATGTGTCAGAAAGGCCCGGAGTCATTTACTACCGCGTACGCGGAGTTTCCGTGCACGCGACACCAGCGAAGCATTTAGCGTTTTCCCCCCGTGCTTTGGAGGTGGGGGGCCGTGGGTTCCAGTCCCGCCACATCCACCAACGCAATTCTCGCTCTCCCAATCATTTACGCTGCTTTCTCTACGGCGCTACTTTGGAGCAGTTTCGGGACAATCCGTACAACCGAGCCAACAACAGAAGCGTCGGGGAGATATAGAAGATATACGTTTTGATGGCAAAAGGTAGAAACTTCGTGCTAGACTGCGCGCAACGCCGCAGTGAACGGCTTCTCGTACTCAGGTCATTCGAGCAGTTTAATGGAATCTGCTGTCGTTCACCGTTATGTCTTATGGACTCAAGGGCGCACGGCCGTGGCTGGCGAATTGTTGTTTTGCTTCGGTGGACGATGTGACATTGCGTTGAACCTTGACACCGTACCAATTCGCCAGGGACAGCTATTTCGGAACCCTTGCCTCTACAAGAAAATAAACAATCGCGCAAAGAAAAAGGCCGCCACATACGTCGAAACGTTCCATTCGGTCGCCAAGGAAATCGTCGTTGGTGAGGATAAGTATGACTGCGTCAGCATAAGCAGAACACTCGACCCAATCCATCCCCAACGTACCCAGCGTTTTTTGCCGTAGCGTTTCTCGGCTGCCTTTAGCATAAATTCAGCAAACGACTCATTGCCGCCGCTCTTTCCTTCTATGTTGTTCATCATGTGACCCTCCATGCTAAAGCCCTTTATAGCTACATCCAGAGTCGCCCGAGAGGACGCCGCAACCGTGGCCCCGCAAGGGGGAGAGCGGTGCGATTACCGGAACCCGTTATATACGCCGAAAGGAAACCATAGGAACCAACTACAACGCCGTCCGCAAAGAAATCGCCTAATCAAGCCGTCCGAGTTGGAAGCAGGGCACAACGCCTAATTCATGAAGGGAATATGCCGACTTTTGAGGACCTATCAGCCATAATTGCCGAAATCCGCGAGAAATACCGACCGCTCATCATTGCGGCACGAAAGCTGAATGAAGACGTTGAAAACTGAACCGAACCAGCGGACAACAGCCGAAGGAAGAAACCTTCGGCTTTTCTTTTTGGGCTACTTAGCGTAGGGTGTGCCGGGAGGGTTCGAATGAAACTACTAGCAGCATTGCAAAACGAAGCACAAAAACTCACAAAGGCGAAAGCTAGCCTCGAACGGCAGTTGAATGCAATCAGTGCGGCCGTCAAGGCTTTTGGTAGTTCTCTAGCTGCTGATTCTGCTAATGGCCGAAAGAAGAGAAAGCGGCATATGTCTGCCTCAGCAAGAGCACGCATCGCAAAGGCTCAGCGCCAAAGATGGGCGAAAATTCGTGCGGCGAAGAAAACCGCGTAGGCGTCGAGACCCATGCTTCTATGCTGTCGTTCAAGTTGACTAACGAGAGGCCGAACTATGTCTGATGTGAAAAACAGATTCAATCCAGACTGGCTTGCTGGCGTTTTCAAAACGAAAACGCTCTAGACGAATGCGGTTTGTTTGGAACAGGTCAAAGCGGAAGCTGAAAGCGCCTAAGACGCATAGGCAAGCGCGAAGGATGCTAAGCGCACTGGTTGTGCATGTGCTCGTGTTTTGCACTCTTTGATCGTTAGTCTGTGAAATTCTCCGTAATGTCACTGTCGCAACCGGAAGCTCACAACCACTTCGATGTCCGAGACAACGGGCTCCGATCCGCACATTGCGGGTTTAAATTTCCAGCTTTTCAGTGTTTGCAAGGTAGCGTCATCCATAGACCGGGCAGCACTGCCGACTAGTTGAATGTCGGTAACGGAGCCGTCGGTTAGGACAGTCATTGCGACAGTCGTGTCGCCCATCAGTCGGTTTTGGCTGGCAGACCTTGGATAGAGCGGGTCTGGCGTTCTTACGGGCACCGCATGTTTCATGTCGGCACACAGACGGCGCTCAATCGCTCCCTTTGGTGCGACAAGTAACTTCTCGTCGAACGCAGCCGTTGTCAGAGTCATCACGTTCCAATTTGCGCGGATAGCGGTGTCCTTCGAAATCGAAGTAGTCCGCGTACTGTTCTCGTCCTCGCTCATAAGGTGGTTCCTGCCACTCGTCACTCACAATCTCGTGAGACACGGGATTTATGCAGACCTGATGTGCTCGAGCGACAAAGGTCGATCCCCAAGGAGACTACGAGGTTGGGGAATAAGGGGCGATGGGAGTATCTGCGGGCGATTTATGGGCGTTACCAGAAGGCGGGCCGAAAGGCCAAGAAGGTAATCTTGGATGAATTTTGCGAGAACACTGGGTACCACCGGAAGTACGCCATCCGCTTGTTGAGCGGACCGCCGCCCGAGAAGCAGCGGCCGCGGCGGCGCGGGCTGAGCTATAGCCAGGAAACGCTCTCCGTGCTCAACGCGGTATGGGAGGCCGCTGGCTATCCGTGGTCGGTACGGCTGAAGGCTCTATTGCCGGAGTGGATGCCCTGGATCCACAAACGCTTTCGCTTGCGGGCGGAGATCGCCAAGCAATTGCTGAAGATTAGCCCGCGGCACATGGACCGGCGGTTGAAAGCGCAAAAGACGCAACGGCGCCGGCGCCTCTACGGGCGCACCAAGCCGGGCTATCTGCTCAAGCATCACATCCCGGTGAAAACGGATCGCTGGGACGTCCAGACTCCTGGTTTCACAGAAGCCGATCTGGTTTCGCATTCGGGCCATTCGGCCAGCGGAGAATTCGCGCACACGCTCAACGTCAACCGACATGCAGACCACTTGGACGGAGTCGATGGCGGTGCTGGGACGCGCGGCAGAGCCCGTACAACGGGCGTTAAACGAGATCGCCACGGAGTTGCCCTTTCCGCTGTTGGGTGTGGACACGGATTATGGCAGCGAGTTCATCAACTACCATTTGAAGCGCTGGTGCGACACACGGCAGATCCAGTTCACGCGGGGACGGCCGTACAAAAAGGACGACAACGCGCACATCGAGCAAAAGAACTGGACGCATGTGCGCAAGCTGCTGGCCTGGGACCGCCACGACACCCACGAGGCCGTGGCGGCCATGAACGATCTCTACCGCAACGAACTGCGGCTGTGGATGAACTTGTTCCTTCCTTCGGTGAAGTTGCTGAAGAAAGTGCGCGTGGGCTCGAAAGTGCGGCGCGTGTACGACGCGGCATGCACGCCGTTCGAGCGCGTGAAGAGTTGTCCGCAAGCGGACCCGCGAAATTTGGCGCAACTCGTGCAGTTGCGCAAGCGCCTGGATCCGTTCCAACTCAGCCGGGCCATCGATCGCAAGCTGGAACGTATCTCGCGACTGGCTAACCGCCGGCTGAGCCCCAGGGCCGAGCAGCAAACGACGCAGGGAGCAACTCAACAAAAGCGGCCGGGTGCCGGCTGTGGAAAAGACGCCCACCAAAACCACGGGCTTGGAAATCCCGCACACTGCGGGGATTCCCACTTTCCCACAGCCGCACCAACAACAAACTTTCGGTTACATTTCAAATGTCTCGACAACAGGGGCTTCGGTTACATTCTTAGATGGCTTGACAGGGAAAGCAACTTGCCCACTTGCCCACGGCAACCCAGGTAATCGGCAGTTGACTGGAGACTGGAGAATGATACGCTCTGCCCTGGGAAATCCAATGGAACAACCACTAGACTCCAAAGATAAAACCATGAATTACGGTTTGTCTCACGAGCAGGATGCTTGTCCCATCTCCGCAGAGACCAGAGATGGTGCGGGATGGTGGAAAAGAAAATGGCATTTCATCATCGTGCCCCAACATTCCAACGCTTTGGTTGCCGTCTTTAGTGCCTTGCTTTTCCTTACCACTGTGGTCTATACGATTTTTGCGGCTTCCCAATGGTCTGAAATGAAAAAGGCTACTCAAGCCTCGCAACGCTCGGCAATTGCCGCGAGAGACAGCGCCGACCTCGCTCGCAAACAAATGGAAGGTATAGTCGCTGCTATCGTTGACATTCCTGGCGGCGTCTCTATTGATTTTCCTGTCCCTCCGTTTGGCGAAGCGAGAGCCAATCTCATAAATAGCGGCCACGTTTTAGCGCATGATATCCACCTCGCACTGTCTGTAACCATTCGAAAAACTAACGAAGATTTGGCTGCGGTTCGGCGCACGATTCTGTCGAAAGCGGAAACTGTTCCGGCCATTCCACCGACCACCTCCACAACTAGACCGGATTTCATTTACCCCTTCGAATTGACCCAATCGGAATTCACGCAAGTCATGAACACAGAGAGCTACATCATCGCTGAAGGACTTCTGGATTACGAAAACGGTTTCGACAGTAGAATCAAACAACCGTTCTGCTACGCCTACGTATGGGGAGGCCAAGTATTTGGTAGGTGGACAGGAGATTGCGGTCGAGCGCAGTCGCAGATACATCTGGCTAAGAAGCTGGCCAAACAATAGCTGTGCGGCTTAACTAAGAGGCCGCTAAACAAGAAGCTCGGTAATGCGACATTGCTATTGCTACGGAGACTTGATCCTGCGGTACCATCCGAGGAAGGTGCTTTGCACCAAATCATACAGGGAGCACACATCTCAGCGATTTCGCACGTAATTCAACGCATGATGCTCTCAGAGCGCGGAATGCCTCGTTCTCTCGAACAACGACTTGTTGAAAAAACGTCGCGCCGGAAGGCTCGCTACTGGTCACTGACGATGGCGCCAAGTCCATTTGGCGCATCAGCTAGCCGGGACTTCTACTCCGCAACCCTCAACATCACCACTCCATGCGATGGCACCGTCACCGAATACTCCGCGCCGTTGAACGTCACATCGCGATGGGTCCACAAATCGCGCCCTTTCTTTGGTGACGCCTTCAGGCCGAGCTCCCCCGATTTCACGCTCACCGTCGCCGGAGCCGCACTCCGATTGAACATTCCAATCGCATGACCGCCGTCTGCCAGCGGCCGCGCCCAAACTTCCTGTTCGCCAGACTGCGCCACACGCCGGCCTTGTTTGCCCGCTTTATCCTGATTCACCGCAATTACTTCGCGATTTGTCAAAATCTCAAGAATCACCGGCGACATACCGCGCAAATCATTTCCCGCCAGCAGCGGCGCCGCCAGGATTGACCACAGGCTCATCTGCGTCCGGTATTCGTCGTCGTTCATTCCACCGTTGCCGATTTCCAGCATGTCGGGATCGTTCCAGTGCCCCGGCGCTGCATACGGCGCCAGCGCATCCTGTGCGAATCCGATTTTACTCATCGACTCCCAGGTGTCGCGAATATCTCCCGTCGTGCGCGAGGTGTTCCCGCCGACTTCCGGTCCCCACTTCCACACCTCCGCGCGCCCGTACTGGCACAGGCTGTACAAAATTGGCCTGCCGACTTTGAGCAGTGCCTCGCCCATAATCTGGTACACCGCCTGCATCTCCTCGTCCTTGTAAAGATTCCGCGCCCCGCACCAATCGTATTTCAGATAGTCGATTCCCCACTCCGCGTACGTCTTCGCGTCCTGTTCTTCGTGCCCGTAGCTTCCTTCGTATCCCGCGCAAGTATTCGGCCCCGGCGAAGAATAGATCCCGATCTTCAGCCCCTTGCTGTGCACGTAATCCGCCAGCGCCTTCATGTCCGGAAACTTCTTGTTCGTCGTGATGTTTCCGTTCTTCTCGCGCTCGCCTTGCCAGGTGTCGTCAATGTTGACGTACACGTAGCCCGCGTCCTTCATTCCGTTTGCGGCCATCGCGTCGGCCATGCCGCGCACCGCTGCGTCATCTACTCGGCCAGCAAACTTGTTCCAACTGTTCCAGCCCATTGGCGGCGTGCGCGCCAATGCGTTGTCCGCCACCTTGTGCAGCGCGGGAAGCGGCCGCCGTTCCGGATACGCGCCTTCTCCGGCCGGAACGCGGTGCGCCGTCATTTCAACTACCGGCGCGTCGGGTCGCCGTTGGCCTGCTAGATGCAACTCTTCTCCGACGAGCTTGCCTTCATACTTCACATGCCGCTCGCTGTTTCCGTCCATCATGCTGCCGGTCAGAGTGAAACCGTCTGGCCCGCCGGTGCTCTCGACGATCCTGTAGTAGAACTGCGTCGCGCGAATCGCTCCGGTGATGTGCGCGCCTTCCTGCTTCAGGTTCAGATATGTCGCGCGCACCGTCCCGTCTCCCAAGGCCTCCTTGACCGCCCAATTCCCTGTCAGGTCTGAGGCCAAGCTAGGGCTGCCAGATGCCGCCAAAAGCACCGCAAAAAATCCTGAGAGAGTCTTCATGGCGGCTGCAGCCTACAACAAATCAATTTCGTCGAACAGAATTTTTATCCATTTCATTTGGGTGTGGCTACTTTTTGGCAACGAGCTTCCGCCACTTCACAGACTGAAAGAGGCGCTTCTGGTCTTGATCAACATGGAAGGGCCAGTACTGCTCGAAATGCTCCGAGAGGTAAACTGCCCGCAGCCGTAACACTGCCTCGGCCAGGGTAGGGTCCAGCGCATTCCGGAACGTTCCATCCTGTCTTTGACTAGGTTTTTGCAGGCTCCTTCGACCGAGCCGCTGGCGATGGGGTAGCCTTCACGGAGATAAGAGTCGTAGCGCATTCGGGCGCGGTTTCGGTAGTAATAAGCTG
>QHYH01000244.1 GCA_003223215.1 Acidobacteriota bacterium
ATATCCTGGCCGGCGCAGTGATAACCGGGCACCGCGTTTCTGCCGGTGTAATGCGTGTGGAGCCGACGACCACATTTTCCGCACGTGGCCAGGCCCTGCAGCAATGCGGCGCCTTCCCTCACGGCGCCTCCCGCTTGGTGTGGCCCGGGATGCACGTTGGAATCGAGGCGTGCTTGGTTGGATTGGAACGTAGCCCAATCAATGTAGCTGGGATGATGCTCGAGAAGGAGCACCGACCACTCGGCCATGGGCAGAAGGCGGGTTCGTTTGCGCAACCTTCCTTTGTCATCCACGTAGCGTTCACAATGAGACCTCCCGTAAAAGTATGCGCCAGCATACACCGGGTTGGTGAGCACACGATGGATAGTGTGGTAGGTCGCGGCGACCCAACGGATCGCGCTCTTCATCGAGGATCGTAAAGGAAAGGTGAGACCTTCGGAATGGAACCAGAGCCAGACCTGGCGGGCCGATCCCAGTTCGGCGAATTTGGAGAAGACGGTGTGGATGGTGCTCACGACGGATTCGTCGGGATCAAAGCGTACCTCGCCATCCTTTTCTCCCCACACGAAGCCCACGGGCAAACCGCGGCGCAGTTCTCCGCGTGTGGCCTTGTTGCGAATTCCGCCCTCGAGCCGCGCACGCAGGACGTGCAGTTCGGCTTCCGCCATAATGCCCTTTAATCCAAGCACCAAGCGATCATTGAACAGGGCCGGATGGTAGATGCCGTCGCTGTCGCCGACCAGAGTCTCGGTGATGCTGCAGAGATCGAACAGGCGATACCAATCGGCATTGTTGCGTGCCACGCGAGAGACTTCCAGCGCGAGCACGATGCCGACGTGGCCGAGCGCAACTTCCGCAGCCATGCGCGCAAATCCAGAGCGCTCGGCGAATCCGGAGCCGGATACACCCAGGTCTTCGTCGATGACGGTCACTTGCTGCTTGGCCCAACCGAGTTCCCGTGCTTTCTCGACCAAAGCATGCTGGCGCGCGGTGGACTCGCGGTTGTACTCGACTTGATTGGGAGAGGACTGGCGAATGTAGACAAAGGCAGCGCGTTGGGTATGGGTGGGCTTTACTTTGGCCAGGTCATTCATGATTTTCCTCCGGGTTGAGGTGATGTGCCGCCGCCTGGGCGATGAGTCGTGCAAGGATGTCGATCGCGAGAGTCTTGTGTTCGTTCTCCAGGGTTTCCCATACATAGATATCGTTGAGCAGAACGTCGAAGAGATTCGGATGTTTCTGCAAGGACGCCCTCCTTTTCCGCAGCGGAATCGGCCTCCTCGCTTTGTGTTTCAGCGAGGCGGCCAAGGAGAGCATCCACGAGCGCAGATGCATGAATCAAGGCTTCCAGGGAGTCACGTGTCGCGATCTGTTTCGCGCCGATAACACCACGAGGCGGCCCGGTGGGCGCGAGGTCCGTCCAGTCGGCGGGAATGAGCGACTTAGTTCCGTCGGGTAAGATTAGCGTCAGAGTCAATCGACCTTTGCGATGCATCGCCCCAACAACAGCGAGCGATTTGCCTTCGAACGGATGGCGAGGACGAACAATCGTGACTCTCTCAGGAAGGTCCTGATGATAGGTAGTGTGTCGTACGTTCCATGCTCCAGAGACTGTCTTTCTAGCTAAAGGGTGTGGCTGGCGAATTGTTGTTTCGCCCATATTTCCTTAGGATTTCCCTTCCTGCTACGATTCTGCGATGAGCAATCTGGTCATTCTTTTTATCCACTTCATTGCTACCCTGGCTCGCTTGCTCGGTCCTGGCGGCGTCCGTTCCATAGTTGCGGAGTCTCTTATCGTCAAGCACCAACTCTTGATCGTGAATCGCTCCCGGCAACGATCGCCGAATCTATGCACCTCGGACCGCATCCTCGCAGGCTTGATAGCGCTCTTGGTACGTCCCACTCGCCTGCTCCGTTCCGCAATCGTTCTGAAGCCTTCGACACTGCTTGGCATTGGCCTTCACAAAGCCTTGAGCAAGCAAAAGTACCGCGTGCTGTTCTCCCCGAATCGCCGTCGGAAGCCCGGCCCGAAAGGACCCAGTGCAGAACTCATCCGTGCGGTAGTCGAAATGAAGCAACGTAATTCCAACTGGGGCTGTCCGCGAATCGCTCAACAGATCGCCTTGGCGTTTCGGATCCAAATCGACAAAGACGTGGTCCGCAGGATTCTCGCCCAGCGCTACCGGCCGGGACAGGACTCTGGTGGTTCTTCCTGGCTGACTTTCCTGGGCCACATGAAAGGCTGGTGCATAACCTTGGAATCAACTCCTTGATTGCTGCGAGAAATGACAGCGGACGACGCTCGGGCCGCAGCTCATCGCCGGTTTGGCAATACCTGAAGGAAGAAAGTCGCATTGCGTGGGGCTGGGAATCGTTCGAGAACGTGACGTCCGCTAGACTCGGTTTCGGGTTGACAATGTAGCTTCATGAAGCTACATTGTAACTATGAAAAGCGTGGGACTTCGAGAACTGAAGAACCGTTTGAGCGAGTACGTTCGGGAAGTGCGGTCCGGCGAGGGCGTGCTGGTGACGGATCGCGGTGAAGTCGTTGCAGAACTCCTCCCGCCGGGGCAAGGACTCGATGAGAGCGGTGTCCCTTCTGGACTGATGGCACTGGCGAGGAGAGGGCAGCTGACGCTCGGCGCCTCAAATGAGGCGACGTTGTATCCAAAGCTTTCACCTCTCCTGAAGCGCCATCGTGCCGCTGTACTCCTCAATGAGGAGCGCGGTACACGGTGAACATCTATGCAGAGTCCAGCGCGGTGTTGGCGTGGTTGCTCGGGGAAGCGGCCGGCCGCCGCGCCCGCGAGGTACTCCGCCGTGCGGAGCTTGTGATGGCCTCCGATCTCGTGCTCATCGAGTGTGATCGCGTGCTAATCCGCGCAGTAAAGCTCGGAGAAATAGATGAATCCATGGCCGCCGATCGCCGGGCACACCTGAATGCAGCCGCTGCGCACTGGCACCTGTGCCGACTCAGTTTGGACATTGTTGACCGAGCAAGGCGTCCGTTTCCCTCGGAACCTGTGCGTACCCTTGACGCGATTCACTTGGCATCCGCGTTGGCCGTACGTTCCACCGTCCCCAGTGTGGAACTCCTAAGTCTTGACGATCGCATTCGCCGCGCCGGTGAGCAGCTCGGATTCCGACTTCAGCCAAGGTGACCAGCAGCAGCGCCTATGGGGACATGCTGGGGACAAGAAAAGAGCGTTTGGGGATGGCCCCGAAGCTGTTAACTGACGCCAGAGAAACGAGTTATTTGATTTGAAGTTCTCTGTTAACAGCCGAATGCTCTACCGTTGAGCTACCGGGGAACCGCGCAACATATTTGTTTTCATTCTAGTACAACCATCGAAATGATGCCAGTTCCGTTGTTGGTTCCAACTTCAGTCCCAACGGCGCGATTTGTCGAACTTTTTTGGTGAAATCGGATGACTGATTTTCAAAGACTTAGACGTAATGTTCTGGGAGAAATTCACGATCATTCGGCACCCCACCGAATGCTCTTTTCCTATGAAAAAAAAGAGCTGAGCGCGGCTCAGATATGGGATTCACTTCTGGTGCCTACCCAACGCAAAGGGGGTTGGGCCGGACCTGTCAAATATTGTCCTGGTCTTGCCGCGTGAGTACGAGTAACCCATGGCTCTCGGAGAGCCACAACGAAGGATGAAAATAGCCGCTCACTGTTGAGCCAATCTTTTCAATGAGATACGCGGCTATTTTCATAGGAATTTCATAGGAATAGGAGTGGGAAGGAGGCGTGCGCTTGCAGAGTCAGATCGAGTGTCTGCTAGAAGAGATGCGTATCAAGCTGTCCAGCGTAGCCAGCGATCTCTTGAGCGTGGGGCTTTGTATTCTGTGGGCCTTGGCGCGGGGAGGGCGACCCGAAGAAATTGGCGGCTTTGGGAGAAGAGCGCTTGCGGCATCGCGAGGAGCAGCTTATCGATGCCTTGGCCGGCAGCCCGCAGCCGATGCACCGGGAACTACTCTCGCTGCAACTGGAACGGCTGCAATTGCTCCATGAGCAGATCGCCAGGCTCAACGGCATGATCGCGCAGGCGCTGAGACCATATCAAGAGGTGGTGGCCCCGCTTGGCCGAAGTGCCTGGGTTCGGAGTAGATTCCCGCGCAGCAGGTGATTTCCGAAGTGGGCGTACAGGCCAACACCTTTCCCTCCGCCGCGCAGTTGACCTCCTGGGTAGGGACCTGTTCCGGGAAGGAGGAAAGCGCCGAAGAGAACCACAACAGCCGTTCAGCGAAAGGAAACAGATATCTGCGGCGGGTGCTGAACCAGGCAGCCACGCTGCGGCGACAAGTCGGGAGGCACCACGAGACGCGGCCTAATCCAGAATCATTGTCAGCAAAGAAGCGAACTTAGCCTTAAGATCTCTTGCCCCGGTGCTCTCGAATGTACTCGCCGACCTCTGCCACGGTGGCCAGCCATATTCCGTGTGCAGGATCCTTCAAATATTCAAAAAGCGACTCGAGCGCAACCGTGTCCGTCACCTGATAACCTCGTTTTCCGATCGCGTGGCCGACGAAAATCACC
>QHYH01000245.1 GCA_003223215.1 Acidobacteriota bacterium
GATTTTCTCAACGTCAATCTTCGAGCGCCAAAGTATCGCTCTCATTTATCCAGGGCACTTCACGTGGCAAAAGATTGGTGCATGCAGAACACAACAGGCATGGAGGTTGGGTGGGAGCCATATCCTCTCTCCCTGCGAATAGTAAACTGGCTGAAATTCCTAATCCGAAACGCGGAGGGAGCAGAAGCTCTGGGTGAAGGAAGGACACTCCAGACCCTAATTGCCAGTCTGCGACTCCAGGCGCTTGCCCTTGAAGCAGGGCTAGAGACGCACCTCTTGGCAAATCACTTGATGAAAAATATCAAGGCGTTGATGTTCGCAGGCGCATTGCTCGATGCGCCTGAAAGCTGGCGCTGGTGGAAGAAGGGAGAAGAGCTGCTGAAGCGGGAACTCGGAGAGCAAATTCTCCCGGATGGCGGACATTTCGAACGATCTCCCATGTACCACGCCCAGATCTTGGAAGATCTAATGGACATCCGCACGTTGGCGTCGGCGTGCGGGCGTCTCACGGACTGTGGGCCGCGGCTGTCAGCATGCATCGCGCAGATGGCTGCCTTCCTCGGTCGCATTCTCCACCCCGACGGGGAGATTCCGCTTCTCAATGACTCGGCATTAGCTATCGCGCGGCGGCCCCATGAGCTCCTCATGCTCGCAGGTGACTCGATCCAAATACCGACAATCGCTAGCTCTGAAGTGAGCATTCTGAAGGAAACGGGGTATGCGGTGATTCGGAACCCGCGATCGGGAAGCTGCTTGATTTTTGACTGTGGCCCGCTTGGGCCCGATTATCAGCCTGGCCATGGTCATTGCGATGTACTCAGTTACGAGCTTTCGCTGCACGGCCAGCGCGTAGTAGTCGACACCGGTGTCAGCACTTACGAGCGCTGTGATGAACGGCACTATGAACGTTCCACGGCGGCACACAACACCTTGCGCATTGATGGGGAAGATCAGGCTGAAACCTGGGCGAGCTTTCGCGTGGGACGCCGTCCGCATGTCGGACAGGTTGAAGGAGGGGAACTCACCGGCTTCTGCTTTGTGCGAGGAGTGCACTACGCCTATCAGCATCGCGGAGTAATTCACTTTCGCATGATCATCCTAACGCCCAGGAACAGTTGGGTGGTCATCGATTCACTAAGGGGTACAGGGAAACACCTCGTTGAGTCCTTTATTCACTTCCACCCGGCAGTCAGAGTGGAGAATCTAAGCAACCCGGCAAGCCGCGTTGTAGGCACGGCGGAAAAGCTCTGGGCAATCGAATTCGCTGAGAAACGCTACGTCTTGACAGCTCTGGGGCCAGGGGAATTGATGGCACGACAAAGCTGGTACGCACCGGAATTCGGCTTGCGCCAGCACCGAACTACACTCCGCTGGAGCTGCGAAGCTGATCTTCCCGTAAGAGTGTCTAGGCCAAGAAGCCGTTGAAGTCGACAATATTCCGCTACCTTTAAGCTGAGAAAGCTTTCGTTCTTCCCTTGAACATTCTTTATATATCCCAATATTTTCCGCCTGAGGTTTGCGCTCCTGCGGTGCGTGCTGCCGATCTAGCACATGAGTGGGCACGGGCGGGGCACAAGGTCAAGATCTTGACTGGTTTCCCGAACCATCCCGAAGGAGTATTGCATTCTGACTACCGACGGCAGTGGCGAAAGGGATTTGGCCGCGAGGAACGCAATGGTGTGAAAATCTATCGCACGTGGCTCTTTCCCGCGGCCAATCGCGGCCTATGGGGTCGTTCAGCAAACTACTGCTCTTTTGCACTGTCAGCGGCCATCGCAGGTCCATGGATCGCCCCTAGAAACAGTGTTGTCATCGCGACCTCCCCTCAACTTCTAGTGGGCGCGGCGGGATGCGCTGTGGCGCGAGCGCGGAAACTCCCCTTTGTATTCGAAGTACGCGATCTCTGGCCGCAATCTCTCGAAGCTGTGGGGGCCACGCGACCAGGTTCACTCTTCTATCGGAGCCTGGAGCGCCTTGCAAGGTTTCTGTATCAACGCGCTGATCGCATTGTTGTGGACGGCGAATGGAAGCGATGCGCATTAGCTGCTGGCGGAGTGCAACCCGAAAAGATTGCGGTCATTAAGAATGGCGTCGCGGAAGATTTTTGTCTCGAGCCTCACTCAGCCGGAGCGCTGTCTGCTCGTCAACAATTGCGTGCCGAATTCAAGCTGCTCGACAAGTTCGTAGTGATGTACTTCGGAACGCTCGGAATGGCTCACGGCCTCGATACGGTTCTGCTGGCCGCCGACCGGTTACGCCAATGGCCAGAGATTGTCTTCCTTTTGGTAGGCGAGGGGGCGGAACGGGACAAGATCAAACAGCGGATCGACGAGCTATGCCTGCAAAACTTACACTACCTCGGCAAGCAGCCGAGGGAGAGAATCCCCGCATTCCTTGCAGCTTCCGATGCTTGTCTGGTCCCCCTCCGTCGAAGCGAGACCTTTAAAACCGCTATTCCTTCCAAGATGTTTGAAGCGATGATGGCTGCTAAGCCTGTGATCCTGGGAGTCGAAGGTGAAGCTAAAGAGATCTTGCTCGAAGCACGTGCCGGGATCGCTGTCCCACCCGAAGATAGAGAGGTGCTTGCCGCGGCGATCCTTACACTCTGCAAAGACCCTGCGCTTAGCCTAGAGCTGGGAAACAACGGAAGGCGTACGGCGCTGGAAAGGTATACCCGTCGTCATCAATCGGCTGCTTACTTGGAGCTTCTTGCCGGCCTGTTGAAGGATGTACACCGGCACCCTGTGTCAAAGCGCTTACAACCGGAGCAGCCCACTTCAGTCAAATAGCCGAGCGACGTCAACCACGAGTAAAGCATGAGAAGCTATCTCGGACTGTTCTTCATTGCCGCTCTTTTTAGTTTGCTGATAACTCCAGCCGTGAGGAGCTTGGGGCGATGGCTCGAGTCCTACGGTCAAGCGGACGATGGGCGGGAGCTGCGTATCCCCCGCCTGGGGGGGCTTGCGATCTTTCTCGCAGCCTTTGCGGCCTGGGGCGTATTGCTGCTCTTGCCGAACGATGTGCGAGCTCGGTTTCTTTCCGAGTGGCGTACCTTGGCCGTCTTGATGGGCCCAGGCACGTTGGTTCTCCTTTTGGGTTTGTATGACGACCTTGCGGGCGCAACCCCGTGGCAGAAATTAATGATTGAGTTGCTCGCAGCAGGGACGGTCTGGTGGGCGGGCTTGCGCATCGATCAACTGCCCCTGATTGGCTCCGGCATACATAGTCACTTCTTGAGCTTCCTCCTCACTGTGTTCTGGATCGTTGCAATGACCAATTCTTTCAACCTTATTGACGGACTGGACGGCTTGGCCGCGGGCATCGCCTTCTTCGTCACGCTTTCCGTTTTTGTCGTTTCACTGATCCAGGGCAGCCATTTTGTTTGCATTCTGGCCATCACGCTGGCCGGTGCCTTGCTGGGATTTCTGCGATTTAACTTCTCTCCTGCCACGATTTTCCTCGGTGATACGGGCAGCCTTTTCTTGGGTTTTGTCTTGGCGACCTTGGCCGTTCATACCTCGCAGAAGAGTTCAACGTTACTCGCCATCGTAGTACCTTTTGTGGCCTTCGGCCTCCCCGCCCTTGATACTTTGCTTACAGTGGTGCGCCGCTTTCTGAGCGGCCGGCCGTTGTTTGTCGGCGATCATGATCACATCCATCACCGACTCCTTCGGAGACTCTCGCCGCGGGCAGCCGCCCTGGTGCTGTATGCCATGGCGGCGCTCTTTTCGCTTGGGTCCCTCCTCATCATTCACTCCACCGGCAACCTGGTGGCGCTAGTGGCCACGTTGGCTGGGGTCTCCGGCTGGTTTTTGACTAGCCGGGTTCACTACGAGGAGTTGTCAGAGTTGAAAGTGCATGTTTCACGGGCCCTTCATTCACAACGCAGGGTCCTGGCTAACCAAATCCTGATTCGTAAAGTGTCGGGACAGTTGAAAGAGCCCCTAGATCTGGAACGAAGTTGGCACGTCCTGGTTAAGGCTCTGGAAGCATTGGATTTTGACACCGTCGCATGTCAGCTTTCGGTCTGGCAAAATGGCTCGACGCCGTTCCTAGCCCCCTGGTCCCGCCCGGGCGAGAGTGAAAATGGCGACTGCTGGACTGTTTCCATCCCTCTGCGCGCCGGCGGAAAAGCCTTAGGGCAGTTACAGCTTCGACGTACGCTCGGCAAAGAGCATCTGATCTTTCATTTCTCCTCGCTTCTGGACACGCTGATTCCGGCGTTTGAGAAACAAGTCAAGCGCTGCTATGACTCCGAGGAAGCGAATTTAGCGGTCATGTATGCCGTGGAAAGGCAGGTTGCCTTTCAACACAGTGTCCTTGCAAATGGACGAAAAGGATGAAGCAACTTCTGCAAGACCTTCGCTCTCACGAAGTAGTGGTGGAAGAAGTACCGCCCCCCTCCTGTCTTCCAGACGGTGTGTTAGTAAAGAGTGCCGCGTCTTTGATTAGTAGTGGGACGGAGCGGGCGACGATAAGCCTCGGGGGCAGATCCTTGCTCGGAAAAGCCTTCGAGCGGCCCGACCTAGTGCGGCAGGTGTTTCGACGCCTCAAGACAGCCGGCGTGACAGATGTGATCGCCACAGTGCGCTCGCGCTTAGACTCATCCATAGCTCTAGGTTACAGCTCGGCAGGCGTGGTCCTAGAGGTTGGGGCTGGCATAAATGAGTTCGTCGTGGGCGACCTCGTGGCTTGCGCGGGAGCGGGTTATGCCAGCCATGCAGAGGTGAATTGGGTTCCCAAAAACCTGTGCGTGAAGATCCCTCCTAACGTTAGCTGTGAGTCAGCGGCCTCAGTAGCCTTGGGCGCCATCGCATTGCAGGGCGTGCGCTTAGCGGAGGCGAAGCTCGGCGAGCGCGTGGCCGTAATCGGATTGGGGCTCGTGGGGCAGCTTGTGGCGCAGATTCTGCACGCGGCGGGCTGCGTAGTATGGGGGCTGGACCCTGATCCGGATCGCGTGAGGTTGGCGCGGGAGCTCGGCGCGGACTTTGCTTGCGAAAACCGCGATTGGGAGCAAAGTCCGTGGAGCGCCTTGTGTCAGCACGGACACGGAGCCGATGCCGTGATCCTCACGGCGGCAACCAGGTCAGCCGAGCCTATCGAATTGGCGGGACGGCTAGCGCGTGACCGAGGCATCGTGGTCCTCGTAGGCGACGTGCGCGCCGACATTCCTCGCGAGCGTTATTACAAGAAAGAACTGCAGTTGCGTTACTCACGCTCCTACGGACCTGGCCGTTACGATCCCGAGTACGAAGAATGTGGGCGTGATTATCCGTACGCGTTTGTGCGCTGGACAGAGAAAAGAAACATGGAGGCTTTCTTGGAGCTCGTCGCACAGCAAAAGGTGCGCGTTGAACCGTTGCTGACGCATCGGTTCAACATCGCTGCGGCCTCGGAGGCTTACAGGCTG
>QHYH01000246.1 GCA_003223215.1 Acidobacteriota bacterium
TCGTCAACAGATGCTGAGGGTCAAAGCCCGGGTTGACACGTTGCGCGGCGATCAGGCTGCGGATCAGGAGCCCTGACGCGAATGCCAGAATCAAGGTGATCGCGATCTCGGCAATGACCAACGCGTTGCGAAACCCATGCCCACGTTTGCCGGAGCCTGACGTCGGTGAGCCTTCCTTGAGTGCCGTGATGAGGTCAACCTTCCCGGCATTTAAGACGGGAGCAACTCCTGCCAGCAATCCGACCAGGATGGAAGCCACGGTGGCGAAGAGCAACACGGGAAGATCCAGCGTGGCGTCCGTGAGGCGGGGAATGCTGCGCGGCCCAATCAAGATTAGTGTGCGCAAGCACCAAGCCGCCAAAAGGAGTCCGAGTGCTCCGCCAATCACGGCTAGCACTAGGTTTTCCGTGAGAAGTTGGCGGGCGAGACGCGGCCGGTCCGCACCGATGGCCACGCGAACGGCGATTTCGCGTGCCCGCGCCGTGCTGCGCACGAGCAGCAGGCTTGCGACGTTGGCGCACGCAATGAGAAGCACGAGGCCGACGGCGCCCATCAGAATGAGCAGCGTGGTGCGCAGTTCGCCGCCCGTCATGTCTTCTGCGAGGTAGCTCACGTAGCTGCGATGGTCATCCTCAGGGCCAGGATCGCTGAGCGCCAGCCGCTGCATGATGGCGTCGAGATTGGCCTTTGCCCCTGTGGCCGTTATTCCTGGTTTGAGGAGGCCAAGCCCGCCGATGGAGCGATGCTCGCTTCGTTTCTCAGCGGGGTTTTGCGTTCGCCCAAGCGGCAAATACACTTCGGCGGATCGCCACAGGAATTTCCGTCCTGGACTTAGCACGCCGATGATCTCGTATGGTGTGCCGTCCAACTCCAGCGATTCACCAATCACATGAGGATCACCGCCTAGCCCACATGAGGATCACCGCCTAGCCTGCTCTGCCAGAAGTCAGCAGTCACGATCGCGGTTGGCGCAGCGCCGGGCTTGTCGTCGGCATCTGTAAAAAGACGCCCCAACATCGACGTCATGCCGGTAAGCTGAAACGCGCTGCTCGTCACCAGACGCGTGTTCACGAGGACAGCATCGCCGCGACCCGTAAGAGTCATCCCTGCGCCGGTGATCGCCTCCATGTTCTCAAACGTGATATTTTCCGCCCGCCAATGCTGAAAATTGACCCACGTCACCGCGATTCCGGAGACCTGCGACGTGGACTCACCTAATCGAACGAGGCGCTCGCCGTGCGGGTAGGGAAGGGGCCGCAGGAGTACGGAGTAGACGACGCTGAAAATTGCGGTGTTAGCGCCAATGCCGAGCGCGAGCGTGAAAATGACAACCAGGGAAAAACTTGGGGCTTTGCGAATGCCACGCAGACCATAGCGAATGTCTTGTAGGAATGTTTCGAGTCTCGGGAACTGCCAGGCTTCGCGAGCTTTCTCTCGCGTGCGCGTTAGATTCCCGAAATGACGGCGAGCAGCGGCGCGAGCTTCGCTGGTAGACATGCCGCGTTCGAGATTGTCGTCGGTCATGAGCTCGAGGTGCGCGCGCATCTCGTCGGAGAGGTCGTCATCGAGTCCGCGGCGAAGATGCAGGGCTCGAGCGAGTTTCGACCACCATTCGCGCATGGTTCACCTCTGCGGGGCCAAAATGCGCCCCATAGCTTCGACGAAGCGCAGCCATCTCGATTTCGCGGCAACGAGTTGCGTGCGGCCCAGAGCCGTCAAGCGGTAATACTTGGCGCGGCGTCCGTTGGAGGATTTTTTCCATTGCGACGTAATCCAGCGCCTTTGCAGCAGGCGTTGCAGCGCGGGGTAAAGCGAGCCATTGTCCACGAGAAACTCGTATTCGGATTGGCGCTCGAGAAATTGCGAAATGCCGTAGGCGTGATTCGGTGCAACCTGCAGGCTGCGAAGAATGAGCACTTCAAGCGTGCCTTGGAGCAGCTCGAGGGCGCCCCGTTGATTGTCTACCGTAGACACTCTACCTGTCTACGCCCGCAAACTCTTTTTGTCAAGTAACACAAGTCAAGCGAGTCAAGCGCGGTCAGCGGATCGTGCACAGAGACCCTGATTCACGCTGCCATTATGGCAGTGCCACAATGTGATCCCACGCGAAGATCTGCTGCGCGCCGTACTTCCGCTTGTCCTCGTTGGTGTAGCACTGATTTTGCTCGCGCCAGCAAAGCAAGGGTGGCCGGGTCCTGACCGCCGGGTGCTCCGTCCAAGCTCTGCTTAGGCGGGGATGTTTACTCTTACCGTTTCGTGACGATGACTGCCCTGTACAAGTTGTTCTGGGTCTGCGTTGAGAACGTGCTGGTCCGGGTGGAGGAAGCCTCTCGTTCTGGTCACTCCAAGAACCGTCTTGAACTGGCATCGAGCGGGGTTTCGTTTGTATTGGGCATGGCTCTCCAGAGTCAGACAAGTAGGAGGACGGAAGCGTGTCAGCAAAGAGGTTCGCGCCCTGATCTTACGTACGGTTGCCGAGAATCCGACCTGGGGAGCGCCGAGCATTCATGGCGAACAACTGAAGCTGGGTTTCGATGTTGGAAAGAAGTTGTTCCTGGTCAAATCGCTTTGCCAATTACATCCCTTCCTTCGATGCCGAAATACTTCGCTGCACCCAAGAGATGTGCGTCATTGGAATAAACGATGCGGAACCCAGATTCTGCTGCCGTGGCCAGGTGGATGGCATCGGCTGCCCGCAGAAACACAACCGCTGGCAGCTTCTGATAAACGTGCCTGATTCGCAAGAAAATCTCGCTATGCTGCGCAAGCCACTGGAAGGCTCCCGCCTCGATATGTGCCAGAACTTGGCCCATTAACGCGGCATACGCCGCGGGTCGGATCGCCCCTTCGCGCAGCTTGCGATGGAACGCTGCCATCATTTCGGCTTGGCCGTGGGCCGCGCATGCCACATGGTCTGTTGCCGCGAGAGCCCGAACGGCTTCTGCTCCGGCGTCTTGATAATAGAGCCGGACAAGGTAGCTCGAATCGAAGTAGATCACAACACCTCGCGGTTACGCTCCTCGCTGATGGCCTGCGTGGAGTCGGTTCCGCCGCGAAGGTATTTGCGATTGGCAAGAAATGCTGGAGTAAACTTAGGATCGGCGAAGAACGGCTTAACGGGCGGAGGCGACGCCGGAACGATCTTGGCGACCAGACGCCCGCGTTCGGTCACATACACCTCCCCCGCCGACGCCCGCCTGACCCACCTTCCTGTCGCCTGATGCAGTTCGCGAATGGTGATCGTCTTCATGTGACTCATTGTGTCACATCGAATGATACCGATCAAGAGAGAGCTGGTGTGCTATTAAAGCCGGGAACAGTCCGCCCCAGCCAGAGTATTTCTGACTGAGGAAGACCGAGGATAAATGGAAGGTTCCTCAGAATGACCATCCCGCGCTTGCGCCAACTCCCCTGCAAGAGACTTCGCCGTCCGGTACGCGAGTGTGTATTGCCCTCCTGGGCGCGAAAACTTGTCCAGACTTGTCTAACAGAGAGCGGCCCGAAAACCAATAAGTGACGCCAGGACAGCGACTTATGTGATTTTGTCCACTGGTTCGGGACCAGGAGGTCGATGGTTCAAATCCATTCGCCCCGACCATTTCTTTTAGAACCAGTAATTTACAGACAGACTTATAGCCGCTGACCGCCTGGTGTCGGACCAGGAGGTCGATGGTTGAAATCGAATCGCTCCGACTACGATATTTCCCGTTCTCTCATAGACTTACATTGCGATTGCGTGATGTTTAGCAACAGGTGGAAATTGTCCAACTTGTCTAACATTTGTCCGCACGACTAACCAGGCAGAACAGCCAGCATGTAATGTAATACAATCCCTCGCATGCGACCATCCAACGCTCTGTTCGTAGCTCTTCTATTCGCTGCTCGTCCATTGGTCGTCCAGGCTCAGTCGTCGAAATTTACGCCTCCAGAGGTGATGCTGAGAGATGCAAAACATAAGGAGCCAAAGAGTGGAGTTCAAATCGGTCCAGGAAACACGATTACAATCCAGTCCGGGGTTGGAACACCTACGACCATTAACGTTCTCTCGTTTGGAAAGAATGGGGCTTTGCTCGCCGCTGGCAAGGATTTCGGTCGAGTTGTTGTCTGGGATGTTGCCAATAAGAAATTCCTGTGTGCTGTTGAAACAGGACAGGGAATTGTTCACGCTGTCGCCATCTCTCCCGATGGACAAACCCTAGCTACGGCTGGAGAGGGGGATAATTTCAAACTCAAACTCTGGCATCTCCCTGACGGCAAACTGATCAGGACGTTTAGGCACTGTTGAAATTAGAAGCAATCCGAACGCAATTATCTACGGCACATTCTATTCATACCCGGTGATGTAATGGGGCCTGAAGCCTAACCAAACGGCGGAAAATCTAATCTAATCCAACTATACAATCGATGGGGTTGCGAGATTGAATCTTGCTCGCACGATTTATGCGCCGTGGAGCACAAGGAGGAGAGCGATGGTTAGCGACACTGAGGCTCGAAACGCTGTGCGCCAGTTGATGAAACGATTT
>QHYH01000194.1 GCA_003223215.1 Acidobacteriota bacterium
CTACAGATGGGCCTTTTCGCTTCCTCTTGTGGTAAAAACCAAGCTATAAGTAGGAAACTTGGGCTAGGTTCAAACGCGGTAACCGGTGAAGTCAAGTACTGGGAGCCAAGTTACCGATTTCGCGACTAGACATCCAAGTGACATTGATTGCGCCCGCCGGGGACTTCTTAGGAGGGGACCTGGTTCGTCGGAGACTGCGAGAACGCGTTTGCCGGATGGACATTGCCACATCCCGACAAAAAGCATTCCCGAAGAAACTCAAAGCCGATTGGGGATAGCAGAGGTAGTATTCTTAGCGCAGCGACTGTCCATGAATGAGGTAGAAGGATGTCGTTACACGATCTGGCGTTCGCAGGCCGAACTCTCCGGAAAAGTCCTGTCTTCGCACTCACCGCCGCTTTAACCATTGCGTTGGGTGTCGGCGCAAGCACTGCCATCTTCAGCGTTACCAACGCCGTGCTCCTGCGCCCCCTCCCTTACAAAGATGCCGATCAGCTCGTCATCATCCCCACCGACATGCGCAATCGCGGCGTCAAAGACTTTCCCTTTTCCAACGCTAACTTTATCGATTTGCGCGAAGCCACCAAAAACGAATTCCAAGGCCTCGCGGGCGTCTTCACGTTCCCCTTCACGTTGACCGGCGACGACGGCAAGCCGGAACAAGTCCATATGGGTTTTGTGACCACGAACTACTTCCGGCTTGTGGGAGCGAGGATCCTGTTCGGTCGCGATTTCTCCGACGATGACGGACAACCGCAACCGCCTCCTCCACCGCCGGGAACACAATCGGCAACGCCCCCTCAGCGCCTGCCGCTCATAGCGATCATCAGTTACGAATATTTCCAGCGGCAATTCGGCTCGAATCCCGCCGTGCTCGGACAATCTCTAAATAAGGGGAAACCCTTTAGTCCGCGCATCGTCGGGGTCCTCGCGCCGCACTTTCAGATCTATTTCCCGCCCTCCGCGGATTTGGAAGCCGCGCCAGAAATTTGGGTCGCCAATCGCCTCGGCTACAACGCCGAGCAGCGAAATTCAGTTTCGATGCACGTGATTGGCAGACTGCAGCCAGGCGTCACCGTCGCACGAGCGCAAGCTGCCGCCGATCAGGTCGCCGCAGAGGCGCGTAAACATTTCTCGATCGAGAACACCGCGGGCTACGCAATCCGCGTCGAACCCATGCGGAAGCATCTGGTTTCCGAAGTGCGCCCTGCAATTCTCGCACTGATGGGCAGCGTCATTTTTCTTTTGCTCATAGCTTGCGCCAACGTGGCAAACCTCTTATTGGTGCGAGCTTCTTTGCGCCAGCGCGAGCTTGCCATTCGCTCCGCTATCGGTGCGAGCACGTGGGACATCGCCCGCCAGATCCTTACCGAGGCATTACTGCTCGCAGCCACCGGCGCTCTGGGCGGCCTCGGCATCGCATGGCTCGGCATTCACGAACTGCTCGCCATCGCTCCGGCACATCTCCCGCGCCTCGATACGATTCGAATAGACCCGACCGTGCTAATCTTCACTGTAATCTCAAGCCTCCTAGCGGCTGCGATCTTCGGGCTGGCGCCGGCGTGGCGCGCGGCTCGTCCAGACGTAATGATCGTTCTCCGCGGCACCAGCCGCAGCGAAGGCCTCGCGAGCGGTGGTGTTTCGCGCAAGATCGTCGTCGCTCTCGAAGTCGGTCTTGCTTATGTACTCCTCATTGGCTCGGGACTTATGGTTCGCAGCTTTCTCGAATTACAGCGCATCGATCCCGGGTTCAACCCTCACGGCCTGCTCACCTTTCAAGCTCAGTCCGATCGATTTCTGCAGAAGCCGGAAGAGCGCGCCGTCGCTACTCGTCAACTCGAAGATCGCCTGCGCGCTATCCCTGGCGTTCAAAGCGTAACTGCCTCAAATCCATTTCCGCTTACGGGTGGCTTCAGCCCAATTCGTTGGGGCACGGAGGAAGCGCTCGCGGACGCCAGCAAATATAAGGCGGTCGATCCTCTCATCGTGCTTCCCGGCTACTTCGAGGCCATGGGCACAAGTCTTCTCGAAGGCCGCACCTTCACCGACGAGGACAACCAGCCGGGCCGCACTTATGCCGTCGTCGATAAAATTCTGGCGGATCGTGCCTATCCAGGTCAGTCTGCGGTCGGCAAGCGTATTCTTATCCGCATTCAAACGCCCGAACCCGTATGGGTCGAAATCATTGGCGTCGTCGCCCACGAGCGCGGCGTATCGTTGAGCGAGCCTGGACGCGAGCAAGTCTATTTCACCGACGCGTACATCGGCTTCGGCGTCACCGACCACTGGGCGCTCCGGTTCGGCGCCGATCCATCGAAATACGCGGACGATGTTCGCGCTACGTTAAAGGCCTTCGATCCGCACCTCTTGATCACCGACATGCGCCCAATGGATGCTGTAGTAGAAAAAGCACAAAGCGGCACGCGATTTTCATTGCTCCTCATCGGATCGTTCGCGGTCATCGCGGCGTTGCTCGCGGGCGTTGGACTCTATGGCGTGCTTGCAACGGTCGTGAGGCAGCGCACCGCTGAGATAGGCGTTCGAATGACCTTGGGTGCTCAGCCCGGAAACATTTTCCAGCTTGTCGTGGGTCAGGGTCTGCGTCTCACTGCCATCGGTGTCGCAGCCGGCCTGATCACGGCCTTCGCTCTCACACGCGGAATGACCACCATGCTCGTGGGCGTCAAAGCCACCGACCCAGCAACCTTTGCCACGATGACGGTGGTATTCTTCGCGATCGCAGCCATGGCGTCCTGGTTGCCCGCCTGGCGCGCCGCAAGTCTTGACCCCACCGCCGCTCTTCGCGCGGAGTGACCGTTCTAGGTTTGATTTCATGAAGGCATCGGCTCCCCTCGACCTGAGTAAACTTGGTAGTGCAACGACCAAGCGCTCTCGGGAAGAAAGGAGCCGGTAAAAACGGCTCATCGCTGTTCACAGACGGGACTCGGGGAAGATGGCATTCAACAGCCAGCGCCACTTAGACGTATAACGCCGCTCCCGGACAAGTGGCTCATAGTACCCACATGGACGGTTACGCGACTTCAGCACTAAGACTTATCGGGACTTGGCGCGGCATTCGGAGACCGACCGGCTTCTCGGCTCCTTACCCTTTCTACTTCCTGCGCCTCCCCTGGCTCACAAAATAAAAATGGCGAGCAGGAGGGCTAAGGCTGCGTCACGAGGTTTTCCACGAGTCACCAATCACGAGTCGCCAATAATAGGGCTTGAAGAGAACCTCCAAATTGTCGTAAACGTGGGCAGAACCTCGGGGGCGAATGATGATGCGGCAAGTCTGGCAGAACCTCTGCTACTCGCTGCGCGCTCTCCGCAAGAATCCCGTCTTCACAGCGGTAGCAGTTCTATCGCTGGCCCTGAGCATCGGCGCAAATACTGCGATCTTCACCCTCATCAACGCCTTGTTGCTCCGCGATCTCCCCGTGCCCCACCCCGAGCGCCTCGTCGAGCGTTCCGTCGTCCGCCAAGATCACAAAATCCCTTTCTCCTATCCAATGTTTCGCGAACTCGAACGCGGCCAGCGTGTTTTCTCCGGCTTGATTGGGTGGGGCGGCGGGATTCCCAATGTGGAAGTGAAGGGAACGCTCTTTCAGAATCAAGTCCTTACGGTTACGAGTAATTATTATTCGGAGCTTGGCGTAACTCCCTCCTTGGCAGGCTGAAGGCTACCCGGTAGCATTAAAAACCACTGGAGTACCACTAGCCCAGTTCTCACTCTGGCGTACTAGTGAATCGAACAGAGCTATGAACTTGGGCAGCCTTGCGGACCACTGTAAATTTTTACAGTTGATTACAAACCTGGAGCTTCGATAGCGTACCGCTCCGTGACACCAAAGACCGAACTCGCTCATCGGCTCGGACTGAGTCACGCGGTCCCAATCCGCGTTCTTGTCGTGGAGGATTTCGCACCTTTTCGGCAATTCATTCTATCGACCCTGGCAAGCAGGCGCGACTTACAGGTCATCGGCGAAGTCTCTGACGGATTGGAAGCGGTTCAGAAGGCGGTGGAACTGCAACCGGATTTGGTTCTGCTGGACATCGGACTCCCAAGTCTGAACGGAATCGAAGCCGCTCGACAAATTCGCAAACTTCTCCCGGAATCTGAAATCATCTTCTTGACTCAAGAATCTTCTGCTGAGGTGATGCAAGAAGCCTTTAGCCTCGGCGCACGGGGCTACATTGTCAAGGCAAAGGCCGGAAGCGAGCTGCTCACTGCTGTGGAAGCAGGCCTGTTGGGAAAGACGTTTGTCAGTAGCAGTAATGGCAACCGATAGCTTCACGCCTTCCCAGCTAAAGCGCGGTCCCGAGTCGTCCGTCATGGAGGGTAGAAACATGAAAAAGCCACGTCCCGGTGGAAGATTCGATTCCACAGGCCTCTCTGGAATCGATCCTATGCACGGAAGAGTTGCATCGCCGTCCATGGCGTTCGCCCGACTACGAAAAGGAGAACCGCGCACTCGTCGCGCTTGTTGGCGCGCTAGCCGATTCGCCGTGCACCATCCTTCAGACACTGGCTGAAACGATCCTTGACATTACCCAATGTGACTCCGCTGGCCTTAGCCTGTTGACGAGGGATGGCAAAACGCCGGACGTTTCCGGCACAAGATTCTATTGGCCAGCTATCGCTGGCATGTGGAGTCCCCACGTCGGAGGTGGAACCCCGCGCAACTTCGGCCCCTGCGGAGACGTACTTGATCAAAATCGTACCCTGCTGTTCAGACCGATAGCGCCGCTACCCCTACTTGTTGCCGGTCATTCCCGCAAGCGAAGAATGCCTGCTGGTTCCATTCTACGTCCGCGGCATACCAGTCGGAACGATCTGGGCGATCATGCACAACGACCGCCGCCAGTTCGACGCAGAAGATGACCGGGTCATGGCCTCCCTGGGCAAATTTGCCTCTTCAGCGTATCAAGCACTGGTGCGCATAGAAGACCTCAAAAGCCAGGTGGCCGAGCGCGAAAAGGCAGAAGCAGAGTTGCGCGAGCTAACCGATGGTCTGGAGGAGCAAGTTCGGGCAAGGACGGCAGAACTACAGCGTAGCGAGGAACGGCTGCGGTTGGCACAGCAAGTCGCTCGCATAGGAACTTTTGAGTGGAATATTCAGACGGGAGTGAATACTTGGACGCCGGAACTGGAGGAGATGTACGGTTTGCCGCCGGGCGGATTTGGGGGAACGCAGACCGCTTTCGAGAATCTGGTTCACCCCGATGATCGGGCAGGAGTTATCGAGTTAAATAATTGGGCGTTGAAAACAGGAAAACCGACGAAGGGAGAGTGGCGCGTGGTCTGGCCTGATGGAAGTGTTCATTGGATAGCTGGACGCTGGCAAGTATTTATGAATGAGTCTGGGGGGCCTTCGCGAATGATCGGCGTCAATATAGAAATTACGGACCGCAAGCGGGCAGAAGAGGCACTTTTAGGTATGAGCCGAAAGCTGATTGAAGCACACGAGCAGGAACGTACTCGGAGGAAGAGACCTTCACGACGACGTTGTCCAACGACTCGCGCTTCTCTCGATAGAACTCCAAGCAGTCCAACAGGATGTCCCTGACTCAGCATCTGAAGTCCGCACCCGAATAGGCACACTGCAAAACGAAACCGCGCGCATAGCGAACGATGTTCAATTGCTATCGCACGAATTGCACTCTTCGAAACTGGATTACTTGGGCATCGTTGGAGCGACGAAGAACTTCTGCAAAGAGGTTAGTGAGCGCCAGAAGGTGGAAATTGATTTCCAGAGTCATGATCTACCGACCGCCTTGCCAACCGACCTTTCTCTTTCTCTATTCCGAATTCTACAAGAAGCCCTGCGCAACGCCACGAAGCATAGTGGGGTAAAGCGCTTCGAAGTGCGCCTGTGGGGAAGTACGGGAGAGATTCACCCTACCATCAGCGATCTCGGTGCAGGTTTTGATACAGAAACCGCACTGAAGAGCACTGGGCTCGGCCTCGCGAGCATGCAGGAGCGCCTGCGGTTAGTGCATGGAGAGCTTTCAATCACCTCGCAACCGAAGGGTGGTACTACGATCCACGCTCGCGCTCCTTTCGCTTCAACCGGCGATTGGGTCCGCGCTGCCGGGTAGATGCGCCGGGAATCGTCGCCCGTTCACTGGGAAGAAACGGCGGAGTGCTTGCACAGATTCTCTCGTAGATGCGGCTTTCCTGTTCACGCTGAAAGCCGTTCATCACCTACCCGCACAAAATATCCACTTCGTGCGTTCGGCCGATCTCGTCCCAGAGGTCTTCGACCTGAACCGCCGCATCCGCTTTCCGCCTACAAACTAGGTGCACATTCACCACAGACTGCAATACGCGGCGGCTCCCCTTGCGCTGCTTTCGCGGCTTCCATCACGAGATCGCCCGCGACCTTGAGGCATCGAGCCGGGTCAGGCGAATCTAGTCTCTAGCTGACGGGAACGCTTTCCCCGGCCGCCAGCAAGGCCTTAATATCGAAGTCTTTGGCGTTCTTCGATGACTCATCGATCTCGCCGACTCACCGGTAGATGGCCATTGTCGTAGGGATTGTTAGCTGCCCCGTTATCGGGATTCGGCAAACGCCTTGTAGCATCAGAGCACAGCGAAAAGTGCTGGATTCGGCCATATTCTATGAGCACCTTTGAAGTGCACAACATACGGCTAGAACCACCGAACATCAGCTATCAGGGGTCCTATTTATCGGCAATGGCAGAGTTCCAAGGCGATTCAGAAAAATCAGCTTGGATCTATCTCGGTGAGGATGAACCGCACGACACGCCAGCGAAGGATTTTGCGTCATATGTGTCGAGACTTCGGTCGGTGGAGGCCACAGCGCCACCAAACTTTGTCAGAAGCACGTGTTATTGGGCAATCTACAGAGATGAAGTGATTGGCCGCATTGCGATTCGCCACGAACTGAATGACTTCCTACGTACCATCGGTGGCCATATAGGCTTTATCGTGCGACCCTCTTTCCGGAAGATGGGTGTGGCCTCCGAAATGCTTCGGCAGCTTTTGGAGACTGACCGGGCAAAATCAATAAAGAAGCTGCTCATCACGTGCGACGAAGATAATGTCGCCTCTGAGAGGGTGATCGTCAAGAACGGTGGAGCATTTGAGTCCATAGTCCCCAATGGTGACAAACCAAAGAAGAAACGATTTTGGATAGACTTGTTGGGGAACAGCCGCGGTGTCTAACACCATGCTGCCCAAGTCATGCTACCCCGCTTTGCGTTGACAGGCGAAGAAAAGGCGGCAATACTGACTGGCGATGATTGGTCAGCTTCGCGGACGCCTCGCTGGAAAAAGGCCGAACCAGGTGCTCATCGACGTGGGCGGCGTTGGTTATCTCGTGCAGGTGCCGCTCTCGACCTACGCTGCGCTCGGCGAGTTGCACACCGAGGTCACTCTTCTCATTTACACGCACGTGCGCGAAGATGCCCTGACGCTCTTCGGTTTTGTCTCCTCGCGCGAAAAGAATTTTTTCGAATTGCTCATTTCCGCATCCGGCGTCGGCCCGGCGCTCGCGCTGAGAATTCTTTCCGGGATGAGCGTGGAAGAACTGGTTCCCGCGATTCGCGGCGGCGATCTCGTGCGGCTCACGAAAATTCCCGGCGTGGGAAGGAAAACCGCTGAGCGCATCGTGGTTGAACTGAAGGACAGGCTTGGAGCCGTGGCCATCGAGGCGGAGAAGCCAGCGGCGGCTTCTCCCGCAGGCATCGAAGCGGACGTGGTCTCGGCGCTCGTGAATTTGGGCTACGACACACGCGCCGCGGAGGACGCCGCCGCCGAAGGCAAGCGCGAAGCCGGCGCGAACAATTTCGAGACGCTGTTGCGGGCGGCGCTGCAAACCCTGAGCGCGCCGAAAGGCCGCGCCGCGCGGACGGCGTAGCAACGGTGTCGTGCTAAGTGCATCCGATGAGGATGCGCGAAGAATCTTGGGCTAGGAGTCCAAGGAAGGGATTGTCGGGGCGCGACACGCTGCGCCCCGATTGGCACGGAGATAATAGGAAACCTTGTTTCTTTCTGTGTCTCCGTGCCTTCTCGGTCGAGAAACGCGATGGCGGATGCGAGCACAAAACGAATGATGCAAGGACAGCCGCAGCGTATTGTTTCCGGCGCGGCGTACGAAGAAGATGCGCGCATCGACGTCAGCGTGCGGCCGCGGCGGCTCGAGGAATACATCGGGCAGAAGCGCGTCAAGGAAAATATCCAGATCGCGATTGACGCCGCCCGCAGCCGCGATGAGGCGCTCGATCACGTCCTGCTCTACGGCCCGCCAGGCTTGGGGAAAACCACGCTCGCGCAAATCATCGCTAACGAGCTCAACGCCCCCATCAAGACGAGCGCGGGACCGCTGCTCGAACGCAAAGGCGACCTGACGGCCATCCTGACCGCACTCGAAAAGAAGGAGGTTTTCTTTCTCGACGAGATTCACCGTTTGCAGCCCGCGGTCGAGGAAGTCCTCTATCCGGCAATGGAAGATTTTCGCGTAGACCTGATCATCGGCCAGGGGCCGGGCGCGCGCATTCATCCTTTTCCGCTAGGCCATTTCACCCTCATTGGGGCCACGACGCGCGCAGGCTTGATTACCGCGCCGCTGCGCTCGCGCTTCGGCATCGTCCACCGCCTCGATTTTTACGAGCCGGAGGATTTGCTCATCATCATTCACCGCTCCGCAAAAATCCTGAACATCGAGATGGACGAAGGCGGCGGAGAAGAAATCGCGCGTCGCTGCCGTGGGACGCCGCGCATTGCCAATCGCCTGCTGCGCCGCTCGCGCGACTTTGCCGAAGTGCGCGCGGCGGGGCGCATCACGCGCGCGGTCGCTCAGGAAGCGCTCGAAATGCTCGGCGTGGATGAAAAAGGCCTCGACGAGGTGGATCGCAACTTGATGCTGGCGCTGCTCGACAAATACGGCGGTGGCCCGGTAGGGCTCGGAACGCTGTCCGCGGCGCTCGCGGAAGAAGAAGACGCCATCGAAGAAATGTACGAGCCCTACCTCATGCAGATCGGCATGATCGACCGCACGCCGCGCGGCCGCGTAGCTACGCCCCGCGCCTATGAATATTTTGGCCGCGAAGTTCCACGCCGCCAGCCGCGCTTGTTCTGAGCTCGAGATTCCCTCGTGCTATGCAATGGCTGCGGGCTTTGATCTGTTTAGACGCACGGGCCACGATTGCGTGTAGGAAGAACCAGTCTACTTTTTACTCGCAGGTTTCCTTCTCATATCATCAGGCGGCGTGAGCTGCCGGCACTTGCTGAACCTCGAGCGGCAGGTGCCCGGCCACGAGCGAAGCGCCGCCGTCCACCTCCAGCGTCTGCCCGGTGATCCAATTTGCCTCGGCCGAGCAAAGCAGCTTGACCGCGTTTCCAATGTCCGCAGGTAAACCGAGTCGACGCATGGGCGTCCATCCTGCCTGCTGCCACTTCCGGATGGTGTCCTGCACGGGCTGCGGCAGAGTATTCAGCACACTGTCGTCGGTCCAGCCCGGACTGACGGCGTTCACCGTGATTTGCTGTGGGGCCAGCGCGACGGCGAAGTACCGGCACAACACCTCCAGCGCCGCTTTGGCCGCGCCCATGGCCACCCACGGCTGCCAGCTTCCGAAGCGGCCGCCAGGCGCGTAGGTCAGGGCGATAATGCGTCCGCCGGCCCGCATGAACGGAACGGCTTCGCGCACGCCCACCAAGAATGCCTTGGCCTGCGAGTCCATGGCAAAATCGAACATATCCAGCGAGACGGCCATCGGCCCTTCGTAAAACGTGGGCACTTCCGGACGGGCATTGTTCACAAAAATGTCCAGCGACCCGAACTCGGATTTGACCCGCGCGAAGATGCGACGAATCTCCTCGGGCTTCGATACATCCGCTTGCACGACAAAGCCGTCGGAGCCGCAAGCGCGCAATTGCTCCAACGTGGCTTTGGCCTGATCCTCTTTCTGATAGTAGTGAACCGCGACCTTCGCCCCACTCTCTGCGAGCTTCAAAGCGATGCCGCGGCCGATTCCCCGTGAGCCTCCCGTGACTAATGCCGTTTTTCCTCTGAGCGTCATAAGGCTCCTCCTGCCCAGAATTTGCGCGCATGTTAGGCCCGCTCTCATGCCAAGTCAATCGATCACGCGACTTAACACTGGGCCACAGAACGGTACTATGCTTAAGCCGTCACGGATCCTTGGTGGAAGACCTTCTTTGATGGCGATTACGTCCGCCTCTGGAGCGCGCCGGAGAGATCGCCCGATACCGCCAGGCAGGTCGAAGGGCTTTGGGATCTGCTCTCTCTCCGCGAAGGGAGCCGCGTGCTCGATGCTCCGTGCGGGTACGGCCGGCTGTCGCTGCCCCTGGCTCGGCGCGGCGCCATCGTCGTCGGGGTGGATCAATCCGCGGAGCTGCTTGCGCAAGCCGAAAAGGATTGCGGCGATCTGCCCGCGAATCGCTTGAAGTATCTCCGGCACGATTTGCGAGCGCCCTTGCCCGAGGGCGGCTTCGACGCTGCCTTCAACGTGTTCTCTTCGGTCGGCTACGGTGCCGAAAGCGACGACCTGGCCATCTTCAAGACACTTCGCGACGCTGTTCGTCCCGGCGGCCGCGTGCTGGTTGACACTGCGCACCGAGACCTGGTGGCGGCGCGCTTTTCCCGCGGAGCAAAGCCGGCGCAACGTCTTGCAGGCGGAACGCTCATCGTCGAGGAACCCACCTTTGATCCCATCTCGGGCCGTGTCAACACCACCTGGTATTGGTCCGGCCGCGCGGGACAGGGTCACAAGTCCGCTTCACTCCGGCTGTACACCGCCACGGAACTGGTTCGGCTTTTGCAGTCCGCCGGCTTGCGCTTTCTATCCGCGCACCGCGGCTGCTCTCTCGAACCATTCAGGGCCGAAGGACCCGATCTCGGCGGCCCTATCGCTCTCCTCACCGAACGCGCGTGAGTGGCCCGCGTCCCCCTCTTAACATACCTTGACAATCTACAATTCCTTCTGTAGATAATCACAGTATGGGAAAGCCAAGCGACCTCTTGATTCTCAAGACCGTCTCGCTTGAACCGAAACACGGTTGGGCGATCGCCAAGCGCATTCAACAAATCTCCGCGGAAGTGCTTCACGTCCAGCAAGGCTCGCCTTGTCCCGCCTTGCACCGGCTCCGAACAACGCGGCTCGATCAAGGCCAAGCGGAAAGAAACCGAGACGGGCGGCAAGCCAAGTTTTACCCATTGACCGCCGCCGGGCGCGCACAACTGGAAAAGGAAGCCGCCAATTGGAGCCGCCTGTCGGCGGCAATCAATCTGGTTGTAGAAACAACCTAGGATGGTGATGCCATGGTCTGGGCCCGCCGATTCTGGCTCCGCTTGCAGACTCTGTTCCGCCGCGACCGGAACGCCAAGCGATTAGACGACGAAATTCAGTTTCATCTCGACCAGCAAATTGCTGAGAACCTCGCCGCCGGCATGAGTGCGCAAGAAGCCCGCTACGCCGCCATGCGCGCCTTCGGCAATCCCACCTTTCTCAAAGAAGAGACGCGCGACACTTGGGGCTGGACCTGGCTCGAACAAGTCGCCCAAGACCTTCGCTATGGCTCGCGAACGCTCGGGAAGAATCCTGGGTTCACCGTGGTCGCAGTCTTGGCGGTCGCCCTCGGAATCGGGGTGAACACCGGCATTTTTTCGGCGCTAAACGGGGTGGCGCTGAAGCTGCTGCCTGTTCCAAGGGCGGAACAGATTGTGAGTGTGGACCAGATTTTTCACGGAAAGTTCCGGCGCAACCTGCATGGCGAGTCGGGACTGTTTTCTTACTCCGAATACCAGAACTATCGCGCGAACAATCATGTGTTCTCCGGGTTGCTGGCCTATGCGCCGTTTTTGGAAGCAACGCTGGGAGGAGAAAACCCTAAACAACTGACGGGAGCGGAGGCGTCCTGCAACTTCTTCGATGTTCTGCGGGAGCGGCCGGCGCTGGGGCGGACTTTTGTGGAGGAGGATTGCCGCGCGCCGGGAGCGAGCCCGGTCGTCGTGCTCGGCTACGAGTTGTGGCGAAGCCGGTTCGACGCCGACCCGTCGATTGTGGGGAGAGGTGCTTCGCTAAACCGCGCGAAATTTGTGGTGATTGGAGTTGCCGCACCGGGATTTCGCGGACTCGATCCCTGGCCTAGCGAGTTTTGGGCGCCGCTAACGATGCAGAAAGCGCTCGAGCCCGATACTGATTTAATCTCGGAAGACAACACCGGCTGGCTGGCGCTGCTCGGACGCCTGCGGCCCGGCGCGACACTCGAAGAGGTGCGCTCGGATCTGGGAGTGATCGCGGCGAGGATTGATCAGCAATATCCCGGGCGGACAACCACGTTGGCGGTTCACCGCGCGACTTTCCTGGGACGGCAGGATGAACGCACGGTGGTCTTGGGGGTTGGGGCCGTGGTGCTGGCGGGGGTCGGACTGGTCCTGCTGATCGCCTGCGCCAATGTGGCGAATCTTCTCCTGGCGCGGGCGTCTTCGAGGCAGAAAGAGATTGCGATTCGGCTTTCGATCGGGGGAAGCCGTTGGCGAATCATCCGGCAGCTGCTCACGGAGAGCCTGCTGCTCGCCTTTCTTGGCGGAACCGTGGGGTCGCTTGTGGCCTTCTGGGCGGTCGAGGGTATCGCCCGGTTTATCGTGGCGCACTTGCCGCACGGCGCCGCGCAGCTGGTGTGGAACGTGAGTCCGGACCTGCGCGTTTGGGGATATTCGCTCGGGCTGACGGCATTTACAGGAATCGTGTTTGGACTGGCGCCGGCGCTCCACGCAACGAGGCAAGACTTGAGCACCGCGCTGAAAGGGGATGGCGGGGGGTTCATCGGAAAGGCTGCGAGCGGAGGAATACTGCGCAACGCGCTCGTCGGGGTGCAGGTGGCGGTGTGCATGGTGCTGCTGATTGCCGCCGGACTGCTGATGCGCGGCCTGTATTTGGCGCAAACCGCGGACCCCGGTTTTGAGATGAAAGGGATTACCCAGGCCCAATTTAATTTGCCCTCGCAAGGCTATAGCGCGGAAAAGGCGCAAGCGTTCGAGCGCGAGTTGATCGCAAGTGTCGAGGCCTTGCCCGGTGTGGTTGGAGTGGAGCAAGCACAAGTCACTCCGCTCAGCCACTCTTTTCTGGGAACCGGGCTGACGCTTAGCGGGGAGACCGAATCGCGGCAGTTTGAGTTCAATGTCGTCTCACCGGGATTCTTCGCGATGTTGGGCATGCCCATGGTGCGCGGGCGAACGTTCACGGCTGCGGAAGGGCGCTCGGACGCTCCCGTACTGGTCATAACGGAATCCACGGCGCGACGGCTATGGCCGGGACAAGATGCGATTGGAAAAACGCTGCGGGACGGCGAGAAGAAAGAATCTCAGATCGTGGGCGTTGTGAAGGATTCGCAGGTTTCGCACCTGGGGCACAGCGATGGGTTGTTCTTTTACAGGCCCGCTGGACCGGCGGAGCAAAACCGGCTGCAATTGCTTGTGCACAGTAAGAGCGGCGACGCGGCAACGGCCAAAGGGATTAGAGAGGCGGCGCGGGCGCTCGATCCGAACTTGGTGGTCGATGTCACGAAGTTGGCGGACAACCTGGAGGTCTGGCGAACGCCGTCGCGGCTGGTGGCGGCGCTCTCCGGCGTGCTCGGGATACTGGCGTTGCTGCTTGCTGCGATCGGGGTGCATGGCGTCGTTTCCTACGGAGTGAGCCAGCGCATTCGCGAAATCGGTATCCGTATGACGCTCGGCGCGGACGGGCGGGACGTGATGAGTCTTGCAGTACGGCAGGCGCTCGGACCGGTCGGGATCGGCGCGCTGGTTGGCGTGATCGGCTGCGCAGCCGTCTCGCAGGTTCTCTCGGACGTGCTCTACGGTCTGGGAGCCCACGATCCGATCGCTTTTATTGGCGTGCCGCTGTTCTTGCTGGCCGTTGCCTTCCTGGCGAGCTACATCCCCGCGCGCCGCGCCTCACGCGTCGACCCCATAACGGCGTTGCGGTATGAGTAACTCGGCGGCTTGACGCGTCCCCGCGCGGTTTGGCGCGCCGGCCTCCTCTGGGTGCATTCCGCTAGGTTTCCGCTGCGCAGGGCCGTTTGCGCAACGCAGCCAGTGGATTTAGGATGAGCAGTCATGGGAAGAGTCGGACTATCGCGGCGCGAGTTTCTGCGGGAGACGGCAAGGGCCGGGACCGCGGCAGCGGGAACGGCTTTCTTTGGAACCAACGCCATGGCGGCGGGGGATGCCGTGGCGGTCCAGTCGCCGGGTGAGGGCGTGGCGGACTACACGCTGCGCATTGCCGCAAGCGCGATTGAGATTGCGCCAAAGCGTATCGTCTCTTCGATCACCTACAACGGGGGGTTTCCCGGGCCGCTGCTGCGGTTCCAAGAAGGGCGCGAGGTGACGGTCGAGGTCCATAACGATACGGAGGCGCCCGAGCAACTGCACTGGCACGGGCAAAAGGTTTCGACCGACGTGGACGGCGCGGCGGAAGAGGGCACCCCTTACATTCCGGCGCATGGTGTGCGGCGCATCACCTTCACGCCACGGCCCGCAGGACTGCGCTTCTATCACACGCACAACCGTGCCGGGGCGGACCTGCACGCCGGGCAATACAGCGCGCAGGTAGGAGCAGTGTACATTGAGGCCGAGGACGAGCCGGGACGGCACGACCGCGAAGTGTTTCTGATGCTGAAGGAATTTCAAGGCGCATTCAGCCAGGGCGGGGACATGCCGCAGGATTTTTTGTCGCCGGCGACGAAAGTGAAGGAGCTGGAGGAGGCGGGCGAGTCGGCGATGAAAGCGTCGCTCGCCAAGGGCATGCCGCACGGCTATGAGGTGGGCTATCAATACTTCACGATCAACGGGCGGATGCTCGGTCACGGCGAGCCGGTGCGGGTAAAGGCGGGCGAGCGCGTGCTGTTTCACGTGGTGAACGGCAGCGCAACGGAGATCCGGAGCCTGGCGTTGCCGGGACATACCTTCCGCGTGGTGGCACTCGACGGCAACGCCGTGCCGCAGCCCGCGGAGGTGCCGGTGCTGTGGCTGGGCCCCGGCGAGCGGATTTCCGGGCTCGTCCAAATGAAGCAGCCGGGCGTGTGGATCCTCGGCGACCTGGCCGATGACGACCGGCACCACGGCATGGGTATTGTGGTGGAGTACGCAGGACAGAAAGGCAAGCCCGTGTGGACGCCGCCAAGACCGTTTCGCTGGAGCTATGCGCGGTTCGCTGCGCAGAACGGCGCGTCGCAGGAGCCAGACGAAACCATCGAGATGACGTTTACGAAGCGGAACGCGGCGGAGCATGGCTTCAACCAGTGGGCGATCAATGAACAGGTTTTTTCGAGCGGATCGATGGCGGCCGCATACCATTTGCGGGAGGGCCGACGGTACCGCCTGCGCATGCGTAACGCGAGCGACGATGTGCACCCCGTCCATTTGCACCGGCACAGCCTTCAATTGACGAAACTCGCAGGCCAGGCGACGAGGGGCGTGATCAAAGACGTAGTGATGGTGGGCGGGTATCAGGAGGCGGAGGTCGAGTTTACCGCCGATAATCCCGGGCTGACGCTGTTTCATTGCCATCAGCAACTGCACATGGATTTCGGGTTTATGACGCTGTTCGACTATTCGCAGGCGGCGTAAAGACCCCTACCGCATGGAGCCGTAGAGCCCCTGCCTTCAGGAATGAGATATAAGTCTCCTAGAAGACTAGGGACAAACAAAAAGCGAATATGTAAACCTTCCGATTGATGCTAGGAGACAAGTCGAACCACCTCCACTAACAGAGAGGGGGGTCGGGCATAAAATACCGCCGCAAAGTTCTCGCCGGCGGCGTGGAGAAACGATTGCTCGAGTTGATACATAAGGCTGCTGCGAGGTATCGAGCCGAGGTCGATGTCGTTTACAGCAGCGAATATCACGTCGTTTGGAGGCAACCTAGTTCGCAAAGTGTGGAGAGCCAGAAGAATGTCTGACCCGAAGCGAGGCATCAAAGGGCGAGTCTATCTCTCGGACGAACAAGTCCCTGCGGTTCGGCGTCAGTTTGGTTGTGCTCGCTTTGTATACAACTATCTTTTGGACTTCTCGCAAAAGCGCTATGCCGCTGACAAGACCAAGCCTTCCAAGAAACAACGCAGCAAGGAACTCACGCGGCTTAAAACCGAGTTGCCGTGGTTGCGCGAGGTGAATGCCCAGTCGTTGCAACAGACAGGCAGGGCTCTGGATAGTGCATACAAGAACTGGATTGACTCTATCACGGGCAAGCGACCAGACCAAGTAAAGCCACCGAAGTTCAAGAAGAAGTCACAGCGGCAGTCGGCGCGATTCACCCGAGGGTCTTTCTCGTTCAGGAACGGCGTGCTCAACCTTTCCAAAATCGGAGATATGCACATCCCGTGGTACCGGAAGCGCCAAAATAAAAGGTGAACCGTCGTCCGTCGTCTTGAGTAGGACACCCTCAGGCCGATATTATGTTTCGTTCCAAGTAGAACAACCGTTGCGTGCTATAGGTTCAGCAACCAATCGGTGCGTTTCTATAGACATCAACACGAAAACATTTCATTTCTTCAATGGCCGAACGTGGTCGCGTGTGGAACTGCCTCGCCCCTTGCTTGCTGCGTTGGCGCGGCTGCGCACCGCACAGAAGCATTTGAGCCGCTGCACCAAGGGCTCGCAGAATCGAGAGAAGGCGCGCAGCAAAATCGCCAAGATGCACCAACGGGTCATCGACATCCGCACAGATTTTCTTCAGAAGTTGAGCACTCAGCTTGTTCACGAGAACCAAGTGATATTTGTTGAGACGCTCCGCATCAAGAACATGCTCAAGAATCGCCGTCTAGCTCGTGCCATCTCGGACGCTGGTTTCGGTGACTTTATCCGCATGCTGGAATACAAATGCAAGTGGTATGGAAGGACGCTCATTA
>QHYH01000116.1 GCA_003223215.1 Acidobacteriota bacterium
CGGTCTTGGAGTTTGAGTTCTGCGTTCTTCTGACGGCAAACGCAGCACAACTTCGATGATGGGAAGAACGTGTCTACCTTAATGAGCGTCCTTCCATACCACTTGCATTTGTATTCCAGCATGCGGATAAAGTCACCGAAACCAGCGTCCGAGATGGCAGGAGCTAGACGGCGATTCTTGAGCATGTTCTTGATGCGGAGCGTCTCAACAAATATCACTTGGTTCTCGTGAACAAGCTGAGTGCTCAACTTCTGAAGAAAATCTGTGCGGATGTCGATGACCCGTTGGTGAATCTTGGCGATTTTGATGCGCGCCTTCTCTCGATTCTGCGAGCCCTTGGTGCAGCGGCTCAAATGCTTCTGTGCTGTGCGGAGCCGAGACAACGCAGCAAGCAAGGGGCGAGGCAGTTCGACACGCGACCACGTTTGGCCATTGAAGAAATGAAATGTTTTCGTGTTGCTGTCTACAGAAACGCACCGATT
>QHYH01000117.1 GCA_003223215.1 Acidobacteriota bacterium
GGTGTCCTACTCAAGACGAGGGACGACGGTGCACCTTTTACTCTCCGGTACCACGGGATGTGAATATCTCCGATTTTGGAAAGGTGGAGCACGCCGTAACGGAACGAGAAAGACCTCGGGTGAATCGTGCCGACTGCCGCTGTGACTTCTTCTTGAACTTCGGTGGCGTTACTTGGTCTGGTCGCTTGCCCGTGATAGAGTCAATCCAGTTCTTGTATGCGCTATCCAGAGCCCTGCCTGTCTGTTGCAACGACTGGGCATTCACCTCGCGCAACCACGGCAACTCGGTTTTAAGCCGCGTGAGTTCCAGGCTTCTATCCTTCGGTGAAGTCTTGGTTTTGTCTGTAAAGTACCGTTCTTGAGAGAACCCCAGAAGACGGTTGTACACGAAACGGCCGCAGCCGAATTGATGTCCAGCCGCAAGGACTTGTTCGTCCGAGAGATATACACGCCCTTTGATGCCTCGCTTCTGCTCAGACATTCTTCTGGTTCTCCACCTATTGTTTGATGACTTCTAGCGGCGCACCACCAACAGTCGAACAGAAGTAACTGTTCGTCCAAATGCTAGGCAACCGAGTTCGCAAAGAGACGAACTCTTTTCTGAGTTCGTGTGACGTGACACCTTTGATGTACTTGACCAAACGGTGCAGGCCAAATTGCGGGTCCACCTCGACTAACAGATGGACGTGGTCGGGCCTAATCTCCAAGGCTATGACCCCGGCTCGATACTTCGCAGCAGCCTCATGTATCAACTCGAGCAATCGTTTCTCCACGCCGCCGGCGAGAACTTTGCGGCGGTACTTGGGGCACCAAACGACGCGATATTTGCTGCTGTAAACGACATTCTTATTCGACTTGTATCCTAGCATCATTGGGAAAGTATATACACATTCGCTTTTTGTTTGTCAATAGTCTTCTAGGAACCTTATATCCCATGCCAGAAAGGCAGGGGCTCTACGGCTCCAATGCGGTAGAATCACAACCGCCCATGCAGCCCGGAAAAGCGGTTCAAACGATAGGCATTCTTTCCCGGCCTCGGCGCGAACAACTCTCCGTCGTCGTTCCGCCTTTGTTGAAATGGCTGGAGGCCCGCGGAATCAAACCGGTGCTGGACAAGGACACGGCGGCCGCAGCGACGGGTGGATTCCAAGGCCAGCCTGCCCCTGCGGTTGCGGATGTTTCCGAGTTCTTGCTGGTTCTCGGCGGAGACGGCACGATCCTCGCGGCTGCACGTCTGGCGGCATCACGCCATATTCCCATTTTACCCATCAATATGGGCCGCCTCGGCTTCCTCACCAGCTTCACCCTCGATGAGCTTTATCCCGCCCTCGAAGAAGCGCTCCGGGGGCAGTCATCCATCAGCCAGCGGGTGATGTTGCAGGCGGAGCTCGTGCGCGCGGGCTCGGTCGTCGAAACCCAGTGCGCCCTCAATGAGGCCGTTGTTCATAAGGGCTCGTTCGCACGAATGATTCAATTGGAGTTGAGCATCGATTCCGATTTTGTTTGCCGTTACCGTGCGGATGGATTGATCGTTTCGAGCCCGACTGGCTCCACCGCCTACTCCCTCTCCGCCGGTGGCCCCATCCTGCATCCCGCCGTGGGAGCGTTCATTATCACCCCCATCTGTCCGCACATGTTGAGCGACCGCCCCCTGGTTGTTCCCGATACCTCCACCATCGAAGTGCGAGTCGGCGACGCGGAATCCGTTTATCTCACGATCGACGGACAACGCGGCCTGCCCATGCAGCCCACGGATATCGCGCGCATCCGGCGGGGCAACGAACAGTTGCAACTCATTCAGCCGCCAAACAAGCCGTATTTCGAGATCTTGCGCGGCAAGCTGAAATGGGGCGAAGCTTGACTTCCTGGCCATCCTTTCTTTCGCTTTCCATGGCGGAATCTGTCTGGCGCCGTTCATGAGAATTGCCTTCGCGGTTGTGATGATCTTGTTATTTTCCTCGGCAAGCGCTTACGCGCAACAGCTTTCTTTTGCTGACCTGGTTATTGTTCACGGGCACGTATGGACCGTCGATCCAGGGAACCCGCGCGCGGAGGCTGTTGCCATCCGCGACGGCCATATTGTTGCGGTCGGCTCTGACGCAGAAATCGCAAAATGGGCCGGGCCGGCAACGAAAAGGATCGATGCTCAGGGGAAAAGCGTCCTCCCCGGATTCATCGACGCGCATGTGCATTTCAGCAGCGGCGGAGGCGAAATCAGCAGCGTGCACCTGCGCGATGCCAACACACCGCAGGAATTTGCCCGTCGCGTCGGCGAACAAGCCAAGAAGCTGCCCAAGGGCGAATGGATGCTCGGCGGAACGTGGGACCACGAACTGTGGGTCGGCACGCCCCTACCTTCGCACGATTGGCTTGACGCGCTGACTCCGGACACTCCGGTTTTCTTGAGCCGCTATGACGGACACATGGCCATGGCCAATGCTCTCGCATTGCGTCTGGCGGGCATCACGCGAGAGACCGAAGATCCTCCTGGGGGCACCATCGTTCGCGATAGAGACGGCAATCCCACCGGCCTCCTCAAGGATGCTGCGATGGACCTGGTTTATCGCGTCATTCCGCCTCCGTCGGAAGAACAACTCCTTCGTATGGTTCATGCCGCAATGGATGAAGCGCGCCGCGCCGGAGTGACCAGCATTCACGACATTAGCTCCACGGAAGATGTTCGCGCCTACCAAACGCTTGCCGATCGGGGCGAATTGACGCTGCGCATCTACTCGATCACCCCGCTTCCACGATGGCAAGCGCCGGCCACGACGGGGATCCGCGCCGGCTTTGGCAATGATTGGATTCATCTCGGCGCGCTCAAGGGATTTGCCGATGGCTCGCTCGGCTCAACCACCGCGCTTTTTGAAAAGCCATACGACGACGCGCCAGAAACTTCTGGCTTGCCCAACCAGATGATGCTGCCCGAGGGCAACATGCTGAAGATGGCACTCGGCGCCGACGGCGCGGGCTTGCAACTGGCTGTCCATGCTATCGGGGACAAGGCCAACCGCATCATGCTGGACATTTACGCAGAAGTGGCGAAGCAAAACGGCGCGCAGAGCGACCGGCGCTGGCGCATCGAGCACGCGCAGCATCTTCGCCCCGAAGACTTCGCGCGCTTTGCGCAACTTGCCGTGATTGCGTCGGTTCAGCCCTACCACGCCATTGACGATGGCCGCTGGGCCGAAAAGCGCATTGGCCACGAGCGCGCCAAAACGACGTACGCTTTTCGAACGCTCCTCGACCACGGCGTGCGGCTCGCTTTCGGAAGCGATTGGACTGTCGCTCCGCTGAATCCGATGCTTGGCCTGTACGCTGCCGTGACACGGGCCACGCTCGACGGGAAAAACCCGGGTGGCTGGTTTCCAGAGCAGAAGCTAACTCTTGAGGAAGCCATACAGGCTTATACGATGGGCTCGGCTTTTGCGGAGTTTCGCGAAAAAGAAAAAGGCTCGCTCACGCCGGGGAAACTGGCAGACGTCGTGGTACTCGATCGCGATTTGTTTGTCATGCCTCAGGAGAAAATCAAGGACGCGGCGGTGCGCTACACGATGGTGGGCGGAAGGGTCGTATACGAAGCCAGTGCGAAGTAACGCGCTACCCGCCTCTTAACAGACGCAGGGCGGTTTTCTGGGAACCTTACTCCCTTGGAATGAGTGGGTTAGGCTGTTCTCGAAACTTGCTTCTGGTCCACGACATCGGCGCGCTCCAAGTCCTCCTGCGTCTCGCGCCGGCGAATCAGCCGAAAGGTGTCGCCTTCGACCAACACCTCTGCCGGGCGGCAGCGGGCGTTGTAGTTGGACGCGAGCACCATTCCGTAAGCGCCGGCGCACCAAATGGCCAGCAGGTTGCCGGTTTGCACTTCACCAACGGGCCAGTCGTGTAAAAAACAATCTCCGGTTTCGCACACTGGGCCAACGACGTCCGCGCGTTGCCGCTTCGCGTTCCGCTCCGCTGTATCGCGCGTCAGCTTTGTAATGGGATGAATCGCGCCATAGAGGGAAGGCCGCAGGAGATCGTTCATAGCGCCGTCCACAATCACAAAGCGCTTGCCGCGGTTCGTTTTCGTATAAACAACTCGCGTAAGCAGTACACCCGCTTGCGCAGTGATGGCACGTCCCGGCTCCAAGAGAACCTCGACATCGCTCCCGCGGACAAGGTCTTTGATGAGTTTCGAGTATTCGCTTCGTTTCGGCGGCTTTTGATCCGCGTACCGAACGCCTAAGCCGCCGCCGACGTCGAGATACCGCAGGCCTATTCCCTGCGATTGCAGTTCCTTGACATAACCTACTAGCCGCCTCACTGCGAGGCGAAAAGGCTCGAGCGTGGTGATCTGCGATCCGATGTGCGCGCTGAGGCCCGCCCATCGAATCCATTTCGAATCGCCATGCATCAGATACAGTCGCTTTGCTTCTTTCCAGTCCATGCCGAATTTATGCTCGTGCCGGCCCGTGGCAATGTGCGGGTGGCCGCCGGCAAGCACATCCGGATTCACGCGGATGGCGGCTTCCGGAGGCTTTCCGCCTTTCTCGACGACGCGAGCGGCCTCTTCGGCCAGGATTTCGAGTTCCGCTTCCGATTCCGCGTTGAACAGAAGTATCCCGGGACGGCCGTCTTGCCCGCTGATGCTGTAGTTCAGCGCTTCTCGAATTTCCTCGCGACTTTTCCCTACCCCCGAAAAAACAATGCGGTCCCCGGGAACGCCAATGCGCTGCAAGAGCCGCAGCTCGCCGCCCGAGACGATGTCGAAGCCGCTGCCTAGCTTGGCCAGCCGCTGCAAGATGGAAAGATTGCCGTTGGACTTCACCGCAAAGCAAATGGTGTGGTGAATTCCGCGCAAACCCTCCTGGAATTCACGGTAAGCGTCGTCAATCGCTGCGCTGCTGTACAAATAGGTCGGCGTGGCAAACTTGTCGGCCACGGCCGGCAACGAGACTCGCTCGCAGAAGACTTGTTCTTGCGACTGTGCGGGTGAAGCCTTCTTCCAAGAGAAATGGGGCGTGAACGCCACCGGATCGACAAATTGCAATTTGCGCAGGGACCCAGTCGTCGAATGGCTCATCGGACTTTCATCACCACTAGCGTGCGGTCATCTGACAGGGGCGCACTCCTCGAAAACCAGTCCACTTCGCCCAGAATCTTGTCGGCCAACTCCGCTGCCGTCAGGGCGTGGTGTTTCTCAATCAATTCGCGCAGCCGCGTAGTGCCAAAGAATTGGCCTTCGCTGTTCGCGGTTTCCGTGATGCCGTCGGAATGAAATACCAGAATATTTCCCGGCTCCAGCGTGACCCCCCATTCGTCGTAAGCCACATCTTCATAAATACCCAGGGGAAAGCCCGTCAATTCGATCTTGCCGCAGCGGTGGTCCTTGTACAACAAAGGTTGAGACTGGCCCGCATTCGCCACGCGCAGCTTTTGGCGGCCTTTTTGCCACGTTGCGAAACACGCGGTCATGAACCGCCCTTCGATGCGGCGTTCGCCTACAAGCTGATTCATTTGCTTGAGCATCTCGGCGGGCTGCAGTTTTTGCGGCGCAAGGCTGCGCATGATGCCAATCGCCACGGCGCCGTACAAGGCCGCGGCGGTTCCTTTTCCGCTGACGTCCCCAAGCGCGATACCAAGTTGCTGCGGCCCGTATCGCAACAAGTCATACAAGTCCCCGCATACCTCGCGAGCCGACAAATACCGCGCCGCGAGGTCCACGCCGTAATCTTCCGTGGGCACCGGCCGGAGCAGCGCGCCCTGGATCCTTTTTGCCGCTTGCAGATCGCGCTCCAGCCGCGCCTCTTCCTTTGCGAGTTGTTCGTAAAGATGCGCATTTTCGAGCGACACCGCCAGATTCGCGGCGAGGATCGAAAGCGTCTGCACGTGGTCTTCGGTGAAATAATTCGGAATGGGGCTTTCCACGTCGAGCACGCCAATGACTTTTCCCTGGTGCATCATGGGAATCGCCAGCTCCGAGCGCGTCTCGGGATTGACCATGACGTAGCGCGGATCCACGGTGACATCAGGAACCAGGACCGGCTCTTTCAGCGTGGCTGCCGCGCCTACGATACCTTCGCTCGTCGTTGCGCGCAGACGGCCCTGCACGCTCTGGCCGTGTTTCACATCCACGCGGTGCCGGAAAACCTTCTGCTCTTCGTCATACAGCATGATGCTCAAAATCTGATAATCGATCACGCGCTTGGTTTGTTCCGCGGCGCGCCGGAGCAGTTCTTCTACGTCCAGAATCGCGCTGGTCTCGCGGCCCACTTCGCTCAGCAAGAGCAAGGTGTCCGCCTGCGCTTTCACCTTTTCGAATAGGCGGGCGTTTTCAATGGCGATCGCCAGCCGGCTTGCCAGCAGCGTCAAAATGTTTTGCTGATCGCGCGTGAAGTAATCGAGATGGCGGCTCTGAATATCCAGGACGCCCACGCATTTGCCGCGCACCATGAGAGGAACAGCCAATTCAGAGCGCACGCTCTCGATGGCGTTGATGTACCGGGGGTCCTTAGAGGTGTCGCTCACGCGAACCGAATGGCCGGTGGCCGCGGCGGTTCCGGTTATTCCCTGCGCCATCGGAATGCGCAAGCTTTCCGCGAGCTCTCTTGGATAGCCGATGGCAAACCGGTGACGGAGATAGCTTCCGTCTCCTTCGATCATCAGTACGCCGAAGATTTCGTAATCAATGTGTCGCTTGATGAGCGCCGCGGCGCGCGCCAATACTTCATCTAGATCGAGCGAGGCATTCACGTCCTCGCCGATCTCGGCAAGCGTGGCAAGCACTTCGGTAGAGATTTCCGAGCCACCGCCGAGAGCGGCGGTAATCATGTGTTCCTCTGTGGGGTTCATGGACTAAAACTATTATAGCAGGTGCGAGAGAACGGGCAGGTTTGCCGGCGGGAATCCGCTTAGTACTCCTTGGTCCTTTTTGGCCTGCTCGGGACAATGCCACGAACGTCGGCAGGAGAGAATTCAGGAAGCCTTGCCTTTCTTACTTTTGCGGCTTCGCTCCGCTCCCCAGCTTCAAAATCCCGACATAGGGCAAGTTGCGGTAGCGCTCCGAATAGTCGAGCCCGTATCCGACGACAAATTCGTTCGGAATAGTGAAGCCCACATAATCCGCGCGCACCGCCGCAATGCGCCGCTCCGGCTTGTCGAGCAGCACCGCCACTCGCAAGTGTTTGGGCTTGCGCTGCTGGAAAAGCCGCAATAAGTATTGCAGCGTCATGCCGGTATCCAGGATGTCCTCGACGACGATCACCGTTCGGCCCTCGATGCTGGAGTCCAGGTCCCGCGTCAGACGCACTTGACCGGAAGAATGCGTGTTCTGCCCGTAACTGGCGACCGCAATGAAATCGAAAGAGACTTCTCCCGGGATGCTTCGAGCAAGGTCCGTCAGAAAAAACACTCCACCTTTCAAAACACTCACCAGGTGCAGCCGTTCTTCGGGAAAATCACGGCGAATCTCTTTCGCCATGGCGCGAATTCTCTTCTGAATCCGGGCCGCCGGGATCAGCGGGCGAACGCTTTCTTTCTGCCCCTGCCTGATTTTTCCCTTTGCTGTTCTTGCCTCGGACATTTCTCTTCCCCGCTTGCGGAAGCGAGACTCTACTCCACGCAAGACCGCAAGGCAACCTCGGGCGTTCACAGAGTTCACAGAGTGGTCGCGATGCGTTCATTTGCTCGCAAAATTCGGCCAATTAATCTACTGGGGGTGTGATGGGGCGTGGCTTCGAGTGCAGGGGTTCACTGAAATGGCAAATCCTTGCTTTACGGGCTTTTCCACAAGGCGCAGCTTTATCTTCAGCTCGCTCCTGTGGTAGAAGATAAGAAAATCACAGAGTTACGTTAAGCGTCGACGGCCGGTGCGAGTGACCATCAGCCTTGGCCTAAACGGAAGCCGCCTATCACCTCCGGGAAAGGTTGGCGTGTGTGCTCCAGAGCGCAGCACGCGGCGTGGGTTCTCAAGGAGGAACTTCATGAAAAAGAACGAGATGGGACGCCCCATCATCAAGGCATGGCTCTTGTCCTTTGCGGTGATGATAGCACTTTTCCTGTTTGCCTCAGGCTCGCTTGCCCAGTCCACTACGGATGGGGCTATCGGCGGTGTGGTAACCGACAGCAGTGGCGCGGCTGTTCCCAACGCCAAAGTCACAGTGAAAAACCTCGGTACGAACGCCGAGGAAGTGGTTACAACGGATGAAACTGGCTATTTTCGTGTTGGCAAGGTTCAGCCTGCCACCTACTCCGTCAGTATTGAAGCGTCGGGGTTTGCCCCCTTCAAAGTGGAGCGCGTCATCGTTCAGGTGGGCTCTGTCACTGACGTCTCTGCAAAACTGAATGTCGCGGCTGCTGGCGCCACTGTTATCGTCTCTGCGGAAATTCCCCAGGTCAACACGAATTCGGCTGAGTTCGCTCCCACTGTGGATCAAACCGCCATCAGCAACCTGCCCATCAATGGCGGGCGCTGGTCCAGCTTCGTTCTCCTCACTCCTGGCGCGGTCAGTGATGCCAACGGTTTTGGCCTGATCAGCTTTCGCGGCATGAGCACTCTTCTCAACAATAACACCGTCGATGGTGGTGATAACAATCAGGCATTCTTTTCCGAGGAGCGGGGTCGCACGCGCATTGGCTACTCCAGCGCCAAGGCCGCCGTGCAAGAATTTCAGGTTAATACTTCCAACTACTCTGCCGAGTATGGCCGCGCTGCTGGGGCAGTCGTGAATACCGTGACCAAAAGCGGCACCAATCAATACCACGGCGAAGTGTATTTTTATGATCGCGACAATTCCTGGGGCGCCATCAACCCGTTTACCACACTTACCACGCAAACCTCGCCGGGGGTTTTCACCACTTCTCCTTACGCCCCCACCGACGTTCGCAAGATGTACGGATTCGGGCTTGGCGGACCAATCAAAAAGGACAAGATTTTTTTCTTTTTAGCCTTTGATCGCTACGACAGGAATTTCCCAGGCACCGCCAAAGCCACGAGTCCTGCCGCCTTCTTTGCTGCTCCTAGCGCCGCTACGATTAATACGCTAGCCGCACGGCTTGGCGTCACCGCTGCACAGGCCCAGGCCGACTACACCAACGGTCTCAATGGACTTCTTGGAGAACTCGGGCCTGTGCCACGCAAAGGTCAAGCGACGATCTTCTTTCCCAAGATTGATTGGCAGATTAACTTGAAGAACCATGCCACGTTTGAAGTCAACCGCATGCGTTGGACTTCTCCTGCCGGCATCCAAACCCAGGCCAGCAACACGTTTGGCGTCGCCAGCTTTGGGAACGATTACGTAAGGGATACTTGGGGCGTCGCCAAACTTTATACGTCTTTCACTCCCACACTCACCAATGAAGCCCGGTTCCAATATGGGCGGGATTTTGAATTTGAATTTGCGCAACCTCCTACTGCTTACGAGCAAGCCAATTTCCTTACTTCCACGCTTTTTCCGGGCTATGCGAATCCTCTTGGCCTGCCTCCCGACGTCTTTATCACAAACGGTTTCGACATGGGCGTCCCCACATTTCTCGAGCGCCCTGCTTTTCCCGATGAACGCCGCACCCAATATGCTGACACGGTGAGCTGGTCACACAATAAGCACGCCATCAAATTCGGTTTGGATGTTGCCCATACCAACGACCTAAGCGAAAATCTGCGCTTTCAGTACGGCTCTTTTAGCTATAGCAGCTTGCTCAATTATTTCTCCGATTTTTACAAACCCAATAGCTGCACCGCTACCATCAACAATACAGCTACGCCGGTTCCATGCTATTCGAGCTATCAACAGGCATTCGGCCCGCTCGGCTTCACCTTCAACACGAACGACCTTGCCTTCTTCGCCGAAGACAGTTGGCGCCTCTTGCCCCGCTTCACTCTGAATCTTGGCCTTCGCTACGAATACGAAATGCTGCCTAGCGTCATTCTACCCAATCCGGCGGTTCCACAAACCCAGCACATGCCCAGCGATACCAACAATCTCGGTCCTCGCATCGGTTTTGCGTGGGATGTCTTCGGCGATGGCAAGACCGCTGTTCGCGGCGGATACGGCATGTATTTCGGACGTGTCATCAACTCTACCATTTACAATGCCTTAACGAACACGGGCGTCACGGGCGGCCAGTTCTCCTTCTTCTTCACCAACACGTCCGCGAACCCGCCAAGTTTTCCGCAGATTCTCAGCACTCAACCCTCCGCATCTTCCGGCCTGAGCATCGTCTACTTCGATCCGCATTTCCAACTCCCCCAGGTCCATGAAACCGACCTGACGATCGAGCGCGAGATCGCAACCAACACGGTTGTTTCTGTCAGCTACATGGGAAGCTTTGGTCGCAGCCTCCCGGACTTCGTCGACACGAACACCGGCCCTGCCGTCACTAGCATCAGCTACGCAGTCACCGGAGGCCCGCTCGGCGGAACCACTTACACGACTCCCTTCTATGGAACAGCATCCACGGTGGTGAAAACTCCAACGGGCACCGTCGTTTCGAGCACCACGCAGGGCCGCCCGAACCCCAATTTTGGGTCCATGACCGAGGTCTTCAGTGGCATCAGTTCCAATTACAATGCCCTCGCCGTTCAGATAAACCGCAGAATGTCACGCCATCTGCAGTTCATGGGTAACTACACTTGGTCACATGCCCTCGATTTTGGTCAAAACGGCTCAACTTTCACGGATACCAACGATCTTCTGGTTCCCACCAACATCAGACTTGAGTACGGCAATTCCATCTTCAATGTGTCCAATCGCTTTGTGGTCAGTGCTGTAGGCGAGAGTCCCTGGCATGTCGGCGGGCCCCTCGGTTACGTCACGAACGACTGGCAGCTCTCCCCGATTATCGCCGCTCAGAATGGTCTTCCCTACTCTTTAGTGACTTCCGGCACTCCTTCGAACCTCACTACTTCCAGCACTGATCCCGTTACCGGCAACATTACGACGATCACCTACAGACCCCTCGGCGGAGGGGTCAACGGCTCGAACGGCCGCAAGGGCATCGACGTTGTCGGCCGTAACACTTTCCGGATGCCGCGTACCGTCAACCTGGACCTGCGCCTCTCCAAGCGAGTCCGTTTCGGCGATCGTTACTCCGTTGAAGCGCTGGGTGAAGCCTTCAATCTCTTCAATCATCAAAATGTCACCGGCGTCAACAATACAGGTTACTTCGTTGGCGGTACCGCAACCGCGCCCACTCTGTCGTTTAACTCGCCGTTTGGCTCGGTGACCAACTCCAACAGCAACTTTGCCTACACGAGCCGTCAGATTCAGATTGGCTTCCGATTCTTCTTCTAACCTTTTCACACGGCATTGATGCGGCGGAAGCTTCAAGCTCTTGGATCTTTCGCCGCGCCGTTTTTCCTGCGAAACAATGGTGCAGATAGAACAAAACTCGCGCGACGGTGTTTCCTGGCACAAGTGTTTTCCTTGACCTTTCACGGCCTTGCGTCGCAGGCCGAGCGACCAAGAACGAAACCTTTGAAGATCATGATGTCTTCCCCGCCTGCGGAAGCGAGACTCTACCCCATGCAAGCCCCAAGGCAGACGTCCGGGCCGTCCTGCTGGAATCGCGGAACACTCATGCGCGGCCAAAAGTCCGCGATTAGTCTTTGCTGAAATTGTGGAGGAGCACTGCTTCAGGAGCGACCCTCCATTGAAATTGCAGCCACGTGCCTTGTTTTCCACAGACTGCGTTTCAGCCAAAAACGATCCTGTGATAGAAAAGTTAGGCGTTGGGGTGGTGTTTGGCCTGCAGTCTTTCGCTACCCGGCCCTTGCGGCGACTCGCCTTCAACCTTCGGGAAGCCTTCCGTTTCTCCGCGGAAGATGGCGGGCCCTCGGCAAGTGCTCAAATAAACGCATGCCCAAGAAGGGAGAGATTTCGATGAGAGTCAATGATCGGCAAATGCTGTTCCCTGGCCGCTTTCTCGTTTCCTTGACGAAAGGGGCGGTGCGCTCAGGCTTCGCATTGCTCCTTGCCGGCCTGTTGACGGCGTCTATGGCGTGGAGCCAGGGAAATCAGGGCACGCTCGAAGGGACGGTAGTCGATCAGTCCGGCGCGGGAGTACCCGATGCCAAACTAACGGTTACCAACAACGCCACGGGGATCAAGTTTCGCACGTCAAGTGATTCAAGCGGGCTCTTTACCATCCCCGTGCTTCCCGTCGGCACCTATACCGTTGAAGTCGAACATGCAGGCTTCGGCAAGCTGACGCAAAAGAACCTAACCCTGACCGTCGGCGCGCAGTTGAGCCTTTCTCTAACTCTTACCCTGGCCGGACAGGTGGCGGCCGTGACGGTCACGGGCGAAACTCCCATCCTTGAGGCCACACGGAGCCAGGTTAGTTCCACGGTCAACGACACGGCCATTGAAAATCTGCCGACAAACGGACGCAACTTCATTAATTTCGTTCTGCTGACTCCTGGGGTCACGCTGGATGTCCGCGGCGGAGACATCAGCTTTGCTGGGCAGCGCGGCACCCTCAATTCCCTCATTGTCGACGGCTCAGATAACAACAACACCTTCTTCGGCCAGTCCGTCGGGCGTACTGGTTCGGGCCGCGCTCCCTATCAATTCAGCGAAGACGCCGTTCAGGAATTCCAAGTTAATTCCAACGCCTATTCCGCCGAATTGGGCCACGCCGGCGGCGCGGTCATAAACGTCGTGACCAAATCCGGTACAAACGATTTTCATGGCGCTGGCTTCGAGTTCTATCGTGACCAAAGCCTTAATGCCAACGACCCCATCAACATCATCAATAAGCGCCCCAAATCGCCCTATCACTTCAATCAATTCGGCGGCGACATCGGAGGCCCCATTCGCCGCGACAAAATGTTTTTCTTTTTTGACTATGATGGCCAGCGAAACACCCTCCCCAATCTCGTCTTCCTGGGCGTCGCCCCGCCCGCTAATCCGAGCGCGAACCAGCAGGCGGCTCTCACTTACCTCGAAGCTCGCGTTGGCTCCTGGACGCGCACCCAGAACCAAAATGTGTACTTGGGTAAAGTGGATTGGCGGGTTAAGGACAACGCGGACCGCCATTCTCAAACCCATTCCCAACGAAACGCTGGGCGTTCTCCATTGTCAGCGTCGCTCGCGCTGGATATACGCGTGACAACGAACCCGGCTTAGCCAACAGCATTAACCCGGAGGGCACCATCCGGGACGGCGGTATAACCGATCTTGTCGTTGGCCGCAATTTCTTCAGCCCGCGTTTCACCAACATCCATCGCGGTGAGTTCGGGGATACCGTTTCTTTCATCCACGGCCGGCACACCATAAAAACAGGTGGAAATGCGATGGTGGACAAAATCGCCAACTTCTTTCCCGGAAACTTCTCGGGGGCGTATGTATTCAATAGCCTGGAAGGATTCGGATGCGACCTAAACGGCGGCGGTGCAGCTTGCTTTACCGGTCCGGATGCGGCCGACACCTTTACGCAGGCCTTTGCTGGAACTGGCACAACGGGTCCTGCCACAAACCCCAATCTCCAGGAATATTCCTTCTTCGGGCAGGATGAATGGCGCATGCGCAATGATCTGACGTTCAATGCTGGCCTCCGTTACGATCTCGATCTCATCGCTCAGCCCCCTACGCTCAACCCCAGTGCCAGCCTTGCAGCCGCCGGGATTTTCACCAACAGAATTCACAACGATCATGCCAACTTCGGGCCGAGAGTCGGCATCGCCTGGACGCCCATCGGCAGCAAGCTCGTGGTGCGCACCGGCTACGGAATCTTCTACGGCCGCACTCCCGCCATCACCGTTGGCACATCATTCTCGAACAACGCCTTGAACGTGCAGACCCTGACTTTCACTGTTGCGGGTATCCCGCAATATCCGAACACCAAGTGCGGCACGCCTGTCGCGAGCCCAAGCTGTGCGGCGCCGACCGGCGGCACAAGCGGGGTCCCGACCATTTTCGTCTTCCAGCCGAATTACCACGGGCCTGATGTGCAACAGGCGAACCTGGGCTTGGAATACCAAATCCGACCCACAATGTCCGTACAGGTGAACTATCTCTGGGTGAAGGGCACGCATCTCACTCGCACGGTGGACGTCAACCAGCAAGGACCCGAAACCACGGCAACCGTCGGCTTTGTAGGCTCGACGCAGGTCGCTACCGTGAATCAGATCACCCAGCCGCGCCCGATCGCAGGCTTCGCGCGCATTGAAGAATTCCAAAGCAGTGCCAACTCTGTCTATAACGGCTTGACCATCCAGGTGAATAAGCGCCTCTCTCACAATTATCAGCTCTTGGCTTCTTACACCTTTGGAAAGGTCATTGACGACACTCCCGACGCTACTTCCGTGGTCCCTTTCTCTTCCGACGATGCGAAGATGGTTCAAGATCCGCTGAACATTCGCGGTGACCGCGGCCCCGGCGTTAATGACCAGCGCCACCGCTTCGTCTTGAGTGCGATCTGGGACCTCGACAGCTATGCTCACCCGCTCTCACATGGTTGGCGCTATCTGGTCGGTGGATGGCAACTCAGTGGCATTCTCACGGCGGAGACCGGCCAACCTTACTCGCGAATGGTGAGTTCCGACTTGAACCTTGACGGCAATAGCCGGACAGACCGTGCGCCCGGCCTTGGGCGGGACACCTTTTATCTACCGAACTTTGTCTCGCTCGACCCAAGAGTCACCAAGAGCATTTCGCTTACGGAGCGTGTCAAGGCCCAGCTCATTTTGGAGGCGTACAATTCGTTAAATCACACAAACTTTACTTCGGTCAGCAGCGCCGAATTCTCGCGGGTTGCAACTACGAGTTGTACGGGAACCGTGACCATCTGCCTGGCTCCGCCTAGGACGCCTTTCCAGACACCGCTGAGCACGCAGCTGAATTTCAGCCCTGGCTCAAGAATTGTTCAGCTCTCGGGAAAAATTACGTTTTAGAGAACGTTCTATTCAGTCAGACGCTCAAGCTTAAGCCGGTTGGCCTTGTGGTTCGACTGATTGCGCTGGCTGGACCATGGACGTCGTGAAGAAAAAGAGTACAGTTCGCCGCGATCATTTCCTTGGAAATCCACGCTGTAGGAGAGAACAAAATGGCGCGACGACGTTTCCTGGCACAACTGTTTTCCTTGCCACTGCTCGGCCTTGCGTCGCAGTCCGAGCAACCAAGAAAGAAATCTTTGAAGATCATGATGAAGAGCGCCTGGGGCTCCGATGATCCCACTCGGGCGGCCTTTCCCTTCATACATGGTCTCGCCTTAGCCGATGCCGGTCATGACGTCCAGATTTTTCTTCTTGGCGAAGCCACCTATCTGATGCGCAAAGCCACGGCCGGCGCCATTGTCCCTGTAGGCTGGCCGCCGCTTACAGAAACCCTCGGAAAAATCATCGCCAAGCACATTCCCGTCTTTGCTTGACGGGCCTGTTCCCGGGCCCGTGGGGTCACGGAGGCGGATCTAGCCGAGTGGGGCGCAAAATTCGGCAGTCCCGCCATTTTTGTGGGCCTTGTGGAATGGGCCGACCGTATCATCGTGGAATGAGGGCGTTGTTGCGGTGACCGTCCTCACTGGCACTTTGCTGGGCGACGACTACGCGCGTTGGGTGGTTGCTCATCGGAGCAGGGGTGCGCCGGGGCTCTCTGGAGTAGCGCGGTTGACCTGCGACTGCGGGCACCAATTCAGGCTATAAGACGTACTGACCGAAGGACTTAGCACCCCACTCCGGCAGTTCTTCGCTTTTGCGATTTTCGGCTATACTCTTCGCCCCGGAGCAATTAGGTGGTCGAAACTGCCAAAAACGTATTGCTGATCCTGAGCGCGCTTTTTCCCATCGTCAATCCGCTCGGCGGCAGCCCCGTTTTTCTGGCACTCACGCGCGACTACCCAACCTCAGCGCGCCGCGCTCTGGCGCGCCAAGTGGCTGTCAACAGCTTTATTCTGCTCATCGCCTCTTTCATGGTCGGCACACACATCCTGAACTTCTTCGGCATCTCTATTCCCGTCGTGCAGGTTGGCGGCGGTCTGGTGGTCGTTTCCAACGGTTGGGCCATGCTAAAGCAAAAAGAGGAGCCGGACCGGGGTCGCGACGTCCAGAAAAAAGTGGATTTGCAGGATATTTTTCGGAACGCCTTTTATCCTTTGACCTTGCCCCTTACCGTCGGCCCGGGTTCGATCTCCGTGGCCATCACGCTCGGCGCAAACTTGACGCATCCCCTGAGAACCAATTTGCCCGCCATTCTCGCCACACTGATTGGCTCCGGGGTGGTAGCCGCCACGATTTATGTTTGCTACGGCTTTGCCGACCGCATGGCTGCCGTGATTGGCGAAAGCGGCATGGGGATCGTCCTGCGGCTCTTCTCCTTTCTCCTGCTTTGCATTGGCGTGCAGATCATGTGGAATGGCGCGAGCGCCCTGGTGCGCTCTCTCGCCCTTATAGTTCACTGATTCCGTGGCCAGGCCAGCCTTAGGGGCGCGCGTCGACCAAAAGCTGATCGTCCCCGGAGTCTTCGATTGCGGTCAGGCTGGTACACCGGATAAACTGCTAGGGGTGAATTTTTCTCAAATTCAAGGTGACACCGCGCGAGATCCTCGCGCGACAAAGAGGGTGCCGGGAGTTGTGCGGAATCGCCGGGTTTACCACTAAAAATTGGAGCGCGCCGCCGGAAAGAATCCGGCAAGCCACGGCTACATTGATTCACCGCGGTCCCGACCAGCAGGGCGTGTTTCAATCCAATCTCTTCTCGCTGGGCGCGGCGCGCTTGAAAATCATCGACCTGGAAACCGGCAATCAGCCCATCCTTACTGAAGATGGCGACGGCGGAATTGTCTTTAACGGGGAGATTTACAACCACCTCGCGCTGCGCGCCGAACTGGAAGGCCTGGGTCATCGCTTCGAATCACATTCCGACACGGAAACCGTGCTGCGCGCCTTCCTCGAATGGGACAAGGACTGTTTTGCCAAACTCCGCGGGATGTTCGCGGCCGCGCTGTGGAGCAAATCCCAGAAGCGCATCGTCCTTGCCCGAGACCGCATGGGAATCAAACCGCTGTACGTAGCGCGGAAGGAGGAAGAGCTGTTTTTTGCCTCCGAACTAAAGGCCCTCTTCATCCATCCCGAGATGGACCGCCGGCTGAGCCTGGCCGGGCTCGATTGCTACCTCGCTTTGAACTACATCCCTTCTCCCTGGACGCTCGTTGAGGGCATCGAAAAGCTCGCGCCGGGAGGGTGGTTGGAGTGGCGGGACGGCGAGGTTTCTACCGGCTCGTATTGGAGCCTGCCCTTCGGCGTCTCCCGTGCTTACACGTTGCGATCCGCGAAAGAAGAGCTCGATGCTTTGCTCGAAGACGCGGTGCGCGAGCACTTGATTTCCGACGTGCCCTTGGGCGTGTGGCTCAGCGGAGGGATTGATTCGACGACGATTCTTCACTACGCCGCCAAGGCTTCGCGCTCCCAGCTAAAAACATTTTCCATTTCGTTTCGTGGTCGCAGTTTTGACGAAACGCAGTACATTCAGCGCGCCGTAAAGCAATACGAAACCGATCATACCGAACTGGATCTGACCCCGGCTGAAGATCTCGGCGGCGCGATCGAGGAATTCGCCTACTACTCGGACGAGCCAAGCGCAGATGCGGGGGCTCTCCCGGTTTGGTTCCTGTCAAAACTATGCAAAACGAAAACCACGGTCGCTTTGAGCGGAGAGGGCGCCGACGAACTGTTCGGGGGTTATCTGACCTACCGCGCGAATCGTCTGGCGAACAAGATGCGCCGCTTTCCAAGCTCCCTGGTGCGAACCGTTCTGCGAGCGCTTCAGTATTGGCCTGTCTCGGACGACAAGATCAGCTTGGAATACAAAGTGAAGCGCTTCCTGGAAGGCACACTCATGTCGCCCGCGCGCGGTCACGTCTACTGGAACGGCACTTTTTCCGATAGGGAGAAGAAGGCGCTCGTCTGCCTTCCTCTGCCTTCTTCATTGCAACAAGTCTTGAGCGAATGGGATGGACTGCCGGCAACTTCCGATGATCTTGCGCCGTACGTCTGGCTGGACCAAAAATACTACCTCGCGGACGACATTCTGACGAAAAGCGACCGCATGAGCATGGCCCATTCCGTCGAAGTGCGGCCGCCATTTCTGGATCATCGCGTCGTCGAGTTTGCCGCCAAGCTTCCCGCCTTCCTGAAGATTCGCGGCGGGCAACAAAAGGTAATTCTGAAAGAATTGATGAAAGACAGGCTGCCGCCGGCAATCCTCGAGCGGCCCAAAATCGGCTTCGATATTCCAGCACATGAGTGGCTGCGCGGGCCGCTCCTCCCCCTGCTGACCGATGCTCTGCACCATGGCGCCAGCCAATACGGCGACGTTTTCCGCCCGGAGGTCATGCATAACCTCCTCCGGCTCCATTTGGAGCGGAAAGCCAATCTCGGGTATCACCTGTGGGGGTTGCTGATCCTGTTTCTATGGATGAGAAAATGGCGAATTCAGGCGGCGTCCTCGGAGACGCCGAAGGTTTTATTACAAGTCAAAGCTGGCGCGTCTGCCTGACGACCCTGCTCGTTGCCGGAATCATTTATCTGGGCTCGATCGTTTCTCCACCTTCCTTGATGGATGATGTGGACGCGATTCAGGCACAGATTGCGCGGAACATGCTCAAGTCGGGCGACTGGGTAACCGGGAGACTGGACCACGTCGCTTATCTCGAAAAGGCGCCGCTCGTCTACTGGATCATCGCTATCTCCTACAAGGTCTTCGGCGTTCACGACTGGGCGGCGCGCATTCCCATTGCCCTTTCGGTTATGGCCCTTGCGTGGCTCACCGCCGCCTTTGGGACTTGGGCATTTGGCAGGCGCGCCGGGCTTTACGCCGGCCTGTCGACGGCCACATGCGTCGGACTTTTTCTATTCACGCGCATCTTGATTCCCGATGTGATGCTCACACTCACCATCGCCCTCGCGATGTGGGCTTTTCTGCGCGCACTGGATGAAGAAGAAACGCATCCCCGATGGTGGGCATTTTTGTTGGCGGCCAGCCTCGGCACGGGGTTGCTGCTGAAAAGCCTGATCGCTCTGGCCTTTCCCATCGCCGCCGGAGTGATTTATCTGTTCCTGACGAAGCAGTTCTTTCTGCGCCGCACCTGGCAACGTCTCCGCCCAGTGAGCGGCTTGCTTGTCGTCCTGGCGATTGCCGCGCCGTGGCATGTCCTCGCCACCTTGCGAAATCCGCCGTATTTCTCCTTGGCGCTTCACGGCGGACCAGGTCAATACCATGGCTTCCTTTGGTTTTATTTCATCAACGAGCAGGTGCTCCGCTTCCTGAACCTGCGCTACCCGCGCGATTACAATACGGTCCCCCGAGCGTGGTTTTGGCTGCTTCATTTCGCGTGGTTGTTTCCCTGGAGCGTATACTTTCCCGCCCTCGTCAAGCTTTCCTATAAACCGCTGGACCGCGCAGGCCGAACACGACTGCTCGCGCTGTGCTGGAGCGGATTCATCCTCGTCTTTTTCACGTTCTCGACGACACAGGAATACTATTCGATGCCCTGTTATCCGGCGTTGGCGTTGCTGCTCGGCTCGGCGATGGCCATGGGCGGAGCCTGGGTTCAACGGGGAACGCGCGTTCTTTGTGCCGTAGCGATTCTTGCCGCGCTCACGACACTTGGAATCTTTGTTGCCGTGCGCCATCTGCCTACCCCAGGTGACATCTCGCAGGTCCTCGGCCACCACCCTGGCGCCTACACGCTGTCGTTGGGCCACATGTTGGACCTTACGTTCGCTTCCTTCGCCTACTTGCGGCTGCCCTTGCTTGTGGCTTCGCTGGCGTTTCTTGCCGGGGCCATCGGAACGTTTCGCTGGCGGGGCGAGCGCTCTTTCCTGGCGGCAGCCGTGATGATGATCATCTTTTTTCACGCCGCACGTTTGGCGCTTGTGGTCTTTGACCCCTTTTTGTCCTCGCGTCCGCTTGCCGAGGCAATCCGGCGCGCGCCCGAAGGAACACTGATCAATAACCGCAACTACTATGAGTTTTCCTCGATTACGTTTTACACGAATCAAGACGCGCTGATTCTGAACGGCCGGTATTTCAATCTGGAATACGGGTCTTACGCCCCGGGAGCACCCAAGCTATTTATCGACGATGCGGAGTTCAAACCTCGTTGGCGCGAGCCCCAGCGCTATTATTTGCTGGCTTACGCCAAAGCGTTCGGTGATTTTGAGAAACTGGTGGGAAGGGAGCGGCTAACCGTGGTCGCTTCTAGCGGCGGAAAAATGGTGATCACGAACCATCCTTTCCAAACAGCCAGTCAGCCCGCCCGTTCGCCGTGAGTCAATCTATCGCCCAGGCCAACGCGCGGTCTGCCTTCTTTGTGGGCACTCGACAAAAACCTGCTTGCAAAGGGCCATGGTATACAGGTAAAAAAAGAAGTCCCGGTCGAAGTCGTGTGTTCTCCTGTTTCTTGCTGGGTTCTGCAGCGGTCAAGGCGCGCCCGGTTCCCAGAGCCGTAGACATTCAAACGATGAGTAACCTGGAGGAGGGTTCATGAAGATTGCCGTGCTCGGTGGGGACGGCTATTGCGGTTGGGCGACGGCGATTTATCTTTCGCAGAAGGGCCACGCCGTCGCCGTTATTGACAATTATATACGGCGGCTGTGGGACCACGAACTGGGCGCCCAAACGCTTACACCCATTCGTCCGCTGACCGATCGCCTGCGTGTGTGGCAGAACCTGACCGGAAAGACCATCGAGACGTTTGTCGGTGACGTCACCGACTACGATTTTCTGTCTTCCACCTTTAAGTCGTTCGAACCGGAAGCCATCGTGCACTTCGCCGAGCAGCGTTCCGCACCCTACTCGATGATCGACCGCAAACACGCGGTGTTTACGCAAGTGAACAACGTCGTGGGTACTTTGAACGTGCTCTTCGCCATGCGCGAATTCCTGCCCGATTGCCATCTCGTCAAGCTCGGCACGATGGGCGAATACGGCACCCCCAACATCGACATCGAGGAAGGTTACATTACCGTCGAACATAACGGTCGCAGGGACACCGTTCCCTTCCCCAAGCAGCCGGGGTCCTTCTACCACCTTTCCAAGGTTCACGACAGCCACAACATCATGTTCACCTGCAAAATCTGGGGAATTCGCGCTACGGACTTGAATCAAGGTGTCGTTTACGGAACGATGACCGATGAATGCGCCCTCGACGAAGCGCTGATCAATCGTTTCGACTACGACGATGTTTTCGGGACGGTGTTGAACCGCTTTTGCGTGCAGGCTGCCATCGGCCAGCCGCTCACCGTGTACGGGAAGGGCGGACAAACCCGCGGCTTCCTGGACATTCGCGATACGGTTCGCTGCATCGAGATTGCCTGCAACAACCCCGCGGCGAGGGGCGAATGCCGCGTGTACAACCAGTTTACTGAGCAATTCTCTGTCATGGACCTCGCTCGGCTTGTGGAAGGGGCGGCAAAGAAGATGGGCGTCCCCGTTGAAGTTGACCACATCCCTGATCCGCGGGTCGAGGCGGAGCAGCATTACTACAACGCGAAGCACTCGAAACTCATTGACCTCGGTTTGAAACCGCATTATCTGTCGGATTCTTTGCTCGATTCGCTGATGAACATCGCCCTCAAGTACCGTGACCGAGTGGACGCTTCCTTGATGCTCCCGCAAGTGAACTGGCGCGAACCGAAAAACGAGCGGCGCCTGCAGATGAGCATGCCCGCGAAGTCGTCCGGCATGGAGACGCGCGTCGAAGCCAAAGCCAAGAAAGCTTGAATAAGTCACCGAGGACAGCGCGCCTTGTTGGCGTCGAGCTGATTCGCCACACGCAAGACAAAACCCAGATCGAAGGGAAAGGCCGCGGGTTCGACGGCGGTCTCTACTTTTTTCATGAAGTCCTGAATGATGAGCCCGCTGCCTTTAAGCAGGTCAATCGCGGCGGTTGCCCCTAGATTGCTGGCCTTCCCGCAAACCTTCGCGCCCATCTCACCCTTCGGGGAAATCAGCGTGCCTCCAACGTTATCTTGGGGAATTTGACGCCGGGTTGGGTGCAACGGGTACGAGTATGCCATCCCGAATGCGGTAATCGACGTTGCGCCACCGAATCCGCCTGCGTCCGAAGGATAACAGCCAGATAAAAAAAGCCGAAGCGTCCCAGACGAAGACGAGCGGCATCTTCTTCCAAAGTTCGCGCTGCTGCAAACCCCATGCGCCCACAAGCCAGGTGATCGCTAAGCGGGACAACGCATAGGCGCCAATGTACGCGGCGCCAATGCCATCGGCCGGATGCGTGAGGAGCATGGCTAAGGACCACGGCAGGCCTTGCGTAAAGGTCAGGCCAATGTGCCCCCAGGGCCGCATGTGGCGCATGACCGTCAGCCAGCGGAGGCGCTTGATGAAAAGGCCTTTGAAGGAATCATAATCGGGGACGGTTTTGACGGCGTACGGCAGCAGCTCCACTTCGTAGCCTTGTTGCGCGATGTACCGGCCAACCAGCAAGTCGTCCGCGGGACGGTTTTCGATAGACTCGTAGCCACCAAAGGCCTGCAGGCAGGATCTGGTCGTAACAATCGTCTGGCCAAAGGCAAACTTGATGCCGTCCAGCTGGCGCGCCACAAAAATGCCGGGGAAAAAATCGCAGATCATACCGATGGAGTGCAGGTGTTGCGTGAAAGTCCTATCGTCTGTAGAAACGTAAAGACAGGTCACGCCGCGCACTTTCGGATCGCGCAAAGGTGCGACTACCGTTCGCAGGTAGTTTGGTTCCACGCGAACGTCGCTGTCGTTAATGACCAGCACCTCGTGGCGCGCTTCCTCCACCATGCGCACGAGTTTGGCCACTTTATCGTTGATGGCCTTGCGTCCGGAGCCAAACAGGATGCGAATCTGCCGGTCGGGAAAATCGTGTTTCAACTTTTCGAGGACCGGCACCGAGGGATCGTTCTCATCGCCGACGCAGAAAATCAGTTCATACTCGGGATAGTCTTGGCGGCAGTAACTGGCCAGGTTCTCGTAGGCTTCGGGATCCAACCCGCGAAGGGGTTTCAGGTTGCTGATAGGAGGAGTGAAATCCGAATCCTGAGATAAACGGCGGCCGGCGCCACGGAAGAATCGCCAGGTGCTAAACAATACGAGCAAATAGTAGATAAAGGGTGTGGCTGCGAGTGTCCGAAAGAGATAATCCACAGCCTGGGAAATCATTGCACCCCTTTAGCGTCCCTATTCGCTTTGCCGGACCTTTGTTTCGAAGGAAGAGCATAGCAAAAAGCGAACCTTTTCGCCCTCTTGGAGCTTTAGAAGAAGGCCTGACATCGAGTAAGATGAATGCCCGTATCTTTTTAAGGGGAAGCGCCGAAACCGGGAATCGCATGAAAGACTCTCCAGGCCTGCACCTCAAGACCTACACTCTCCTTCTCTTCATCGCTTTCTTTGCTCCCCTCGGCAACGTCCTGCTTAGCAAAGGGATGCGCGGCATCGGCTCGGCGCAAGATTGGGCGCCTCAAGGACTGTTTCACATCTTGATGCGAATTTTCATGTCCGGCTACATCTGGCTGGGTATCGCCTGCTTGCTCGCCTTTTTCGTGGCCTACATGCTGGTGCTGACCTGGGCGGACTACAGTTACGTCCAGCCCGCTTCCGCTTTTTCCTATGCCGTTGTAGCCGTTCTTGGTCTATTTCTCCTTGGTGAGCGAGTGAACCTCTTGCGCTGGTCGGGCATCGTGGTGATTTGTTTTGGCGTCTTCATTGTCGGTCATACCCATCCGCGAACCACGGAGAAAAGGTAAACGTGCTGGAGATCGTTTTTCTGACGCTGATCGTCGCCGCCGGAACCGGCGGAGAGCTATGCGTTTCGCACGCCATGAAAGCGGTCGGCGAAGTCCACGACTTCCGCCCCGCGGCGCTGGCGCGGTTTGTGTGGAGCGCCGCGCGTGTCGGATGGATGTGGATCGGGATCGGCATGATGACCGTGGCATTTTTCTCCCTGCTGGCGATGCTCTCCATGGAAAATGTAAGCTTCGTTGTGCCGGTGACCGCGCTGAGTTACGCAGCCGGCGCCATCGGCGCGGCGCTATTCCTGCGCGAAAAAATAAGCAAGCAACGTTGGCTGGGCGTGCTGGTGGTGTGCCTTGGTGTGACGCTCGTCTGGCTCAGCCGGAGGTAAGCAACTTTCCGTATCGCCGTCGCTGGTACTTAGGGCTTCGGCTGATCGATTTGCGTGGCGTTTCCGATCTTGATGGTCGTGCTAAAGCGCTTATAGTTCGAATAGTGGACCGCAATGCGTACGTGCACTGCTTCGCCCGTTTTGAAATGCAGGATGTCGTCCGCTCGCGTGTACGACGGAAACCAGTAGTGCCCTTCGATATTTTCGCGGTAGTTCTCGAAACGCGGAAAAGCCTGGTCTTCCTTCTTCTTTAAGAGGCCAGTCGAGGTTCCCGAGGTCTTCACGATCTGCAAGTCCTTGTCGTCTACCCACACGCGCCCGCGAAAGTAACGCTGGCCTTTTTCCAGTTTCTTGGGCTCGAGATCAAACACATAGGTATTCAGTTCATCCACGTGCTCGCGGCCCACGTATTTCACGTCGTACTTGGGAAGTTCTTCCGTGGTCATGACAAAGGGCCACACTTTCTCAATATCGTCAAAGTCCTGCTGCGTCATGATCAGGCGCGTAATCGTGGTAACCGGTGCATAGGTCACTTTGTCGTAGCGCTTGCCACCCGGCGTGAAAAGAATGTCGCGAACCTCCCGGAATTCCCCGTCCACCTGGCCGTCTTCGTCAATGGTTTGAAAGCCGACGTCCTGGGTGTAGGTGAAATTGTCGCGCTCCTTCCGGAAGTCTTCTTCACGCTGCGCGAATTTCTGGATAATTTCGTCCACCGGCATCGCCGGTGGTTCGTTGATGATATGCGAGGTTGGCTCGCGCGGCCCGGTGGAAGACTGAGTCGCTGGCCCGGAAGCCGTTATCGTACCCGCAGGCGGTGCCGGCAATGGGCCGCCTTGCTGGGCCGCAAGCGGAAGCGCAGGCCGAGCTATCGCAACAACGCATAAAGCGGTAAAGCATGCGCTCTTTAAACAATTCCTAGTCGCCGCAGCCGGGGGGCCAAACATTTTCGATCCCTCCTCAAAGCATTCTCTCTTATTGTACTGTAAGCTTCGATGCGAAATCCGGCCGGGGCGTCGCCAGTGCTTCCCAAAAAGGAGTCGCCTTCAGGTCTGGTAAACGGTCCATTTAAGGATATTCAAGACGGAATTCCTGCCCGTGGCAGTACAATCGTTGTCCACACGAGATGGGTGACTCACCGCGGGAGGAAAATTGAACTCATACGCGAGTGCTCATGGGCCATCCGCTTCTTGACCTGACCAACAAGACCGCCGTCGTAATCGGCGGAACAAGCGGGATCGGGCTGGCCCTTGCCCGCGGATTAGCGCAAGCGGGGGCCAATGTCGTCCCGACCGGCCGCCGCGCGGAACTCGTGCGCAAAAGCGCCGCGGAAATGGAGGCGCTTGGCCGCCGCTCGCTTGTCGAGACCTGTGACGTCACCGACAACTCGAGTATCGAGCGCCTGCTGCAGGCGGTCTCGGCCGAATTCGGCAGCGTTCAAATCCTTGTCAATTGCGCCGGTCGCACCAAGAAAATGCCCACACTCGACTTCCCCGAGTCCGACTGGGACGCCATCTTTGAGACCAACCTCAAAGGAACCCTTCGCGCCTGCCGGATCTTTGGTCGCCACATGATCGAGCGGCGCTATGGGCGCATCATCAACATCGGCTCGCTTTCTTCTCTGGTAGGACTCTTTGAAGTCGCGGCTTACGGCGCCAGTAAGGCCGGAGTGGCCTCCCTCACCAAAACGCTGGCCATCGAATGGGCCACTTCGGGCGTGTGTGTCAATGCGCTCATTCCCGGTGTGCTCCGCACGGAGTTGAATGCGGACCTTCTTGACGGCACGGAGCGCGGCAAAGAATTCCTGCTGCGCACGCCAATGCGCCGCTTCGGCAAGCTCGACGAGCTTGCCGGTGCCGCGGTGTTTCTTGCCTCCGATGCCTCGAGCTTTGTCACCGGCCATCTGCTCGTCGTCGATGGCGGCATCCTGGCCAGCGGCGTGAATCAATAACCCAAGTCGCCTGCCGATCGCAAAAAGAATGCAAGCGCTCAGCAGCTTCCTTTTGCAGCGGCGCTCGCCGTCATCCGCGCGCGCGCTTCTTTCACAACCGCCAGGAACTTCCTGGCGTTCTCCACAATAACCTCCGGTTTGCCAGCCCGCAGCGCGTCGGATTGCACCAATTCCCCACCAACACCCAGTGCGGCAGCCCCCGCTTCAACGAACTCCGCCGCCGTATGGAGACTCACGCCGCCAGTCGGCACCAGCGGTACTTGTGGAAGCGGCCCCCGCAAAGCCTTGATGTACTTTGCTCCTCCCAGCTGGCCGCAAGGGAAAACCTTCACCAAATCCGAGCCCGCTTCCCAGGCCGTAATCACTTCGGTCGGCGTCAGCGCCCCAGCCATCATGAGTTTTCCCTCCGCGACCGCCAGATGGATCACTTGCAGATTGAGCCCGGGACTTACCAGGAACTGCGCACCCGCATCCAGGCATCGCCTTGCTGCTTCCGCATTAAGAACGGTTCCGGCTCCAACCAGAACATCAGCCGGGCTGCTTTTGGCCAGCTCCCGGATCACTTCGACCGCCCCCGGTACCGTCATGGTGATCTCCACAATCGGAATCCCGCCCTCGCAAACGGCGTCCGCTGCCATGCGCGCTTCCCACGCCGACGATGCGCGAACCACCGGCACCACTCCAATCTCAACGATCCGCTCGCGAACTTGTTGTTTATCCATCTTTCCGCCGCCTCGCGAAACTTGTCCTTGCCGTCATCGCGCGATCCGTGCACCCACGCCTTTCATCACCTGCACCACTTCCTCGAAGGTCACCATCGAAGTATCACCCGGAGTCGTCATCGCCAGCGCTCCGTGCGCCGCTCCGCACTCCACGCACCACTGCGGATCCTGCCCTGCCAAAAATCCGTATACGAGGCCCGAAGCAAACGAATCGCCGCCGCCCACGCGATCGAAAATCTCGAGGTTCTCTCGATTCCTCGCCTGATAGAATTTCCCTTCGCAAAAACAAATGGCACCCCAATCATTCACTGTCGCGGTTTTGGCCTTCCTGAGCGTGGTGGCCACTACCTTGAACGGATAATCCTTCACCACCTTGCCGATCATTTGCTTGAATCCTTCCACCTCGAACGAGGAAAGATGCTCGTCCATTCCTGGCACTTCGTACCCCAGCGCCGCCGAGAAATCCTCTTCATTCCCGAGCATCACATCCACATGCGGCGCAATCCGCCGGTTCACCTCTTGCGCGCGCTTCTTTCCGCCCAGTGATTTCCAGAGCGATGCCCGATAATTCAAGTCATACGAGACGATCGTGCCGTTTTTTCGCGCCGCTTCGATGGCCTCCAAGGCCACGTCCGGCGTCGTCTGGGAAAGCGCAGAGAAAATCCCCCCCGTGTGAAACCATCGCGCGCCCTGTTTTCGGAAAATTTCGTCCCAAGCGATCTCTCCGGGCTCCAACTGCGACACGGCGGTGTGTCCGCGGTCGTAACTTCCCAGCGCCGCCCTCACACCGAAACCGCGCTCGGTAAAATTCAATCCGTTCCGCGCCGCCCTCCCCACCCCGTCGTGCTCCACCCATCGCACCAGCGACGGGTCCACTCCTCCCTGATAAATCAGGTCCTCGAGCAGCCGCCCCACCGGATCGTTCGCAAACGCCGTCACCACGGCCGTGTCCAGGCCGAAGCAGCGCTTCAATCCCCGCGCCACGTTGTATTCCCCGCCGCCCTCGCACACTTCAAAGCTGCGAGCCGTCGCGATGCGCCTCTCACCCGGGTCGAACCGCACCATCACCTCGCCCAGGCTCACGAGGTCCCAGCGGCATTCCTTTTTCGGCTTAATCGTTAGCGCCACGCGCGCTCCTCACCCGCTGCCTTATTTAACCGCTTCTTCGTCACTCGACCCTGGCGGGTTCCAAGCGAGGGGTCAGAACATGAATTGCGCCCAATGCGACCAGATAAGCGACACCCGCCATCGCGAACGGAATCATGTAGCTTCCCGTCCACTCGAGCACATGGCCTACGACGTCGGCAATGAACCAGCCTCCAATCGCTCCCGCCATCCCGCCCATGCCGACCACCGAACCCACGGCGCGTGCGGGAAACATGTCGGAGGTCAACGTGTAAAGGTTAGCGGAAAATCCCTGATGGCACGCCGCCGCAAGCCCGATCAGCAGTACCGCGGACCAAGTGCTCTCGACGCGATAAGCAAACACCACCGGAATCACGCCCACGGCGCAAAGCAGCATGGCCACCTTTCGCGCGGCGTTCACGCTGCGTCCGCGCTTGATCAACGACGAAGAGATCCAGCCGCCCAAAACGCTTCCCACGTCCGAAATCAGGTAAATCACCATGATCGGAATCCCGATTCCCGTCAGCGCTAATCCATGTTTGTCCTGCAAGAATCCCGGCACCCAGAAAAGATAAAACCACCAGATCGGGTCGGTGAGAAATTTTCCCAGCGCGAACGCCCACGTCTGCCGCAGTTGCACCAGCCGCGCCCATTTTATTTTTCGACCGGCTTCTTGCGGATCGCTGCGGATGTACAGCAATTCCGCTTTGGAAACCCAGGAGTGGTCCTCCGGCGTGCGATAAATCAGGAGCCAGACGGCAAGCCAGACGAACCCGATCGCCCCGATTCCCACGAACGCCGCTCGCCAGCCCCAGTGCACGACGATCCACGGCACAATCAACGGCGTAACAATTGCGCCTATGTTCGTTCCCGCGTTGAAAATGCCCGTCGCGAGCGCGCGCTCCTTCTTTGGGAACCATTCCGCCACCGCCTTGATGCTCGCCGGAAAAACAGCCGGTTCCCAGAATCCCAGCGCGTAGCGAGACATCGCAAAGCCCCCCAGGGAATTCGCTAGCGACGTCCCCATCGACGCCACGCTCCAGAAAACCATTGCCAGAGCGTAGCCCAATCGCGTGCCGACGCGATCGACAAGCCAGCCCATGACCAGCATGCCCAGCGCATAAGTGGCCTGGAACGCTTTCACTAACTTGGCAAAGTCAATTTCATTCCAGTGGAAGTCGTGCTGCAACGTGACCTTGAGCACGCCCAGGACTTGCCGGTCCATGTAATTCTTTGTGGTTCCGAGCAACAGCAGCGCGCAGATCACCCAGCGAAAATATCCGAGTCGAAAGCGAAAGCCCGTGGCCGCAGATTCGCCAAGGTTGGCGGTTTCTGCCGCCGGTGGCAGGGTATCGGACCGAGACGTCGGTTGCGAAGGATCCATGGATAAACTGCTTCGCTGGAGCTCCCCTCGAGACTCTAGCTCCGGCTTTTTTCTTGCGTCAAACAGCAAAACTTGACTCGACATTCAACGCGGCTCAACGAACCCTTAGCGCCTACCAACTGTGCATCGTGCCGTCGAGCTTCCGGTTGATCGGCAAGTAAGCTCGCCGGTAAGGATAATTCGCCGCGAGTTTTTCGTCGATATCTACACCCAGGCCCGGCTTGTCGCCCGGATACATCATCCCGTCCGAAAAACGGTAGGAATGCGGGAACACCCGGTCGGTTTCTTCCGTGTGCCGCATGTACTCCTGGATGCCAAAATTGTGCACGCTCAAATCAAAATGCAGCGCTGCCGCCATACACACCGGACTCATATCGACCGCTCCGTGACATCCGGTCCGCACCTGATACAGTTCCGCCAGGCTGGCGATCTTTCGCAGGTGGGAAATCCCGCCCGCATGCACCACCGCGGTCCGAATATAATCGATCAGCTGCTCGCGGATGAGCTGCTGACAATCGTAAATCGAGTTGAAGACCTCTCCGACCGCAATCGGCGTCGTGGTGTGCTGCCGGATCAGCCGAAAGCCCTCCTGCAGCTCCGCCGGCGTCGGATCTTCGAGCCAGAACAAATGGTAGGGCTCGAGGCTTTTTCCCAGCCTCCCCGCTTCCATCGGCGTGAGCCGGTGATGCGCGTCGTGCAACAACGGAATGTCTTCGCCGAATTCCTGTCGCAGCCGCGCGAACAATTGCGGCACGAAGTTCAGATACAACTCGGAACTCCACACTTCTTCGGCGGGCGCATCTTTCTCGGTTGGCTCATAGTACATTTTCCCGTGGCCAACGCCGTACGTGCTCGGCAGTCCCGGAATGCCGCTCTGCGCTCGGATGGCCTTGTACCCCAGCTTCAGATACTCGGCCACCGCTTTGACCGTTTCTTCGGTATCCTTCCCGCTCGCGTGTCCATAAACCAGCACGCCTTCACGCGACGCGCCTCCCAACAATTGGTACACCGGCGCAGCGAGCGCTTTGCCCTTGATGTCCCACAGCGCCGTATCCACCGCCGAGATCGCGCACATCGTCACCGGCCCGCGCCGCCAGTAGGCCCCTTTGTAAAGGTATTGCCAGGTGTCTTCGATGCGCCGCGCGTCTCGTCCGACGAGCAGCGGAATCACGTGGTCGCTCAGGTAGCTGGCCACCGCCAGCTCGCGCCCATTCAGCGTCGCGTCTCCTAGCCCGTAGATGCCGTCCTCGGTCGTGATCTTCAGGGTCACGAAGTTCCGCCCCGGGCTGCATACCATCACCTTGGCGTCTTTAATCTTCATCGTATTCTCTGCTCGCCTCTTGCCGTCACGCGAAGCAAGACATATATCAGGAGCTTCCTTCGCTTTCAAATCTCTTTTCGCCCCTTTGTGGGTCAGCTTTCGCTTTCCGCTCTCCTCGACTACCGTTCCAGCTTGAAGATGCGCTCCATCCGCAGCCACTTCTCCCCGGGCTTGGCGTGCGGAAGCGGTTTCTGGAACTTCCACATCAGCTCTTCCCACTCTTGCACTTTCAAGTTCTCCAGGTCCGCTTTCGCCTTCCTCTCGAACGAAAATTGCTCGTTCACCTCTATCACCATAAACATGCGCGTCCCAAGCAGGTAGATCTCCATGTCTTCAATTCCCGCGTCGCGAATGCTCTTCGTAATTTCCGGCCAAATTTTCTCGTGATAGCGCCGATATTCGGCAATCAGTTTCGGATCGTCCTTCAAATCCAGTGTCAGGCAATAGCGTTTCGTCATTTGGTTATGGGACCTCGGCGATCGTCATGGGAGTTTGGCCGCGGGTGCGGCTTCCGCCGCCAGCCGGCTTCGGCTTGTACCCTGCTACTGCGAAATACCAAACGTACGCGTAGCAAAGCAAGGGAACCAAGAACGCGCGCTGAATGTTCGAGAGATCGGAGATTTTGCCCATAATCGGCGGCACAACCGCGGCTCCGAGGATGGCCATCACCAGCAGGGACGAGCCGCGCTTGGTGAAGGGGCCAAGATTCTTGATGCCCAGGGCGAAAATCGTCGGAAACATGATCGAGTGAAAGAATCCGATCAACACCACCGCGTAAATCGGGATGGCACCGCTCGTGGAAGTCGCGACCACCGCGCAAAGGAGCGCGCCAAAGGCGAAAAAGGCGAGCAGGCGCGACGCGCGAATCGATTTCATGAGCGCGGAGCCTGCGAATCGCCCGATCATGAAGCCCACCAGATGAAGCTGCAGGTATCTTGCCGCCGCCCGCGGCCCGAGAAACGCTTCGGCATGCATCACAAACCGGATGACGAAGCTTCCAACCCCAACCTGCGCGCCCACGTAAAGAAATTGCGCGATGACGCCGCTCACCAGATGTTGGTGAGAGAGAACCCCCCTCCAGCTCGCGGCAGCCCCGGCTTCCTCGGACGATGCCTGCTCGCGGATTTCCGGCAGGTGGGAGAAGTAAATCAAGGCGGCGACCAGGAGGAAAATGCCGCCGATCACCAGGTAAGGAATGCGAACCGTAGCCGTTTGCGACGCGCGATAAGCCTGCAAGCCCGCCGGGCTAAGCCCCGCAAGCTCGGCGGCGCTCGGCGCCGTCGCGGTGAGGATCAGCGGCCCGACCACCAGCAGCGCCACCACAGCGCCGACGGCATTGAAAGACTGCGCAAGATTCAGCCGGCGCTCGCTGCTTTCCGGTGCGCCGAGCATCGTCGCATAGGGATTGGCGGCGACTTCGAGGAAGCTCTGGCCGCAGGCCAGCACGAAGGAAGAAAGCAGGAATAGTCCGTAAATCCCGAGCGAGCCCGCAGGGACAAACAGGAGGGCTCCGGCAGCGCAGAGAAACAGGCCGGTGAGGATTCCAAGCCGGTAGCCGATGCGTTCCATCAGGCGCCCGGCGACCAGAGCCGCAAGAAAGTAGCCGCCGAAGAAGGCGATTTGAATGAAGGAGGACTGAAAGTCGCTCAGGCTGAAGGCCGACTTGAAGTGCGGGATGAGAACATCATTCAAATTGACGCCGAAGGCCCAGAGAAAAAATAAACTGGTAATCAGGATGAAGGGCAAAACGTATTTTCGTTCCGTGAGGGGAGCGGATTCGGACGCCAAGTTTCCTCCTGTGGCGCTACTTCGCAGCAACGAAAGAAGAGAAAAGCAGATGCCACTCTAGACCACGGTCTCGGAATGACCGTCGGAGCTTCACGTTAAGGCGCGGTCGAGATGCACGTAGCCGCCGTCAACGAGAACGTGCTGGCCCGTCACGTGGCTGGCCTGCGGCGAAATCAGAAACAGGGCCATAGCCGCGATTTCCTCGGGCTGCGTCATTCTGTTCCCCAGCGGAATCTTGGAAACAATGTGCTTCAGTTTTTCTTCTGGATTGGGAAACGTGTTGAGCCACCACTTATAAAGAGGGGTCATGACTTCGGCAGGAACGATCGCGTTCACGCGCATGCCATAGGGGAGCAATTCGCAAGCCCAGTCTCGCGTGAGCGAGAGAATGGCGCCCTTTGCGGAGGTATACCCGGAGGTCTTGCCCTGGCCGGTCATGGCCACTTTGGACGCGACGTTCAGAATCGAGCCCTGCGACTTTTTAAGCGGCGGCAAGGCGTAATGCGCCATGTTGTAGTAATGCAGCAAGTTCAGTTCGAGCGACTTGACATACTTTTCCGGAGAACCGTGTTCCAGCCCGACGTTGTCGTTCACGCCCACGTTGTTGACGAGCACGTCCAGTCGCCCGAACTCGCCGAGGGTTTGTTCGACGACCGCGGCGCAATTCTCCGCGGGCACCACGTCGGTCAAGATCGCGCGGCACTTTGCCCCGCTAGTCGACAATTCCTTTGTGAGTTGCGTCGCGGCATCCGCGTCCTTGTCCACGAAGACCGGGATGGCACCCTCGCGCGCACAACCGCGAGCGATGGCCGCACCGATTCCTTTGGCACCGCCGGTGATGAGGACCACTTTGTCTTTAAGCTGCAAGTCCATGTTGCGCCATTTTCAAACCATAGAATTGGGCGGCATTGCCGCCAAAGATTTTTCCTTTGACGTCCGCCGCGCAGTCTTGCACGTATTCTTCCACGATTTCCAACACCTGCTGATAACTCGCGGCGAGCAGGCACACCGGCCAGTCCGAGCCGAACATCAGCCGCTCGGGCCCGAACGCGCCAAAGACTACATCCAAATAGGGGCGAAAATCTTCTTTCTTCCAGTGATGCCAGTCCGCTTCGGTGACCATTCCCGAGAGCTTGCAGTACACGTTTGGGTGCGCCGCCATCTTTTGCATGAGCGCGGCCCATCCCGAGCGATTCCTGAGCTTGATCGCGGGCTTCGCCAAATGGTCGATGACAAATGGTTGTTGTGGAAAGCGAGCGACCAAGTCCAGCGCGGCGGGCAGCTGCCTGGGATAGATGAGAATGTCGTAGGTAAAGCCGAATTGGCGGAGGTAGGCGATGCCGCAGACGAAATCATCGCCCACCAGAAAACGGTCATCCGGCTCGTCCTGCGCAATGTGGCGGAATCCGCAAAGCTTGTCGAACTTTGAGAAAAACTTCATGCGCTTCGCAGCTTGTGGCGAGCGCAAGTCGATCCAGCCAACGACGCCGGCGATACTCGAGTTGCGCGCGGCGAGCTGGAGCAAAAACAAGGTTTCGTCTTCCGATTGTTCGGCCTGCACGGCGATGGTCGAATCTATTCCGCTCGCCTTACGCTCCGGCTCCAGATTTTCGGGCAGGAAGTCACGCTTCAAGATGGCCATTTCCTCGGTGATCCAGGAATGCCGCATGGCATGGTATTTCCAGAAATGCTGGTGCGCATCGATCTTCATGACAAAAGCCCAAGGCATTTTACCGCTCTGCCCAAGCAGTTCGTGGCACTTTGAAAGGGACGCGCTAAAGCGCGCCCCTACAACTGCTAGAGAGAGACTCCCCGCTTCCAGGGAATGAAATCATCTTGCGCCAGGATTTCCGCCTTGGTGCGCGCCTCGCCGCTAGCGACCTGAATCACACGGTCGAGAATGACTTCGCCCATTTGCTCGATGGTTGTTTTCCCGGAGATGATCGAGCCGGCGTCGATATCAATGATGTCCGGCATGCGCCCGGCAAGGCCGGAGTTGGTCGAAATTTTCAAAACCGGCGCGATGGGATTTCCCGTGGGGGTACCCAATCCCGTGGTGAACAACACGACGTTCGCGCCTGCCGCCACTTGCGCGGTCACGCACTCGACATCGTTCCCCGGCGTGCATTGCAGATTGAGGCCGGGCTCGCTCGAATACTCGGGATAGTCCAGAACCGCAGTGACCGGCGAAGTGCCGCCCTTTTTGGCCGCGCCAGCCGACTTCATGGCGTCGGTGAGAAGGCCGTCACGGATATTTCCCGGAGACGGATTCATCTCGAATCCGGAGCGAACGGCTTTCGCGCGGGCGGCGTAGTCCCGCATGAGCTTAACGAATCGGTCCGCCACTTCAATTCGCATGCAGCGGTCGATCAATTCTTGCTCCACGCCGCACAGTTCCGGAAACTCAGAAAGAATTCCTCTTCCGCCCAGCACAACGAGCAGATCGGCCGTGTGCCCGATGGCCGGATTCGCGGAGAGGCCGGAAAAGCCGTCGGAGCCGCCGCACTTCAAGCCCAGCGTAAGGTTCGACAAAGGCGCCGGCTTCCGCTCGGCTTTGTCCGCTTCGACCAAACCCAGAAACGTTTCGCGGATGGCGCGCGAAATCATCGCGGCCTCCGAAGGACTCTTTTGCTGCTCGAAAATCAGCAATGGCTTGTTGAGATGGGGATCGCGGCGCGTGATCTGCTCTTGCAGTATGGAGATCTGTGCATTCTGGCAACCCAAGCTGAGAACCGTGGCGCCGGCTACGTTCGGATGGTGGATGTAACCCGCGAGCAAACCGCACAGATTATTGGCGTCCTCCCGCGTGCCCCCACAGCCGCCTTCATGCATCAGGAATTTGATCCCGTCGACATTTCGAAACACTCTTAGGGAAGGCGCTCCCGGCTGCAGGGCAGTGAAGGAGAACGACTGCAATTCGTCATTCTTTCCTTCCCGGTACAGGCGGACCATTTCGGCAACCTGGCGGCGGTAAACCTGGGGAGCGGCGAAACCGAGCTCCTCTTCAAACGCTTGCTTCAAAACGGCAAGATTGCGGTTTTCGCAAAACACCAGCGGAAGCACGATCCAATAGTTCCGCGAACCCACTTGGCCATCGGCTCGGTGGTACCCGGCGAAGGTTTTTGTGCGCCACGCCGAGACATCGGGCGGCGTCCAGGCGCGGCCGACCTTCTCCGTCTCGTGGAATTCTGCGGCGGCGTGGCGAAGATTGCGCGTCGAAAGTAAATCCCCGGGCCGCAGCGCTTCCGTGGCTTTTCCAACCAGCACACCGTACATGATGATTTCGCCGCCAGCCGCTACGTCCGCGGTGACGAATTTGTGTTTGGCAGGAACATCCGCGGACAAAACGTAGTCTTTTTTTAAAAAACTAATCCGTTCTCCCTTGCCGAGGTCCGTCAGGGCCACGAGAACGTTGTCTCGCGGGTCGAGTTGCAAGACCCGGGTTTTCGTTGTTGAGTAGCTCGCCATCCGAACCTTTGCTTTCTCGATGCTCATTTTAGCCGCACGGCTTTGCACAATCTAGTGTTAGACGCTAGAGCCCTCCAAAAGCCCCGTCCGTCACCGCCGCAGCGCGCAAACTTGACGCTTTCGCTTGCGGCCAGTGTAAAATTCCTGCGCGGACGGCTTGCTTTCGCTTGCTGCTTTTTTGAATCCGGGCACGGCCCCCGCGTCTCTACCGGCGGGCCATTTTCGGAGAGTGCCAATGGATGTCCATCAACTTGAACTCTTCCTCGCGGTGATGGACTCACCCAGCATGACGCGGGCAGCGGAGAAAGTTCACTTATCTCCGGGCGCCGTAAGTCTCCAGCTTCACAACCTCGCCGAAGAGCTCCACACCGAGCTTTTCGTGCGCCGGGGAAAGCACCTGATTCCCACGCCCGCCGCTTCGCGCCTCGCGGAACGTGCCAGGGAACTCGTCAGGCTGATGGGCCACATCCAGCAGGAATTTCAGAATGACATCACCAAGGACACGCGTCCTTTTCATTTCGCGACCGGCGTCACCACGCTCATCTACCAACTCGGCCGGCCTCTCCGGCAATTGCGCAGCCGGTTCCCTCATGCCGAGATCCGCGTTACCGTCGGGGTAACGGAAGAGATGGTTGCCGGTTTGCACGAACGGCGGTTTGACCTGGCGCTTATTACGCTGCCCGTCCCGGAAGACAATCTCCAGATCATTCCCCTGTTCGACGAGGAGCTGCTCGTCGTGCGCCCATCGCTCAAGAAAACCGCCAGCAGCCATATCGGCACACTGCGGCCCGCCGAGCTCATGAATGTGCCGTTTCTACTTTATCCCAAACGAAGCAATGTGCGGCGTGCCATCGATGGAATCTTCAAGGAAATCGGCGTACAGCCAAACGTTCGCATGGAAGCGGACGACACGGAAGCCATCAAACGGCTCGTGGAGTCCGGCTTCGGCTATTCCATCCTCCCGGAACATGCCTTGCGGGGCCGGTCGCATTTCTTTCAAAAGTTTCGGGTCGAAGGCCATCGGCTCACAAGAAACCTGGCGCTGGCGATGGCTGCGACCGAGAGTCCGCGCAAGCTGACCGAGGCCATCGCCAACTTTCTCCGGGAGGTGCTTACGGAGCAAGAGCGAAGCTCCCGTCCGCAGGTCCTGCCGAAAGCCGCGGGCAAAAGTTAGTGTCCGTCGCGGCCTTGCGTCTTGAAACCCTCATGCGCGGAGCGGTCCCGTCCACTTCTCGAAATTGGCGCGGAAGAGCCGGTTCACATCGCGCTGGATCTTTTGCCGGGTGATTTCCGCGCCGTCGGCGTGCAGCAACTGATAAGCATTCGCGAGGATCGGCGCAAGGGTGCGCCGCGTGTTCTGCCACTTGTAGATGACCTGCTCGAGCACCCGCGCGTCGGAATGCTGCGGAATAAAGCTTGTTCCGAGAAGTTCCATGCGCTCCCGCGTGACTTCCTCGACGATGGAGGGATTGTTGAGGAACCACCAACATCCGAATGGCATCAGGTTATTAAACTTGCGGGCATAGACGGCGAGCTCGTGCTGGTTTTCGCGGCTGAGCACGCTTACGAGAAACCGGTTATCAGGAAAGCTGCGGCAAAGGTTTTCAACCGCGCGCAGGTCCGCTTTCCCCACGGCGTCGCCGGCAAGGCGTAATCTCGGATTGACTTGCCGCCGCACGCCGATCATCAGCGACATCGGCAGGCCCAATTCGCGGCAGGACGGTAATACCGCCTCGCTCAACAATTGGCCGGTGACGCTCTCGTCCGGGAATTGAAACGTGTCGGCCAGCGACACGGCCATGTAGAGCGGGCGCATGCGCTTGTGCCAGTCGGCGAGGAACCGGCGGACTTCGGAAACCGATTTTCCGGAGCCGTGCTCGTCTACGGCATAGCCTTCGCTGGCCAACTGCTGCCAGTGCTGCGGCCAGCCCCACAGGATGCGGTCCAGCCGCAGAACCGCGTGAAACTGAGGGTGATTCTGTCCTCCGCCCATCCAAACGGCGCGCTCCTCGGGGTCGAGCGGATCATTGGTCATCACCACATCGCTTATGCCGGCTATTTGCAACACTTTTCGGATGTGCGTCTCGATCGATTGCGCCGCGAAGAACCGCCGCGCCTCTTGCAACCCTGAGGCTTCGGTCGGCAGCCCAAAAGCGCTCAAGACCGCAATGACACCTCGCGTGGATTCGGAAACCGGGCTGTTTTCGACGAACAAGGCCTTCCAGATGGCGTCAGCGCGTTCGATTTTCGAGAGTTTCCAATATTCCTCGGGCGTCGTATCGGAGGAGCGGAAAAATTCGGCTTCCAGATAGTGATAAGTCAGAAGTTCATCGATTCCCCACAAGCCGATCCTGCCGAAGGCGGGAGAATACAAATGGGTGTGAATATCAATGACCTGCGTGGATGCCAGGACGTCCAGCGCTTCATCCGCGATCTCGGCCGGCTTTATCCGGCGAGCGGAAGAGGGAACTTCCTTGCGGTTTGGCGATTTAACAGAAGTGGCTGCCATCGGGGTATGCGCTGTGTCCAGAATGTTCTGTTTCTTTTCTGCCTTGCCGAAAACAAAAAATCACCGTGACGCCGACAGGAACCGTTGCCCGGAATGCCGGCCGTCAGGTGTGCAAGGCTGCCAAGCGAAGGGGAATATAGAAGGCGTCAGGAAGGGTGTCAAATGCAAAAAACTGAAATCTGCATTCAGCCGTGCTTAACGTTCGGTTAGGTATTTCCGTGGTTGCTCCATTATCCAGCCTAAACAATCTCTTTAAGAAGTTTCAATGCTCACATTTCCCAAACTTGGATTACCATTGGCACCCGGAGGAAACAGTGGCTTTGCCGGTTTCCTTCTACCAGACTCTAGCCGCTGCGAGAAGGACGCCGTGCCGAAATGCCCCGGTCCCCATTTGAGTTTCTTGGAGGGTGTTATGTGCGCTTCAAAAGCTTCCCGTCGAGACTTTCTTAAAATTACAGGAGCCGGTATGGCTGGCACGGCGCTAGCGTCCGCGGCGCCAAGCTACTCGCGCATTCTGGGAGCGAGCGACCGCGTCCGCGTGGCCATCTGCGGAGTGCGTGGCCGCGGCCATGATCACATCCGCGGCTTCTCGCGCGTGCCAAACGCAGAGATTGCCGCTCTCTGCGACGTGGACGAAAACGTATTGAACCAGCGCTTGGCGAACGTGGAGAAACTGGGGCTGCCAAAGCCTAAGTCCTACGTGGACGTTCGCAAGGTGCTCGAGGACAAGGACATCGATGCCATCTCCATCGCCACTCCCAATCATTGGCACTCGCTGATGGCGATCTGGGCGTGCCAGGCCGGGAAAGACGTCTATGTGGAAAAGCCGTGCTCGCACAATTGGTTTGAAGGACGACAATTGGTGCGCGCGGTGAAGAAGTACAACCGGATTTGCCAACATGGAAGCCAATCGCGATCGAATCCCGGGATGATCGAAGCCGTTCGTCATTTGAGCGACGGGACGATCGGCAATGTCTATCTGGCGCGAGCGCTTTGCTATAAGTGGCGGCCGTCGATTGGGCATGCTCCGGAAGAACCCGTTCCGGCAGGCGTGCATTACGACTTGTGGACTGGCCCGGCGCCGCTGAAGCCGTTTACCCGGAATCGCTTTCACTACAACTGGCATTGGATCTGGGACACGGGAAACGGCGAAGTCGGCAATCAAGCCATCCACGAAATTGACATCGCACGGTGGGGGTTGGGAGTGGGGTTCCCGGTGCATGTGTCCGCCATGGGTGGACATTTCATGTTTCAGGACGACCAGGAAACGCCCAATACGCTGCACGCTACGTTCTGTTTCGAAGGCGGTGGGAAGCGCAAGATGATGGAGCTCGAAGTCCGACACTGGATCACCAATCACGAAGCGGAGATCGGCACCGGCGCTTATGGGGCCGGGGGTGTGCCCGCCGCGGGGCTGAATGTTGCCGCCAACAACGCAAACAAGAAGAATGACGACAAGCAACAGTCCTTGGGGCCCAAGGACGCAAAGACCAACACCATCGGAAATATTTTTTACGGATCGAACGGCTATCTCGCCGCCGATGGATACGATTCTTACAAGACTTGGATTACGGATCAGGCGGAACCCGGGCCGTCCGGCAAAGGGTCGGGCGATCACTACGCGAACTTCGTTGATTGCGTTCGCAGCCGCCGTGCCGAGGATATTCATTCGCCGATCGAGGAAGCGCATATCTCGACGACGCTGGTGCACTTGGCGAACGCTTCGTACCGGCTGGGCCGCGCGCTGCGCTTCGATCCTGAGAAGGAGTGCGTCATTGAAGATGAGGAAGCAAATCGTATGCTGCGGGGAAGTTATCGTGCGCCCTATGTCGTGCCGGAAGAAGTCTGAGGCGCGGGAGATTGCGGCACCCTATGCACTTTCGCCTTGTCGGAGGACCGATCGTTTCAAGCTTAGCGCTGTTGTCGGCGTTGCTTGGTTCTGCCGGGCCACATCCGCGTGACCGCATCTCCGTTACCGTTCACGAGGAAGCCCGCCGCGTCGACGTTTCCATCGACGGCCAGCCGTTCACGTCCTACATCTGGCCCGACAGGCTGGCGAAGCCCGTGCTTTATCCGCTGCGCACGGCCAACGGCACGATCATCACTCGCGGCTATCCGCTCGAGCCGCGCCCGGACGAACGTGTCGATCATCCGCATCACGTGGGCATGTGGCTCAACTACGAGAACGTCAATGGAATTGATTTCTGGAACAATTCCGAAGCGATCAAACCGCAGGATGCACCGAAGATGGGCACCATCCGACACCGGTCAATCGTCGCAGCAGAAGGCGGCCCGGAGGAGGGCAAGCTGGAAGTAGACGCTGATTGGCTGACGTCGAGCAGCAAGGTGTTGTTGCAGGAACATACGCGCTTTGTGTTTCGCGGTGGGCCGGATTTCCGAAGCGTGGACCGCATCACGACTTTGCGCGCACAGGACGAAAAGGTAGTCTTTGCTGATGCGAAGGACGGGATGCTCGGCCTGCGCGTCGTGCGTGCCCTGGAAATGCCCTCGGACAAAGCGGAAGTTTTCACCGACGCGAGCGGGCGAGCTACTACCGTGGCGAAGCTCGACAACACCGGCGTGAACGGAGTCTATCTGACCAGCGAAGGCAAAAAAGGCGAAGCCGCCTGGGGTACGCGCGGCCGCTGGTGCAATCTGAGCGGAAAGATCGGCGATGAGCCGGTCACGATTACGATTCTGGATCATCCCGCGAATCCGGGCTTCCCGACGTATTGGCACGCGCGGGGTTACGGGCTTTTCGCCGCCAACCCGCTCGGCGAAAAGGTTTTCAGCAATGGCAAGGAAGAGTTGAACCTTACCTTAGCCCCGCACCAGACTGTTATGTTCCGCTACCGCATCCTGATCACTTCGGGAATGGCCTCACCGGAAAGCATCGAGGCGGCCTACAAAGCCTTTGTCGCGGCGTATCGGTAATGCTTTAATGCCTTCATTCCCATGACGTTTCACGTCGGCTTGATTGGCGGCGGCAACATCTCCGACACCCATGCGCGTGCCGCGCGTGCCATCTCTCGGGTCGAAATTGCCGCGGTCTACGGTACGAATTTTGAAAAAGTGCGGCGGCTCTGTCGCGACCACGGCGGAACGCCATTTGAAGATTTCTCCGCTTTTCTGACACACCGGCCGATGGACCTGGTGATCATCGGCAGCCCCTCGGGCCTTCACGCTCGACAGGGCATCGCCGCCGCAGAGCAAGGTCTCCACGTTCTAACGGAAAAGCCTATCGATATCAGCACTCGCCGCGCCGACGAACTCATCGAAGTGGCGGACCGGGCTCGCGTCAAACTCGGCGTGATCTTTCAGGACCGCATGAAACCTCATATCCGCCAATGGAAAGACTGGATCGATCACGGCGTGCTCGGCAAACCCCTGCTGGCGGACGCTCGCGTGAAGTGGTATCGGCCGCCGGAATACTACCGAAACTCCCGCTGGCGCGGCACCCTCGAGCTCGATGGCGGAGGTGCCCTGATCAACCAGGGCATCCATACGATCGACCTGCTGCTCTGGCTGCTAGGAGAGGTTTCTCGCGTGCAGGCGCAAACGGCCACGGAGCTGCATTCGATCGAAGCCGAAGACACTGCGACGGCGATTCTCGAATTCTCGAGCGGTACGCTCGGCTTATTTCATTCGACCACCGCGGCTTATCCGGGCTATCCGCGCCGCGTCGAGATTTCCGGTACCGAGGGGACAGTTATCCTCGAACACGACCAGATCATCGCCGCCGATCTCCGGAAAGCACCGGACGAAGGCGCAAGAATGGCTCCGCGGGACGAAAATCAAAGCGCTTCTTCCGCTACAGTCAGCGATTTTCGCGGTCACCAGGCAGTCATCGAAGACTTTCTTTCCGCCATACAGAAAAACACTCTCCCCGCTTGCGACGGACGCGAAGGACGGCGCAGCCTTGCCCTGGTCGAAGCCATCTATCGCGCCGCAGGCGCTCCGCAAAGAACTGCCAGAGTGTGAAAGGAACCTCGGTCACTCCTCGTTCCGAGAGCCAGTTTCTTTCTAGAGTTTGCGAACGGTTTCACGAACTACAAATTCAGTGGGCAGGATTCGCTGGCTAAAGGCCATTTGCGGATGATGCAGCCGCTCGATAAGCATCTTCATGCAGGTTTCGCCGATCTCTTCCTTGTAAACGCGAACCGTGGAGAGTGGCGGATCCATCAGCACGGCTTCCTCGCGGTCGTCGAAGCCGACCAGGCTGATTTCATCCGGCACTTTCACGCCATGCCGCCGCAAAGAGAGCCAAAGGCCGTACGCCGTTTCATCGTTGCCGGCCACGACTGCCGTGGGGCGCGAGGGCCGAGCCAAAATTCGACCTGCGCTTTTCTGGCCGAAGTTCACAAAACTGTCGAAATTTTGCGGCTGGATTGAAACTGGTTTCAGCTTCTTCTCACGCATGGCCTGACGGTAACCATCGAATCGGCGCTGGATCCACGGGTAGGACATATCGCCGGCAAAATCAATGAGCCGGTGACCTTGTGCGATGAGGTAGCGCGTGGCCTGGAGTGCCCCGTTGAAGTCGTCGAAGCCCACTTGGTCGTAGCGCTGCTCGCCATCCAATCCAACCACGTTGTTGCTGAAAGCCACAAAGGGCATGTGGATGGCTTCGATCCTGCGGAGCAGGTTCGGATAAATGGTGCCCGCCAGGATAACTCCGTCAATCAGACCATGTTCCTGCAGTACGGGAGGCAGGTCGATCTTCTCAGGCGGGGTTCGCGGGGAATAATGCAGCACCGCAAACAGAACGTGATGCTGCAAACTGCTGGCATAAGACTCGACGCCTTGTAAAATGTGCGCGTGAAAGGGGTGAAGAAAGTCGCGGTTGCTCAAAAGGAAGCAGACGATCTCTGACCGGCGCTTGAGAATGCGGCGAGCTTGGGCGTTGGGCCGGAATCCCAGTCGGCGGATGGCTTCCAGCACGCGCGCCCGGGTTTGCCGGCTCACCTGAGAGCTGGAATTGAGCACGCGGGAAATCGTTCCAATGCCCACACTTGCGGCTCGCGCCACATCACGAATGGTCGTTTTCTTTGGAACTGCTTCCACACCATTGTGGGCTTTTTGCGGCCTTCGCATCTTCCCTCGACTTCGTGGTCCCGGGGTGTTTCCGTCGTGAACGAGTCTAGCACAGCAGCTCGACGTTGCGGTGCGAGAAAGGTCAGCCCGCAATCCTTAAGTTCCCCAGGCCACCACACCCACGATTTGCGGCTCATTCAATAGGAAAATCTGTCGGAGCAGAGGGCTCTCAAGTAAAACGAATATCGGGCGGCCGATATCGCGGTAAGTGTCTTAGAATGTGCCAAGTAGCCTAATGAAGCCAGCGAGACCTTGTAGACCCAATCGACGTGACACTGCTTCCCGCAGCTTTAAGAAGTGTACCCGGCGAGGAAAAGGCCGGTGCAAGAAACCGATCTTGCGAGGAGGAAAGTAAGCCCGCTAAGGCGTGTGCTCTCTTTCAGAGGCCGCCGTCATCCCTGCCTTCGCAGGTGCAAAAAGATCGATGAAAGGGATTTCCTTTGCAAAACTTCTCGCTTGACATGGGGCTTTTCGCCGAGTAAGTTGTGGAACCAGTTCCAGAGATCTCGTGTGCTCTTCCAGCATCAGACGCGAAGTTTTCGAAGTGCGTGAGGGTTACGAATCATGAGCAAATTTCCAGGTATTTCTCTTTCATCAAGGAAAAACCCGAGGGAACCCCGCCTGGAGAACCACAGGTTCCAAGCCATTACAAAATGCGGCCACGTCAAACCGTGGCTGCTGAGTTTGGCCATCCCGCTTGGGACATTCCTCGTTGTATTTTCCGCTCTGTTTTCTGCGCCGCTTATGGGTCAAGCAGTCAATGCAACTTTGCTTGGATCCGTGACCGACTCGTCCGGTGCCGCGGTTGCCAACGCGAAAGTGACCCTCGCCGAAACGAACACGGGGATAAGCCATACGTCGCAAACCAACGATAGCGGCAACTATGTATTTCCTGACCTGCCGCCGGGTACCTATGCAATCACTGCGGAACAATCGGGATTCAAGCGAGCGTCGAGAACGGGTATCGATGTGATCGTGAACACGACCGAGCGCGTGGACCTAGTCCTGCAACCTGGAAATGTGACCGACACCATCACGGTGCAAGCGGAATCCCCCATCCTGCAGACCGAGCGAGCGGACACAGGGCGGAAGCTTGAAACCGTGCTAACAGAGAACATGCCCCTCGGAACCAATCGTAATTTTCAAAACCTGTTGAACCTGGTTCCCGGCACAACTCGGGCCACTTTCCAGCACTCACAGTTCTTCAACGCGAGCAACTCGCTCCAGACCGAGGTGAACGGCCAGTTGCGCGAAGGAAATAACTATCAGATCGAGGGTATCGACGACAACGAACGCACCGGTCTTCTGCAGATCCTAATACCGCCGCTAGAAGCCATTCAGACCGTAGACGTATCGACAAGCAATTACGATGCGGAATTGGGGCGGGCGAGCGGCGCGGTCACGAATGTCATCCTGAAGTCAGGCACCAATACTTTCCACGGCGCCGCCTACGAATTCATCCGCAACAGTTATTTCAACGCGCGCAACTTCTTCGATCCTTCCGTCGGCCACCTCGCTTATAACTATTTCGGCGGAAACTTCGGCGGACCCATCAAGAAAAACAAGCTCTTTTTCTTTGCCGACTATCTCAAAGTTTTTGACCATGAGGCCAATACCAACCGGATCAGCATCCCCACAAAGGCTATTCGCTCCGGCGACCTGAGTGCCTCTACAACTACGATCTACAATCCCTTCAGCGGCAACTCCGACGGCACGCTCCGCCAGCAGATTGTTGCCTCTTCGTCGCCGGGACCGACTGTTCCCGGCCCCAGCGGGCCTGTGGATGCTTACAATCCCGCATGCACTAACCCTGCTGGCTGCCCGAACATTATTCCCTCGGCCATGATTGACCCCATTTCTGCAAAACTAATGGCATTGCTGCCCGCCCCGAATCTTCCTGGAACGTCAAACAACTATTTCGCGTTGCTCCCCTTCCACAAAGACACCGACTTCGTGGACGCAAAGGTCGATGCCAATCTTACCGAGAAGGACCGCTTAAGCGGCCGTTTCAGCTATCAACGGCCTTCCATTTTTCAGGCGCCGATTTTCGGGCTCGCCGGCGGCCCCGCACAAAACAACTTTGAAGGGAGCGGGCTTCAGAACACTTACAGTACAGGTCTCAACTACAATCGCTTTTTCTCGAATACTTTGGTTGCCGAGTTCCGCGTTGGTGCGAGCTGGTATCACAATGAAGCTCACAACTCCGATTACGGTACCAATACCTCAGAAACGCTTGGCATTCCTGGCGTTAACCTCGACAAGACAATCACCAGCGGAATCGTCGGCATCCAAATCAACGGCGGCGTTCTTTCGAATCCCATCATCGGATTCTCCGCGAGCTTGCCCTGGATTCGCTCGGAAACCAACATCGACTTCGCAAACACGTGGACCAAAATCATGGGCAATCACACGGTGAAGTTCGGTGCGGACCTCCGCCGCGTCCGTGACGCTTTGCTCCAAGAACAGACCTTCAGCCCGCGGGGTGTTTACACATTTAACGACGGTCAGACGGCACTGAACACTGGCGCCGGCGCGTCAAAGACCAGCTTTTTCAATAACTTTGCCAGCTTCCTCTTCGACGTTCCGGGCCAGGCGGGCCGTGACCTCGCGACCTTCTTCCCCAACTACCGCGCCTGGCAATTCTTCTCCTTCGTTGAGGACAAATGGCTCGTCACTCCGAAGCTTACCGCCGACATCGGCCTGCGTTGGGAGTTTTATCCCCCTGCCACGCCTGTCCAAAAAGGCGGTTTCTCGAACTACGATCCGAGCAACAACACGCTTCGCGTCAGCGGGTACGGCAGCATTCCCAACAATCTTGGAATCACCACGCATTACAAGTACTTTGCGCCACGCATCGGCTTGGCCTATCGCTTGAAGAATTCAACCGTTATCCGCGCCGGTTTCGGCATCAGCTTCACGCCCTTCCCAGACAACAGCTACGCCTACAATTTTCCGGTCCGCTCGAACAATGCCTTCAATCCCGCAGTCGCCAGTTTTGGCCCCGCAGTACTTGCTGATGGCGTAACTCCGGCAACTTTCGAGAATGGTTTTCCCGCCATCATCCAGCCCGTAGTTCCGCCGGATGGTATCGTCACGAGCGCGAGCAGTGCCGCTGCGGCAGTGGTGCTCAAGAACTCCAACCTCTTTGTGGTGAATCAGAATTTCAAAAACCCCTACGTGGAATCCTGGAACTTCGCGATTCAGCAGTCACTCCCGGGAAAGTTCGTTCTCGATGTAGCCTACGTTGGCAATCACAGCGTGGACACTGTCGTGAACTACAATCTGAACGCCGCGACGATTGCCGGCGTCGGCAATGCAGGACTTCCCGAGGCGACGTTCGGCCGGACCGCCAGTACGAACCTGCTCTTCGCCGGATACTCTTCCCGCTATCATGCTTTGCAGGTCAAATTCGACCGCCAATTTACCGGCGGTTTGGCCACTACGACTGCCTATACGTTCGGCAAAGGAATGGGGTTCCAAACCGGTGACGATGGTAACCTATTCTTCTACATCAACCAGCGTAGAAACTACGCCCGAAACGATTTCGATCGCACACAAACCTTCGTCCAAAGCTTTGTGTACGATTTCCCGCTCGGCCACGGCAAGCGCTGGGCCTCGTCCGGGCCCGCTTCCGCGGTTGTCGGCGGATGGCGGATTTCGACGTTTATGACTATCATGTCCGGCCTACCTATGGCCTTCACGTCCAGTGGCACTTCGCTCAACGCGCCGGGTAACACGCAAACGCCGGATCTCGTTGCCCCCGTAAAGATTCTTCATGGCATCGGGCCCAACAACCCTTGGTTCTCGACAACGAGCTTCGCGGCTCCCACTGCCGCGGGCGCCTTTGGCAACGTCGGCCGCAACTACTTGAGCGGCCCCAATTTCTTCAACCTTGATGCCACCCTTTCCAAATCGATCCGTTTCACGGAGCGCTACAACATGGAAATGCGGCTCGAAGCATTCGGCGTCACCAACACGCCGCAATTCTTTTTCACGTCAAACGGCGGCACCTCCAACGGTACGACCTATAACCCCAATCCCACCAGCCCTTTCGGCCACATCAACAACGCTTCCGGCGGCCGCACACTTCAACTTGGCGCCAAATTAACGTTCTAGTTCATGAGAGGCTTTGCACGGCGCTAGCCAAGCCTTACCAAAATGTTGTAACAATATCTGAGGAGATGTAGTGATGCAGTATCGAGTCCCGCGACGTGAATTTCTGCTGGGCATAGGTGCGGTGACGGGGGCCGCTGCGGCGACCGCTTTCCCATTCAAGAAACTTTGCGCGGCCGATCTTCTTTACCCCCCGATGGACTTGTCGTACTTCGATACGCCGATTTCGCCGGGGCCCGCCGAGATTCATTTCGGCTACGCATCCATCACCTGGGATGGCAATGACCGCCAGGCCATTGAGGACATTGCCGCGCTAGGATTTCCTGGGATTCAGTTGCGCTCCAACGTCCTGAAAGAATTTGCCAGCGCGACAGAGCTGCGCGATTTGCTCGAGAAGCATCAACTCAAAATGGTCGCGCTTTCGAGCGGCGGCGTGCGCATTGATCCCGCCGCTGAGACGGAAGAAATCGCCAAGCACACGGCCCATGCAAAGTTCGTGAAGGATGTCGGGGGACTTTACCTACAGGTCACCGATGATCGTCCGAAAGACCGCACCATCACGTCAGCAGACTATGCGCGGTTGGGCAAGCTAGTAACCGAAATCGGGAAGCGCACCGCTGATTTGGGAGTTTCGCTTGGATATCACAACCACATGGGCTCACTCGGCGAGCGCCCTGAAGAAGTGGATCAAATCCTGCAGGCCATGGATCCACGCTTCGCCAAGCTGGAACTGGACGTGGCGCATTACTTCCAGGGCGGCGGAGATCCCGCCAAGGCCATCGAAAAGTACGGCGACAGGCTGCTCTTCTTGCACATCAAGGATGTGGAACCCGCGCCAAGCGGCGCGAACGCGAAACGTCCTTTCCGCTTTGTTGAATTGGGCAGGGGGCGCGTGGATCTTCCTGCGGCGTTTGCTGCCTTGCACAAAGTGAATTTCCGCGGCTGGGCTATTGTCGAACTGGATGTTGTGCCGGACAAGGCGCGCACTCCGAAGGAGTCCGGAGCCATCAGCAAGAAATATCTCGAAGAAAAACTCGGAGTAACGGTATGAATTCGCCGTTCCGGGTTGCCGTCATCAACGATGAAATCACGCAGGATTTCGGCCGTGCTTGCGAAATCGCCTCCAAAGAGTTCGGCATGGACTGGATCGAATTGCGCGGCATGTGGAACAAGAACCTGCTCAAACTGGATTCGAAAGAGATTGAAGAAGCCCGGCGGATTCTGGAAAAGTACAAGCTGCGGGTGACGGACATTGCCAGCCCACTCTTCAAAGTGGACTGGAAGGGCGCGCCTCAGTCGAAATTCAGCCCCAAGCGCGACCAGTTCAACGCTGATTTCACCTTCGAACAGCAAGATGAAGTCCTTGAGCGCAGCATTGAGCTTGCCAAGGCCTTCAACACGGACCGCGTGCGTTGCTTCGACTTTTGGCGGCTCGACGATCAAGCGCCGTATCGTGCGGCCATGAATGAGAAGTTGCTGGACGCCGCAGGCAAGGCCGGCCAAAAGGGCGCCCTCCTCGTACTGGAAAATGAGCCTTCGTGCAACACGGCCACAGGTGCGGAAGCAGCAAAAGTTCTTAGCGCCGTGCAGTCTCCCCACTTAATGTTGAACTGGGATCCTGGAAATGCATCGGAGCGCGGCGAGACACCCTATCCCGATGGCTATGGCCTCTTGCCAAAAGACCGCATTGGTCACTGTCATTGCAAGGATGCGGTGAAAAAGCCGGATGGCAAGTATAGCTGGGCACCGATGGGCGGAGGCATCATCGATTGGACAGGCCAATTCAAGGCCTTGAAGCGCGACGGGTACCACTTCGCCGTCAGCCTAGAAACCCATTGGCGTGGCGCGGGCACTCCCGAAGAATCGACGCGTCAGAGCTGGGCGGGGATGAAGAAAGAGCTGCTGGAGGCTGGCGCGCTAGCCGCTTAATTGCCGGGACTCGGTTCGCCCGACTAGAGATCGAGCTTCGAAATTGATGGATGTTGTTCCGCTTACGCCCATGTCTGCGACTCCCTTAGCAAGACGGGATTTTCTTGAGCGCCTGGCCATTTTCTTGGCGATGCTGCCGGAATTTGCCCGCGCTGCAAGCGGGCGTTTGCCGATTGGCTTTTCGACTTTAGGATGCCCGACGTGGAGTTGGCTCAAAATCCTCGATTTCGCCGAGCAGAATGGTTTTGCCGCGGTCGAGCTGCGCGGGCTCGAAGGAACGATGGACCTGCCTTCGCGCCCCGAATTTGCAGACGGGCAGATCGAACAATCCAAGAAGGACGTCGCTAGCCGCGGGCTGCGCATTTCTTGCGTGAGCAGTTCTGCCAACATGCACGACACCGGCCAGGAACACGAGAAGCAGCTTGCCGATGCGCGGCGCTTCATTGACCTGGCATTGCGGCTCGGCGCTCCTTACGTTCGAGTTTTCGGCAACAAGCTGGTTGGACCGCAAGCCGCGGCAGTCGAGCATATTGCCGCTTCTCTGCGCGAATTGGGAGACTACGCCGGACCCAAAAACGTGACTGTCATCCTAGAATCTCACGGTGATTTTACGAATTCCGCGATTCTGCGAGAAATCCTCGAGAAGGCCGCCTCGCCGCATGTAGCCTTGCTCTGGGATGCGCACAACACCTTCGTCGAGGGCAAGGAAGAGCCGGCCATCACCGTAAGCCAGCTTGGCAAGTACATCCGCCACACGCACCTGAAGGACTCGCGCGCGGAGAACGGACAGGATCATTACGTGCTCACCGGGCGCGGCAACGTGCCCGTGAAACGCCAGGTGGAGCTGCTCGTTGCGGCGGGATACACCGGCTACTACTCTTTCGAATGGGAAAAGGCCTGGCATCCGGAAATCGCAGAGCCGGAGGTGGCCATCGCCGACTTTGCCCGCGTCATGACCGAGTATCTTGAAGCCGGTAGCACGCGCCAGAAACACTCTTGACGGTTTTCTATAGATTCATTTTCTGGAGGATATGGATATGGCAGCGAACACAAGACGTGAATTCTTAAAGCAGGCGGCCATCGGCGCGGCCGCTCTGGCGGCTTACCCGCCTCCGTCGGTGCTGGGCTCGAACGACCGCGTCCGCGTGGGAATGATCGGAGTAGGCGACCGCGGAGAGGACCTGCTCAAACAGGTTCTGCAAGTGCCGAACGCGCAATTGGTGGCCATTGCCGACGTTTACACGCGGCGGCGCGAAGCTGCCAAGCAGATGGCGCCCGGCATTCAGACGATGGACGATCACCGGCGTTTGCTGGACATGAAAGACATCGACGGCGTCATTGTTGCCAGCCCGCTGCACATCCACGCGCGGCATTTTGTCGACACGATCAAGGCCGGGAAACATCTTTATTGCGAAAAAACGATGACCTGGTCCATTCCCGAAGCCGAAGAGTGCCTCGCTACTGCGAAGAAATCCGATCGCGTGGTGCAAATCGGGCTGCAGCGCGAAAGTTCCGGTTCGCTTGCGGATACGCGCAAGTGGATTAAGGACGGCTTGGCCGGAAGAATCACTCAGGTGGAGTCCTGGATGAGCCGCAACACAGCGCATGGGAAAGGTCAGTGGGTGCGCCCGGTGCCCTCCGATTGCACGGCGCAGAACGTCGACTGGAAAGCCTTTCTCGACGGCCGGCCCGACCACGGTTTCGATCCATACAAATTCATTAACTGGCGCCTGTTCTGGGAATTTTCCGGCGGGAACATCACCGAAAACATGGTGCACCAGATCGCCTGGATCCAGACGGCCCTGGATTTGCCCGAGCCGAGCGCGGCGTGCATGAGCGGCGGCATCTTCTCCGAAAAAGACGGACGCGAAGTGCCGGACACCATCGTGGTGACGCTGGAATTTCCCGAGGACGTGGTGGTCACCTGGCAATCGACTTTCAACAATAGCCACTACGGATTAGGCGAGCGTCTGCTCGGCAGCGACGGCACCATCGAACATGTTTCCGGGGCGACCGACATGGTCACCGGTAGGTCCCCGGAAACCATTCGCTACTGCCCGGAGAAGGTCAATCGGCCTGAAGGAATCGTGCTTACCGGCGCATCGAAAAACCAGAACCACATGGCCAACTGGATCGATTGTATCTGCTGCCGCCAGACACCGAATGCAAGCGTGGACATTGGCTACCGCTCGGCAATCGCCGCACACATGGCGAATATTGCCTATCGGGAGAAGCGGCGCGTCACGCTTGCGGAAGCCAAGGCCGCCGTGCCACAGAGCTAAAAAGATGGGCGAAAAAGTCGGATCGAGAGGAGCAAGCCTCCAGTTTCCTGT
>QHYH01000247.1 GCA_003223215.1 Acidobacteriota bacterium
CTTCGAGCGTACGTTGGCCCCAGGCTCAAGGGACGAAGAAGTGCTCAGAATAGCCGCGGAGTTGCCAGCAAGGCGCTTCACGCCTGGGCCTGCGCGCTGCGTGATCTGGGCTCTCCATTGCCTCAGTGGCGCGAGAAGCCTACGCCACAGTTGCCTCCTCTAGTCAGCGAGTATTGTAAGTACCGGCGTCTTCATAATGGCGTCTCGGATGGAACGCTGATACGCGACATCGAGACCGCGCGGGGCTTCCTATTGCAACTGCGATCAAGAACGAAGCCCGTTGAACGGACGACATTGAACGATGTGGACGCGTTCGTGCGAAACCTCAGCACCCGGCTGGCGAAGCGCACCGTTGCTGACACTTGCAGTTCGCTCCGTGCATTTCTCCGATTTTTGCATATCACAGGAAAGCTATCCGCCGATCTCGCTGGTGCGGTGATTGCACCCCGATATCGCATAGATGAGCATCCTCCACGCGCGCTCCCTTGGGGGGACGTACAAAGGATTTTGCACTCGATCTCTCGATCAAAAGCGCCAGGTAAACGGGACTTTGCGATCATATTGCTGCTGGCAACATACGGTCTGGGTGCAGCCGAAGTCCTTGCGCTGCAATTGAATGATCTGGATTGGCAGGCCGGCATATTGAGGGCTCGTCGTCCAAAGACCAATGTGCCAATCGAGCTTCCTCTGCTGCCTGCCGTCGCAAAAGCGTTGGCCGCGTACCTACGACAAGAACGGCCGCCCACAAGATCAATCAAGCACGTCTTCCTCCGGAAAAATATGCCTTATGAGCCAATGACCAGCGCCGCGATTCGCCACCGAATCCGGCACTATGCGCGCCTGGCTGGAATTTCGGCCAAAATAATCGGCGCACACGCTTTTCGACACAGTCACGCGGCCAGGCAGGTCGATGCAGGGGCCAACATCAAAATCGTAAGCGACATCCTTGGTCACCGCAGTTCCTCTTCGACATCAATTTACGTTCGCGTAGCTTTAAGGCGTCTGCAAACTGTTGCCCTTCCGGTGCCACGATGAACAACATGTTCAAGGGTCCAGTCGCAGATGAATTGCTTGATTTCCTCCGATTCAAGCGCAGCCTCGGTTACGGATACATGCGCGCTGAGTTCACGCTGCGCGAATTCGATCGATTTCTTATCGAATACATTGCAAGGAATCGTCGCTGGCAAATGGATCAAGCAGCGCTCGCCTGGCTAGCGAGCAAGCCGGGTCGTAAAGCCGTCAGCGTTTCCGTTGATGCAGCGGTTCTGAGACAGTTCTTTCGTTACTTGCGTCGATCTTCCAATTCGGGAACTGTTTCAGAACCCATCTGGCCACATCTGCCAATGAAATCGGACTTCGTTCCCTACTTTCTTTCTGAGAAGGACATTCTGACTCTGTTGAAGCTCTGCGCTGATCTGAAGCGCCCACCCTTTCGATCTACGCTCTACAGAACTCTGATTCTGATTCTCTACTGCACCGGAATCCGTTTCGGAGAGGCGCTACGGCTGCGCATGCGGGACGTAGATATACGGTCCGCCGTTCTCTTTATCGATACATTCAAGGGACGGACACGCTGGGTCCCCTTCCATCACACGCTATCCGGAGAACTGGCCAAGTATCTTGCCGCCCGTGCGCAGCACGCGAGTTCAGACGCGGAGGCGCGTTTTTTCGTTGGCGTCGATCGACATCGGCTGCCAGTTAAGACAGCTTGGGGGACCCTTCGTCGTCTATACAAGGTGGCCGGGTTAAAGCCGAGAAAAGGCCGGGCCGGCCCACGACCTTACGACCTACGTCACGCCTTCGCGATGCATCGGCTGAATAGCTGGTACAAGCAGGGTGTGGACCTGCATGCTCGCCTGCCTTGGCTATCTACATACATGGGACATGTGGACATCATCGGCACGGAAACCTATCTGAACGCTACTCCGGAACTGCTAGCACTGGCAGGCAACCGGCTACGTCGCAGGTATAAGAAAGCGGATGAGGATAAACACATATGAGCCGTTCGAACTCGGAGTCACTCCTTGGATTGACCGAAAGCTTCTTCAAAAGCTACTTACAGCACACGCGCGGGGCAAGCGTACACACTGTGCGAGCCTACCGGGACGCGTTGAAGCTTTTCTACCTTTTTCTGGCCAGTCATAAGCGCAAGCCGCTGGCCGACTTGGCGCTCGAAGATATCCAATCCGATGCCGTGCTCGCGTTTTTGGATCATGTCGAGTCGCAACGGGGAAACTCAGCTGTTACCCGGAATTGTCGTCTCGCGGCCGTTCGCAGTTTTGTAGAGCATCTGCTGCGGCAGGACGTGACACGGGCGGGTCAATACGGCCGCATTCTCGCTATTCGCAACAAACGAGCACTACAACGGACCGCCATTTATCTGGAACCCGAAGAGGCGCGCATTGTAATAGGCGCCGTGAATCGTCGATGTCGGGATGGCGAACGCGATCACGCGCTGTTGCTGTTTCTCTACAACACAGGGGCGCGGGTAAGCGAGGCGTTAGCAGTACGCCCTCGTGATCTCCGTCTGGAAAGGCCTTGGCAAGTACGTTTGCTCGGCAAAGGGCAAAAGGAACGGATCTGTCCGTTGTGGTCAGAAACAGTATCAGCCTTACGTCGGATCATTCGGGCAGATAGAGCAGAGGACACTCTCTTCCGCAATGCCCGCGGCGCGCCGTTGACGCGCGACGGCGTTGCTTATCTATTGACCAAATACGTCCGGCTCGCCGCACAGAACGCTCCTGCGCTTAGAAAGCGACATGTGACGCCACATGTGATGAGGCATAGTTGCGCGGTTGCACTTCTACAGGCAGGTGTGGATGTCTCAGTGATCCGCGACTATCTCGGTCATGCCTCAGTCGCCACCACAAGCCGCTACATCGCGACCAACTTGCGGATGAAACGCGAGGTCCTTGAGGCTTTTTGGAAGCGGGCTGGGCTCGCCCCTACGGCTCCGAAAAGATGGCGACCATCGCCAAAGCTGCTCGCATTCCTTGAAAGTCTATGACGATTATCTGGAGTGCGTGCCCCCTGCCTATTGCACTTCTCTTGGCTTCTCTGCATCTTATCGCTGCTCTCTCTGGATAATCCCGGACACAGCATAATGACTCTTATCTGGTGATCAAGATAAGAGTCACGCGAGACGAAAGGTTGTCGATGCGGAAAAAACGGCACCGGAAATCGCGCGTGAGGTCGTGGCCTTGCTGCGTCCCTTGTTTGCCATAGAGAACCAGGCCAGGGAAGCTTCTGCCTCCGAGCGCCTGGAGATTCGTCAGAAGCAATCGGTGCCCGTGTTGGCCGAACTGCGGCAGAAGTTGCTGGTTTGGAAGGAGCAACTGATCCCGCAGCATCCCATGGCCGATGCGGTGAACTACACTTTGAATCACTGGGCGGAGCTGAACATTTTCTGCTCGGATGGCGCGGTTCCCATCGATAACAATGTAAGTGAGCGTGAGATGAAACGCGTCGTGTTGAACCGGAAGAATTCCCTTTTTGTCGGCAACCCGCGTGGCGGTCGCACATTCGCAATTCTGGCTAGCTTGACCAGCACCTGCCGCCGGCACCAGATTGATCCGCAGCTGTATCTCACGCAACTGCTGATGAACCTGCCGCAGACGAAGCTGAGCGAACTGGATGCTTGGCTGCCTGACCAGTGGAAGCTCCAACAGGCGGCGCGAAGCGAGGCTTTGAACCGCGTAGCCTCTCTCGCTCCGTAAAGCTCGCACTCCGTATGTCGTCCGCGTTTTCCTGCTACGCCTTGTCATGGCGTAACATTGCTACACTCGCGCACACCACACAAGATGTGGTTCGTTCACCGCTCACTACTTTCCCACTGGTACCGAGATGTCCGGCTCGAATTTTTACGTCAGGTTTCGGGGAACGCCCGAGTCGGCCTTTCGATCGATTCGGGCGATCCTTCGCAACGCCGATCCAACATTGCCAATCCGCTATTTCCGCACGCTGGACGAGCAAATCGACCGATCCTTGAACACAGAGCATATGCTGGCGGAACTTTCCAGCAGTTTCGGCACGCTGGCGCTGCTGCTCTCGTTGGTTGGCCTGTACGGTGTGATGTCTTTCGTCGTGACCCAGCGCACGCGCGAGATCGGTATTCGATTGGCGCTGGGGGCAACACGTCTTTCTGCCATCTGGCTGGTGCTCCGGGATGCGCTGGTGATGATCGCCGGCGGAACAGCGATTGCGCTACCTTGCGTCTGGGCGTTGGGCCGACTTGTTGAATCGCAGCTATACGACGTCAAGCCGACAGATCCGGTAACGATCCTCGCGGCAACTTTGGTTCTGTGCTCGACTGCACTAGGCGCAGCGCTCATTCCCGCCCGCCGCGCGTCGGCTGTGAACCCTACTGAAGCACTTCGATTCGAGTAGTCTGTTCGTTGGCAGATGCGGCGCCGGTGTCCTTTCCGACCATTTCAGCGACTCCTCTATCGCGCGAGAATCTACTTTTGTAAGTTTCCGGACAAATGACGGGCTAATCTGACCTTATCGATTAGGGAAGGTTTGGCGATTACACGTCGAGTAACCCCCGGGCCTGGCTGCACAGACTACACGCCCACTATACTTTCCGAGTAGACGATAGACCGAAGGAGCGTGCCATGAGCGAGAGACGTTTTGCGGGAACAGTAGCGCTTATCACCGGCGGCAGTTCGGGCATAGGGCGAGCTACAGCCCTGAGCTTTGCACGCGAGGGAGCCAAAGTGGTCATCGCTAGCAGAGGTGCTGAGCAGGGCGAGGCCGTTCGCCACGAATTGGAGGCACTGGGGGCCGAAGCGGAGTTCATCCCCACGGACGTCTCACAGTCTAGTCAGGTGGAGTTGCTCATGGGCCGCACGATCGCTCGATTTGGGCGGCTGGATTATGCATTTAACAATGCGGCGGCGATCGACATCGGTGTCTTCAAGCCCTCTGCGGACTTTTCTGAGGAGGAGTTTGACAAACATATCGCCTCCAACCTCAAGAGCGTCTGGCTCTGCATGAAGCACGAGATCAGCCAAATGCTGCACCAAGGTGGTGGCGGAGCGATTGTGAACACATCCTCGGTGAATGGCCTTGGCGGGGTGCCTCAAAACGCCCTATATGCCGCCTCCAAAGCGGGAGTGCTTGGGCTCACGAAGTCGGCGGCCCAGGAGTACGCGAAACAAGGAATTCGCATCAACGCGCTGGTGGCTGGGGGCTTTGACACTCCCATGTTAAACGGTGTCTTCGCGCGGGTTTCGCCGGAAGATCCCCGTGCTGCGAAAACAGGTTTTGCACAATTGGTCCCGCTCGGTCGGATCGGACGACCCGAAGAAGCCGCTGACGCTGTGCTTTGGCTGTGTTCGAGCGCGTCTTCGTACGTTACTGGCCACTCCTTGATTGTCGACGGTGGGATGACCGCTCCGTTTCGCTAAAGCATAAATTCATTTTCAACAATAAACGGACCCGACTAGCCCCACCTCTACCGCGGTCTCGTAAGCTGCGTATTTCAGAACTCGATCACTCGCTCTGCCCGAGTCATGGGCAAACCGGAAGTTGAACGGCGAGGGCAGACTACTGACAACCCTGACGACTCAACACTAAGCCTCCCCAATCTCAACTCCCTTAAAGCGTGAAAGGCTAGAACAACAAGAACAACTGCCCCTGAGTTGGAGTGTCTAACGTGACAGGCGACGCGGCCTCCGCATCGTCAATTTTTGAATTGTTGAGTTTCCTGCTGACAGGATACCGACGCATCAAGTTCGCGTCGTAGGGCTTGAGAATGTCACGAATCGTGCCGAAGTCATTCACGTCGGGATCGAGCCACACATCGTACTTGTCCGGCGTCACGATGACGGGCATACGGTCATGCAGATCGGCTACGAGCGAGTTCGGACCGGTCGTTAAGATCGTGCAACTTTCAATGATCTCTCCATCCGGGCTCCTCCACTGATCCCACAGTCCGGCGAATGCAAAGACTTCACCCTCACCAACCTCGAAGCAGTAAGGCTGCTTCACAGATCCCATTTTTCGCCACTCGTAAAATCCATCCGCAGGAATGAGGCAACGTTTGGTAAGGATCGAATCCCGAAATGCCGGTGTGGTTGTCACGGTCTCCGACCGAGCGTTGAGCGTCCGATTTCCGATGCTCATGTCCTTTGCCCAGGATGGAATCAATCCCCAACGCATGGTTGTGAAGTGGCGAATCTTTTTGCCTTGTTCTTTGAGGACAATCAGGACTGGCTGCGTTGGCGCAATGTTGTATCGCGGATGCTCTTCAACTTCATCATCCGCCGCCTGAAACCGTTCAGCAAGGTACTGCTTCGAGTG
>QHYH01000248.1:0-4485 GCA_003223215.1 Acidobacteriota bacterium
ATCTCGCCGAGCCATCGCGTCAGATGTGCTTGGCCTTGTTGGCGGGTCTCGGCCGCTTTCCGGATGCCCAGTCTGGATCCCAGCCAACCCCACAACGTCGGCGACACCAACAACTGCGCCCGCCACCGCCGCAGACTGCGCCATTCCTGCCTATCGCCGCGTCCACATCTCGCGCCGATCGCGCGTGCTGTCTCCCTCAGAATCACGTGCCGATAGAGCGCTTCCACGATGACCGTCGCCGCATACCACCGCCACGGATGCAGCCAATCGGGCAATCGGCTCATGGTGTGGCCGCACCTCCGACACAGGTACCGCCGCACCCCAATCACCATCCACCCCGCACTTAAGCCGCAGACCTGACGGCTGTAGAAGCCATGCCCTTGCACCCACACTTTTCCGCCGTCCCACGACAACTGCCCACATCGCGTACAGAATCGAGGCCGAAGCTCTTCCGCGGAAGGCGCGCCCGCGGCTCGGGCACTCGGGCACAAAGAAGCTCGACGACAATGGCAAGGCTGTGTAGAATGACCACCGTCTATGGCGGCGGTGGTTTCAGGCTTGTCTTTCGCCCAAGAAAAACGGGGCCTCAATCACCGCCTTCCCTTCCAAAAAGACGGCGATCATCCTACTCAAATTTTCGAATCGTGCGTTGTGGCGCACTCTGGCAGGAGATACGCGATCAGGAACGGCCTTTGTCCCTGAAGCGGGATGATCTGGGAATTCTTCCTAACTCTGGTTCAATCGACGGCATTACATGGGGCCACGCTTCGCGTAGGTGATCCTGAGCCTTACGGGCGTACTGTCGCTGCAATATTATGACAAGGTGTTTGCCTTCACTCAGCCCACCGTCTTCGGGAAGCTGGCGTTCATGTTCTGGCTTCTGATCAAGGGTGCCAAGCCACCGGCGCTGGACGCCACAGCCTCATCCTCGGCGGCTGGTTTGGCGCACTTAGAAAGGCCGCGCCCTAAGAAATACCAAACGCCAGAGGGCGCGCCACTCAATTCAACAGCGTGTCCCACCCGCCGGAGCTACAGCATCACCGAGCAACCGCGGCAGTTCTTCCGGCGCGAAAAGACGGCTTTCCCCCTACACTACAACCGACCATGACGGACAGAGGACCGTAAATCAGGCATCGCTTTTCAAAAACCTGGGAAAGGATAGCTAGACAGGAATAGTTTGCAAAAAGAGAGTGCCAACAGCTTAGGCCATCGGCTCTCGAATGACCTATTTTTATTTTCTCTTGGCGGATTAGGCGAAGGCTTTTTTGTTCTTGTATTTCTTCTCTTTCGCTGGCCGAGACTGGATGGCCGACCTCACGAGAAAAGCCGATCGCGTTAGGCCAGCAGAGCGCGCCAAACGGTCAATCTTCTCAATCTGGCTCTCCGGAGCGGTTATGTTGACGCGGATTGTCCGTTCAGAATGAGCAGGGACAAGAAACGCCACGGCATCCTTAATGGCAGGATCGCCTACCACGTCATCAACAGTGGATGGACTGGGAATCTTCTCGCCATCCTCAACCATACCAGCGATATGAAAGCTCAAGGCTTCTGCCGCTCTGCGCCGCGCTTCTTCCAAAGTTCTACCAGCCGTAATACACCCAGGAAAATCTGGGAAGCTCACGCCAAAATCCGATTTACGATCCTTATGCAGATAAGCGATGTAATCCATCAATCACCTCAGCCTAATGCCTGCTTGCTTTTCGATGCTTCTCAGCGTGCCAATCGGTATATCTCGAACAGGATGTGGCACAGTGACCCGTCCTGGCTTCACCGGATGCTTGAACTGCTTGTGGCTCCCAATATGCGCAACCTCATACCAGCCGTCCTGCTTCAAGCGCCGTATGACTTCTCGGCTGGACATAAGACACGATACACACTTTCTACACACTTGTCAAGCAGGGGTTTACAGGAGCGACCGTCGGGAGCCATTGGATGGCTTGGGGCTTTCGTTCCAGGCCTGCAAGAATTCTCCGATGGCGGGCCGTGTGGCTTGCCTCTCGCGGCCCGTCAGCGCATTGGCACAGAAGGGTAATACCCTCAAGAGAGGGCAATAAACAGGGTAGTAACTTGGATTGCTTCGTCTCCCGCCGTTGATTGGAGTCGGCGGTAATCTCAGCAGCTTGTCCTCGAGCGGGTCCCAGAACAAGGATGCTTCATTCATCTCGACGGACCCCTGGGAGATCGCGTCATTTCACCCTCTGCCACGGATCTTCCCTACGAGTACAGACCGTGCCAGAATTTCCGGAATCCGTCTGCGTCGTACTTGCGAGTCAGACACCCCCCGCGGAGCGGGTGGCTTGGTGAGTGGGGCCGCCTCAAAGGCGGTTGTCCCGTTGGTTGAGGCGTCGCGCTAAGGCGCGCCTTCGTGGATGAGTTTAGAAACTGCCGCTGTTACCATCCGCGGCCTGCCGGGTAGGGCGGTGGCGCGGACCGGGCTTCGGATGATGCCGCCGTTTCCACAGTCCCCCCTATCATTGCCGGGTAGGGCGATGGCGCGGACCAGGCTTGTTGGGATAGAAATCGAGCGCGACGATAGGAAGGTGAAGGGTTACCATTCTCGCCCTTTCGGTTGCGAGGTGGGTGCACAATTTCACCACTATCCCGTTTCTCGAAGCCCCCCTATAATGCCGGACGGCCGAGTTTCTCAGGTCCGGTTTGAAGCCTTGGCAGTTCAGCTATGAGTCTTCCCATCCGCCACGAAGTTTAAGCGCTGGTGCGCCTACGCCCCGTCGTCGCATGGTTTGCTCATCCCTTCGTTCCTGGCCCTGACTGCGGTTTGGTATACCCGGTTTTATCAAGCCGAGCCCGCGCCTGTCGTAGGAACCACCAAGTGCCCAGAGTCCCTTTGCCTGAGTTGGGTGTTACCCTCCTCAGGGAGACGTGTACGCCTCCTCCGGGGACATTACTCCCCGTTCCTAGCTCCTACGGACTCATTCGCCAATCCCCTGTGGCTCTCCCCTACTTCGGCATTTCGCCTCGTTGGAGGAGTCTGTGCAGGTTGCCACCAGCCCCCGCTGCCACCGGGATCTTCCCGACGTTATCTCTGCGAATCTTTCCTTGGATGCCTGAGCCCATACCCCGGCGGTAGGCTGAGTGCGTTTGCCTGGTTCTTCTTCAGCCTTCATCGGCCTTCCCCATCATTCGATTGGGTCGGCTTCCCGCTAGTCTCCGCGAATACGATTTTCCACGGGTCGGCTTTCGAGGCTGCAGCTATTTCGTTGTGTTCAAGCCTCCAAGTTTGCTCGCCTCCCAGATCGTTCCTACCGCAGCAAGTTTCCTTGCAGGGCAGCCGAGGCTCTTTACATCCGAGCAGAACGTGTGTCGTTGCCTTCACACGCATCGGACATGCTATCCGCCCGACTACAGGCAATTGGCGGAACGAGGACTTTCACCTCGCAAGATTCGCAGCCTTGTCGGCTGCTCACGAATGATGCTGACGTTTCCATCGCTCCCCCTAAAATTCCGTAAGGCGGGTTTTACCCGTTACGGCTTCAAGGCCGGAAGATCAGGTAGGGCCTTCCCCGACGACGCGAAAACTTCCCGTCGCCCGGTTTGCCTCCACCCTTCGTGCTTCCCGCTTTCGCGTCTCTGCCCCGCTCTGTGTCGGGGGACACAATGCGCTTAAGCACCTCCGTGCGAGCGGCTATCTGCCGCTTTACCCCAGGGGCCGTCGCTCCGGTCCGGGTTATATTGTCCCAGTCCATCATCACTTAATCGGCCTCATGCGCCCCACTCATGGGCACATCGCCATTTCGCCGCACTGCGGTTTATAGGCGATGCCTTCGCTGTGCAGGTGCGCCTAGGCGACCCTTGAGTGGTTCCGTGCTTTCATTGGCATCCTCTATCGACATGTCGTCCTCTGCGACCACGGGAAGTTCGTCGGCTGCTTGCACCCAGTTCCTTCACCGACAACGCTGGCCTTCGACTACGTCGGACATCTCGGCACTTCCGAAACTCCCCACCCTCCGATTCTCGTGGGGCGATGGTTTTCGAGGTTTAACTAAGGTTTGCGTTCGCTACAACCTGTCGATTTGCTTGCCCTCCTGTCGGAGCTGACCGGGGTTTCCCCCAGCCGACGAGGACTTTTACTTCCGGGCTTTCGACGGATTGGTCACCCGCTCCGTCGCCGGATATGACTACCATGGCAACTGGGTAAGTTCCACGGACGGGACTTTCACCCGCTAGCATGCCAACTAGCATCGCTGCACCCGACGTTTCCACCGCTCCCCCTAAAATCGCCGGGTAGGGCGATGGCGCGGACCAGGCTTCGAATGATGCTGACGTTTCCATCGCTCCCCCTACAATTCCGTAAGGCGGGTTTTACCCGTTACGGCTTCAAGGCCGGAAGATCAGGTAGGGCCTTCCCCGACGACGCAAAAACTTCCCGTCGCCCGGTTTGCCTCCACCCTTCGTGCTTCCCGCTTTCGCGTCTCTGCCCCGCTCTGTGTCGGGGGACACAATGCGCTTAAGCACCTCCGTGCGAGC
>QHYH01000248.1:4627-4921 GCA_003223215.1 Acidobacteriota bacterium
CGCTGTGCGTCTTGACCTCGACGCCTAGGCGACCCGCAAGTGGTTCCGTGCTTTCGTTGGCTATCCTCTATCGACATGTCGCCCTCAGAGACTCCGGGAAGTTCTTCGGCTGCATGCACCCAGTTCCTTCGCCGATGACGCTGGCCTTCGACCCGTACGGATGGTCTCGGCACTTCCGTTTACCCCACCCTCCGATTCTCGTGGGGAAACCCATTTCGGAGCTTAACTACGGTTTGCTTTCGCTACAACCTGTCGATTTGCTCGCCCCCCTGTCGGAGCTGACTAGGTTCTCAC
>QHYH01000195.1 GCA_003223215.1 Acidobacteriota bacterium
ATTCTGAAGAAGATTGAGCGTGCACGCGCAAAGTTGGAATCGATTCAACCGGGGAGCACTCAACCCCGGCGCCGACGGAAAGGCGAGGAATAATATGTATAGTCATTTAAGATACGCTAGACTAGGTTCGGATAGCTCGAGTTCCCGAAAACGGCTTCTGCCGTTCCTCCAGGAGTGATTTGCCTTCACGCGCGTCGTAGATGGTTAGCGAAAAACAAGCTGACACAGCTAAGTCTGATAAAACGCGGAAACTGCGCATCTCAATGTCCCGTTATCGGGAGTTGTGGGTAGCAGAGAGGAAGCATTTGCACAACTTTTGCACAACTTTAGCAGACTCCTGCCCTTACTAGAAAAATAGACGCTGAGAGACTAAGTATCGGTTTCGACCGTATGTACCACCGCATCTTGAGGTTAGCTCGGCCTTGGAACCCTGAGTTTGTGCTCCGCGCTTGGCATGAAATGTGCATGTCTACTCATGGCGGGCTACTTGGTCGGACCCCCAATTGCCTCCCAGTGCCCTGATTCCGCAAGGAATTCCGTGAACTGGACCCGGTAGCCCGCGCTATGTCGTCCGAATCGAGCCAGTCTGCTTGTTCGCCAGTGAGGAGAGCAGCCATGAGTCCGGATAATGCGATAGAACGAATACTCGAACTGTCAGCCGAAGCCCAAATCAAGAGACGCGAAGCCGCTGAGGATTCCCCGGCATTTCAAAACTTGACCGGCGCAATAGTAGCCTATGGCAAGGCACTTGGTCTTCTGTCAAAGCTCAAAGAAGTCCAGCCGGAACGCTGCTTAAACGACTAGTCGCATTCGAAACGTCGTAGCCTCATTTTAGATTTAGACATGGGAGAAACATTTGTCCGCCGCTGCCCAATAAGCGTCCCGGTGGGTTTCGTATGTCAGGGGCGTCGAGAAATCGGCAACCCCGTTCGATGGCGGAATTTGAACTCGCGCCGGTCAATGCATTTTCGGAGGCACAGCCATGAAGGCACCCTATACAAAAACACTAATCATGGCAGTTTTGGCTTTGACGATTTCAAGCGTAGCGATGGCCCAGAAAACTTCGGACATCATAAACAGCGGCGAGGACTTTTTGGCGGTCTGCCAATATGACAACAATCGTCCGCCTGACGTTTGCCTCGCCTACGTTGCTGGTGTGGCCGGCACGCTCGCGCTCAATTGGTCCGACACCGGTCAGCGCATTTGTCTCCCCGATAACGCGACACTCAGAACTACCCTTGACTTGGTTCTCCAATACATCAAGGACAACCCGGAAAAGCGCAACCAAAAACCAATTTTTTTGATTGCGCAAGTAACAATCAAAAAATATGTGTGTGAGGCGCGGAAACCGCAAGCCGCATCGGCTCCTGCGCCGGTCTCGAAGGTGAGCCCGTGAGCATGCAAATCCTCGTCAAACTTTCAGGCAATACCCCATGCTCTGGACAAAAATAGAAGCAGGCTCGCCGACGACCCTGCGAGAGACACCCATTCACATCATCAATAGATAATTGAAGAAATCGCTTTACTGTTTATCGTAAACGACGACGTTATTTACGTCCTGTCCCTGCGCGTCCTTGCCCTTGAATGTCGAGGTCCGCGTCTTTCCGTTTTTAGAGATCACCGATGTCACGGTCATCACAACCTGGTCGCCTTTCTTCAAAGTGGACCGGATCGTGCTGGCGTCGGGCCGTTCTAACGCTACGGTATCAGCGTTTGGCAAGCCGCTAATCGGGTAGTCCTTACCGTCGAATTTTGCGGTGTACTCGACGTGAGTCGGATTCCCGGCGGCGTCGATTCCATCTGAACTGAGCTTCATGTTATCTGCGTCAGAGTCGATCTTTAACATGTTACTCTTCGGTGCTGGTCCGGGGCTGTACTTCGACTTGGCAGGGTTCATCTTCCAGGTCCCAGAGTGCTGATCGGCTGCCGCGGCGGCGGCAACATTCAGAACAAGTGCCACGAGCAGCAGTGTCGTTGCGAAAGCGGCAAACGTCTTGATTCGCATAATCCAATCTCCTTGGGGGAGTCGGGGATGGGCATGTTTCAGACTTATAGACGGGAATTCGCAGAAAGTCCAGGGGATTCTTGCAGGTTTCCATAGAGGCTCTCGTGCACGCGAGAGAAGTTTCTCGATTGATCCTGCGTCCCGAGAAGTCGGCTCCCCTCAAATCAGCGCCGCTCACCGGGTGGCAGTATAACGGTTACCGAAGAAGTGAAATCGGTAGTGAAAGCCGGCGGGCAGATGTCCGATTATGCGACGGGCGTTAGCCTCAATCGTTTATGCGCAAAGAGCAATTCGGATGAGGCTATTGATTGTGCAGAGTGGGGTGGACCCCTCTGTTGAGACAGTTTCATGATGCACAGTTTTGCGGTAGCTCACGAGGTGTCCCTTTTGATTTTGACCGGATTGCGATGAGGTCTAACAGCTGGAGCGCCATCGTCATAGCGTTCTCTTCCGCTAATGATTTCAGGGTGTAACAAAGACTTTTAATCTGAAAGGTCGATGGCCGGTCCCCCCAGCCCTTTCTAATCCTCGCAGCCGTTCGGGCCAGACGGGTGGCTTTTGGGAATTGATTCGGCTTCCGGGGGAGAGAAAATCTTTTTGTGTCACGGTTGGCCAAGTTGGCCAATTCCACCTTCTCCGAATTTCGCACCTGACGCCAAAGCCATGACTTAGAGATTTTGTCTTACGGTTCGGGACCAGGAGGTCGGTGGTTCAAATCCATTCGCCCCGACCAATCTTTTAGAATCAGCAACTTACAAAATGCGAAAGTCTATTGAGCGCCTAGTGCAGGGCCAAGATGTCACTGGTTGAAACATATTTGCCTCAACCAGTGTTTGTTTTTTCAATTCAATGCGTTACACAGCGCTCTCGACTACGAGTTCTACTTCATTTTGCGGACAACACGTACAGCTTCGGTGTTTTTGTATCGGTTTGGCAAACTGCTATGTCGCCGGTACTGAACCTCATCGCCGCTCAGCAGGCGGTTTTCGAACCGCCTTTCCCGCCCAAGACTGCAACGTCGCGGCTCGTGCGGTTCTCGGCGGCCTCCATCACGAATACCGGTGGGAAAGGATCGCCGCGTGAAGGACGGGGAGAACTCAGCGGACACTACGCCTTGATTGCGTCTCCCCCATTTCTAATGCCTGTACAGGTGGGAAGGCCTGTGCCTATCGCTTGCGACGAGACGAACGGGTCGGGGTAAGAACTCTTTGGTTCCTATTTGACCCAAGTTCTCCAGCACGAGCTCGAATCCTTTAATTACGCCCGCTCCTGTCAGACAACGATGTGTATATATATAAGGTTGAGCGGATGTTTTGTCTCTCGGATCGGTCAGGCTTCAGACCTGGCGTCAAGCTAAGATCCTCAAGCAGCCGACCGAAGGCCTTCTATCGATCCAATTGCTTACGCGAACCGAACCCAATTTGTCCAGGGCGAGCATTTCCGGTTTTGTTTGCTGGCTAACATTCGGCGGCCTTCTTGCAATTCGCGGTTCTTTTCGTCCACTGCGGATTCGATCTCCCCATTAGTGTCGGTGCAGTCGCCATGAGCCTGTCCACTATTATTGTGGCTGCAAACGCGCAACTGCTTCGCCGACTGAAGCTTGCGGCGCGGTCGAGCCCGGTTGGCCTTGGTCATTCTTTGACCAAGGAATCGACGAGGAGGTTCCTGCGGTTTTCGATTCCGAATTTCCTGAGAACGTTGGAGACATGGAATTTTGCCGTGCGCTCGCATATGTTCAGCTGGTGCGCAATTTCCTTGTTTGTGAGGTGCCTGAAAAGCAGTTGGAGCACTTGACCTTCCCGTGCTGTCAGTGATTGACCTGCCAGAAGCTGCCTATCGAGCAGTGTCTTCATCTGCTTGACGAATGCCAGCAGCACTTCCGAAGGCACCCAAAGCCCGCCCCGGAGTACAACGAGGGCCGCTCTTGAAAGTTCCGTCTTCCACTTCTTGTGCAGAGTCACGAAACCGTCGATTCCCCAATGAAACAGGAGCATCATCTCGCTTTCACCGCTCCTATCCGGAGGAAGAAGCGCCAGAAATTTGCTACCCGGCGAATTGGCGCGTAATCGGCCACTCAAAGGCCCCAAAGGCAATTTCAGAGAACAGCCGTCCAGCAGGAAGAGGCGTGGGCAGTTAGGTCGTTTAAGTGTCTCGGCTTCACTTGCGGCGTGTGGCAGGAGGTGCTTGACAAGAACTTCTGTAGCAGAAAGCGCCTGCTCAATGTCCAGGGCGCCCAGGTGGTGAGAGCTAACCACTTGAAGGGCGAGAGCCATCTTGGCCTCCGCCGCCTCGTTGCGAAACACGCTGCCCAATAACGCCTGAACCGCACTAGCCGCTGCCTTACGCAAAGCACGAGGGGGACGACTCTGCAGCAGGGCCAAGCGAACTAAGCGAAGGCATAGCATACTTTTTTGCCGGACATTTGCAACCAGAATTTAATCCGGCTAAAAGCCTCCCTGCGCTTTCTGCAAACCATCTGCAGCGTCTCGTATGTCTTGTCCTTTCTGTTCTCCTTTTCTTTGCTGACCTCGGCGCGACCAGTGAGGGACAGGACGAACTGCCCCAATCATTTTAATCTGGGACGTGGTAATTGCCAGAAAACGAGATGATCATCTGCCTTCGACAGAGGAATTTGCTGGACGAGGCCATGTGGCAATTTTCAATGAATTTACTTACGCGCCTGGATCATTTCAGTGATCGAGTTGCGCTCAGCGAGATAGTAAACGCCGCTAGGTGGGTTTGACCTCTGTAGGGGATTGGTTGCGGGCGAGTCCCTTCCGCTAACCCAATCCAGTGCCACAGAGATGGGATCTGTGCAGACAATTACCTTGGTTGGCTGCCAGGTCGGTTTGAGATTTTCCGCGGACCGCGAGATTCTCGACAGACTATTCGAATCCGTCGGTCCCTCCATGATTCGGGAATACGTCCTCCTCTGCAGTCCAACCACAAACCCTGACTCCGTTTCTTGCCAAACTGAGCCGTGCGTAAGCCAACGAATGACGCCTCGCATGAAGTCCGCAGTAGGTCCATCCGGCGCGCCATCCATCGTATCCCTTCCAAACGATAAATCACGAAAGGATAGCGTCATGAACCGAAGAAAATTAATAGCATTATCGGCGGTCTTCGTCACGGCCGTCGCCGCTTTGCTCATCTCTTCTCAAACCGTCCTCGTTTCGGCACGAAACGGAGGCGCACGAGGACAGAATGGTGATCGCGAGGAGCCGCCACCACCGTTTTACAATCCATACCCGACCGGTATTTTGCCGGCCGATTTGAATTCAGAGATAGCACGGGTCCTGCGTGAAGTTGACAATATCGAATTCGAAGCGCTGGCGCAGTTGCGAGCGCTGCCGTCGCCTACGCTGACAAATCAACCGCCAATATTGGCCCACACAGGACAAAGGTTAAACGTCTTACTGGGCAAGGTCATGAATTTCGACAAGAATATATCCCCTTTCAAGGACAGGGCTTGCGGGTTCTGCCATATGCCGTACGTCGGCTTTAGCGGACCGATTCCGTCCGTCAACCTGACGATGGTCGCGTATCCCGGATCGTTCCAGTTTCGGGCCGGTAAGCGGACAGCGCAAAGATACACTTATTCACCCAGTTTCCCCGTTCTCAATTACAACGAGACGCAAGCCGCTTTTTTTGGCGGAAACTTCTGGGATTCACGGGCGACCGGCTATAAGCTTGGGAGTCCCGACGAAGAACAGGCGCAGGGCCCTCCGGTCGATACGCAAGAACACATGTTGCCGGACACGGCTTGCATCGCGTTCCGGCTTCAGACCGCCGTGTATAAGCCTTTCTTTATCGAAGTATGGGGCGATGCCATAGATACAATCAAGTTCCCACACAACACCGAGGAAATTTGCGGAACCCCAGGAGGGGCTAGCGTGTTCGGAACGAACACCATGCCGATCAAGCTATCTTCTGCGGACCGCTCCATCGCAAACGATGTCTATGACCACTGGGCACAATCGATTGATCAATATGAAACTTCACCGGATGTCAGCGCTTTCTCGTCGAAGTTCGACGCCTTCCTGCATGACCCTGCGACCAATCCGTTGACTGCAGACGAGATGGCGGGCTACAACCTGTTCCGTGGCAAAGCGAACTGCAACTCCTGCCATCTAGACGGCAGATCCACAGCGCCAACGCCTGCAACAGGCACAGCGCCGAACGGCGAAGATACTGGCGCTGCGGCAGACACGCGACCGGTGTTCACCTGCTTCGGCTCGGCTAATCTCGGCTTGCCGTTGAATCCCAGGGATGCCATCTATTATCAGGACAAACCAGATTTCTTCGGCTTTACCGCGAATCCATTTGGCTTCGGCTTCCGAGATTTGGGATTGGGAGCTTTCCTGCGAAGCGGTCCCGGCTCTTGGGCAAGCCCGAATGATACATGGACACAATTTGCGCCAACTTCGGATGGCCAAATGCAGACGTCTTCGGCGCGCAACGTCGCCCTGGTGCCACCACAGTGTCCGACCACGGAGGCTCCAGGACCGTACTTCCAGAAGGAGTTCTTCCACAATGGCTACATCAAGAGCCTGAAGCAACTCGTGCACTTCTACAACACGCGCGACGTTTTCGCATTTCAGTTCAACGTCACTTCCGGGCACTGCCCGACAGGAACAACGGAAAAGGTAGACTGCTGGCCTATGCCCGAAGTTCCCAACAACATTGACATGACGATTGGTAAGCTGGGCTTGAGCGATACGGAGGAGAACCAGATCGTGGCCTTCCTCCAAACGCTCTCCGACGGGTTCACAAGACCGTATCCCGACATCAATACGTTCACCGGGATGTGCACGACGTGCAATCCTGCCACGGATCCGAATTGTTCGTCTTCGAGACAAGGTAACAACTTCCTGATACCAACGCCGTCGCCGCTTCCACCCTGCGCATCGGTCATCTGCGGTGTTGCGCCTTTGCCTGGACCTAAACCTATTCCGTAGGGCAGACTCTAAACGGCGGATGTTAAAACCAATGGCCTCTCTTCTCTGGCTCGTTCGTCTCGCAACCGCCCGGATGCGGGCGGACTAGCCAGAGCGGGAGATGGCGGAAGCCGGTTGGCTGTGGCTCCGTCCCTTTTGATCATCTTGCTTTGAGTAATTTTCTTTGACGCGTGAATATGAATAGACTACTCCCGACACTGGCAATCACGGTTTTGACCGGCGGCTTGCTCCTCTCAAATCCAATCTCGGCTCAATTCGTTCCTTCCGCCAAGAAAGCCGCGCATGTCCGTATCCTCAAAGGACCGGAGCTCGAATCAGCCACAGAAAATTTGACCATTATCAGGTGGACCTCTGACAACCCTGGCGGCTCGCCGGAGCACTTTGGAGTTGTGCACTACGGCACGGATCCCAAGAACCTGAGCCAGACCGCGAAGTCGCACATCCGGCTGAACCCGACCCATTCCTATACGGTGTTCCGCGTGCGCATGGACAACCTGAAGCCTCGGACGAGATACTATTACACGGTGGACTCGATGGAGCCCAACGGCAGGAGCGACGGCGTGACCAGCCCGATAAAAACCTTTACCACACCTTAGTGGATCAGGAGTAAGCACTTCCGTACGTACTGAAGTGGGTAAACTCGTCGTGGTCCCATACACTTCCCAGAACCCCGTTTTCTGGATAGCTTCCGCGGAGCCGATTATCGTCCAGAACCGGTAGTCCGTGCTAGGCTTTGCTCCAGAGGGACGCAAAAAATATATAAGGATGTGTCTTCCCTGAGAGTCTCGCGCAGTGAATTCCTAGTCTTTGCGCTAGGTGGCAAGATGGTACGCACTATTTGCATTCTCTTGCTCTCTTTGCTTCTGGAAGGTTGTACGAGGGCATCTGTTCAGGAACCGGTTACGTTAACCTTTCTAGAGGAGTGGTCGAACAAGACGTTCAGTGAGGCACGCGAGCAGGAGTTGCGGCAATTCACTCAGGAAACAGGAATCCGAGTCAGTCTGCTTCCGTCTCCGGAGTCCGCGCGGCAAAAGCTAGTTTTGTGGAGAGAGTTACTCGGGACAGGTGCCTCGGGTCCTGACGTATACGGCGTGGATGTGATCTGGCCTGGGATTCTGGCCGAATATTTCGTTGATTTAAAGCCATATTTCGCCACCGAAGTCTCCCTCCAATTCCCGACCATAGCCGCCGGCTACGTCGTGGATAACAAGCTAGTGGCCATGGCGTATCGTCCCGACATCGGACTTCTGTATTACCGCACCGATCTTCTGCGACAGTACGGATATCGTGAGCCACCCAGGACATGGGATGAGCTGGAAATTATGGCGTCTCGAATTCAGGCTGGAGAACGAGCCAAAGGTAAGAAACAGTTTTGGGGATTTGTGTGGCAAGGGGCGGCTGACGAAGGGTTGACCTGCGACGCGCTGGAATGGCAGGCAGCCGAAGGTGGGGGGCGGATCATCGAGGAGGACCAGACGATCAGCGTGAATAATCCGGAGGCGATACGGGCGTGGCAAAGGGCGGCGCGCTGGGTTGGTTCCATCTCACCCCCAGGTGTAGTCGGGTATAGAGAGTGGGATTCACTAAACGTTTGGGTCGCGGGCGACGCAGCATTCATGCGGAATTGGCCGTCGGCTTACGCCGATAGCCAAGCGGCCGAGTCGCCAATCCGAAATAAGTTCGATATAGCCCTGCTACCAGGTGGTAAGGCAGGCCGAGTCGGTACCTTGGGAGGCTGGGGCTTGGGAATTTCCCGGTTCTCGGCTCATCCCCGTGAAGCCTTAGAGCTCGTTCGGTACCTCATCCGTAGAGACGTCCAGGTGAAGCGGTCCCGCGCGCTTTCGCAGCCACCCACTTTACCGGAACTGTACAACCTGCTTGAAGTACTTGAACTAAATCCCCGTTTTGACCTTTTGAGTCAAGCGTTCCGTACAGGCATCGTCTTGCGTCCTTCCAACGTCACTGGCAAAAAATACCAGGAGGTGAGCGACGCTTACATCGAGGCAATTCACTCCGTGCTTACTGGCGAGAGGAGTGCGCCGGAAGCTGCCAAAGCCCTGCAGAATGAGTTGGTTCATATAACCGGTTTCCAAACGAGACGGCCCTCAGGCATCATCAGTGGAACCGCGAGGGGAGGTTCTGAATCTGTCCACTAAGCTCGGCTCACTCCCGGCTCACTCCGCTGATCAAGGTTTTTTGTGCGAAGAGTGAAAGGCACGGGCGCGAGTTCGAGGCCAGCGATAGCTCGATAGGAACAACCGATGGGGCTGCACACCGCAACAGGATTGAATCGTTGGGTCAAAAGCGCCAAAGCGAAGACTCTTTACGCCCGTCGGCTCAACATCGGCCCCCGTCTGGTACTGGGTTTCGTATTCATCGTCCTTTCGATGTTAGCTGCGGATGCCGCTATCCTCTGGCAATTCCACCTTGTCCGGACCCAGGCCGAGCGCCTGAATGGTATCGACCAGGAACTCGTTGCCGTCCAACGCGTCCATACCAGCCTGTTGGCGTTTCACGACCGGCTAGAAGATCTAGCTGACTCCCAAGACGCCGGTCGACTCGTGACGGAAGGCGGACCCCTTCGCACCGCAGTCCTGGAGGACACCCGTCGAGCAATGAGCGCCCTCAGCCTGCTACCTTTCGACCTGCAGCGAGATCCCACCATCCTGCCGACCCTCCATGCCGTTCAGAGCGCGCTGTCATGGCAACCGGAGGCAATCACCACACTGGCCACCTCGGGCGACTGGCGGGCCGTGCACTTGCGCCTGGCGAACCAAGTACGGCCACTGGAATCGCTGACCTCGGAGCTCGTCGAAAAAGTCGACCACGAGGCCGGCGAACAGCAGGCTCAGGCCGTGCTGAACGTTAGGCGCGTGGAGCGTCTAGTTTTTTGGGTTGTACCGCTGACCGCCGTTTTGACATTGCTGATTGCCACTACCCTCGGCCTTGCCATAACCCGCAGCATCACGCAGCCACTGGCGCGATTGGTGGAAGGCTCCAAGGCATTGGCGCGGGGCGAGTTTCAGCATCAAGTGTCTGTTACCGGGAGAGACGAACTCGCTCACCTCGGGCAGGTATTCAACGACACAGCCCGGCGCTTGCACGATCTCTACGCGACTCTGCAGAGCAGCGAAGATCGCCTCCGCCTTGTCATCGATACGATTCCAGCGTACGCCTGGAGCTCTCGGCCTGACGGCTCGGTTGATTTCATCAATCAGCGCTTCCTGGAATTTACGGGTCGATCTATGGAGGACATACTGGGCCGGGGTTGGGAGTCCTTAGTTCATCCCGATGACCTCGCGAGGTACGTCGGCGGGTGGCAGGCAGCCGTGGCAACTGGGGAACCGATGGAGAATGAAGCACGGGTGCGGCGGGCGGACGGGGACTATCGCTGGTTGCTGATCCGCAACGTGCCGCTGCGCGATGAGCTGGACAACATCGTTAAGTGGTATGGAACCTCGGTCGACATCGAGGAACGCCACCGAGCCGAAGAGGCCCTGCGGCGGAGCGAGGCCTCTTTGCATGAGGCCCAACGAGTAAGTCGCACCGGCAGCTTCGGCTGGAGCGTTTCGACCGGTGAGATCAGCTGGTCCGAGGAAGCCTCTCGGATCTTCCAATATGACCGAACGACGAAACCGACGGTGGAACTTATTCTCAAACGCGTTCATCCAGAAGACGCGGTCCACGTGAAGCAAACGATCGAGAGTGCGTCGGTGAATGGGAAGGACTTTGAACATGAATGTCGCTTGGTGATGCCGGATAATTCAGTCAAATATGTTCATGTTGTGGCTCATGCGTTGAGCGATAAATCGGGGAGAACCGAGTTTGTTGGAGCGGTGATGGACGCGACGGAACGCAAGTGTGCCGAGGAAGCGCTGCGCGAGGCGCAGGCGAATCTAGCACGCGTCAGCCGGATGACCACCATGGGAGAACTGACTGCCTCTGTCGCGCACGAGATCAAACAGCCGATTAGCGCAGCATTAATAAACGCTAAGACCTGCTTGCGGTGGCTTGGGCGCGATCAGCCTGATGTGGCAGAGGCACGCGAAGCAGCCGCGAGAAACATCAAAGACGTGACCCGCGCATCTGACATCATTAGCGGCATCAGCTTGCTGTTCAAAAAGGGAGCTCTGCGGCGGGAGCTGCTTGATGTAAATGAGCTCATTCGAGAAATGATTGTTCTGCTGCACAGCGAGGCGAGCCGCTACTCGATCTCCATCCGCACCGAGCTTGCCGAGGACCTTCCCAAGGTGATGGCAGACCGTGTGCAACTGCAGCAGGTTTTCATGAACCTCATGCTCAACGGCATCGATGCTATGAAGGAAACGACGGGCGGACGTGAGCTTACCATCAAGTCGGAAGCCGGCGATGGTCAACTGCTGATCTCGGTCAGGGATACCGGAGTGGGATTGCCCCCGGAGCAGGCGGACCAGATCTTCAGGACATTCTTTACAACCAAGGATAAGGGGACCGGTATGGGGCTGCCCATTAGTCGGTCGATCATTGAGTCGCATGGCGGCCGCTTGTGGGTCACCGACAACTCCGGCCGAGGCGCAACATTTCAGTTCACACTTCCTAGAACAGTTGCGGCGCACGCATGACCTTTCCATCGCGGAAATGAGAAGTCTGTAGGGCTGCCGCTGATCTTGGGCGAGTCCTCTCTTGCCGATCTGCATGTATCCTAGGCGGAGACGCTGTTTCGTGTTGGCGGCGCCATGAATTCGGGACCGATCGGATTGGCGATCGTCTCCCGCAGAATCTGATCGACCGCCGCGCGCGTATCTGCGTCGAGGTTCCAGTCGACGGCTCCCGCCACAGCTTCCAGTTCTGCAGGATGGCGCGCGCCCCACAGCGCCGCGGTGATTCCGGGCTGGTCTAGCACCCAACGGACGGCAAGATCCATCACGTGTTTTCCGTATCTCTTGTGCGCCAGATCATCCAGTTGCTGAACCGCATTCAGATATTGCGCGAAGCGTGGCGGCTGGAATTTCGGATCGGACTGGCGGAGATCGTCGCCGGTGAACTTCGTGTCCGGCTGCATTGTCCCCGTCAAGAGCCCCCGGCAGAGAGGCCCGTAAGCCAAAACGCTTAGATTCTTTTCGCGCACGTAAGGCAGCACGTCGCGATCAATTTGCCGCTCAAAGAGGTTATAAGGCGGCTGGACGGTGTGCAACTCAGAGGCGGACATGAACTGGTTCATCTGCTCCGGTGAATAATTGCTCACACCGATCGCACGGATCAGGCCCTCCTTAAAGAGGGCTTGCATGGTCCGGGCGGTTTCTTCGATCGGGACGGCCGAATCCGGCCAATGGACTTGATAGATGTCGATGTAGTCCATGCGAAGTCGACGGAGCGAATCTTGGACCTCCTTCCGGATGCGATCGCGCGAGGAATTTCGCGAAACCGAGCCGTTGTGCCACTCGAGTCCAACTTTGGTCGCGATGAAAACCTTGTCCCGATGTCCTCTCTCCTCAATTGCCTTTCCGACGATTTCTTCGGAAACTCCGAAACCGTAAACCGGCGCCGTGTCGATCAGATTGATCCCTTTGTCAAGGGCGGTGTGAATCGTTCGAATCGATTCTCTTTCGTCTGTGCCGCCCCACATCCAACCACCGATAGCCCACGTGCCTTGCGCAATTCGCGAAACATTCATTTCCGTGCCGGAGATTACTGTGTATTCCATCTGCTTTATCCTTTCCAATGAAATGAGATCTGCAAATATCTAGTTCACCTTCGCGGTTGAGTTTTCGGCTGTCGAGCTGCCTTCAATTCGCGAAACACGTTGACTCCTATGTCCAACTCGTTCGTCGACACCTAGGTCGGCGATGCGAACAAGGGCGCACGATTCACAGTTCCTCTTAACTCCCGGCGACCTGTAGGCTTCACGTTTCCATGATTCCGTATCTCCTCGCCATTTGTTCAAACAGAACCCAACTGTGAAAGGAGCAATGGCGATGCCAGAGCCTGCACATGACGATGAGGCTATGGAAGTGGCTGGCAGAATGGGGAATGCGCCAAGTCGCGGGCGTCTCGGCGACGTGAGTGCTGTCGCATATCTGTCGGAGTGTAGGCACGATGTCTATTCGGCTGGACGAGGCAAGTCCGGGGAAAGGTTAATTTACGCCGGCGACCCGAAACGCGGTATCGCCGCATGTGCCTCCTGCCATGGTCCTGGCGGCTATCCGGCGCTTCCTCGTCGTGTATAAGTGCCGCCGTTCCAGCGATTAAGGTTCACTAGAGGAAGCTTGGGAAGCTTGCAATTTAGCTCAAAAAGCGCTGGATTGGCGGCATTTTTGCGATTTTCGGAACGCCTTAATTGGAAAATGATGGAAAATGGAACCCCTCGTGTTGATAGGCGCAGGTGATCCACTCTCAACTAGTCTTGTACTCTATCTCTACGCGGACCTGTCCACACTACACATGCTAGTGCGTACGACGGTTTAGCAAACGGGTGATTGCGCTCTGGCTCGCTGGTAAGTTGCTGAAAACTAAAGACGCCGTTCGGCTGACCCTGGACGGTTTGGGCACGGTTGGCAGGTTATTGGGATAAATTGGGATAAAGGCTATTGCACCGCACGCTGATCCAAAACTGCGAACTACTCCTATGAAAATAGCTGCCTATCGCGTTGAAAACAAAGCATAGGTGCCTGGGTCCATTTTCATCCTTCGTTGTGGCTCTCCGAGAGCCATGAGTTACTCGTAACGCAAGGCCACTATGGGGTCGACACGCGTCGCACGGCGCGCGGGGATGTAGCACGCCACGAACGCAACACCGCAAAGCACAAGGCTCACGGTTCCGAACGTCAAGGGATCGGTGGGCTTTACGCCGAAGAGCAGTCCTGCCAGAAGCCGAGTCAGGCCGACCGCAGCAACAATTCCGATAGCAAGACCGATGAATGTCATTCGCAATCCGTTAGTGACAACTAAGCGGACGACCTCAGTCCGGTTTGCACCGAGGGCCATTCGGACACCTATTTCGTGCGTGCGCTGCGCGACGAGATAGGACAGGACGCCGTAAAGGCCGACTCCTCCCAATGCAAGCGCCAGTCCGGCAAACAGCGCGAGAAGCAGCATGTTAAACCGCTGTTGTGCGATGGACGCGCTCAATACATCCTCCATGGTTCGGAAATTATCCGGCGCCTCTTGAGTCGCAACACCTTGCAGGCTTTGCTGTACAGTCTTAGCGAGCAAACGTGGGTCGCCGGTGGTGCGTACGACCCAGACCAGCGGCATGGCCTGATTAACGAGTTTCGTAAGGCCATCCTGCACCTGAGCCGCAGGGACAAAGAGTGTCGGCGGTGCGGGCCGAGCCACACCAAATTCCTTGGTATTGCCTACGATGCCGACGATTTCGCGCACGCGATCAGCCAGCCCCATGGCCTCAGCACCGGCTCCAATTACAACGTGCTGCCCGAGTGGATCTTGACCGGGGAAAAAGCGCTCCGCGACCGCCTGGTTGATAAGCACCACGGGCGCTCCCGAGGCATTGTCCCGGTCTGTGAGGCCCCGTCCTCGCAAAACGGGGATACGCATCACCTGCAAGTAATGCGGAGTGATTGCGCGCCACTCGGTGCTTCCGCTGGGATCGCCTCCCGATGGGTTTTCTTGAATCGCGAAATTCATATCTGCGCCCGGCTCAAAAGGCAAATTCGAGACCGTCGCGGCGGCCTGGACTCCTGGTAGTGATTCCAGACCGGTCAAAGCTTGGTCTTCAAGTCGCGCAACGGCTGCGGTCTTGCTAAATCGCTGGTCATCCAGAGTCATTTGCGCAGTAAGCACATCGCGGGCGTCAAAGCCAGGGCTCTCGTGCCGCAGCCGCCAAAAGGTCTGAATCAAAAGCGCAGCTCCAATAAGCAAAACGCCCGAGAGCGCAACTTCCGCGATAACCAGCAGTCGCTGCAATCGCGCAGTCGCTCGGCCGGCGCTTGCCCGCCCGACACTTTCATGCAAAGCGTCTCGAAGCTCAGCCTTGGGACCCTGCACAGCGGGCGCCAGACCAAAGACAATGCCGGTAACGAATGCAACGGCAAACGCGAAGGTCCACACGTGCCAATCTACGCGCACCTCACCAAGTCGGGGCAGGTCCTGAGGACTGAGCCTCAACAACAAAGGCAACAAGCCAGAGGCTGCAGCCAACCCGAGGCCGCCGCCCGCCACAGAAAGAAGGCTGCTCTCGATCAAGAGCTGGCGGGTCAAGCGAAGGCGGTCTGCACCCAGAGCCAGTCGAACCGCCATCTCTTTGCGTCGCGCTGTCGCACGGCTCAGTAGGAGATTGGCAAGATTCGCGCACGCAATGAGCAGCACAAACCCTACAGCTCCCAGAAGGAGCAATAGAGCCGGACGCACGTCCCCCACAATGGCATCTTGATAGCTTCGTATCGCGACTGTTTCGTGCGGAGCCATGAGATTTGGAATTTCGCGCCGCAGTTCTTCTCCTACCGCGCGGACATCTTGATTGACTTGCGCGTAGCTGGCTCCCGGGTGAAGCCGCCCGAGAACGTTACAAACGTTGGTTTGATCGTTGGGGTTAGGTTGCGCTCGGAGCGGTATCCAAACGTCAGCCGTCGGAGTGAAAGTGAATTCCTTACTCGCGATGCCGACCACGGTCCACAATTGGCCGCCAAGCCTGATGGGGCGGCCGACAATTCCGCTATCTCCTCCAAAGCGCCTTTGCCAAAGCGCGTAGCTGAGCACAACAGCGTTGGGTCCGCCAGGGCGATCTTCGTCCTCCGTAAAGCTGCGGCCGAGCACGGGCTGTACCCCCAGAGTGCGGAAAAAGTCCGCACTGACACGGAGGGAATGAAGGTGCTCCGGCTCTCCCGCGCCCGTGAGATTGACGCCGACGCCCGAAAAAGCAAAGCCGTACGCGGTCATTGATTCGAAGTCCCGCGAATGCTCGCGCCAGAAAAGGAATTTTGTGACGGTTGTAGTAGGAAACGTGATCTCCGGGAAATGCCGCTGAACGAGCACAAGACGTTCGGAATTCGGATACGGCAGAGGCCGCAAGAGCACGGCGTTCACTACAGTGAAGATGGCGCAGTTGATGCCAAGGCCGAGAGTGAGTGTGAGGAGCGCGATTAAGGTAAAGGTGGGACTTTTGCGGAGCACACGCAACCCGTAGCGGAAATCTCGCCAGCACGTCTCCACGAAGGATTCCCAGCCGCCGCCAGAGCGAACGACTTCCTTTGCAATTTCGAGACTGCCTCGCTCCAAGCGGACTGCGCGAAGGGCATCCTTTGGGCTCATCCCCTGCTTCGTCTTTTCTTCGGCTGCCATCCTCAAAAAGTCGGTTAGCTCTTCGTCAAACTCCCTTTCGACCCGTTCCTTGCTGAACAGCGATCGCAATCCGTGTGATAGGTTTCGCAGCAGTGACATGGACCCTCACTCCTATGAAAATACCGCTCAGGCGGTCTGAGCGAGTGGCTCTAGGGTCACTTTGTGGCCCAGGCGTTCCAGCCGCCTGACCAAGGAGCGGCGGGTTCGATTCATGTCGATTCGGTCAAAGTGATCGGCACCAAGTTCCCGGTAGTCTTCCTTACGTT
>QHYH01000249.1 GCA_003223215.1 Acidobacteriota bacterium
CTAAATACACTTTGCCTTGCCGAGAATCTTAGTCCAAGAATCGGCAAAAGTCGCGCAAAATGCGCTCGTTTAGCTATTTCTGGGCGGGAAAAGTAAACCACGCGGAAGTGTAGGCGCGGATCAAGACGCCGCCTCTATCCGGGCAGCGGCCTTGATGAGACGGCTCTCGGCTGAATCCGGCGCTTCGCGAATTGCGTCTGCATGACATTTTTCGTCATCGTGACTGTAGTGCAGTACTTCGCTCCCGAAAGAGATTCGTAGCGAATCACAAGGCGCTGTTTCAACGCGAACGCATCCGCAATATCGGCATGAGCTGCGACTATACTACCCTTTGCTATAGGCTCTACCCGCGTGAACGCTGCATCCGGCTGATCGCTGCTGCTGTATGAAACATCTATGGCAGGTCCGAAACCTTGATTCTCGATGCCCCAACCACCTGTTGAATCGTGCGTCTCCGGTCGCATCACAACCGCAAGAAACGGCATCTGCGAGTTTTCAGTCTGCGAAGCACTAGCATCGGCAATCGTCCTTGTGTCAGCGGCATACTTCCGCAGCACGATCAAGGTCAGAAACGTGAGGGCCACAATACAAGCTGCCGAGATAGCCTGTATCCAGCTTGGCAGATTGTCACTGAGGACGAAAAGCGTCGCCAAAATCATCCTTGAGTTTCTTCTTGATCTGCTTCGCGACCGATTGCAGGGCAGCTTTCTTTACATCTCCCCAGCAACCAATCCGTGCTCCGCAGTTTGAGCAAGTCACGGGGCTGTCATCCTGCATCGTTTCTGTGGAAAGCGACTTCTCGCCACACTTAGCGCAGTGAATCTCCACCGGAATGTCAACGTTGGTGTTGGACATGTTTGCCTTCTTTAGCCGAATTTTGGACCTCTCAGCCAATTTTCTCTGCTGGGCCTGTGGAAGCGGGAGTTATCAAACTTGATTCCCCCACCGCATCTTCCCATAGAATTTTTGCATGTCACCGCTCGATCCAGTTGCGCGCCTTTCACCTGAAGGAATACTGATCGGCCAGTCTGAACTATGGGCGGGCTGGCCCACCCTTTTTTGATCTTAAGTTATGGCTGTGAACTTGACGGAAATGGCGCAAAAGCTGGCCCAGGCAGTGCGTGCGGGTGTTGCCATCGAGAAAAATCGCTTGAAAGAGATTCTCGCTGAGCGCCAGAAGAAGTCCGCATCTCCCTCGCGGTAACTCGACCCACATTGACCTTCATTGCCGGAGCAAACGGCTTCGGCAAGACCACGATAGCCCGCTGGAACTCTGAACGGAATTCACATATTGTCCGTCGCTCCAATCTACTCGGAAGCATGCGGAATTCTCAGCGGCTCACGCCAATCCTGCGCCGAGACGTCTCCCGCGTGGAGCCAGCCAAAGCGCGTGATCAGCGATCCCGCGATCGCGGACATCGCCGCCCACTTTCGCAGGTCGCGCGCCTGCTCTCCTCTGCTGAGGAAGCTCAATACGCGCAACCCAAGCGATACTGGGCCGGACAGCACGCCTCCAACTCGCACCACAGCGCCACTTCCGCCCTTCCGCAGTGGGTCGAGACAAGCCAGCCGGTGAGTTTCGATGCGCAATTCCTCCATGCATTCGAAAATCGCCGCTCCAAATCCCAGCCATTGCAGCGCCCGGCTCTTGCGATGCCCCATGAGTTCGAGCATCCCGACCGCAGACGACAATCCCGACATGCCAAAATGGATTGGCAGTTCGTTAATACTCTCATTCCATACCGGGATCGCCGTCGCGCCGATCAGCACGCCCGTGTAATTGGAAAACGGAAGACCGAACGCCAGCGAAACTGCCTGTCCGGCATTCTCGATAACGCGCAAGGGAAGCAATGGCCCGTAACGGTCCTGCATGAATTGCGCAAAGGCAGTGGCTGAAGCTCCGCTTACAAATCCCACAAGGGTCCATGCCCCCATTGACATCGGACTCCGCAGCTTGAAAACCCGCAGCATATTCAGAAAGCGTGACGGGCGCCCGAGATCGGCAATCAGCAGGGCGGGAGAGATTACCGCGCCGGCGGCTGCGATCCAACGCGCATCGCGCACCAGGCGGCGATCGGCACCGGTGTAGTCGGCGATCGCGCCGACCACGGCGGCGGCTCCAGCCGCGCCTCCCACGAAAAAATAAAGCGGAATTTCCCAGGTCCACGCGGGTTTCTTAAGGAGCGGGATCCCGTAGTAGCCGGTATCCGGAGAGGCAATCGGGAAAGGCGAACCAGCGGGGCGGATGCCCGCGCTCTTGACTTCCCCACGCCGCTCGGCCTCGCGACGAATTTCAACGAGCTTCTGCTCGCTGTCGAGATCAGGAGTGCGGCGGCCTGGAGCGAGTCGCGACGGCACACTCATCGCCCGTCCCTGCCGTTCTCAAACAAAAATGCCAGCAGGCTTCCAGCCAGAAGCAGCCCGGCGCCAATTGCCGAAGAGGTCCAGCCTTTCTTCAGATAAATCGTAGGCACTTCTGGTTTGGGCGGCAGATTGTAGCTGCGCGGATCGCCGCGCACGATGAACATGGCATGGGTGCCGCGAACACTGGAGTCCGATGCATCATAGAACGTCGCATCTTTCATCCCGCGTCCGTGCAGCTCGATCATGCGCTCGCGAGCTTTCCCACGCAGACTTTCAATCTCCCCGAATTTTATCGACTCGGTCGGACACGCCTTGGCACAGGCGGGAACCAGTCCCACTTTCTGCCGGTCATAGCAGAAGGTGCACTTGAAGGCGCGCCCGTCATCGCGATTCTTATCAACTACTCCAAACGGACACGCCACCACGCAATATCCGCAGCCATTGCAGATATCCGGCTGAACGTAAACTCCGCCAAACTCGGTGCGCACAATTGCGCCGGTTGGGCAAGCTTCTAAGCAGCCGGCTTCCTCGCAGTGTTTGCAGACATCAGAGGAGAACGCCCAGGAATTCAGCTCGGGAGCATTGCCTCCGAAGCCCGGCTCGGGCGCGTGCTCCACAAATTTCACATGCCGCCAGGTCGAGGCGCCCACCGCGCCGGTGTTGTCATAGGAGAAACCGCTCCAGTCGAGGCCATCTTCGCCGATGCCGTTCCATTCCTTGCAGGCAACTTCGCACGCCTTGCAGCCAATGCACAGCGTCGAATCGGTGAGAAACGCTGTCACGCTCATGCGGACTCCATCTTGTGTGCCAATTCGCTCAGTACCTCTTTTCCGCGCGGACGGCGCCCCGGCCGGATGTCACACACCAAGGCTTTTGTTTCCATAATGCGGACGTTGGGCTCTTCGTTGATCGCCAGCAGATCATTGACTACATCACCTTTCACCCGTCCTTTGTAGCCCCAGTGATAGGGCAGGCCGACCTGGTGCACACGCTGTCCATCGATCCACAGCGGCCGCATGCGCCGCGTGACCAGCACCCGGGCCTCGATAATTCCACGCGGCGTGCTGATGGTCGCGTAATCGCCATGCTTGAGCCCGATTTCATCCGCCAGCTCTGGCGAGACCTCCGTGAATAGCTCCGGCTGCAATTCAGCGAGATGTGAAAGTGTGCGGGTCATTCCGCCAGCGGTGTGCTGTTCCGTGAGGCGATAAGTGCTGAGCACATACGGAAAGCGAGGATCGCCCGGCGAGTTGGCGTACGGATTATCCGGACGCTCCCGCTTGAGTGCTGCGGGATTTACGTTCTGTTTGTACAAAGGATTCGAAACCGGCGACTCCAGCGGTTCATAATGTGTAGGCAGCGGGCCATCTTTCAAGCCGCTGGCGACGTACAGCCAGCCGACTCCATCCGGGTGCAACGTGAATGGCCGCGCTCCGCCCAGCGCCTCGACTCCCTTGCCCCTCGCTAGATTGTCTTTAGTATCTGGCGACACTTCTTTTGGATAGTCGGCATTGTCCAGTCCGCCCCATTGCTTCTTCTCTTCATCCCACCAAACCAGTTTTTTGCGCTCGCTCCAAGGCTTGCCATCGGGACGCGCCGAAGCCCGGTTATATATGATGCGGCAATCATTTGGCCAGGCGAATCCCCAGCCGTGACCGAGCAGGTCATGCGGATTACGCTCGTTCGCGCGATTCCGATTCTCTTCCGGAAACACGCCGCAGTAAAT
>QHYH01000250.1 GCA_003223215.1 Acidobacteriota bacterium
CTTTCTGTGCGCGTTCTGCTAAGTTCTGGCTTATCATTTCGTGCCTCCTCTTGGCTTCCCGCCTGGCAAATTTGCGCTTTATAATCCAGTCATGGCGAACCCTAATCCACTGGCAGGCGTCGTACCGCAGGTCGTGCATCCGGTCAACGACGGCGAAACCACCATCAGCGAACCGATTGAGAAGATCGAAGGTGAAGTCGCGCTTGATACTTACGTCAAGGCGCAGACGTCGGCGCCCGAGGTCGTGACGCGGATTACAGAATTGGAGAACTGCCTCTGGCGCCTGGCCAATGCCGTCATGACCTCCGGCGACATGGACCGGCATCGCGAATTGCGGGCCGCGGCTGAGGAAGCAAAATTGGCTCTTAAGAACGGGCTCGAGGTCCATGAAAGCAAGCATCGGTTCCGCAGTGAATTGGGAGCATCCAAGGAAGAGTTGCGATAAGTGACCGCCCGTCGGACTGCCGATTTTAGGCGGCAGGTGAGGGCGTGCAAGTACTTGAAAAATAGATAGGAGCATGGCAGGCTTATAACATAGGACTTAAGCCTCCAAAAGACAGTCGTTACGTCAAGAACGCCGGAGCCGTCTTCAACCTGTCGTACCACATCGTGTTCTGCCCGAAGTATCGCCGCAAAGTTCTTGTCGGTGAAGTGGAACAACGGCTCAAGCACGTTCTGTATGCCACGGCACAGCAGTACGGCGTGCTCATCGAGACTATGGAAGTGATGCCAGACCACGTACATCTGTTTGTCACATCTGACCCGACTCGATGTGTGGCAGAAATGGTCAACCGTCTCAAAGGTGCCAGCAGCCGAATACTTCGTCAAGAATTTCCGCATCTGGTGTCCAGGATGCCGACTTTGTGGAGTCGTTCCTACTACGCTGGCACCGTCGGTCATGTTTCAGAATCGACGGTCAAAAAATATATCGAGAGCCAAAAGGGAAGATAGTGCGAAAGACGTTCAAATATCGCCTGTACCCGACAAGGCAACAAACCGAAGCCTTGCTGGTACAACGGTCCGAAGCGTGCCGCCTCTACAACGCTGCGCTTCAAGAGCGCATCGAGGCGTATCGAACGCACCACAAATCTATCAACTACTACGACCCAGCGGCACAGTTGACCGAAATTCGCAAAGCAGGCGACCTCGGTCTTCCCAACGGCCACTGTGCTCAAGATGTGCTGCGGCGCTTAGAGAAAGCATTCAAGGCGTTTTTTCAACGCATCCAGCGAGGACAGAAGCCAGGGTTTCCTCGCTTCAAATCGTCTCGTCGCTACGATAGCATCACTTTCCCCAGCCACGGTGACGGAAACAAACTGCTGTCCAGTGGTCACTTGTTCGTGCAAGGCGTCGGCAACATCAAAGTGAAGTTGCATCGCCCGTTGCACGGCAAGATTAAGACCGTCTCGGTCAAGCGAGAATGCGAACACTGGTACGTCTGCTTCTCAGTCGAAACTTCTGTGCAGCCACTGCCCGAGACAAAAGCAGCCGTGGGCATCGACCTTGGTTTGTCTTCTTTCGCAACGCTGTCAGACGACGCCGAGATTGAAAACCCGAGGCTGTATCGCCAAGCGCAGAAGAAACTTCGTCGTGCCCAACGTCGTGTAGCACGTCGCAAGAAAGGCTCAAAACGCCGTCGCAAGGCAGTTGTGCTCTTGCGTAAGATTCACCAGCACATCTTCAACCAGCGTAATGACCATCACCACAAACTGGCTCGCAAGCTGGTGCAGCAGTTTGGAAAGATCTTCGTGGAAGACCTGAACATCCAAGGTCTTTCCCGGGGAATGCTGTCGAAAGCAGTTCATGATGCCTCGTGGGCGTCCTTCATAGCAAAGTTGGCGTACAAAGCGGAAGAGGCTGGTCGCCAACTAGTAAAGGTAGACCCGAGAGGAACATCGCAACGTTGCCCGTGTGGAGCACGAGTGCCGAAGAAACTTTCAGACCGAGAGCACGTTTGCACTGCATGCGGTCTCATCGGCAAACGAGACCACGTTAGCGCCATGGAAATACTCAGGCTCGGCTTGAGCCTTCAAGACGTAACGAAACCTGATGTACGGGTATGCGTGTCTTGAGAAGCCGCCTCGTTCCACGAGGCGGAGTATGTCACCTGCTTTCTTCGCATTCCTTTAAGGCTTATCGAAGCGAGCTTAAGCACGACAGGAGCTGGTGCTCCAGAATAGTCACTTCTGCGGTGAACGACTGCGGTCTTTACCCTAATGCGGAATTGGGTATTTTCCGAATTGTGGGACGAATCGACCACTCTTAAGATTCACAGGTTTCGAGCTATAGCTTGAAAACTGACCACAGGAACCGGCCCCGTTGCCATTTGTGGACACCGGGGGTTCCTGTCCCGTATGCAGCCCAGGGTCTTAATCATTTGTGAGCGCGCAGCGGAACGCGAAACCATTCGTGTTCTCGTTGGGACGATGGGGTGTCAGTGGGTTGTTGCGTCTAGCATCGAGGAGGCCCTGGCGATGCTCAGTCGGGAACGAATCTCTGCCGTATTGCTTGAATTGCCGGGCGCGGTTTCTGATCCTGACCAGATCCACAAGAACGTGAGAGAGTTCCTCGTACGGTTTCCGGGCCGAGTCATGGCTCTGACGGACGGCATGCCTACTCCTGCCATAAGTGAACTGATCTCCAAATACTCCATTCCGCGGGTTCAACGCGATCGTCTGGCGATGGACCTGTGGCCCCGTTTGGAGTCGATGGTTTATCCGCAACTGGGCGTGCGCCGGTTCACCAAGGTAGCTCGCCTGGTCTTGGACACCTTCCTGCAGCCTCTGCCTGCAGGCATCCGGTATTCACAGCAGCTCGATCTTCGCCAGCTTGTCTACGAGGCCGAGTCCGTGACGGCAGACATTGCATTGGAACGCTCGCCTGATTCCATTCGCACAACCCTATTGGGACAACTCATGAGGATCAACGAGCCGCAAATCCCCATGAACGGTGTTCCGGTTGTGCTCAAGAGCCGGAAAGGCCCGCTGGGTGTGAGGATAACCAACGAAGTAGGTGAGTTCGCCTTTGAATTTCAAAATGAGCGCAGCGTGTCTCTCGAAGTGGAAGTAAGCCCAAACGATTGGGTCCTGATCATTTCGCCTCCCTTGGAGTGGATGGGAAGGGCCGAAGATCCATTGGTAAATGAAGCGAACGCGCTGACGCCTCCGCGATGAATGGGAGCACCCTGCAAAGAAAAAAGGAAGGGTTAACATGAAACTCAGGTGGCTTTGGGTTCCCCTGTTGATCTGCGGTTTCTACGCCAGTCCGGCAACGGCCGACACCCGCGTTATTGTTCGGACGACTCTGGGACTCCAGGGTCTAGAGGCGTTTTGTAACGTCCCGCTTTTGCCAATCTGTACGGTAGTCGAGGGCCTCGACGGCACGCTGAATCAGCTTTTCCTTGTTACGACTCCCCTCGATGTGACCACTTTCCTGAACCTGCTGGGCAGCACCGTGGGCATTGTGGATGCGGAAGCAGACCAGTTGCTCAGTCTGAATAGCTTAAATCACGTCACCACACCGCCTCCGGGCCTATCCGATACTACGCCGGTGAACTACTACGGTTCCACCGTGTGGGACGGCTACGTAAACCAACCTGCAGCGCAGATTGTAGGGGTATCCCAAGCGCAATCTACTTTTCACGTTACGGGAACGGGAATCGTCGCCGATATTGATACTGGTGTGGATCCCAATCATCCAGTCTTGCAACCCGTTTTGCTGATCAACCAGAGCACTGGTTGCTCTGGATACGACTTTACGCGCAACCAACCGTGTGGTTCGGTGATGACCGACTTCACCGGAACGCCGCCTTCGAGCAGCACCAACGTCGCTCAGGTAAATCAATCCACGGCGGCCGTGCTTGACCAGTCCACCGCTGCCGTGCTTGATTGCAATCAGCAAACGCCTTGTCAGTACGCCGCTTTCGGCCACGGCACGATGGTAATGGGCATCATCCACTTGGTCGCTCCTCAGGCGCAGCTGCTGCCGCTCAAGGCCTTTAGTTCGGACGGGACCGGAGACTTGTCCAACATTTTGCACGCTGTCTATTACGGTGTGCAGAACGGCGCTAACGTCATCAACATGAGCTTCGATATGACCTCGAACTCGCTGGAGTTTTCCAAGGCCATGGATTACGCCAACCAGAACGGCGTGATCTGTGCCGCCTCCGCAGGGAATGATGGAATGGAGGAGATCGTTTATCCCGCCGCCTATCAGAATGATGTGATGGGTGTGGCCTCCACAAGTAACACCGATACCGTCTCGTCTTTTTCCAATTATGGTAATGCGATCGTCT
>QHYH01000251.1 GCA_003223215.1 Acidobacteriota bacterium
AGGCGCCGCGTCGGAATGGTGGGCGGTCAATTTAGACGGACTGAGCTTACGTTTTACCCCATCGGCCGGATGATTGCAGGGTCGCGATGAATTCGAAATTTTCTCCCTCCTCCCACCCCCAAGATGCGGAGAGTGGGCAGTTGGGCCGCTCGATCCCTCAGCGGAGGCAGACGCTTAATATGGCGCCGCTCTGGCGCAGGGATCGGCCGCGAGGGCTGCGTTCGGCCATTATCTGGCGATCGCGGCCAGGGTCCGATTTTCCCGATACCGGACACTTGCGAACTCCCGACGGCGCGGATAGCGAGGCCGTCAGCCGTCAGGCCGCGATGCCTCTGCGCACTGGGCTGCTGAAGCTGATAACCGCGGGCGAAGGTCCGCCCACAAGTAAGGACCACGTCGGGAAGTCCTTCTGAGCCGCGCGACAGACCCTCGTGGCTGATCAAGGTGATTCCATAGGACGTTGCGAGGTAGCCATAATCGACCCAGGGCGCCAGATCGCCGTCACTGAAGCCATCAGCCGCGGCTCCGAGGCGCTGGCGAAATCATCACTCCGTTTACTCGCCGTCGCGAGGCAGCAGCCCTCAAAAGCGCATGGCCGGTAATGCCGTGGCAGACGCCACGTCTGTCGAAAGGCTCACGTCCCGCCACTGTGCGCCCTCGGCTGCCCGCGTTTTCTCGGCTTCGGCGGCGAAGCGAACCGCGTCGCTACCGATCAAGAGGTGCGCCGGAAGATGGTCACTGGACGCCAGACGAAGCACAACCTGAGCTACCGTGGCGGGATCACTGATCTCTTTCCCCCAATACGATTTCAAGGCCTTGGCAACGGCCCCGACGGAGGGTTCATAGTCCGGGAGCAGTTCCGGCGTGTCCTGATTAGCGCGGGCGCCCCAATTCGTCCGCATGCCACCGGGTTCAAGGGCGCACACCTTCACGCCGAACGGGGACAGCTCCTGGGCAAGAGATTCCGTGAAGCCTCCGACAGCCCATTTCGCTGCATGGTACGGCGTGCTGCCGGGCCGAGTCAGGCGGCCGCCGACCGATGATATCTGGAGGATGCAGCCGCTCCTTTGCTCGCGCATGAGCGGTACGGCCGCGCGGGTGACGTTAACCACACCGTAGAAGTTGGTATCCATCACCGCCTTGAATCTCTCCGCGCTCAACTGCTCGAACGGCGCGATATCGCCGTACCCGGCGTTATTCACGACAACGTCGAGACGACCAAATGCGGCAACCGCCGTCTGCACGGCCGCCTGAGCGGCCCTTTCATCTGTCACGTCCAGAGGAACCGCGCGAACGCGGCCGCCGTATTTTTTACCAAGTCATCAAGTTGCTTCGTGTCGCGTGCTGTGGCGACGAGTCGATCGCCGGATTCGAGTACGGCCTCTGCAATGTTTCGGCCCAAACCGCTCGCGCTGCCGGTGACTAACCAAACTTTGTTCATAAATTCCTGCCTTTCTTCTTTGCACTTATTGCCTGGTTTCAGATCGTCGGAGCGCTGCCCTCAACTGGGAGGGTGTCGTCCCCTCCCACGTTCGGAAAGCTCGATAGAAAGAATTCGAATCCTCGTAGCCGAGCAGAAATGCCACTTCCGTGACATCCATCCCCGGGCGGTTGAGGTACTCGTGCGCCAGTTCCTGCCGCACCTCAAGAAGCAACTGCCGGAAGGTTGCGCCGTCATCGATGATTCGACGCTGCAAGGTCCGATCGCTCAACCCGAGCTCGCGCGCCACGGCCGCTATCTCCGGCCGGCTTCCCGCGAGCAGGCGTTTGAGAATCCATTTCACGTGCTCACTGATCGAACTTTGCGCACGGCGCTCTTCAAGCGCGCGTTCGAGCTGCGGATTCAACATCTCAAGCAACTCGGCGTTGTAGGTAAGGAACGGCCGATCGAGATCGGTCGCGTGCAGGACGAGCGCATTCCGTCGCGCTCCGAACGTGATCGGGCCCTTGAAATAGGCTTCGTGGAAGCCGGTCGCCTCCGCGCTGCGCTTCAGCTCGACCCTTTTCGCCGGCACCAAATGCCCTGTGCCACGGCGACCTAGTTCAACGAAGGAGACGAAGGCGGCGTCTGTCAACAAAGGTGGCGTTTCTTCCTGCGCGTGGAGCCACACAGGCTCGATCACGCACTCGTCCTCGCTCACCTTGATTTGCAGTTCCTCGGGCGAACACAGTTGCTTGAAGCGAGCAAGGCGGGTGAGGGCATCCCGGTAGTCACGGGCATAATAGGCCGCCATAGTTGACGGTGGCCGATTGCCAACGTCGATCTGGGTGGCGAGTTTCAGGCCCGCGGCCGGATCAGCGGAGAGCTCTCCCACGGCACGCCAGAGTGCGAAGAACTGCGCCGTTGTGACGAGGTTCTTCTTGCCGTCGTAAACAGTCAGTGGCAAGCGAGCTTGGTTCAGCACCGCTGCTGGCGTAAGTCCGATCTTACCGAGCCCTATCCAAAAGGCGTTCGCGGCTTTGAAACGGTCTGGCACGTGGACGGTCATTTTTTCTCTCGCCGGCATTTCGTCTGGAAGCAATCGCGCTGTCAGGACATTCCTCGGGTTAGCCGATGATCGCTTTGGGTTCCAGGTACTCCTGCAGCCCGAAGATCCCGCCTTCCCGACCGATCCCCGATTGTTTGAACCCACCGAAGGGAGCAAACGGATCGTGACTTAATGTGTTGATCAGGACGCGGCCGGCGGCGAGTTTGCGCGCCACACGGGCGGCCCTTTCCGGGTCCGCCGAGCTTACGTAGGCGATGAGGCCGAATTCGGTGTCATTGGCGATTTCAATGGCCTCGGCTTCCGTCTTGTACGTCAGTATCGACAGGACCGGTCCGAAGATTTCTTCCTTCGCGATACGCATCTCGCGGGTGACGCTGGCAAACACGGTGGGCTTGATGAAATTCCCACCTTCAAGTCCCTGGGGATGACCTTCCCCGCCGATGACGAGCTCCGCACCTTCCTCGATCCCAGACTTGATGTACTCCTGCACGCGCTTGTACTGCTTTGTGCTGGCCAATGGGCCGAGGGTGACGCCCTTGTCCCTCGGATCGCCCATTTTGATTTTTTCGACGGCCGCCTTTGCCAATCGCTTCACTTCGTCGAGGCGGTCTTCCGGCACGATCAGGCGCGAGGCCGCAATGCAGGCCTGCCCGTTATTCAGGTAGCAGGCGTTGATGGCCATCGGGATCGCCGTGGAGAGATCGGCGTCGTCCAGGATGATGTTGGGCGACTTGCCCCCGAGCTCCAGCGTCAAGCGCTTCATCGTGTCCAGGGAGTTCTTGGCGACCAGTTTTCCGATCTGCGTCGAACCGGTGAAAGCGATTTTCTGAATGTCGGGACTTTTCGTTAACTCCGTCCCGACGACCTCGCCGAGGCCCGTCACGACATTGATGACGCCAGGAGGCAACCCGGCTTCATGAAAGGCGTCCATCAACACTTCCGTTTGCATAGCGCTCATCTCGCTTGGCTTGATGACTACCGTGCATCCGGCAGCGATCGCCGGCGCCACCTTGATCGCGATCGAGCCGGCGCTCGAATTCCATGGCGTAAATATGCCCACCACGCCAGCCGGCTCCATCACGACCTTAGATGTGCCGACAGTTTTGACCAGGTCGAAATCTTCGAGGACTTTCTTGAAGTGCAGGAAAATGTTCGCCGCGAGGTTGTTGGAGCCCTTCGCACGGTCTTGCGGTGCGCCGTATTCCACGACCGTCGCTTCAACGAGTTGATCCATTCGCTTGGCCACGGCGTCGTGCAGCCGCTGCAGAAGCTCCATCCGGTATTCCTTGCTAGTTTGCGAAAAGGTGTTGAAGGCCTCTTTCGCAGCACCGATGGCTTTTCGGGTGTCGATTTCGTCTGCCATGGTGACCTTGCCGATAACCTTGTTGTCGGTCGGGTTCACCAGATCGACGACCTGGGTTCCATGGGGAGTGACGAACTGGCCGTTGATATAGGCGCGATCAAAGGCTCTTACTGGAGTCGTGGTTTCATGTGTTTTCATTTGTGTCACCCTTCATGAGGTTTCGGCTTTACCAAGGTCGCTATGGCTCTCAGGACCCCAGCTCACAATTTCAGTCTGGCTCAAAAGCGGGTCGGCGTAACTAGCAAAAGACGCCAATGCTCTTGCAAAACGTGCCGAACGGTCTACTGCTGAGCTACCGCCCCTAGTTCCAACCTCCGGGCCGCGATCTCTCTGCCGCAAGGTGGGCCTGCCGGTGCCGTGGGAAGCCGCCGCGCGCAAGGCGGCCTAAACTTTGTGGTTCGGCGGACGTCCGCTTCTTGCAATTTGACCGTCGGGTCTTGGGAATGCCGACAGGCAGCAACGGGTCAAATCCGGCAGTACAGGCAATCCGTCAGTAGACCGGCCAAGAGCGGACTCTCAGCGCGAGAGTGCAGCTTTCTTCGAAGCTGCCGTTCCTTCGTATCGGCTGGCCTGTCCAGTACTGCGATGCAGCGGGACCGATTGCATCGGGCTGCTACGCTTGGGGGCATCGGGTTAAACGCTCGGGAAGATGCTGCGTGTTAGCATCGAAGCACGCGCTGAACCGGATGCGTCCAGTTGGTGGTTCGGCGCGATGAAACGAAGATCAAATAATTTGGGGGTAGTCATGTCTTCGATGTATGAATTCAAACACGCGTGTATGTATACCTCGCTTGCGGGCCTCGGTCTCATCGCGGCGGCGTGTACAAAGGAATCGATACCCAAAAGCGTGGATTTAAAGATTGAACGCTACGCGAACATAAAGTGGAGTCCGGCGCTCCCCGGCGTTGAGGTGACCGTGTTGAGTGGGAATCCGGAGGCAGCGGCACAGCCGTATTCCATTCTCATCAAGTGCGCCGATGGGGCGGGTACCAAGCCACACCGTCACCCAACTGACGGCACCGCGATCGTCCTCCAGGGAACCTACCTGCTGGGTGTAGGCGAGACCTATGATCCGGCCAAGCAGCAGGCGTTGACCGTTGGCGACTACGTGTACGTACCGAAAGAGGTTGCGCATTTCGACTCATGCAAGGGCGAGACTGTTCTTTACGCTCACGGTATTGGCCCGTTGGAATTTAACTGTGGTCAATCCGGCCGATGAGCCCGCAGAGTCAGCCAAGCCGCAATAGTTTGTCAGGGCGGGGTCATCGTCAGAATCGCCGGAAAATCTGGTAGCGGGGGGCACACGTCCGACGGTCTCTAAACAGAGACTTCTGTTAGCGGCCTGAGGGGTTAGTGGTAGCGGGGGCCCGATTTGACACTTATGTACGTTACAGGCGGGGACGCAACTGGGTTTAGCAGAGTCCCTACATCAACGTCGTCCCACACACCTTCATCCCCGCCCGTTTGTCCCACTAGAAGCGCTTTTTCCCTCACGGCTTCTGTTTCCGAGGCGGCTGAGGTCTGTGCGTCGGCTGAGGGTTGGTGGGACCCGCGCCCCGCCTCCGGCGAGGGTTCTCGCAAGACTTCGATAGCTTGAATTTTGCCGGATCCCGCGACGTCCACAATCAGGTAGCTCGCGTGCGATCCCTTGAGCAAGGTGGCTATCACCTGTGCCGGGGGCCGCGGTCCGAGATGGGCGGTCACGAGATCGTTCAGCGCAGGCGCATGCACCGCTGCTCCAGTCGCTTCGCGCACCTGGTCCAGGATATCGCGCAACTTGACACCCTGGGCCACGATCGTCAGCAATCCGTCCTTAAATGAGACCATGGCGGTCGATGGCATCACTCTCGGCTGGGGCCGCGCGTTGTCTTGTGATGCGAGACTGTTTTTGCCCGTGGCCGGTGTCTCCGGTGTACTCGAGAGCAGTGGGGCGCGCTGGGGGGCGGGGGGGTCGCTGCCGCTGTCGCTACATAAGACGGCGCAAATCGCCCATGCAATCGCGACTGTTTGTTTCATCCTTATTCCGGTTCTTTTCCCTGGTGCTGGTGACTGGACTGGGGAGCCGGAGCCGCGGCCAACACCACTATGGCACCCGTAGGGACAGTGCGCGCAATGACCCGAGCGATGCCTGCATCGTCGAACTCGATCGTGATTTTGAAACTACCAGTGACATCATGGCCCCAGTATTCCCAAAGCTCCTGATACTCGACAGCATTACAGTCGCCGTAATGGACGGTACGCCAGGGGCGGCCTAACAACTTCGCGACCCCGTCTCTCGTTGCACTACCAATGCGGATTTTCGTGACCAAGTCCGTACGAAGTTCACGAGACACTGCGGGCGCCGAACCGGGAGCGTCAGAAGCCAGCACAAGGGACCAGGCGATTGCAACAACCATGAGGAACACTATTGGCCAGCTGCAGGTCATGGTTCGCATACCCCTTGGCAAAACGCCATTCTGTGAGCGACCGACGGAATCCCTGTGCCGGATTCCGTCGGTCGAGACCTTCGAGATTCGGATCAGTCTTCCGACACCACGAGCAGGAGGTTGCGGGGCTTGCCATCCTCCTCGCCGAAGATGGGAAAGGACGTGTGCCCACCTTGCAATGTCAGGCCCGGCAAGGTGAACCACCCCCGTTGCGGAGCCAGCATCTCCTGTTGCGTTGGGCTGGTGGCGCAATGCGCCGAGGCGTCGGCAGCAGTGCACCCGCTCAGCAGCTCTTCACGATCCACGATTTCGACCACGGCGTTCGAGCCCACGCCATAGGGCAGGTAGACCCGGTTTTTCTCCTTGCCGGCAGAAATGGGTCCATGGATGCCCGTCGGCGGGCTGACCAGTCCTTCCACCGCGTCTCCAACGTTGGGTTGTTGTCCGACAAAGCCGAAATCCCGGATGTACTCCGGGTTCGCGGGATCACGCAGGTTGTAGATCTTCACGTGCTGGTTGGAACCGCTCTGGTGCCAGCCGGGTGCGAGACCAGGTCGGGGGCTCGCCAGAGAGCTATCGTTTGCGACCAGAAACGCTATGCCGGTATCGCACTCCCACCAGTTCTTGTGAGTGTTGGTGAGTTGTGGCGCGACGGTGGTCAACAATACCGGGTGAGCTGGATCCGTGACGTCGAAGATTTGGTGCGATTCAGCTCCGGGGTTAGCGGATCCGGACGAGTTTCCGTTGCTCCGCAGCAGGTAGTAGTGGCCATGCTTCCGCGCCGCCTCTGCCGGGCTGTTGGACGGCAATATGTCCCCACTGCACACATGTGCCATTTGGTTACCGGCGGCATCGAGCGAGCCACCCGGCCCGGGGATATGCGCCAGATAAACCGGGTGAGCGGAGTAGGTCACATCCAGAATGGAAGTTCCGTTAGTCTCGCTGGCGAGAGTCAACCGGTTAATGGCCGTGCCAGCATGGTGAGCCATGTACGCGATGTAACGATTGCCTTGGCGAACGACGAGCGGCTGATAGGTCGAGCGTCCGTCCAAGGTGTCATAGCCCACCAGTTCCATGTTCCAGGCCGACTGCGCCGGTCTCACATCCGTGCAGCTCGCGCTCAGGACAGGACACATCATTTTAGGTGGTGGAGGAATCAGCTGTGGCCGGACTGTGTGGTCGAAATGCGCCGT
>QHYH01000196.1:0-19280 GCA_003223215.1 Acidobacteriota bacterium
AAATGAAGGGAAAGGCTGGCGGGGGAGTCAATGGCCATAATGCAATGGACTAATTTGATCGACTAAACCTTTTGTAGGCAGAGATTTCCATTGAGCCAATTGGAACAATCACCGGATTGCGGGCTCCCTTGCTGGGCGCTAGCTTGAGTGCGACTTCCCGGGCTCAGGTTCCCTGTACGCGCGATGCTACCGGGTCGGAGACCGTCCTTCTCCGCTGGACTGGCGTGCGCAAGCCTAGGCGTACACAGCTCGCCGAGCCTTGCTTTGAAGTCCAGGCCCGATTCCCGAATTAACGGAGCAATTATTATGAATCGGCCATATCGCTTTCGTGCTATTTCCACCGCAGCCCTTGTCTCGTCCTTCTTGCTCTTCACGACCGCAAAACAAACCACGCAAGCCCGCATCCCCACACCCCCGCCGACTGGCTGTTCGACAACCACGATCGACATGAAGTTGCTGGTCGTCACCAATGGAAAGACGGAGTCGGATTTTCCTGCGATCAAGCAGATCCTCGATTATTTGGGCACGCCTTACGATGTGTTGGACATGACCGTCAGCACCGCAGGAATTACTTCCGCAATGTTGTCCGATGGCAGTTGCCTCGGTTACTACCAGGGCGTGATCTTCGCGTATGGTGGTTACATCTATTCGCTACCGGGAATGTCGATCCTGACTTCCTATGAGCAAGCATTCGGGGTGCGCCAGCTGAACTGGTACATGTATCCGAACAACGACTTTGGGTTCGCCTATCCCTACAAAAACGTGATTACCTCTACCGGCACGGATAGCGCTAGCTTTACCTCTGCCGGGGCGTCAGTCTTCTGGTACGCGAACACCGCCACCCCGATTACCATCTCGAACGCCTACGTCTATCAGGGCACGCCTCTCACAACGTTACCGGCAGGGGCTTCCGTTACTCCCTTACTCACGGACGCCTCTGGTAGTGCCCTCTCCCTGATCTATACCCTGGGCGACGGGAGGCAATATCTCACCCAGACCTTCGACAGCAGTCCGTATCCGACGCACGACTTGATCTTGGCGTACGGTTTGATCAACTGGGTCACGAAGGGCTTATTCCTCGGCGAATACCATGTGTACGCCGCAGCGCAGGTGGACGACTTTTTCATCAACGGCTCCGAATGGGTACCGGGCACACCATGCACCGATCCTATAACTCACGACCGCACGCCGCCGGATGCCACCACACTGCGGTTTTTTAGGATCAACTCCGCAGACATGACCTCCTTGGTAGCCTGGCAGAACAGGTTTCAAACCGACCCCTTACTTTCAAATTTCAAACTAACCCTGGCCTTCAACGGCGTGGGCACCACGGGCAACATCGACTGGACCGGCCTGCCAACCGCTGGGGTTGCAAATGACGACTTGACCACCAACGTTCAAAAGTACCAGCAGTATTTCCACTGGATCAGTCACACCTACGATCACCCAAACAGCCTGAACGGTTTGCATAAGTCCGATCCGTATGGCGATCCTGATACGCCTCAAGTAGACTCGATCGACTTGGAGATCCTTACAAACCAGTATGGGAAGATGGAGTTCCATCCCAGCTTCGATCTCACTCGCCGGAATGTCATAACCACTCGCTTCCAGACGCTCCGCCAGCTCTTCGGGACGGCCGAACACCCGCACCGTCTCGCCGCCGACATCCACCTTGAGAAAAAGAGAGTCGCCCTGACGGGTCTTCATGCGATCAATCTTGGTGATGACCGCGTGAACAGGACTCCCTTCTGGGGCGGATGTGGAGCGAGACTTGATTGGCTTTGGTTTTGCCGTGCTCGGTGAGACAGCTTCCCGAGCCTTGTTGTCTGAGGGTGCGGTGTTCTTGCCGGCAAGAGAAGCCAGGCGTTCGAGCAACTCGTAGGCATAAGACGCTGTTTCCTGGTCTTGTACCTCGTCGTTCGTTACGCGTGCCTGAACCTCGACTTGCAGGCCGCCCTTCCCGTCGGTCTGGACGGTGCGCCGGATGCGAAAAATGAGCGGAGACGCTTCCGCAGTCGCGCTCTCGCTCGCCCGGACGGACCCGTTTCCGTTCGCGGGCGATGAAGCTTTGCTCTGCGGTGCCAACGCGGTGATCGCCGCCGCAGCAATGTGCTTGCAAATCCGCCCTTCCTGCGCAATGCGCACTTGGAAATCGGGACAGGTGCAGGAGCCAGTGCCGTGCGGATCGAGCTTCACCTTGTAGGCGGTTCCGCTCTTGTTGGTCACGATGAACTCCGGAAAATCGCCCGCTACGCGCAGGCGATTGGTCTTCATTTCTTCCACTGCCCGGGCCCAGCGATTACCTGCTTTCGACTGAAGCAAGGTAAGCGTCAGGGACGCCGATTGTGGATCTACTGCTTGTGCTGCTACTGACATGTGGTTTTCTCCTTTTGTGGATTGTTGGCTGGAATGACCGAGCTCGCGCGTCCGCGTGGGTTCGGTTCTCCCGCAGTCCAGCCGGTGTGGATCGGCGTGGGAGTGCCGCCGGACTTCTTTTGGGTTGGGTCTTTCTGGGTAAAGGGGTTTGTGGGAGAAGCTCGGTCCGCGTTAGAAACGCAACGGCATCAGGAGATGCTGGTAGCGGAAGGCGTCAAAGAGAGCGACCTCGCAGATAGCTTGCGAGAACAGCTTCATCGAGATCGAATCGGTTTCAAGGCTCTTCACATACTGCGTCAAATAGTGAAGATTGAAACCGATGTCTCGCGCCTTTCCCGAAACGCGAGTGTGCTCCAGAGCGACGCTGTTTGCGGTGCCGTCGTTTTCGGTTTTGATCGAGACGGGTGATTGCGAAAGCTCCAGCTTTACCGCCGGGACTTGCGCCTTGCGAGCGGTGGGCGAGAGTTTCGCAAGCCCTTCCAGCAGTTCTTCACGCCGGAAGACAACTCTGGCTTCGAGCGGTGCCTTGGGCAAGACGTTCTCGTAATTCGGGAACTGCCCCTGCCCGCGGCGAGTGATGAGTCTGGCGCCATCCGGCAGCACGAACAGATTGAATTCCTGTTCAGCACCGCACGAGGAAAACTCGACCCATCGAGGCTCATCCGCCAAGCCTAACCGGCTCAGGATGCTTGCAGTTGAATGGAGCAGAAGTGCCGAAAATGTCGAGCTTCCCTCCATTTTGGCCGTGCCTTCGACGACTGACAGGCGGTGCCCGTCGGTGCCGACAACGCGGAAGACCGAACCGCGCAGTTCAAGTTTGAGGACGTCGGTGCTGTAGCGCCCCGATTCTGTCGAGACGCAAAACAGCGCCCGGCGCAATGCCGCGTCGATTGCCGAACCGAGGATTTGGCCTTGCGGCTGTAGCTCCCCGTCTGGGGTTTCAGGGAAGCTTTTCGGGTCGGCGACCGATAGAACGACTGTGCGCTTGCTGGCGCTGACCTCACACCTGCCATTACGGATTCGATCTTCAGGCTCGGAGTCGATTCGGTTTTGACGAGTTGACAAAACTCCTTCGCCGGAACGAGCGCATCAACATCGCTGTCGATGGCCTCTCCGATGAAGGGGATGGAGATGTGCAGATGGTTATCCAAGTCGGTGGCGGTCAACTCCAGATGGCCTTTCGCAGCGCGCCATCGCAAGTTTTCCAGCACCGGCAAGGTTGCTCGCTTCGGCACGACAAGGCAGAGCCTTTCGAGTTGACGTTGGCATTTTGTACATCGCTCGAAACGCGGAAAGTGGTAGCGAAAATCGCTTTGGCCTCGATAGCTCACCAGTACGGCGTTTCATATGCACTTTCGCCTCAATTCGACCATCTGCGTCAAGTTCGCGCGGCGAGCGCCACGTCATCGCTGCCAGTGAGCATCTTCTGCAATAAGTCATTCATGGATTCCCACCTCCGCACGGTGCATCAACACAGCGTGATCAGCTATCTCAGCGCCGGCCAAAGAAAAGGCTGGGCGGTCGTTACCCTCTTCGGAGGCCTAACTTATGTTGTCCAGCTCACAGAAAACTATGGGGAGGCTTCGAGTCGGAAGTTCAGCATCTTCTACGACGCAGCCACCAGAAAGCGTTTCAATCCGGTACTTCTCGCGAATGAAATGTCCTTGATACGGATCGCACTCTCGAAAGAATCAGTCTTCGAGAACAGTCAATTGATCGATGCTCAGTGGTCCCCGATGATTTTCTCATCCCGCTATTCGTTTCGGTAGAACCATTCCACCGGCGATCTCCTGTCCCATATGGCTCCGGAACAAGCGACCGCAATTTCGATCTCCTAGACCTAGAGAAGTCTCGGTCGTATACTCAAGAAGAGGATCCGTCAAGTTCGGGTGCACCTGCAATCTCCTGTTTGCGTTCGTGGTCTTGTCTTCGACCGATCACCACATTCCGTTGAATATGAACTTGCAAATTTATTCATTCCGTGAATCGAGAATACCGGGACCGATTTGTGATACAGACTCTCTCACATCCGCTGGATTGAGAACCCAAGCTGGCCAAGATCGCCCTCCCAATGTCTATCTATTCGCGATATAAGTATGACCGCGCCATGGATGACAATTTCCGAAGTCGTGTACGAAGCCATTACATGAGGTCACTGTGGGCGCGAGGCTGGCTTCTATTTGCTGTGTTCCTTATTTTGCGGCTTGCCGCAACGCATACACTCAGTGAGCAGACGATCTCCGCAGCAAGCAAGCCTCCAGCGATCGCGGATTTCATAGATATCGCTTCGCCAGCTGGACTTTCGGCGAGTAATGTATTTGGAGGAAAAGAGAGCAGCACATACATCCTGGAGAGCACGGGCACTGGAGCAGCCATCTTCGATTACGATAACGATGGTTGGCCGGACATATTCCTCGTGAATGGCACCAGGCTTGATGGTTTTGACGCCCAGAGTGTACCCACCAGTCATCTCTACCGTAACAACCACGATGGAACATTCACGGATGTAACAGAGAAGGCTGGTCTAGTAGCGAGCGGCTGGGGTCAAGGCGTGTGTATCGGCGACTACGACAACGACGGCTGGGACGACCTTTACGTCACGTACTACGGAAAAAACCGGCTCTACCACAATCGCCACGGCACTTTCGAAGAGGTGGCAGACACAGCGGGCGTCGCCGGTGACGGAAAGACTTGGGGAAGCGGCTGCGCCTTCGTGGATTACGATCGGGATGGGCAGCTCGACCTGGCCGTCGCGAACTATGCGAACTTCGACCTTGCACATGCCTCCCCCCCGGGCAAATATCCCACCTGTCTGTGGAAGGGCTTTGCTGTCTTTTGCGGGCCCAGGGGCCTGCCTGGCGGCAGGAATATCCTCTATCGCAATCTCGGCAACGGCCGGTTCCAAGATGTGACGCTTTCCGCACACTTTGACCGCACCATGGGCCATTACTGTTTCAGTGTTTCACCGTTTGATTTTGACAACGACGGCTGGCCTGATATCTACATGTCCTGCGACAGCACACCGAGCATTCTCTACCGCAACAATCGCGACGGAACCTTCACGGACGTGGGTATTTTTTCGGGCGTGGCCTACAACGTCGACGGCCGCGAGCAGGCAGGCATGGGCTCCACGGTTGCAGATTACGATGGCGATGGGAATCTGGATCTTTTCCGCACGAACTTCTCCGACGACACACCCACGCTTTATCACAACAATGGCGACGGCACCTTTACCGACGTCACCTATCCCGCGGGGCTTGCCTCCAGTATCCGATACTTAGGGTGGGGCACCATGTTCTTTGATTTTGACAATGATGGCTGGCCCGACCTTCTGCTGGTGAACGGACATGTCTATCCGGAGGTAGAGGACCTGAAGCTTGGCATCACTTACAGCGAACCAAAGCTGCTGTTTCACAACAAGGGCGATGGCAAGTTCTCCGACATCTCGAAGACGGCAGGGCCGGGCATCAACACACCAGCCCCTGCGCGAGGACTGGCGATTGGCGATCTCTGGAATGACGGCCGGCTGTCAGCCGTGATCGTGAACCGGAACGGGGCGCCCAGTCTGCTAGTCAACCGCACTACATATCCGAACCACTGGATTGAAATAAAAACTGTGGGTACCGACTCCAACCGCGGCGGCATTGGAGCACGTCTCGTGCTCAAGACGGCTACTCGCACGCAGATCGACGAAGTTCGTAGCGGTTCGAGCTATATTTCCAACAACGACATGCGTGTTCACTTTGGCTTAGGAAAGACAGAAAAGATTGAATATCTGGAAGCCCGATGGCCCAGTGGGCTGGTGGAACGCTATTTGAATCCGCGTGCGGATAGCATCCTGGTTGTGATCGAAGGCTCCGGACATCCAGTCGAACGGACAATGCAGAAACTGCCAAGAAAGGATGGGGATTAGCCGTGGCCGCTCCCTCATCGAAAAGTGCGTGCTTGCCGGCTGCCGCCAAGCTTGCGGCTGTTTTCTGCATGTTCACGCTTTCAGTCGTGGCGAACCTGGTCGCCCGGCAGGAGGACCAGACGCTAGCCTCTGCGCGCTCCCTTATCGAGGAAAACAGGACCCAGGAAGCCATAGTCCAACTTAAGGCTCTAGCAGCAAGTCACCCTGGAACCAAAGGCATCAGCCACGAATTGGGCATCGCTTATTATTACCAGGCGGACTACTTTGAGGCGGCTACGTACTTTGAAAAGGCCCTTCAGGAAAATCCCGAAGACCGTGATGCAGCGCAACTATTAGGGCTCTCCTATTACTTCAACGGCAAGCCGGCACAAGCCATTCCGGCGCTGGAAAAGGTTAGACTCTGGCGTCCCAACCAGAATATTGACGCCATCTACGTTCTAGGCCTTTGCTACGCGCTGAATAGGAACTACTCTGAGGCGCTGGAAACTTTCGCGCGTCTATACCGTTTGGAGCCCAACTCTGCTGCATCCCACTTGATGCTGGGTCGCATCCTGCTCCGTCAGGGCTTCGATCCGGTCGCTGAGAAGGAAGTACGCCAGGCGCTGGTGCTTTCACCACGCTTGCCGCTCGCCCATTTCACATTAGGAGAGTTCTATGCTTACAGCAGTGATTATCCAAAAGCCGCCGAGGAATTCCAGCAAGAGCTAGACATCAATCCCGGCTATGCGCCCGCGTTCAACCACCTAGGTGACGCATACTGGCGACTAAACCGAAACGAGGAAGCGGAAAGAGTTCTGCAGGATTCCATTTGGCTGGACTCGACCAGCGGAGAGCCTTACGTGATTCTGGGCAAAGTGCTCATCGCCGAGAGGCAGTTTCCCCAAGCAGAACGAACCTTGCAGCGCGCAATCGCTATGGATTCCGGCAGCTACACAGCCCACTATTTCCTCGGCCAGCTTTACCGGCAGCTGGGTAAAGCAGCCGCTGCAGACCAAGAATTGAAAATCGCGGCGCACATCCAACAACTTCAGGGGCAGAACGCACCTCGTATTCGATAGTTGAGCCGTTTTAGGGACTGCCGCGTTTCTCCTTGGGAGCTTCGAGCTCCGCTCGTATAATTCTTTCGAACTCAGCTTCCGGTTGGGCCCCGCTGAGCAGGATTCCGTTTATAAAGATTCCCGGCGTGCCTTCGACGCCAGCGCGAATCCCATCCTGAAGGTCTTGTTCAACTTGTTTTGTATATTTGCCACTGGATAGGCAAGCCTCAAACCACCTTTCGTTCAGGCCCAGACTCTGTGCCATTCCCGCCAAGCCGGTGCGGTTGAGTTCATCGGGGTTCCCGAACAAGAGGTCATGATACTCCCAAAATTTCCCTTGTTCGGCTGCACAACGCGATGCTTCGGCAGCCAATTCCGCTTGCGAATGCAACCCGCGAAGCGGAAAGTCTCGGTATCCCAGGCTGACCTGCCCTTGGTATTTCTCGAGTAGATTCTTCAGGGTTCTCTGAACTTTCCTGCAAAACGGGCACTGGAAATCGGAGAATTCAACAATCATTACATGCGCCTGCGGGTTTCCCCGAAGTCGGGTGGCGTCGTACGCGACTTTGACCTTGCCCGGCTGCAGCAAGGTCGGTGCCCTCTCGTGGTCTTGCAAGCGTTTCAGCAATTGCTGCCGTGTCACGTGAAGCTCTGACTGGTTTAGGGCGAGTTTTTGGCGAAGGCTGCGCAATTCCGGCAGATCCTTGTCTGCGTCGCTCCACAGCTTTTCTGCGATGGCAAATTCCTGGCTCGCGGCGACAGAATCGCCTTGGTGTTCGGACACCAAACCAAGGGCGTAGTAGCCACCGGCGTACGTCGGATCTTGTTGAATCATTTGCTGAGCCGTGAGTTCGGCCAAGGCCCATTCTTGGCTCTCCCGATCACGGCGAGCGATGGAATCGAGCTGGATCAAAGCCTGACTTCGCGCGTCCGGTCCTGCAGATGCGCGCAGTTGTTCCTCGATATTCTTCATCAACGCGGCACCTTCCCCAGACTTCTTTTGCGAGAGCAAGATCTCCGCGTGCAAGGTCTCGGAATACGAGCGCAGACGGTCCGCTTCCGTTGCCGGGATGAGAACCAGGTCGTCACGCGCCGACGCCAGCTCGCTCTCGGCTTCTTCGGTACGATCCATCGCAACTAGAGCGCGGCCGATAAGCGTATGAGCTGCAAATTGCCCCATCCTTGAGGGGCTTTGTAGCAGGAGTTGCGACTGCCCAAGGGCTTCCTGCGTTCTGCCGCGCGCCAGCAAAAATTCTGGCCATTGCTTACGAGCGAATTCCGCGAGGTCGCTGTGTGCCGGCAGAGCAAACGCTTCCTTCAACAGTTGCTCCGCCGCTCTCATTTGCCCCAGCAGTTGATAGCAGATCGCCAGAAGAGTGAGATTGTGCGGACGGTGCCAGTCGTACTCTGCACGTATACGCTCGGTGCGATAGTAGGCATTCTCCAGCTCGTTCGCCTTTCGAAACTCCTCGATGGCATCCTCGATGCGCCCGGCCCGGCGAAGCTCATGCCCGCGCATGTGATGCGCGTGCGGAATCGATGAGGACACCTGCAAGTACGCCTCGCTGTGGTACAGCGCTTCATCGGTGCGGCCGATGTTCTCGTAGGAGTGAGCCAGATAATGATGCGCAGCGGAATTGTTTGGAGAAACCGCCAGGGCGGATAGGTAGAACGCGATGGAATCCAGGTCCCCAGTCTGTCCGTGTCCAGCTCCCGGTCCTTCATCGGCAAAGCCTCGCAAAATCCAAAGACCGGGGTCGAGAGGGTTTGCCATCAAAGCGTCGTAAATGGCTTTGCGGTAAGCAACGAATTTTTCGAGGTTCTCCTTGTCTTCGAGGAAATCCACAAGGCGAACGCGAATCTCCATACGCTGCCGTTCCGCCTCCGTTATCTGGCCGGACAGGGACTGCGCTTTCTCTATTGCCCTCCGTGCGGCGGCCACGTCTTGCAATTGCACGTACACATCGCATAGTCCAACATAGGGTGCAGATGAGGACGGATCCAGTCGCAAAGCCTGGTGAAAGGAGCGCGCCGCTTCGATCCAGACGTATGAAGCAAGGTAGTTTAACCCCTGATCGTAAAAGGCCTGAGCCTCCGCGGAGGACGTCGTCATTTTCTCGTGAAGATTGCCGATGTCGCGCCGAAGCGGGAGCGGCCGCTCGAGAATCTCGTTCGGCACCCATCCGACGACTTCATGCCCTTCGTGGCTCTCGTGCTGCGCGGTCCCCGGTGCTACCCATACGGCCAACAGGCACGCTTGCATGATTGCTAGTCGTGCCGCGAACAACCATGCGCGGCCATTCCATGTGTCATGGGGGGCGGTGCTTCCTTTCTTGCCGGTTTGGCGGGAAACGTCCTCTCCGTGTAAAGTCATTCTCAAATTTCGGTCACCTCAACAGAGCGAACGTAGTGTCCGGAATCGAGTCGCTTTGTTTCCACCTGAGGATCGGCCACCCTCAGCCGGATCATATAGGTTCCCACAGCTTTGGGCGTCCACGGGTGCGACCATAAGCTCCAGGGATCATTTGCTGTTTGCGAAAAATGTGCCACTCGGACATAGTCCTCTTCGGGATTAAAGCGTATTTCCAGCGCCTTTACCAGACGCGATCCTCCCCAAAGAATCCCGACAACGCGGTACATGATTCTGCCGTCCACAAACCACTTTTCGACGCGAATTGGCATGGCCGCCTGGTCAATTATTGCCGGCCGGTAACGTCTCGCCAGCTTCGGTGTACCTTGCTGATGCGTTCGTGCGGCAAATTCTTGCATATGCGATGTAGGTTCTGCGTCGTCGTCCACAAATGTAATTGCGTTGACCCACTTGATGCACGTGCATCCGTACCAACCGGGTACAAGCAGGCGAATTGGCGCGCCGTGGTCTTTCGTCAACGGCTGACCGTTCATGTCCGTGGCCAGGAAAGCCTTTGCTGAATTTATCTGCTCCACTGTGAAGATCCAGTCCGCACCGGGAATCGAGTTTGCTGACCGCGTGGGATATTGATCGAAGCCCGAAACCATCACGCGGTTGGTTCGCGGCTTGATTCGAGTCCCGAGCAGATCAGAAATAGGCACGCCCCGCCACTCCGCTACGCTCAGCAAGCTGAAGCGCGTTGCGCGCGTGTTGCCAGAGCATTCCATAAGATGCATGCCCATGGGCTTCGCACTTTTGTGCAATTCATCTAACGTGAGATGTACTGGTTCTTGAACGAGCCCGCTGACATTTATCATCCAGGGCGTGCTGGGGTCGAGTAATTCCGACGCTGCTGTGCGAACGTAGAATTTCTCCGTCGGGGTGACCAATTGCTCTGGACTCAATCTAGAAAGGTCCGAAAACTGACGCGCGTCCAGGCTCGCCCCGATCATCGTATCAAGCGGCGCTTGGCTTTCTCCCTTGAATTCAAGAGTGCCAAGTTGCTTGCCGCCCCGAAACGGATTGTCTCGCTCGTTTTGCGGTCGCGCGACGCCGCTGAGTTTGTCGAACCCCAGAAGGAGCGCGCCACTCCCGAGCAGGGAGACACGAAGGAACTCACGCCGGTCCGGCTTTACAAGCCCCTCAATCACGTTCTCACCAGGTTCATGCAGATACTCAGCATCTTCCCCATATCATAATGCACGACCACCAAGAAAAAGGGGGTCAGGTCAACGACCTGACCCCCGGACGATGAGGCTGCGCCTCTTTCTAGAAGTCGAACCGCAGGCCCATCTGAATGTATCGGGGCGAATTGTATTGGTTACTGGGAACACCAAAGGCGCCAGGCCCGGATATGTCCATGCCCGGCTGGTTAGAGAAATACGAATCACCTCCACTGCCGAACATGACGTGGTTGAAGGCGTTGACAAACTGTACGTCAAACCGTGTGGAGAAGCGTTCGGTGATGCGCGTCATCTTCGATAAAGCCAAGTCCACGTTCCAACGCATCGGACCGCGAACGCGGCCAAATCCAAGAGTTTTGTCATCAAACGTCGGGTAGCGGAAACCGGCAACCACCGCATCCGGGTTTTGGAACATGTTCGGCACTCCTCCAGTACTCCCAGAACCATAACCGGAAGTGGACAGCGTGGGATTGTTCACGCGTGTTTGATTGAATGTGCCCGGTCCTATTGGAATCATCCCGTTCGAGTTTCCGTTTGACGGTGTGCTGCCGAATTCCGAAAAGCACGCGGCCGAGTCATAGACCATGTCGGGCAAGCCGCTGGCAGCAACGTAGACGCCAGAGACAGACCAGCCGCCCAACACCTTATCTGCGAGCGCGCCGTTGGCCATGCTCTTGCCCTTGCCAAAAGGCAGTTCATAGTTGACCAGCAGATTGAATGTGTGGCGACGGTCGAACAACGATGGACCATAGCTCCGATGATGGTCAAAGGCATCTGGAATGGCACCGGTGCATTCCTGCGTTATGCCGAAGTTATCCAGCGCATGGGAGTAAGTGTAGTTGGCATCGAAAGTCAGACCGCGATACGCGCGCGACCGCAGCGTCACGAACCCGGCGTGGTAGTTCGCGTAGGTGAAGCTTCCGCTCCAATCCAACGAGCCTACTTGCGTGCTGGCCAAGGTCATCGGCCCGGTGACGAAATTGGGTTCCAAGAGGAACCAGAGTGCACCGGCCCCGTGAGCAGGCCAGAAGGGATTGCCGTTATCATTGTCAAAGCTGGCAGCCGCCGCTGTGCAGGAACTAAAGCCTGAGCAGAAGCTCGCGGGCAACATAGCTTCAAACCAGGGCTGAACGGCAAGCGCGTTAAAGCCGGTCGGCCCATTCTGGACACCAGCTTGCAGTTGAGCGGCCACCGCGTCGAAGGCCTTCGCAAAGCTCTGGTTGGTACCTTTCGGCGTAAACATGTAGGGGATGTGATTTAAATCGACGTTCCCGTAAAGATCCCGGGACCAGCGGCCCACATATCCTACTTCAAGGATCATCTTGCCGGGCAACTCGCGCTGAATACTGAAGTCGATGGAATCCGAGCCGCCAGTAGTGTAGTGCGGATCAAGACGGAAGTCTCGGCTCTCGAAAACGCTATTGGCGTTTGCGGGGCATGCGGCGAGGCTTCCGGTACCCGGACACCCCTGGCCTGGAATAATTACCCCGCCCGATACCGGCGGAAGCGGCGGAACGGTGATGTGGTTACGATCTACGCCAATTCGGAAAGCCGTAGTGGGATCGGTGAACCCGGTGCACGCGCCTGTAGTGTCTGGACCCTGGCAAACGGAAAGATCGCCGAACCCTATACCTAGGGCCGGAGTCAAAACAAGCCCGACGCCGTTCTTCCGCTCGAACGCTCGCGACCAGCCGCCGCGAAGTACCGTCTTTTTGTTCCCAAGGAGCATGTCCAGTGGGCCGCCGGAACCGGGATTCCAGGCAAAGGCCAGGCGGGGACCGAAGTTCGTGTAGTCCGGATCGAATGGGTACTTCCGCCCCGTGCTCTTAATAGGTACATAGCCAACTGTCGGATTGAAGACATCTCCGTTCAGAGCGGCCTTTTCCTTGGCATCCAGGTAAGATTTCGCATCAATCGGTTTGCCAGTGCTGACGTCGATCAGCATGGCCGTCTTGCCGGTCGGATCATGTGGAGGCATCTGTACGCCCCAAGTCAGTCCGTAGCTCACCGTCAGCGAGGGAGTCAGCCGCCAGGTGTCGCCGAAATAGATTTCATAGGCATTCACATTTTCTTTCTGTGTGATGGTGCTCCCAGCAGGCTGCGGACTCAAATCCCCAGCCCGGGTTAACACCTGTGTGGCGCTGTCTACCAACCCGAGCGCAGAAATGTACGCGCGTCTATATGTGCTTCTGTCCGAAGACGTAACGGAGGCCGGAATGGGAATTCCACCGATGTCGAGGAATTGACCTCCCCGGGCTACGAAGTAGAGAGGCGTGGTTATGCCGCCCACCACCTTGTCATCCCGGACGTGCAGGAAGTGCTGGAGCTGTACGCGTCCTCCGAAGTTCCACGCGTGCTTACCCTTAATCCAAGACAGGTTGTCGATAAGCGTGTAATCTTGGCCGTTCCAGACGCGTTGACGCGCTTGTTGAGTATTGACGTTAATGGGTACCATGGCGTTGATCCGGCTTTCTGACCAGATCTGTAGCCTGGCGTCACTGCACGGCGCCACGGCCGCGCAAGCGGTGCCGTTGTTGAGTCCAGGCACCGGGATACCTGCGCCGGGAGCAATCCAAGACCACCAGTGACGCAACCAATCGAAATGGAAGTCGTTCACCAGATTGGATGTAAGCCGCCCAGTCAGGCCCGCGACCAAAAATCGCGGCTGCAGCGGGCGGCTGGCCAGCGCACAGGGCTGTCCAAACCTACAACCGGATGCGATGCCACCAATGTCCTCCTGTATGTTGGCAGGAGTAATAGCGGAGGTGCTGTAGCGATAGGAACCCATGAAATCCCATTTGTCATTGATCTTGTGATCCAGGCGGATCACAGCAAAGTGTTCGTTGGCAAGGTTCGGCACGCTGCTCGTGAAAAACGGTGCCCTTAGTGCTGCGTCACCTGCCGAGAAATCAGTAGGTGCAGGCAGATTAGCCCATTCGGCGGCTATGGCAGGGTTAAGCCCTATCACCCGTGGGTCAAGAGTGCCGTTGTCAGCAGGGAGCACGGTGCCGATTTGAGGATCGTTATCGTTGCAAGGGCTGGAGCACGCGACTGGATCAAGCGTTGGCGCTGGATTCAGATTGAAGGCTCGGACCACACCACCGGCATCCCGGAACTTCAAGATACCAACCCTCAGAGCATCAGACGGCACCAATCGTTGAAATACCGATTGCGTAAAGAAGTGACGCTCTTCCTCATGCAGGAAGAAAAAGGTTCGATTCTTCCAGATCGGCCCGCCAATCCGTCCGCCGTAGCGGTTATCCCGCCACTCGGGATTTTCCGTGAATGGCTTCCCGGTAAAAGCGTCGGGGCGGTGGCCTCGGAACCAGTCGTTGGCGTTCAGCTCGTCATTTTGATGGTACCAGTAACCTGCTCCGTGCCAGTCGTTGCTGCCCCGTCGCGTGACCATCTGAACCTCGGCGCCAAGCGAACGGGTGAAGTCCACACCGGCGTTGTTCGTTTGTACCCGAAACTCTTCCAAGCTTTCTACAGGAGTGGGCACTACTGCTCGGGGAGTAGCCTGGAAGCCGGTGTTGTAGCCGCCGCCTCCCTCCATGTTGCTGGTGGCGTCGCCACCATCGAGCATGAAAGTGTTCTGGTCCATGCGCGCCCCAGCGATGGTTCCGCCACTCGAGTTGCCGTCGCCCGAACCGGCAACCGCCCCGTTAAAGCCTGGAATCGCCATGGGCTGGAGTAGCACGAGGGCCGTGGCATCCCGGCTCAACGTCGGCATGTTCGCAAGGAGATTGGCATCGAGCACGTCGCCTACGCTCGCGTTCAAAGTCTGCAACTCGACACCAGTTCCAGCGGTGACCTCCACGGTTTCGGTCATCCCGCCAACTTCCAGGACTACGTTAACGAGTGCCGATTTGCCGATGTCAACTTTGACGCCACTGACCACGGTCTGCCGGAAACCTTTCCCCGAAACGATTACGTTATAGTTCCCCGGGCGGACTGAAGGAAATATATAGTTCCCGTCGCCGCCTGTGGTTGCCGAGAGGCGCGCTTTAGTGCCAACATCTTCCAAATCGACCTTGGCGTTCGGAACGGCAGCCCCCGTCTTGTCGGAGACTGTACCCGTCACTGTTGACGTTGACGCCGTTTGCGCAGAGAGCGAGACGGCCATCGATAGAACAACAAAGGCGAGTAGCACCATGAATCCCAAAAGCATCCTTACGCAGCGCATAAAGACCTCCTCAATTCATCAATACTGGGATTGGAAACAGTCGGCGCGGAGATAACGGAAAACTCACCCGGCACTCCCTCAGATTGGGAAGGAGGCTAGCTCAATGTTGCGCTACTTGCAACCTATATTTAGTCCCGCTTAAGAGTCTTCTTATTCCGGGTTCTTGGAGCACAGGGACGCTATATTCAGAGCATGCAAATTAGATATATAAAAAGCTTATGGCTTGTAAGAAGTCGCTCGGACTCAACAAAAGTGCATGTACTGCTCCGTTGTACAACTGAACGGCCCACTCACGGGTGACGGAGAGGATTGCGGGCTTTCCAAACGGGCGGCTGTTTCTGGATTCCGTGGAGCAGGCGCTTGCCGTGGCGTTGGTCAACCATTATGGAGTACGACAAAGCTCTGTGCGGACGTACCGAGGCGGACTAGCGTGAGTTTACCGCGGTCACCGCACATAAGGGGGTAAGTGTCTGAATTTATTGGAGAAACTCGGCAGGCGGTGTATACACTAACTTTGCACGGCCAAGGCCCTCCACAGTTCGGTCAGCGATTCGTCCATCTCCTCAATCTGGGTGGTCACGGTAGGCGCCGAAGATGCGGAAATCCGGACCACGGTGGCTTGTCGCACTGCGGTCAGCCGACTGAGGAGATCCTCGGCACTGGAGACAGCAACGCCGGCTCGCTGAGCACGGAGAAGTAGGAGCTGCTCCAGCAAATACGCGATCACGCAGGTGAAGACGTGAACGTGGACTTTCTGCTCCGTCCAATGATGCTGGGGACGTAAGGCAATGTGCGACGAGTTCTTCATCCCTCGGAATAACCTCTCGATATGCGCTTGGGATCGATAGGCGGCGATGATCTCTTCCGTCCTCCATTCTTCCCGATCGGTGACCAGCACGATGCGCCCGAGAGTGGATTGCGTGAGGTCGTCGAAAGCGGCTTGGTCAAAGGCGTGGGTCAAGCGCAGGTGAGGATCCTCTCCCGCCAACTCGGCCCGGAGCACCCGAGAGAGGAATTGGCGGCCGCGCAGGCGGATTTCCATGTCTCTGGCGAATTGTTACGGGAACCGATCGTACCGGCAATCGCGCCGTATCCGGCTGGTGTGAACGATGAGATCCCGCGAAACGCGCTGTAATTGAGAAACACCGACTGATTTCTTTGGAAGTATTGCCGAGGTCGACTAATACCACAGCGAGCGCGAGTCTTTGACAAATCAGGCAGCCATCGGGGTCTGATAGAGGGCTCGACAGTGTGGTTGCCAGCGAAACGAGCGGAGATTGGCTGGTGGTCGTGACGTGGGCGTATCCGGCGTTTGCCCTTCCAGTGAGTTATGCGTGCGATGGTTGTTGAAGTAGGTCCTGAAATCGAGCAGCTTCTTTTCGAGATCTGACGTCGTCCAGAACAACAGGTGATCCAAGTATTCCCGCCGCAGGGTGCCGATCAGCCTTTCCACGAATGGATGGGATAGGGGCACGTGGGGGACGGACTTGATTTGCGTCAACTCCAGTATCCGCAGGTTGGCTTGCCATTGGTGGAACCGATAGAGCGGATCATTGTCAGAGCTGAGGTACTTCGGCATCCAGCGTTGCCCACGAATGGCGCGGTTGAACATCCGACACAGTGCGGCACCATCGACCGTTCCCGCATGGACGCCGAACCCAATGATCCGGCGTGTGAATTGATCCATGACCACCAAGACCCAGTGGGACCGCAAGGTGGCCGACTCGCACCTGAATAGATCCATGCTCCAGAGACTGTCTTTCATGTGGCCCAGGAAAGTCAGCCAGGAAGAACCACCAGAGTCCTGTCCCGGCCGGTAGCGCTGGGCGAGAATCCTGCGGACCACGTCTTTGTCGATTTGGATCCGAAACGCCAAGGCGATCTGTTGAGCGATTCGCGGACAGCCCCAGTTGGAATTACGTTGCTTCATTTCGACTACCGCACGGATGAGTTCTGCGCTGGGTCCTTTCGGGCCGGGCTTCCGACGGCGATTCGGGGAGAACAGCACGCGGTACTTTTGCTTGCTCAAGGCTTTGTGAAAGCCAAGCAGTGTCGAAGGCTTCAGAACGATTGCGGAACGGAGCAGACGAGTGGGACGTACCAAGAGTGCCATTAAGCCGGCGAGGATGCGGTCCGACGTGCATAAATTCGGCGATCGTTGCCGTGAGCGAGCCACTATCAAGAGTTGGTGCTTAAGGATAAGGGACTCCGCAACTATGGAACGGACGCCCCTAGGTCCGAGCAAGCGGGCCAGGGTAGCAAGGAAATGGACAAAAAGAGGGACGAGATTGCTCATCGCAGAATCGTAGCAGGAAGGGAAATCCCAAGGGAATATGGGCAAAATAACACCTGAATTGAGCGATTTTTTTGATTCTTGCTCAGTTTTCGGCCAGAGGGGCGAGAATCAGTGTGATTTCGGTGTAACCGCCGGGCAGAAATGATTCGAGTGTGGGCAGCGGAGCGAGAGAACGACTTTGGGAGGGACCTGCTGCCGATCTAGGCCGCGACCAGCAGAAGTTGTGAGACACCTGTCCTTCTCTACTTCAGTTCTTATTCCAGTTGACGATCAGTCTGCGTGCGAGCGATTAGCTTGGTTGGGGAATGGGAACGGCGTTTTGGCAGCGCGTCCATAGGATCTGGAGCTTCAAGCCATCCATGGCCGCTTGGGTGACTTTCAGAATGACTTCATGACCGGTCCTCACCACCTTGGCTGCCAAATCGATGAGTTTGCGCCGCAGTGTCGTGGCGTAACTGTGGATGGGCAAGATGTCCTTCAGGTTATCCTCTTTAAAGCTCTCGAACAAAAAGAAACTGATTAACATCAGATAGTAGTAGGCCTGATTGGTAGCAAACCGCTTGAACGGGAGTTGCTCGCTGGCAAACTCCTTCAGGCCACGATGGGGCAGCTCATCGGCGCCACGCTGATGGTGGTGGTAGATCAAGGAGGTGTCCTCTTCCCAGTATTCCCGAACTGCGCGCGGCATCCGTTCCAGAACCGGCTCTCCGGAAACTAAATTCGTCAGGATGATGTTGTCTGGCCGCGCAAATTCTAGCAACCGCTGCTGGTCATCGTATTGCGGACGCGTGTACAAAGCCCGGTAGGCTTTCTTCCAATTCTCACACTGGTAGGAGAACCGCGCATAACTCCACACTTGCCGTTCATTCGCGTATTCTTTCCACTTTTTCTTCGGGATGGCCTGGACCTTCTCCTTGATCGCATCGTAGACCTTCCCCGTGGCTAAGAAGCCGATGCCCAGGTCGTCAAACAGCGCAAAATTCTTCTCGTCGAAAAATCCGGCATCCAGCCGGACGATGATCGATACGGAGGCATCATAGCGGGTCCGGATCAAGCTCACCATGCCACCGAGTAGCCGACCCCCGTTGCCGGGGGTCGGCCCTCTCAGAACCGGACGTGACAGTTTGCCCGTCATCCGGCTCAGGCCCTTCGAACGCCTCTTTCAGGGAGACGCGGTTGTGATATGAAAAGACCCTGACGGTGAACCCTGTCGTGGCACTCTGGATGGACCAAAACGCGGTTATCTATCCCCGTGGAGCCACCCAGCACTCGGGGGACGCGGTAGTGAAGACGCCATCCCGTGATCCGGGTGATCCTGAGATTGCATACGGGGCAGAGCCCACGTTGGTATTGCCAGAGAAAGCGAAGTGTTCGAGTACCCCGGAACGTTCCCGCCATGTGATCCCCTTCGCGTTTCTGCCGAGTAGCCGGACGACCTTACGGTCGTCCAGCCCTCTAGGAACCGTGCGTGATACTTTCGCATCACACGGCTCGAGCACTCAGAAACGCCCCCCCTGAAACGAGGACGCGGTCTCGTTCAAACGCAACGAAGACCTACTCGATACGGTTACGACCGACTCGCACGGCGATGGAGAAACGCTCGAATCAGTCCGGAAACTTTTGCTTCGTACTCAGCTTGGTCATAATGATCATCGAACTCAGCATTCAGCTCGGTATGCTCATCTGGTACGGCATGCTCCTCAATCTCACGCTCGAAGCCTTAACGACGCGAACGGAACTTCCATATGGATGGCGGCTCTGGGCGACTGGAGCTATTCAGAAAACCGCTCTCGGCACCCGCCCATTCGGCTAAAAGTAGGCCCGCCACGAAGCAGGCCATAGTCAGCCAGTTAAAAGAAGGGCGAAAACGAACAGACA
>QHYH01000196.1:19338-20046 GCA_003223215.1 Acidobacteriota bacterium
TGCCAGCGGGTAAGCCATCGTATCTCGCGATGATACTCCACAGGACGCAAAATAAGGGAGACGCTGCGTCTCTCGTAGCCTGTAGCGCTTTGCGGCTGAGTAAGACTCGGGCCAATTCCTGATAAGTTCCGGTCAACTAAATGGAGACTCCCTGAAGATCACCGTAGACCCCAACCACGGCGTGGGCAAGCATGGCTTCTACGTTATGCTCCGAGTCTTTGCTTGAAAAGTCGGGTTTCCGGCTGCAGCGATGCTTGGCGTTCTAGCGGGTGTAAATCCCGCCGGTGGAACTTGCCCAGTTGCCACTGTAGTGATATCCGGCGGCGGGTGCGGGCGACCAATCCGTCGAAAGCCCGGATGTAAAAGTCCCCGTAGGCTGGGCGAGAGCCTGGTCTCCGACAGGAGGGCAAGCAAGTCGGCAGGTTGTAGCGCATGCGAACCGTAGTTAAGCCTCGAAATCGACTCCTCCACGAGAATCGGAGGGTGGAGGGTGATGGAAGCGCCGAGACCGTCCGGAAAGGTCGAAGGCCAGTGTGGTCGGTGAAGGACTGGGTAGGAGCAGCCGACCGGCTTCCCGGGGTCTTGGAGGGCGACATGCCGATAGAGAACAGCCAACGAAAGCACGGAACCACTCGTGGGTCGCCTAGGCGTTGAGGTACGACGTACAGCGAGGACATCTTGTATAAGCCGTGTCGGTGAAATCGAGAT
>QHYH01000197.1 GCA_003223215.1 Acidobacteriota bacterium
CAAAGCAGCACGACGGTGGAAACCGCTTCGTTGAGCACGATAGATAAACGGTTCGTTCGCCGCCAGATCTTCGAGGACTACATTCTTGACGCCGCAAAGTGCGCTTGACCGGAAAACAGCGAAACTTCACTTCATCCAACCGATTTTTGACGCTTAGGGCTTTGAGTGATCCAGAAAGAGGGTGAACTGGATCTGAGGAACGCCGCCATCGCAGAGGTCTATGGTTCGAAAACAAACAAGCTGCAGAGAACAGTCGCTCCATCGACCCTAGAGCGGAACAGAGAGCGTCTCGACTCGTGGAAGCAAATTGCTGTTTACCCATGTGGGCCGTAAAGCCTCGGCGTTTTAGGCTGAGGATATGAGGCCCCTCACCTGAAGGGAAGCACGGTCTACGCGTTCAAGAGTGAGATTGATGGCTGGCTCAGGGGTCGAGCCCAAGCCCGCCTAGCTTCACCTTGAACTTCAATGGGAGCTTACACCAAGCGCCCAAGGGCCGTGTTGCGGTACAGCAAGGAGCCGGGCGGCAAACCCGCGTAGCCTCCTAAGGACGGGTTGGGGGCCGCGCGGGGACAGCGGTTCCGCAAGGGACCGTGTGCGAGCTACCCAACCCGCGATGAGCCCGGCTGGAGAAGCGTAGTTGGACGCGCCCAACCTGTGTTGAACGACCACGGACGGAGATTCCTTTCTTCGGTTTCGGATAGCTGCAGCGGGTCTTCGGTGAAGACATTGTGAGGGCGTTTTTGCGTCCGAGGCATTCGCTAAATCGGCCTCCCATAGAATCCTGATCTGAGCCTCGCGTCCACAGGGCTAGCCCGATTAAGGCTTAGGTCGGCGGCAAAGAACGGGACATGCTCCGTTACATCTCTTAGCCGATATACTGCCCGTCGTTTCAAGTGACTGCAGGAGCCGATCAGCCATTCGCCCCCCAGCGGTATCAGCTTAAGGGAAAAATGCTCGACCTCTACTTTGCTCCACCAGAAGAGCGTCCAGAATTCCATCACAACCTCACACCTGACTGAGAAGTGCTCACCCACTCACTGTAAGAACTAACAGTGTGGACAACCCCAATTATCGACTAAGAGTACAGTCTGCCTCGCGGGTCAGGAGAACAACTGAGGAGAGTCTGGCACGAGGATAAGAACCTGAAAAAGGAGGCTGACATGGCCACAGTAGCGCCCGCAACACCCTCAACGCCCAAAGAGCGCGATTGGACGAAACCACAGGCGATGGCGATTCCGAAGGAGGGATACTTCAAGCTTCAAGATGGGAGGTACGGCCCGGTATATCCACGAACTCCAGCCTGCTATGGATTTACCCTCATCGCGAAGATCAAACCGGGAAGAGAGGACGCGATCCGTGCATATGGCAAGACCATCGAGAAGGCGATCGCTGATCTTCCTGAAGCCCTTGCGACGCTTAAGCTCCACTACCTTCGGTGGGTTCTGTTTGACATCGGGAAGGACACTTATTTCATGTACCAGGGGATCTTTGACACAGATTTCGACAAGTACACTGAGGACGCCGTAGCCCTGTTCACAAAGTTAGGTGTGAACACGACTTTTGAGAACCTTGAAGGATTTCCGGAAGACTGGAAGACCAACGTGCCAGCGTTCGTCAAGTTCGTTCGTGAACACCAGTGCCCCAGTTTTCTGGAGTATGGAGAATATCCGTTCGTCACGGCCGACGAGATTAAGAAGGCTCTAAAACTTAAGGCTGCCTTTGCTGACATGCTGGACCTGATGCAGTAGCAGACCTCTTGTTTTACTCGCTACGGAGAAGGGTGTGTCCGCCTTGCAACAATCGCATCGCATTTCACGAGATCCGACCAAACAATCCGATCAGTCCGCTTCGCTTGATTTGGACGACATTCAGCATTTCTTGATGTCGCGGCCGCCTGCGCGGGCAGCGCGTTATGAGTTCCTTGCGTTTAAGACTGGTTCAGAGGGACGAGCATGGCTGACGGGCCTCATCGACAAGGTGGGCACCGCAAGCGTTGTCGGGTCCAGCCTACTTGACGCAAGGTGGGTGACCGTTGGCTTCACCTGGAACGGTTTGCAAATGCTCGGTGTGGATGACGCATCCTTGGCCACCTTCCCGGAAGAGTTTCGTCAGGGCATGGCGGCCCGGGCGGGCGTCCTCGGCACCACAGGCGCTAATCATCCAGATCATTGGGTGGGAGGGCTCGCCAGTCCAAACCTGCATGCGATTGTCGTACTGTTTGCCCGCGACGTCGCCGAACGCGAGCGGTGCCGGCAGGAGCATGCAAACTATCTGAAGCAGCGCGACGGAGTCAAACTTCTATCCGCTCTAGATCTGGAAGCTATCCCCCCGTTCGATTACGCTCACGAACACTTCGGCTACCGTGATCGGCTCTCGCAGCCAGTCATCGAGGGAACGGGAGTAGAGCCGACACCCGGATCTGGCCCACCGATCAAACCGGGCGAATTTTTCCTTGGCTATCCTGACGAAGAAGGTCCTGCTGCCGGATTGCCGCAGCCAGAAACTCTTTCTCGCAACGGCAGCTATGTTGCCTATTTGAGAATGGAAGAGCACGTAGGCGCGTTTCGCGATTTCCTCCGAGCCCATGGTGAAACACCGGAACAGCAGGAGTTGATAGCTGCCAAGCTGATGGGACGATGGCGGAGCGGCGCTCCGCTTGTCCTCGCGCCCGATAAGGACGATCCAAAGCTCGGTGCTGATTCTCAGCGCAACAATGATTTCAATTACGCAAAGATGGACCCTCACGGCTATGGCTGTCCGCTCGGTGCGCACATCCGGCGCATGAACCCGCGCGATACCGCAGTGAACATGAACCGGCGGAAGATGATCCGGCGCGGGGGGACTTATGGTCCGCCTCTGCCGGAAGGTGTCCCCGACGACGGCACAGAGCGAGGCATCGCCGCGTTCGTGGGCTGTGCGAGCCTCGTCCGCCAATTTGAATTTGCGATGAACGTGTGGGCGAACGACCCAAACTTTCACGAGCTGGGAAACGAGCGCGACCCGATTTTCGGTACACAGGACGGCACTTTTGACATGACCATCCCAAAGCGGCCCATTCGGAAAAAGATCAAGGGCCTGCCAGCTTTCACCACGATCCGAGCCGGCGCTTACTTCTTTTTGCCTGGTATAAGGGCGCTCCGATACCTGGCGTCGCTGAGTGATGGTCTTTGAAACAAAGATTATTAGAAAGTACAGGAAGGTAGGCAATCATGAGCTCCGTTCCTCAACCACCGCGTACTTATAACCAGAATCATGCACCACGCAAGTACACTCCCGGCAAACGGAGAGTTTCTATCTACTGGACGTGGAGTTATCCCTGGGAAGCCAACCGGGACTCCACTGAATTAGACAACCGCTTCTCGACCATGACGGAGGTTCGGAGAGTCGCCTGGCCCGCGTATGAGGGAACGGAATGGGATGAGATGCATTTCCTGCAAGGAATCGCTGGGACGCTGGAACTGTTCCACCGTTCGACGCTCGCGTTTCAGAGCGTCGTAGGTGACGTCACCGGACATTCGGTTGCTGTATTTCAACGAATCGATCAGGCCGGGTATAAGCTTCCGATCGACGAGCGAATCCTCGCGGACACAGACACGCTGATGGTGTTCGGTCTCGATCACCTGCTGTCAGAGCAGGAGGCAGCCTCGGGAGAGATCGAAGCGGTCCGCGAGTGGCTGCAACGAGAAGGAACTTGCCTTTTGCTTGGGCCCCATCACGATGTGGGATTTACAGAAGATTTGAAACAGCGCCAACTGGAATACACACACCACGGGGATGCTCTCGTCCCTCGCCAGCAGCGCTTCGGACAATACACGCGTTCGATGATGAAAGCACTTGGGGTGCCGGTGATGAATCAATTCGGACTCCGACCGGCCATCGTCAAAGGCACTAGTCAAATTGCGCCGCTCACAATCAACAAAGACCTGGATAAGCTCGGCCTCGTCAACGGGGTTACCACATTTAATTTTCATCCCCACCTGCCGCATTACGCGCTGACCACCGATGACACGAAGTCCGTCCACGTGCTTACACGCCAACCGATTGACCTGGACCGACCGCATCCTTTCACGCAGGCGGGCAATACCGAGTTCAACTCGTTCATCTGGATGCCACCTAATGCACGACGCGCCGGAAACATCCTGCTGGCGGACTCCACGATATTTACTACGTTGTTCGGCGGCGTCGAGTCGTTGGAGACCTTTTGGAAAAACCTGGCAACGATGCCACTGTCAAGCGGGATGCCAGCGAAGAAAACTCAGGCTGTCGCCTGATCCGAAACGCGAAGTGCACAAGCACTACACGGGAAAGGTTGAATGGAACTCCTGAGTAAGGCAGTCCCGATCGCGATGCTCGCCTTTGTGGTTTCAAGTATGCTGGCGGTTGGTTTGAGTCTCACCATTCGGCAGATTGTGGATCCTCTGCGCAATGGAAAACTTGTTTTTCTCGCATTGCTCGCCAATTTTGTGCTGATGCCACTGGGGGCATTAGCCATAGCCAGAATTCTCAGGCTTGACCAGCCGCTCGGCATAGCCCTGCTTTTGCTAGGCGCAGCTGCCGGCGCGCCATTCCTTCCTAAACTTGCAGGAATCGCCAAGGGCAACCTTGCCTTTGCCGTGGGATTAATGGTCCTACTCATGGTTTTGACCGTGGCCTACATGCCTCTCGTCCTGCCCCTGCTTTTGGAGGGCGTTTCGGTCGACCCGATGAAAATAGCACGCTCGCTGGTTCTTCTCATGTTGCTTCCGCTGGGTGCCGGGCTTGCAGTGAACGCCCGGTTCGGAAGCATTGCTGAAAGAATGCGGGCGCCGCTTAACCGAATCTCCAGTCTCAGCCTGGCACTCCTGATTGTGCTGCTCTTGGTGACAAACATTCAAAATGTAATCGCCTTGTTCGGAACACGCGGCATTCTGGCGAGCATCCTGTTTCTTTTCGGCGGTGTTGGAATCGGGTGGCTCCTAGGTGGTCCGGGCGCAGGGACAAAGGGCGTGTTGGCGTTAGCTACTGCACAGCGCAATATTGCCGCTGCTCTTGTGGTTGGTGGCAAGGACTTCGATGACCCGAAGGTACTCGTCATGATTGTCGTCGTTGCCGTTGTCGGGCTGCTTATTCTAATGCCGCTGGCGCGGTTCTTAGGAACTCGGAGCGCGGAAACTCCAGCTTAGAACACTACAGGTTCAGGACAGAGTGTCCCAGATTTGGAACAACCGAACTGTAACGTTGATCAGAGCAGACTTGGTATTTCGTTTCTTTGCTTTGGGTGCCTTCGTTGCAGTTGCTAACTTTATTGTCTTGATTCCCGTCAAAGCGCAAGTCAGAGGCGTTTATCCTGTGGGCATGAATGCCACTAACTCTGGAGTGACACCTGAAGCAGGAATCACCTATTCAAACCTTTTTGTTTTTTTCTCGCGTGATGAAGAGAAGGGACCTCATGGCGAGATATTGGCTACCGGCCAGAACTCGATCCTGATGGATATGAACAGTTTTGTATGGGTTAGCAAAAAGGAAATGAATCTCCTGGGTGGAGCAGTATTCTCGGCATCCGCTACCCTTCCAATTGCTAACAACTCGCTCACTTCGGATATCCGCGGTGCTATCAGCGGCGGTGGCGGATTTGCGGATTCCTATTATCAACCGTTTATTCTAGGTTGGCGCAAACAGCGCGTTGCCATTCGGGCGATCTATGGGTTCCTGGCGCCCACCGGAAGATTTAGCGCGGGTGCCAACACGAATGTCGGTTCAGGTTACTGGACCTCAGTTGTTGCGAGTGGACAGACGATATATCTGGATTCGAGCAAAGCCACTGCATTATCTGCCTTTCAGATGTATGAATTTCACAGCGCCCAAGAGGGCACAATGGTCCACCCCGGCCAGACTTTTAACCTGGACTATTCGCTAACCCATACCTTCCCCCTTCGACGTAGCTTGCGCCTTCAGCTTGGGTTGGTGGGCTACGGACAGTGGCAGACTAGCGATAAGCATGGCCCGAACATTACGCCGCAACAGGCAGCCGCGCACTACACAGTCAACGCTCTAGGGTTCGCAGCAAACGCAGTATTACCCGAGCAGAAGGTGAGCGTCGGTGTTAAGTATTTTCATGAATTCGAGTGCAGATCTACCTACCAAGGATACACACTCCAGATCTCCGCCGCGATCACGTTCTAAACCGGATGAGTTGACCATGCGGGCTTGTGCATTCTGAGATCGACCATCCCGCCTACCTGTCATTTAGGGCCTATGGCCCGCGAATCTCATGAAAATCATTTCGAGGTATGATCGTAACCCTCTGGAGCGGCGAGGTCGCTATCACAGTGGACAAGTTGAGGCCGTCTACCTGTCTGAATCCGGAGCGTGCATGATTGAGCGAATAATTGGGCGTCGTTGTCTTCCCTGAGGGAGCCCGATAACGTTTCGCGCCTAGCAAAAGCCGAGTGCGGACTAGGCTGCGAAAAGTCTATGGTTTACTTCTCATGACGGACGCGGCTATCGTTCGATTCGGCTAAGACTCCGGCTAAGAGAACAGCCGAGAATTTGCCCCAGTGCAACTGGTAAAATCGGCCTTTACCGAGAGACGCTTTTTTGCAGCCAATGATTTAGTTTAGCCAGTATATTCCTGACTGGCTCCCAACCCACGCACCCACCCACGCACCCACCCACCTTCCTTACAGGAGGCCCCGCCCCACCCGAAAAATCTTCGTGATCAAGCTCCGCGACGACGCTGCAATCAAGAGAATTCCGCCGACGTTCGAGCCTGTCAACGATGACAGTTGTTACTTTTCGAGGCGTGGTTAGCATTACTGACCAGGATGGGGCCTCGAGGCACCGCCTCCAAGAACCGAACCTCTAGGACGATTGGAGAAAAGTTGGGCTCATAATCGCGAGAAATTGACGACTAGCCAAGGAGTGTTTTCGCACCCATGCGAACGGCATGTGTCGCTAAATCCTCGCGGTTTTTCCCTTGCGTCGCTCTGGCTTCCGCCGTGGAACCGGATGCGGCGACCCTTCTTCAGGTCCTCGGACGGTGGGCCGTCCGTGGAACGAGGTGCAGGAAGCCAAGCAACGTTTGGACAAGGTTAGGAAGGGGGGCAATATGAAGCTCAGTTCGCCGTATCGCGGTGTTTTTGTCTTTCTGGTTGTTCTGTTCTCCGCCTATTCCGCTTTTGCGCAAGTGGATACAGCCCGCCTGCAAGGCACCGTTGCGGACCCTTCCGGCGCCGCAGTTACCGGCGCGCAGGTCACCGTCGTCAACACCGCGACGAGCCGCTCCACTTCCGCTACCACCAACGAGTTCGGCTATTTCACTATTCCCGCACTTCTTCCGGGTCACTATCGCGTTGAAGTCAGTGCCCAAGGCTTCAACAAATCCGTTCGCGAATTGGACCTCCAAGTCGCTCAAATCGCTGTCGCCGATTTCCAACTGACTGTCGGTCAGGTCACGCAGTCCATCACCGTGGAGGCAGGCTCACCGATCATCGACCCGGGCGATTCCGCCATTGGTGTCGTCGTGGAGAGCCGTCAGATCACCGAGCTGCCCCTCAACGGCCGCAATTTCACGCAACTCGCCACTCTCGAAGCCAACGTCACTCGCGGCGTGCCCAACGCCTCGTCGACGGGCGCAGGCGGCAACACGGAAACCTTCCGCAACGGCGAAACTGGCGGCGCCTCCCTTTCCGTCAATGGCCTGCGTCCCCAAAACAACAATTTCGTCCTCGATGGAATTGACAACAACGAATCCCTGGTCAACACCATCGTTTTCTTTCCGCCGGCTGACGCGATTGACGAGTTTCGCGTCCAGACCAGCGTGGCTCCCGCTCAATTCGGCCGCGCCGCTGGAGCCATCGTCGTGACCTCGCTCAAGTCTGGAGCCAACCGCTTTCATGGCACCGCGTTCTGGTTTAATCGCAATACGAATCTAAACGCGCGCGACTTCTTCAACAACGACCGCACTCCCGCTTACAACCGCAATCAGTTCGGCGGCACTTTGGGCGGGCCCATCCTGAAGGACAAGCTCTTTTTCTTTGTGGACTACCAGGGACTTCGCAAACGTGTTCCGGGCAGCAATGACACGGCCACCGTCCCCACAGACCTCATGCGCCAGGGTAATTTCTCAGAATTGCTGGCGGGCGCGGGGCCCGCGGCCAATCCCACGGGACTTTCCTCCCCGATTGCGATTCTCGACCCGGGGACCGGGGCTCCTTTCGCCGGAAACATCATTCCTGCCGGCAGGATGAACTCCGCGGGTCTTGCCTATCTCAAGGCGTTCCCCGAACCGAACTGCAGCGCATCGGTTGACTCCCGCTGCCACTCGATTCTCCAGAACTATCACAACGTCCGCAAAATCAACGAGCAATGGAATGATTTCGATGTCCGCGGCGACTATCTCCTCAACGTCACCAATAGCTTGTTCGTCCGATTCAGCCGCGGCCATGTGGACCAAACAGAGACCCCGCGCCTGACCACTTTACCCTCGGGCTTCGGCTCTGGCACAAACTTCAACTACCCCATTGGGGCTTCCATCGGGTGGACCCACACCATCAATTCTTCCCTTGTGAACGAAGCGCGCGTCGGCTATGTTCGGACCAAGTACGGCTTTGTTCCTCCGTTTAATTCCAGTGATCTGTGCACCCAGCTCGGCATTGTCAATTGCAATACACCCCTCCTCGGGGGCATCGCTCTGATCGGAGGCTACAACTCCCAGATCGAATACACAGGAGATTTTGGGCCCTACCTTGTTCCTCAAACTGGCTACAACTACAACGACACCCTTTCCTGGACCCGCGGCAAGCACACGTTCAAGTTCGGCGGCAACGTCATTCGCCGCCAGGTGAATCTTTTCCGTCCGCTCACCGGCAAAGGCTATTTCTTCTTGAGCGGCAACGGCAACGGAGGCGGCGGCTTCAGCGGCGGCCATGTAAGCACCGATTATGAGGTCTCGGACATTCTGGCTGGTTTCGTGGACGGGTACCAACATGGCCCGACTCTCGGCATGGTCGGCACTCGCAGTTGGGAGAATGGCTTTTTCGCTCAGGACGATTGGCGCATCTCTCCTCGCCTCACGCTGAATCTTGGTCTCCGCTACGACGTCTACACTTGGCCCGTCGAGGTTCTGGATCGCCAGGCTAATTTCAATCTCCTAACCGGCGCGCTCGAACTCGCCAACAAGAATTCCGTCTCGCGCGGCTTCGTTCCGAACGACCACAACAATTTTGGCCCGCGCATCGGCTTCGCCTATCAGCTTACCCGCGATGGCAAGACGGTAGTCAGAGGCGGCTACGGAATTTTCTACTTCCTCGATCGCGGCGGCATCAGCAATCAGCTTGCGCAAAACCCGCCTTTCAGCGGTCAGAACAGCGTCAACTACAGCCAGGGCTTTCGCATCACATTCACAGGCGCCCTGGCTTGCCAGCCAAATTGCACGGCAAGCCAGCTCGATGCCACGCAAGCCACGGCGCCGCTTCCCAGCGGGAATTTCACGGCTCTCGACCTCACAAATCCTTCGGGTGTCAGCGTCATCTCCGTTCTTCCTTCCAACGTCACGCCGAACGTCAGTCAATGGAATCTGCAGGTTCAGCGGCAATTGGATGCCAACAGCTCCGCCAGCCTCGCCTATGTCGGCGACCGCGGAAAAAACCTCACCCGGAATTACAATGCCAACCAGAATCTTTATGGCATTCCAAATTCCGACCCGGCCCACAACCGCTTTAACGCGCTCGGTGCCGTCACGGTCCAAGACAACAGCGGCAATTCGATTTATCACTCGCTTCAGGCCGAATATCAGCGCCGCCTTAATCGCGGTTTCCAATTCCTCGGCTCTTTCGCCTGGTCCAAGACCCTCGATGACGCCTGCGGCGATCTGGATGCCTGCCAGCCGCAGCTTTACACCGACTTCCACCGTGAGCGGGGGCGCTCCAATATTGACCAGAACTATCGCCTGGTGCTCAGTTCGCTCTATGAGCTTCCCTGGGGACGCGGCAAGCACTGGGGTTCGGATTGGTCCCGGCCGGCTGACTTGGCCCTCGGCGGCTGGCAGCTGAGCGGTATTTACACGCTGCAATCCGGCCTCCCCTTCAGCGTTACGGCCAACGGCACTCCGAGCAACACCCGAGCCGACCTGATTGGAAATCTAGTCGTGCACACGGGCAATATCCGCCAGTACTTCGACACTTCTGCGTTCCAGGCCCCTGCGGCAACAGGAGGCATTTACAATGCTCCGGGCACGGCGGGGAGGGATATCCTCCGTGGTCCCGGCAGCTCAAACATCGATATGGCGCTCTTAAAATCCTTTTCGTTCGCCGAACGATACAGGCTCGAAGCGCGCGTTCAGGCCTACAACTTGACCAACACGCCGCACTTCGCCAATCCCAACAGCGACATAAACGGCAGTAACTTTGGCCTAATCACCAGCACCCAGCCGTTTAGCTACCGCCAGGTTGAACTTGGCCTCCGCCTTTCCTTCTAATTCAATTCGTCTTCCTTCAGGGAGACTGTGCGCCGAGTGGAAGCACAGCTTACGGTGTCACAGGGATGAGCTGATTGCGTACCGGAAAAGTATTGATATTTGGCAAAAGCTCCCAATGCGCACCGCGATAAGCCAAACGGTTTCAAGGTGACGGAATACGAGACCGTTGCCAGGCAGCTTGCCAAGTGCACGCAGTTAGCGATGTACTCTAAATATGAGAGTCGCAAAGTGTACCGACGAAGGAGCTTCGGAGAGAGCGAACTGTGAACCATGATGACGATTTTCGGCTGAGATTCGCCTCCGCGAATGAGTGCCTTGGACCCTCAAAGCCGCAAGTGTAAGCTGGTCAAATGAGGAATGATCCTGCTAGGGGTGGAGAAAGCACTGTCGCTCCGCCGCTGGGAGACATTGCCTGGGGCGTCGTTCTCAACGCGGTAGTGCCCGTTATTCTCTACAAAGTCTCCAAGCGTTACTACTCGCCCTCTGAATTTGCGGCTCTAGTAATGGCCGCCCTCTTTCCGCTGGGCAAGGGCACGTTCGACCTAATCCGTCACCGACGGCTTGATCCGATTGCTGTTGTGGTTCTGTTGGGCATCACGACGGACGGCGTGGCTCTGCTTTTCGGCGGCAGCCCGGGTCTCTTGCTGGTGCGTGAGTCCATGTTCACTGGCGCCTTCGGCGCGGCCTGTTTTGCCTCGCTGTTATTGCCGCGCCCGATGATGTTTTATTTCAGCCGGCATTTCATTGCAGGCACTGATCCCGAACGGCAGGCCAGATTCAATGCCGCGTGGCAGTTTCCGGAAGTGCGTTTCTGCCATCGGCTCATCACGACGGTTTGGGGATGCGTATTTGTCGGCGAATTGATTATCCGGCTTGCGCTTGTCTATCGCTCGCCTGCTGCGCTGGTCTTGGTTATCTCGCCCATTCTGTTGGGAGCGTTGACCACCGTCACGATGATTTGGGCGTTTCGCTACGGACACCAAGTGCGGCTGCGAGCCCTGGCCCGTTTCAACCAACTCGAGATCCAAAATGCCGTCGAACTACCACAAAGGCCAGATTGACCAGGGCCACAAGATGGCTTTGCAGACGAAGGATCGTGCCTGAACAGCCTTCATATTCGATGGGTTAGCTGATGTCCACCTCGAGCCCGCCCACCCAGCGAGCCGCAAGGTTGTACACCACTGCCCCGAGCCCCGCGCCGACTCCCCCAATAATCCCGTAAACAATGGGGGCTACTATGACTGCTCCAACACCCATTCCAAACCCAAGTGCTCTCGCACTCATACCCATGCCGCTCCCACCCATTCCCGTGAGCGACCCTGCCACCAGCGAAACACAGGCCATGATTATTCCGATAACCAGCCCTACGAATGCATAGCTAATTGCACCAAGCTTCAAAGCGGAGCCTGGTCCAATGCGTTTGAGTGTAGCCATCGTGTTCCTCCTTCCAAACTTGGCGCGCATGCTACCAGAAGCCAGCAACCTCACAAAGGGCTATTTGCAATGCGGTTGCACTCTTTCTGGGCAATCAGACGCGACAGCGCAAGGAGTTAGAGACACGGTGATGAAGGGGGATTTTGGGGCAAGCGATTCGCACCGGCGTGTCGACATATCTCAGGCAGTGCCGGCGTATATGATCCGCGAGGCGTTGCGGAACCAGAGTGGGTGTCCGAGGCGGTACCTCGCGGAGCTGTTCCCGGGTGCGACTCATACCGCCCGTGAGTCGGTCAAGCCAGCCAAATGGTAGCTTGCAACTGGTATTTCAAAGCCGAGGGCCTGGCGACCAGGGGTCTCTCAGGTCACGGCTGCTCAGATGGTTTCTCCTTTGCAGGTGTCATCTTCTTCTTCAGCTCTGCCTGTTGCTCAGGTGTGAGCACTTCGTTCAGCTTGGCCGCCATGGCCTCGTGGAGCTCTTTCATCTTCGCCCTTTTCTGTTCCTCGTTGAGCGAAGTATCAGAGACGACCGCCTGGCGCTTAGTCTTGGCATCCGCGAGGATGTCCTTGACCTTCGCCTTCTGGTCGTCAGTGAGATTCAGACTGTCCAGCGCGGCCTGCATTTTGTCGTGCATTCCCTTTTCTTTACTTGCGGCTTGCGCCGGATTAGCCTGTGATTTCGCTGAAGCGAGGGGTATGGCCAGTGCGGCAACCAATCCCAACGACACGAATACTCCCAAGATTCTCGTGACTTTCATTTGCGAATCTCCTCGGTTTGATTTCTTGGTGGGTTGAGGGTAGGCCGCCACTACGCTTGTATCACATTGATTTGCGCTCGGCGACAACAAATTGCCCAGCCCGCGCTATGCGATTTTGGGCAAGGCAGGAGAGGCTTTCTGGCCGTAGAAGCCCGCCTGCGATCTCGTTCCGTCCGCGGCCAGGTCACCACCCTGCTGCGCCAGCTCGGGGCAGAAGCCGCGAGCACGGATTTGCTGGTGTACTACGACGAAAAGCCAAAAAAAATTAGGATGGCCCGCTGAGTCCTGGTAGCGAGATAATCACCGAAGTCACGCACTACGAGGAGCGCGCCGGCCTATCGTTTGGCGTCGGCGTGCGAGTAAAGCCTCATGTAGTTTGTGTGCGTCTCAAAAAAAGCAGAGGTGAAGCCATGAACGGATTTGTCTGGAATGCGAAGAAACCGAATGAGCCGCAAGCCGTGCCCCGGGAACCGAGAAATTCCCAGATTGACAGGAAGAGCTCGGATACGACGCGTCCAGTAGATTCCGTAGCGGACCGGCCTACGGCGTGGTTGGGGCCGAGCTTGCATGTAAAGGGCGACCTCACTGGCAGGGAGGATCTGCTGATTGACGGCGCGATTGAAGGAATGCTCCAGCTTAATGAGCACAAGCTAACGGTGGGGATGGCGGCGAAGCTAAAGGCTGACATCAACGCCCGCGAGGTGGTGGTATACGGCTGTGTGCAAGGCAACGTGTACGCGACGGGAAGGATTGAGATCAAGAAGGGCGGTTCGGTGATCGGGAATTTGAGGACGGCGCAGGTCATGATCGATGACGGCGCGGACTTCAAAGGTTCTATCGAAATCGACAAGAGTGCGGAGGAGGAAACCGATAAGAACACCCTCTCGCGTAAAGCGTCCGCAGGTGCGGTGAGCTGAGAACGAAGAGCGATGCCCAGGAAGACGCTTTGGGAAAGGACGAGGCCGCATAGAGGCTGGCGTGGCTTTTACCACGCCAGCTCGTAGTGATAGAAATCCCATAGGGCGTACCCCTCCCGCTGGTGGGCCCTGATGTTTCTCTCGATCGGCTGGATCATCCTCTACATAAAGACCATTACTAGGAATTCGCCTGCTGTTTTTTCACCTCCGTTGATTCTTTTCTCGCTATTATCTGCCGCCACGTTCCTACTGTTGCTGGTTCTCTTCTGGAGGCACAATCAGTTCGCCTACAAGCGTCGCTATTCCCAGTGGGAACGCTCGTTCTTCTGCCAACCCTGTGGCACTTTAACGGAGCAGGAATAGGCGTTCCATGAAGGTCCTGTAAGGCCGTGGGTGGTAGCGGATGCGGCTCGGCCAACCGGTTCTACCCAAACTCGAAGTGCACTATTCTTTATCCTGAATGATAAAACAGAAAGAGGGGAACGCGAGCCAAATCGCCGTAAATCGCCGGGGCCTAGGAGCAGAGAGAAGGCAGCCTGAGAACCATCGCCGCTCGCTTTGTGCAACGCGATTGGTCTATTCTATTCGAAATTCCTGCACATATTCGACACAGCAGCCAGATACAATCCATTGTCTTGAGGTGAATGACCGGTGTCGACCCTGAAGATTCTTGATGCGATCGGCAACACTCCATTGGTTGAACTTCGCAATGTGGTACCAGCCGGCTCGGCCCGCGTGGTCGTCAAATTGGAGTCGGCAAACCCAACCGGCAGTATGAAGGATCGCATGGCCAGAGCGATGATCGAGTGCGCCGCTGCAGACGGACGGCTTTCTCCGCGAGGTACAGTCGTCGAATACACTGCCGGAACGACAGGCATCTCCCTTGCTTTCGTGTGCGCCGCGCTTGGGTACCGAACACACTTCGTCTTCTCCGACGCATTCAGTGACGAAAAACGCTATACGATGCGCGCCTACGGCGCCCAGATCACGGACGTGCCGAGCGATGGCAAGAAGATCACCGAGCAGCTCATCAAGAAGATGATCAGCACTGCGGGGGAGATCAGCCGGCAGCCAGGGCATTGGTGGTGCGACCAATTGAACAATCGGGACGGCGAAGGCGGTTCTCACGCTCGGTGAGGAGATCTGGCAGCAGTCTGGCCACCGCGTCGACGCCTTTGTGCACGCGGTAAGCACGGCGCACTCAATTCACGGGACGGCCCACGCGCTGCGGAGTCACAACTCACAACTGCGCGTTTTTGCTGTGGAGCCGGCTGAATCAGCGGTCCTTTCAGGCAAGCCTTCGGGCTCGCACAAGATTGAGGGGATCGGCATCGGCTTTATCCCGCCTCTGTGCCCAGGGAAGTCGATGAGATTTTGGCGGTGACCACGGAAGAGGCCAAGGGCATGGCCCAGCGCCTGGCGACGGAAGAAGCAATCTTCGCCGGAACTTCAACCGGTGCTAATGTGGTAGCGGCGGTCCGTGTGGCGACACGCCTCGGGGCAGATGCGACAGTGGCCACCATTGCGGTCGACTCCGGCTTGCGATACCTCAGTACGGACGTGTTCCGGCCCTGATCAAAGAGGAGCTTTCGGAATCCACGTGCCGAACATCAGGCCCAGGCAGGTTCTCAAAGCCCTCCCTGATTGCGCTTCCAATTCTCCTTTTGTGCATGGCGACTTTCCGCGTCGTGGCTGCAAAAGCCCATCTGGGAAGGGCAAGCGGTGCCAGCGACGGTCAACGCCAATCTCTCCGCTTCGTGATCGGAACCCAGGGCTTACTTCGGTTCGACGACGCTCAGTCCTCTAATTTGCGCAAAATGGCGTTTGTTGAACGTGGCGACCTGACTGCCCCGCTCCACGGCGGTTGCGCCAACAATTAGGTCATAGAAGCCAATCATTTTGCCGGACGCTTCCAATTCAGCCCAGATACGTGCATGTTCATACGCGGTCTGCTCCGTATAGGGAATAATCGGCAGGTATTCCAAAACGGCGCTGAGGTAACGCTGCCGCGTGACCTTGTGCGTTCCGGTTGCCCGCTCGACTCCATGCCAGAGCTCGGCAACCGTGATCGCAGCAATCTCAAATTGATCATTGGGCCGGGACGCCACCCAGTTCTGGAGGTCGAAAGCGCCCTTTTCGCCACGAATCACAACGTCCGCGTCCAGAATTATCGCCATCTGTTGGCTGGGGCTTTGAGGGTTTTGCGCGCCGCTTTCAGATCGTGGTGCCACGCTCTTGCTTCATTCTCCGGCAAGTTCGTTTTGGCCAGAACCTCGGCTAAATCGCGGCCGACACAAGCCTTCTCGTTGTCCGGCACAAGCCGAGCGAACGGTTCGCCGTTCTTCAGAAGGACGAACGTCATCTTTTGATAGTGGGCTCGGTTAATGCAGTCGGCAAAATTGCGGGCGGCCTCTGTGACAGTTATGCTCTTTGTTTTCATAAATCTGATTATCAGATTATCTGATTCCGCTGACCATGTCAACTCCCATAGTTTGGCTGCTGGACGCGCCTCGGTCAGCCGGTTCTGCCCAAACTCCAGAGGTCTTAGCAAACAGCCACGCTGAAAAGCGTGTCTTCATAGGTCCCACAAAAATAAGCGCTTACACGAGGGAGAATCCAAAATAATTTCTTGTGGGTTTTCGGCCGGGCCGTTTTCTGATTCAAGAGCAGGCGGCACATTTCGGCTCTTGAGTTGCAGTTCCAAGGTTACGGGCTGCATGTGGTTGAGGTCCTCGCATAGGTGCCGGGCAGCATAGTCGATTTCGCGATTCGTAGATCCGCTACCATGTCCAGTAGGACCCACAAGAAATTTTCTTAAAACGCGAGAGAAGGTGGCTGTTTGCTAAGACCTCTGAACTCAAAGTGCACCATTCAGTGTCCTGAAGAATGAGCGAAGGGAAAGAGAGGCCGGCCATGGCAATTAGAGGCGATTTGCGGCGCAGGCGCGCGAGAAGGGATGGACATCGGACGAACACTTCACCGTGGATGGCACGCTGCTGGAAGCGTGGGCCAGCCTGAAAAGTTTTCAGCGGAAGGACAAAAAGGATGGGTCTCCGCCGGAGGATCCCGGAAATCCCAGCGTGGATTTTCATGGGGAGAAGCGCTGCAACCAGACGCACGAATCGAAAAGTGATCCGGAAGCCCAGCTGGCGCGCAAAGGCGCGGGCAAGGAGGCGAAGTTGAGCTACAGCGGAAATCTGCTGGTGGAGAATCGCAACGGATTAATTGTGAGCAGCCGCGTTTGGGAAGCCACAGGCATGGCCGAGCGCTACGCCGCGCTGGAGATGCTGGAGGAGGTTCCAGGAATGGGGCGCGTAACGGTGGGCGGCGACAAAGGTTTCGACACGGCGGATTTTGTGCGCGAATGCCGGAACCTACACATGACGCCGCACGTGGCGCAAAACCTGGGACGCCGAGGCGGCAGCACCATTGATAGTCGAGCCACGCGACACACGGGCTACGCCATCAGCCAGAAGAAAAGGAAGAGCATCGAAGAATGTTTTGGCTGGCTGAAGACCATCGCGTTGTTGCGTAAAGTGCGTCATCGCGGAACCTTGAAGGTAGATTGGATCTTTACCTTCGCGTGCGCAGCCTACAACCTGGTGCGCATGCGAAACCTGATGGCTGCGACAGTTCCGGCGCAGTAAGCCCAGGTCGTAGTGTCTCTGAACGGCGCTCCA
>QHYH01000252.1 GCA_003223215.1 Acidobacteriota bacterium
CGTTCGAGATCCAGAACTCGATCAGCCGCGTCAGACCCGAGATCACGAGTAGTCCGCCCGCAGTAATGGCCCAGCGTGCTACGCCCCGGCCCTGGGAATAGGCCACGACCGCCAGTACGACAGCGAGCGCGGCGCCGACGGGCGCGATCACATTGCCCACCCAGTTGACTAAGTTAAGTACCGCTCCTTCCGGCTGGGCTGCGGTCTGACCCTGAACTGCCTGTCCTGTTGCCGGTTGTTGCCCGAGGTTCTGGGCATAAGACGTCAACGGCATAAGCTGAAGCGAAACGATGACGAGGAGACCGGCAAGAGCCAGGCGCTGCCGCCAATCATCCCAACTGAAAACCCCCATAGTGCTTCTCTCCTGCGATTCGGTGAGCGGTCCTCCCGTGTCGCAAGCGAGAAAATAGGCTGATCGTAAATTTCGAGCAAGACAACGTGAAAGACTATGACTGGGTAGCAAATGTACTCAAGCCACGAGCAAGTTTCATCGCATGGCGGCGTGTTCGGGAAATTGTGAGAAGTCAAAGAGTTGAACGCGCAGACACGATCAAGAGGTACTCCAAGGATCAGAACTGAAGAGCGAATGGCCGCTCAATGAGATGAAAATTTGGACGACTTTGGTGTAGTTACAACTCTCTGTGGTTCGGCCGGATCAAGGCCGTGGGCAGTAAAGAAACCACTGCCGAGGACAAAATTGTCCAACTTCCGGGTCGCCGCCGGGAGTTGATTGGATTGGTCAACACAAGCGCGTTTCTCAGGACTAAAGCGAAATCAAACAAGTGCGTTCACTTCAATTTGCCGGAAATCTGTCCCCGAACATAGGGCTCTTCGATTGTTCTGTGGCTGCCTTATCCTGAATGACATCCCAGGATGAATTCGCTCATTCAGCTTTGTGCCGCTCTGGGTGGAGGATGGCCATGAACGAATCTCAAGCGAGGTCTGCACTCGCGATAACGTGCTCGTTCGTAGACGCATCTGATCTATAGGAGCTCCGCCCAAAGGAGAGGTCATGTCGGACAGGATTACGCTTGTCGTTCGTTTTCGGATCAGCGAGTCTGCGAAGAAGGGATTTACGGCAAAATTGCAAGACGTCTTCACGCAGATCGTGAAGGAAGAGACGTTCGTTGAGGCTTCGTTAGTCCAAGATATGCGTGACCCGAAAAGCGTTCTGAATTACGAAGTATGGAATGAGACTCCGGAATCGTTCATGAAGGACCAGATGAGCAAAGCCTATCGCGCAGATTTCGAGAAAATGATCGTCGGTCTGAAGATTGAGCGAACTCCAGCGTGGTATTCCACAATCGCAGAATGGAAGAAGGCTTGAAATCCGGGAATAAGCGATGGGCGGGGGGCAGCGTCCAGAGTTCCGCGAGAGTTAGTTCTCATAAGTCGGCATCGCGCCAGAATTGCAGTTCCGAAGGCCTTGCTGAATGGATCGTCCCATGCGCGTTTGTGAGGACTCATCTTTCCTAGTTCGCGAAAAGACGAGAGCGCGGCTATTACAGTCATCTGGTTTTCACCACCTGTGCCGTATCGTCTAGGGAAGTGAAGAGCTCGACGTGCGCACTCACGCGCTCCTTCTGACGGCTGGTTCTTGTTACCTCCGGCGATACCATGGAGGCTCGTCCAAGGTAGTTCCGAATAATCTCTCACTTCGGGCTCTGCCCCCGAAAAAACTCCTTACGGATGAACGCGGATGACCGTCTTTCCCTTGATCCGTTTGGTCGGGTTAAAGGCGGCAACGGCATCATCCAGGACAGCCACCTTGCCGATGTTTGTCCGCAGCCGGCCATCCCGGACCCGCTGCACGAGCTCACTCAATTGGGCGTGATCGGGTACAACGACGAAGTCAATAGTCGGGCCGCCAGAGGGCCGCGCCTCGGTCGGACCGGTGACGGTCACCAGCGTTCCTCCGGCGCGAATCAGGCCCGCAGACCGCTTCGCGATGTCCCCGCCGAGGACATCGAAAACCAGATCAACCTTGCCGACGTCTTCCAGGGCGTCGTTATCGAGATCGACGAACTCCTGTGCGCCGAAGTCGAGAGCTGTCTGACGGGCAGCAGCGCGCCCGCTGCCGATGACGTACGCGCCGGCCGCACGTGCGAGCTGGCTCGCCATCGAACCGACTACGCCGGCCGCACCGTGAACGAGGACGCTTTGCCCCGCACGAAGGCGACCGTGCTCGAACAGCCCCTGCCAGGCGGTCAGGCCCGGCATTACGAGGGCCGCCCCAACCGTGAAGTCAACATCGCCCGGCAGCGGTGTGAGGTTGCGTGCCTCGACGGCCACATACTCCGCCAACGTGCCGTCGCGATACCAATCCGTTAGGCCGAACACCCGCTGTCCGATCGACAGCCCGGTCGTGCCATAGCCGAGAGCGGTGACCACTCCGGCTAGTTCGTGACCGGGGATTGAAGGCGTCCGGTCACGGCCAGCGCGATCGGTCCAGGTCGAAGGCCAAGTCAGCTCATCCCCGGTGAATGCCGACGCATGAATCTGAACAACGACGTCGTTTATCGCCGCCTGCGGCTCGGGCCGCTCCATCAGCTTTACCCCGGCCGCTCCCGCAGCCTGATCCGTCGCCACAATCGCCCTCATCGTTCACCTCCCTGGATCGAGTTCTTGACTGTAAGATAGCTGCTCCATCCGTTGTTCCAAGAAGGGTTATCGGACAGAAACGGATCAATCAAAAACTTGGCCGCGCCCAGCGCCCGCATTCCATGCGGAATGCGCAATGGTCCCCAGTGTCAGTTTCATAGGAATTGTCTCCTTGATAATTTGTCTTTTTGCGGTGAAATGTAAGCTATCTTCCCAGCTAGGGATGTTGCTTGACGCCAAATGGTTTCATCGGGAAATACAATGCTTCGCATGCGAAGCTAGCGGGCGGGAGTAAGAATCCGTGCTCCTTCATTTTTGATAAAAAATACGACGAACTCCGCTGCAATCCACTCCTGAAGAGTCAGGAGCTTTTCGGCGATGGGGTCTCGACAAGTCGGTATGGAATTATGGACCATGGGCTCATGATGAGTCCGGTTCCAAGCCGATGTGATCGTTTACTGCATTGCGAAAGCGTTGTTTACATCCTAGGTAACGCTCTGTGGTTTGCACCGAAACGTGGCCAAGCAAGAATTGGATCTGCTCCAGTTCGCCTCCAGCTTCGTGGCACAGTTTCGCGCAGGTTCTCCGAAGATCATGAGGCGCTACTCGAGAGAGACCGCTGTTTGACGCCGCCTGTTTGACAATGGACCAGATCACTTTCGGTGTGAAACCCGTACCCCACACACGGCCCGCCTTGTTGATCGATCTAAACAACGTCCCCGATATGATGGATGCCGGGATTGCCCACTGATCAATTGCTGTCTTGACCCAATCAGGCACTGGAACGGTTCGAATGTGACCGCCCTTTCCGTTCAGGTTGGCGAGCACCCAATGCCCCTCACGAAGCTGCAGATCTTCGATTTTCAATGCTGCTGCTTCTGCCCGACGCAGACCACAGCCTGCCAGAACTGCGAGCATTGCATAATTCCGACGCTGTCGCAGAGTCGCGTTGCCAGCACCCGACAGCAGACGCCGGCCCTCTTCAGCCGTGAGCCAATTACCGATCTTAACTCCGAGACGGCGGACTCCTTTGACACGGCGGATTCCAGCCGCCAAGTCGGGGCTCAGTAGCCCGCTATCTGACGCTTCGTAGGCCAGTCGTCGGACCGCGGCCAATCTCAGATTGATGGTGGAAGGAGCGTAATGCTTCTGCTCCAGAGCAATGCGATACCGAGTCACGGCCGTTTTGTTGAACGCCAGTCGTGGTTCAGAGCAATACCATTCGATGAACTCACGAATCGCATGATCGTAGGAACGCTGGGAGCTCGAAGAGACAAGGCTGTTCAGCACAGCGGATTTTGACAGTTCGAGATCAGGCAGCTTGAGAACAGTTTTCGGGACCTTCTTCCTTTTGGGATTCGAGGACTTAGCCATCGGCGCGGCCTCCTGTTGCCGCGCCAAACAGGATCTTCCCGATCGCTCCTTTGTGGCCAATCTGCGCGTTTAGCGGTACTAATCCAACGAACGAAGCGATAACTTCCGGATTGCCCGTCAGATCGGCATAGGGGCGGTGGTCACCCACCGACCCCTGCCACACCACCGTGCGTACGGATCCGTACACGGCGGTTCGATTGGTTACGCTAACAGCCCTCGACTAATGACGGAAGACCGAGGGACCGGAAGTAGGCATTCGACAGTCCGACCGAGAGAGCTTTGGACCGGGCCAA
>QHYH01000198.1 GCA_003223215.1 Acidobacteriota bacterium
CGTCTTTGAGGTAACAGTCTTTGCCTTGTCCGGCAATCCCCAGCCGATACCTGCCGTCAAAGATATCGTTTAAAGTAAAGGAGCCAGTTGCCGATACCCTGGCCCGTTGGCTGAAACCATAGCTCCTATCCGCCTCCCGGAGAAAAACCATGAGGAAATCTGTATCCAGGCTGGGCTTGCCTTCCCACGTCACGTGCCCCGAGAGCGCTGTGCCCGGCGCGATCGTGAGATTAGCCCCATCCACATCCACATTTCCAACCTCAATGTTCTGAGATGCTTGGTACCTCCTACCCTCTTCCGACCAGAAGGCCAGCAAAGTGTAGGAGCCCGGTAAAACATCGCGAATGACGAAGCTGCCGTCAGGAGTATCAGCCAGCACGTCGCGCTGTGGGAGAGTAAACCACTGGCTGCTCTCGCGCGGTGCAAGAGTCACGGTGCAGGCCGAGGTGGAACGTCGCGAGACCAGGTTGTAGATCCGGCCGCGCACGGTGAACGCGGGAACTGGACTTATCAGGATCTCTAATCCAGGAATTTCATCACCAGCTTTCACCGTGAGTGCGCTGGCCCGCGCGGGATCCGAGGTGCCGGGGTAATACATGGGCACATATCCCTGCTGCTCTAAGCCAGCGATGCGTTCGCTTTCGCCTGGCCCGATCACGTGCTCGTTAGGCTTGTAATCTGCTCGAACGAAGTATCTTCCTGGACGCAGGTCGAACAACCGATACTCCCCAAGATCGTTGGTTGGCACGGTCGTCTCGGAACTCAAACTCTTTTTCCCCCTGGAGTAGACTTCGCGGAGAGCGCTAACCTGCACCCACGGTAGGGGTTCTCCATCTTCGTTGGTAACCCGGCCGGCAATTACGGCCGAGGGGATTAACCGGAAGAGCAAGTCTTTCAGGTTTTGACCGGCTCGAAGACTGAGGACGGTTCCTGGATCCTCTGGCTTCCGCTGCCCGTAGTCCTGCCTGACAAAGCCATTGCGCGAGACGCTGAGCCGATAGCGGCCGGGATCGATTCCCTTCATCTCGAAGCGTCCGCCGGCATCAGTGACTGTGGAAGTCGTCTGCGCGCGGTTCTCCAGGTCTTGCAGCTGTACGCTTGCACCTTTTAGGGGTTCGCCTCCCGCGAGCCTTACAACCGTCCCGGAAACGCTCGAGTCCTCCGCTTTGGAGTGAGACGGCGGGTTCAGCGAAGACGTCTGTGCCGACACCGAAACTGCAGAGAAGAGAAGAACAGGCAGGGCGGGGACAAGACGATTCATTGTCCTTCCACGACCCTCCGAGTATACGTCAAGAACCGGAACTGACGGCGTCTCGATTCTCTAGGGGATGCGGCGGACGCGGTTCACGCGGTTCTAGTTCTCTTGAATCCCTTGCTTGCTGGAGTTCGCCATCTTAACTTCGCCCGCAGACCATGTTTCTCTCGACTACAATAAACGGTGCTCAACCTCGGAGCCGAACAATGAAAAAGCTGTGCTGCGAGTTCTTGTTGATCCTGTCTTTGGCATTGCCGGCGGCCACGTCCCCGGAGTATTCCATCCAAGCGGTCCGTTACGCCTCGGCGGAAGATGAAGTTGCGGGCCTGGTTATGGGCGCGCCTAAGGGCGAGAAAATCAACATCGCCATGGTCGTGTGGCTCATTCGCGGCGGCGGCCACAATATCCTCTTTGACAGCGGCTATCACCGCGATACCTTCCTCAAATACTTTCCATCGACAGAATACCTTCGCCCCGACGAAGCCGTGAAGCTCGCCGGTGTTCAACCCGCAGAAATCACGGACATCGTCATCAGCCACGCCCACTGGGACCACCTGGGAGGCATCGATCTGTTTCCCAAAGCAACGGTTTGGATTCAGAAGGAGGAATTTCGATATTACACCGGTGACGCATGGCAGCCCGGCGGGAATCATGGGGGCATCGATCCCGAAGACGTCCAGCAACTGGTCAAGCTCAATACCGAAGGACGCCTGCGCCTAGTGGATGGCGATAATGTCGAGATTTTTCCCGGGATTCGTGTCTACACCGGCGGGCGACACACCTACGCCTCACAATATCTGCGCTTGGCAGGGAATCCTCCATTTGTTCTTGCTTCGGACAATTGCTATCTCTATCGCAACCTCGCGGAGCACAAGGCCAGCGCGACGTTTTCTGAAGCCGATCAGGCGGCGAACATTAAGAACCAGGCGCGGATGATCGAATTAGCAGGCTCGGCCGAGCGTGTCGTGCCGGGTCATGACATGCTGCAATTTCAAAAGTTTCCCACGCAAGGCCGCGTCGCAAAAATCAGATAGGAGCGCGCCATTCTGCCATTTCACTCGTCAGACACGGTGAGCGAGGTGGGGTAGGCATCTCGCGGGAAAAGGGGGTCCGCAAGCATGAAGACTCTACCGGCAATCCTGATCCTGGCCTACGGCGTCTCTCCCTTGTTTGCAGAAGAAAAGCCGACAGCGCAGGCAAACCCATTTGCCCGATGCACTTCGAGAACGTGCCCCCGGCCAAGGACCGCCGCCAAGAGGGCGTGGTCGAACGTGGCGATGAAATGATGGGCTTGTCTCATGAAAAAACCACGCATCATTTCAGGCTCTATCCGGATGGGGGCAGCATCGAAGCGGAAGCCAACGATTCCGAGGACGCCGCCAGCCGGGACCAGATCCGTTCGCATCTTGCGCACATTGCCACCATGTTTGCAGCGGGAAATTTCCGAGCGCCGTGTTTATTCATGCGCAGAACCCGCCACGGACAGAATCCATGAAAAGCCTGCGCCATGAAATCCAGTACAAGCTCGAGACGACTAAAAAAGGCGCACGAATTCGCATCACCACGAAGGACCCGGAGGCCTTGCGCGCCTGCAGGAGTTCCCGCGCTTCCCGATTTCCGAGCACCAAACCGGCGATTCGCTTGATGTGAGCAAACTGCCATAACTGCCATAGCCGCAGTTTGTAGCCGGCCTTGGATACGCGTAAAATAAGGGCTTCGCGCGCACTTGATGGCCTCGCCCTTTCACATACTCTCCAACCCACCGGCGCCTCCGGTGCCGCCGCCAGACGCTCATCCCCGTCCCGACTGGCTGCGCGTCAAGTTTCCTGGCGGGGAGCGTTTTCAGGACCTGAAACGCCTGATGCGGACACTCGACCTTCACACCGTGTGCGAAAGCGCCCGCTGCCCCAACATGGGCGAATGCTGGGAACATGGCGCGGCCACGTTTATGATTTTGGGGGACATTTGCACGCGGGCGTGCGGATTTTGCGCGGTGCCATCCGGCAAACCCGTTGGTCCTCCCGACGAAAACGAGCCATATCGTGTGGCGGACGCCGTGGCCAAGATGGGCGTGCGTTATGCCGTCGTGACCAGCGTGAATCGCGACGACCAGCCCGACGGCGGCGCACACATTTTTGCGCGTACCATCGAGGAAATCCGCACCCGGGTGCCCGGGTGCAAGGTGGAAGTGCTCATCCCTGATTTCCGAGGTGATTGGAACGCGCTCGATACCGTGCTTCGAGCGAAGCCGGATGTTCTCAATCACAACACCGAAACGGTGCCCCGCCTCTACCGCCGGGTCCGAAAGGGTGCGGTCTACGAAAGGTCTTTAGAGCTGTTGCGGCGTTCCAAGGAAGGGCACCCTGAAACACCCACAAAAACCGGGATGATGCTTGGCCTTGGCGAAGAGAAACACGAAGTGCTGTCCACCATGCAACAACTCGCCCGGCAAGGCACCGATATCCTGACGCTCGGGCAATACCTCCAGCCCACCCGCGAGCACCTGCCCGTGGTGCGTTACGTTCATCCCGACGAGTTTCGAGAATACAAGTTTCTCGCCGAAGCCATGGGCTTCAAGCATGTCGAATCCGGCCCCTTGGTGCGCTCTTCTTATCACGCTTTTGACCAGGCCGAATCCGCCAGCAAGTAGCCGCGAGTCCCAGGTTCCGGAATCGGACTGCTATTTGTTAATTCTTGAGTAAAACGAGATGGCCGGTCGAGGGTTCTAGCGGGAACACTCGGCCCGACTGAGCCTCAGGAGAGGTCAGGAGAGGACAAAGGCTGCTAGTTGTCCTCGTCAACGCTAGAATCGCCCGACTTGATAGGTCCACGCATCTGTTTTCGCAAAATCAGGAGGGGATATGAAAGCGAGAGCAATCGTACTTGCCCTGGCGCTGTGCTTTGTCGCAGCGGCAGTATGCTTCGCCGCCGACGGATTCATGGGAACCTGGAAGTTGAACGAAGCTAAGTCAAAGATCGCCCCAGGAGCTCCCAAGAACAGTACAGTTGTCTATGAGGCTGCGGGCGACAATGTGAAGGTGACCATCGATGGCACCGACGGTGAGGGCGAGCCGCTACACAGCGAATGGACTGGCAAGTTCGATGGCAACGACTATCCTGTTACAGGGGACCCGAGTGTAGACATGCGGTCAGTAAAGAAGGTCAATGACCATAGTTTGACAGCCACTCAGAAGAAGGACGGCAAAGTTACCACCATTGCCCGCATCGTCGTGTCCCCTGACGGCAAAACTCGCACGGTCACCGCAAGCGGAACGGATGCGAAGGGCAACAAAATCAGCAGCACTGCGATATACGACAAGCAATAACGGGAACGGATGCAGGCTGCCAACCTTATTGCGCCGCTATTCGCCGGAATCCGGAGAGCGGCGCATCCATTAGCCAGTGACCCAGGCGAGTGTCTTGAGGGTCTTCATTTCGGTGCGGCCATCGACCAATCCGTGGGCGGCAGCTTGGCCGCCGCGCACAACCGCTGGGACAACGCTGTCAAAGCCCTTGTGCTGTTTCGAGGAGTAATTCAGTTTGCACACAGAGAGCGCTAGGCTGAACCTAAGGCGGGTCGAACTCATTTCTGAGAGAATGCCCTGTGGATGAACCTAAACTAATAACCCTGTCCTCTGTTTATTCCTGTGTAGACACCCTGTCAACCAGATACCGGCAGACATCCTCCTGAAACAGTAATCCGTTGCAGGGCCCCCCCGCAGATGTTTCAAAATTCCGTCGAGGATCGAAGCTACTTGATGCGCGGACCGAGCAACACCATACCTATGCCGGACAGGAGAAGCGCGATGGAGAGTGCCGCGGGAATTTGCGCCGTTCTTTCTCGATCGACCGTGGCGTTGAATGGCCCGAGCTTGGCCACCTCTTCTTGCCTATGATACGTGAAGACAGGATGCACCAGCCCCACAACGCCGCCGACGAGTAGCAAGATGCCGAGGATGATCACGAAGCGCTTCATGCGGCTCCAAAAAAAACGGGCCTTCAATCACACCCCCGCGCAGCACTAGCGCTAAGAAGTGGCTGCAAACCGAGGGGGGATCAGGAACGGCCGGCGGCAGCGGCGGCAGCAGCGGCTTTTTTGGCAGCTTTCGCGGCCGCGGAAGCTTTGCGGCGACGCTTGGTCTTCGGTGGGGTAGCGGGAGCTTCGCCGATCAGTTCCGCAGTCATGATGCTGGTAACAAACAGCTTGGGACCATGATCATCGAAATCCACGGAAGTCCGTTCCGCATCGGAAGCGGTAACGATTCCCAAGCCGTACACTTCATGTTTGATGGTTTGACCTTCCTGCATTACTTGCACAACGCCCTCCTTGTTCACCCTGTCCAAATTGGATTCGAATCTCTTGGAGTGGGAGCCCCGGCCGCGACCAGGACTCCCCTAAAGCAGGCTAGAGGCTAACGACGTTCTCTGCCTGAAGGCCCTTCGGGCCCTTCTTCACCTCAAATTCCACCGTCTGACCTTCATTGAGTGACTTGTACCCGTCCATCTGAATGGCGGAGAAATGCACGAAGACATCTTCGCCGGTCTGGCGCTGGATGAACCCGTAACCCTTCGAAGCATTGAACCACTTCACTGTGCCTTGTTCCTTCACTTACACTACCTCATTATTAGAATTGCTTTGCCTCTCTTGGTCCAAGGCCTTGCTACTCGTGAAGCGAATTACGCCCACGCCGCCAAGCGCCGGGACTGCCTCCAGCCCGCAAAAAAAGGCCGCAAAGTCTGTCCTTGCAGCCCCCTCGAACGAGTCAAAAGGTAATACAAGAGCAACAAATGCTAGGAATAAATTACCATAAAATGGAGAATCTGTCCACGTGGAACCACCGGAGCCAGCCGTGACTCAAAATCAGCTAACTCCATATAAATAATATAGTTAGCTAAGACTCCAGCCCCCTGGCAGCCTCATTCAAGGGACTCCGGTTCAAGGCTCAAAACGCCCTCCCCGGAAGCCTTTCTTTCCCAATACTTTCTAACCCAGGCCTCCCAGCTCTTCCCCGCGGCAGTGTCCTTGCCCGTAAAAGAAAGTGCCGCTATGTCGGCGTAGGCAATTTTCAGTTTTTGGATGGCGTCTCTCGGCATGACTCGCACAAAGCTGTTCGAGAGGGAATTTCCCACGACACGGTCGAAGACGTAACCCTCGATTTTTGAATTATCTTTGAGCGTCAGCGTCACGTCACCGCGGTAGTCAAAAGCCGTCTCCAGGGCGATACGCAATTCTTCTTCACTGGTAAGTTGTGGAACCCAACCCTCTACCGCCTCATGCAAGGTTCCGGGGGCGACCTCCAGGCTATCCGCGTCAAGCCTGGACCCTTCGGTGTGGCTGGGGCGGTCAGCATGCCGAGGACCGCTCATGCATGATTCTCCTCAAATTGCCCCTTGCTGGTTTCGATTTGAACCAATGGATTGTAGGAGTGCACGGGCTTAACCGGCTCGTTTAGCATGGCCAGCGCGTCCGGATCCGAGTAGGTCGTGGAAAGGCTTGCCTTCACGGTAGCCCAGAGCCCGCGCCAGCCGCTAAAGGTATGGTCTACGGCGGAGGCCTCATACCCGCTGTGCACCATGCAGTTGGCACACTTCGGATTGCCAGACTCCGTGCCGTAGTTTTCCCAGTCCGTCGAGTCCATCAGTTCCTCGAAGGTGTCCGTGTAGCCGTCCTGCAGCAAATAACACGGTTTCTGCCAGCCGAAGATGTTGTACGTGGGCATTCCCCAAGGGGTACAAGCATAGTTGCGCTTGCCCATTAGGAATTCGAGGAAAAGCGGCGACTGGTTGAATTTCCAGCTCTTGTTGCGGTTGGCCAGAATGGCACGGAACAGCCGCCGTGTGCGCGCACGACCGAGGAAATGCTTCTGGTCCGGGGCCTTATCGTAGGAGTAGCCCGGAGAAAGCATCATGCCTTCGACGCCAATCTCCATCATTTCGTCGAAGAAAGCACGGACACTCTTGGGATCGGCGCCGTCGAACAGGGTGGTGTTCGTCGTTACCCGAAAGCCGCGCTTTAGCGCTTCGTTGATCCCGTCGAGTGCCAAATCGTAGCCGCCCTCGCGGCAAACCGAGAAATCATGGTGCTCTTTCTGCCCGTCCACATGCACGGAAAAGGTCAGGTACTTGCTGGGCTTGAAAAGATGCAGTTTTTCTTTGAGCAGCAGGGCATTGGTGCAGAGGTAGATATACTTTTTCCGCGCCACGAGCCCTTCCACAATCCTGGCGATCTCCGGGTGCATCAGGGGCTCGCCGCCAGGGATGGATACCATTGGCGTGCCGCATTCGTCCACGGCCCTGAAGCAGTCGTCGGGTGATAATTCCTTTTTCAAGATGTGCGCCGGATACTGTATCTTCCCACAGCCGGCGCAGGCCAAATTGCAGCGGAACAAGGGCTCCAGCATCAGCACGAACGGGTAGCGCTTGCGCCGTTTTAGCTTTTGCTTCAGGACGTAGGTCGCAACCGTCCACATTTGCGAGACTGGTACCGGCATTTCCCCACTGACCGTGAAATTGGATAGGGGCCTTTACGCCCCCAGAGTCTCTCGCAGAACTGAGACCGTGAAGCTATTGTACCCGAGAACCCAAGAAATCTGCGTGGTTCCTTTTAACCCTGTCGAAACACTTCCTTGGAGCTGGCAGGGAAAATGCACTCTTTCCCAGGATGCTGCGAACTGTCGAAACGGAATATCCGAGCTCGCGCGACGTGGCGGTCGGAACTCCGGGGTAAAATCAACTTCTGGGCAAGGCACAGAAACCAAGGCGTTTATGCCGCGTCAAAATCTGCTCTCTCTGTTCGAGAATTTTCGCCGTTTCGCTTGCGATGTGGCCGTCGTCGAAACCCGCGGGTACCGCAGGGAAAAGCTGACGTATGCGGAGCTCGACGGCTATGCCCGGGTCTGGAGCGCTGCGCTCGGCGGGCGCGGCATTGCGCCGGGAGATCGTGTCCTGCTCTGGGGACGGAATTCTGTCGAATGGGTTGCGTGTTTCTGGGGAATTCTCCTGCGCGGCGCCATCGTCGTGCCGATGGACCCAACCGCATCTCCCGATTTTGTCGGGCGGGCCATTCAAGATGCGAGTGTGAAGCTGATCGTTCGGGATGGCCAACTTGCCGACCCAGTCCTTGCACCTCCTTCTCTCGTCATCAACGGTCGCAAAGATGCTTCGCTATCGGCGCAGCCCGGAGTGAAGACGCAAGTTGCCCCGGGTGATGCGTCAAGGCGCAGCACGATCGCCCAGATTCTTTACACTTCGGGAACGACCGGCGAGCCGCGCGGTGTGGTTCTAACGCACGGCAATTTCCTCGCGAACCTCGAGCCGCTCGAGCGCGGCATCGAAGAGTATCGAAAATATGAGCGCTGGTTTCATCCGTTGCGTTTCCTGACTCTTGTTCCCCTGACTCACGTCTTCGGTCAATTTATGGCCCTGTTTGTTCCGCCGCTGCTGGGCGCGGCCATCGTTTTTGAACCCTCCAGCAATCCCGCGGAAATCATGCGAAGCGTCAAACGCGAGCGCGCCACTGCGCTCGTCGCCGTTCCGCGCATGCTGGATCTCCTGAAAGCAGGTTTAGAGCGCGAAGGGGAATCAGCGGGAAAGTCGCCCTGGCTCACTCGCACGCTCGAGGTAGCCAGCGGGAAAAAGTTTCTGCGACGGGCATGGATGTTTCGCCGCATCCATCGCCGCTTTGGCTGGAAATTCTGGGCCTTCATCTCCGGCGGCGCGGCTCTCGCGAACGACACCGAGAGTTTCTTCAAACGAATGGGCTACGCGGTGGTTCAGGGGTACGGGATGACGGAAACCGCCTCGCTTATCAGTCTGAACCACCCGTTTCGCGCCACCGAAGGTTCGGTCGGCAAGATTCTTCCAAGCCTGCAATTGAAGCTGGCCGGCGACGGCGAGATTCTCGTGCGCGGTGAGAACGTGGCCGCTGGCTACTGGAGAAATGGTGTGCTCCAGCCTCCGGGCGAAGATGGCTGGCTGCGCACGGGCGACCTCGGGGAAGTGGACGCGCAGGGCAACCTCCGTTTTCGCGGACGCAAGAAAAACGTCATCGTCACTCCCGCAGGTCTGAATATTTACCCCGAGGATCTGGAAAATGCCCTGCACCGGCAGCCCGGCGTGCGCGATTGCGTGGTCATTCCCTTTGAAAGCGACGGCAACGCCGAACCCTTGGCGATTCTCCTGATGCCGGATGCGAGCGAGTCGGCTAGCTGCGGGGCCGTCGAACAAGCGAATTCGTCGCTTGCTGAATATCAGCGCATGCGGCACTGGCTGTGCTGGCCCGAGTTGGATTTTCCGCGCACTTCGACAGGCAAACCGCGCCTTCCTGTCATCGCCGCACGCGCTGCGCAAATCATGGACGGCCGTCAAACGGGCGGCTTTCGGGAAGCGAAGTCGCGTCCATGGGATGCTTTGCTCGCGAGATTCGGCAAGAGGGCGCCTGTCTCGGGTTCTCTTGAGAAAAGCCTCGGCCTCTCTTCGCTCGATCGCGTTGAGCTGATGAGCGCGCTCGAAGAAACGTTTCAAGCGCAACTCAGCGAAACCGACTTTGCCCAAGCCAAGACGGTCGCCGACGTCGAGCGGCTCCTCGCCGAGCCCGGTTCTCGCCGCGCCACCTATAACTATCCCGGCTGGGCCCAGCGGGAGCCTGTCCGGTGGCTTCGCCTGGCGGTATATTATGCGTTGGTCTGGCCGGCTACCGAGATTCTAGGGCATCCGAGAACCGTGGGCCGGGAGAATCTGCGCGACCTCCGCGGACCTGTCCTGGTGATCTCCAATCACATCACCCGCCGCGCGGACATCGGGCTGATTCTCGCGGGGCTTCCTCGGCGACTTCGTCATCGTCTCGCGGCGGCGATGGGCGGCGAATCGCTCGAAAACATGCGCCGCCCGCCGCACGACTGGTTCGTTGCAAAACGCTGGGCCTACCGGCTTGGCTATTGGCTGGTCACCGCGCTCTTCAATGTTTTCCCTTTGCCGCAATTCTCCGGCCTCCGGGAAAGCTTCCGCTTTGCCGGCGAATCGGCGGATCGCGGCTACAGCGTGCTGGTTTTTCCCGAAGGCGTGGTGAACAACTCCGCGGATGGCCGGATGGCGCCGTTTCAATCCGGCATCGGCTTGCTCGCGGAAAATCTTCGCATTCCCATTGTGCCCATGCGACTCGACGGTGTCTGGCAAATGAAGCGCGAGCGCCGCCGCCTCGCACATTTTGGCGAAATCACCGTGCGAATCGGCGCTCCCGTCACCTTCGCTCCCGGCACTCCTCCCGGCGAGATTGCCCGCCAGCTCGAAACCATCGTCAACTCCCTATAGCCATTCGCCGCAGCCTCCGGGCTTGTAATAGCAACTCTTCCGCCGCATCCAATCCATTAGGGGCGAAAACAAAGGTTCTCCCCGGGCAACGATTGAGTTCCTGTGGCAAAATGGAAGGTTCAGAGAACAGGATTGATGGCACACCGTACGACACTCTCGCAAGAACGGCCCATGCAGACGGCGAAAGAAGGCGATCAAGAACGAAACCGTATCTTCGACGCTTTTCGCCGTTGGGGGTATTTGGAAGCTAGGCTAGATCCGTTGGGCATTTTCGAGCCGCTCAAGCACCCTGACCTTGAGGGTCTTTCCGGCGAGCTGGCCGAAGAGGCTCGTCGCATCTACTGTGGCACCATTGGCGCCGACTTCATGCATTTGGCCGAGCCGGAACGCCGCCGCTGGATCATTGAGCGAATCGAAGCTCCCGCGGAAAAAGTTGACCCGCACAAGATCCTCGAGCGGCTGATTCGCGCCGACCTTTTCGAACAGGTCCTGCAAGCGCGGTATCTCGGTTCGAAGCGATTTTCTCTGGAAGGCGTCACGGCACTTATTCCCTTGCTCGATGCCATCTTGAACGCGGCCGGGGAACACGGCGCGGAGTCTTCCATCATGGCCATGAGTCATCGTGGCCGCCTGAACGTCATGGTGCACGCCGCGTGCAAGAGCCCGCATGAAGTCGTGGCTGGGTTCGAGGACGTAGATCCGCGCAGCGTGCTCGGCGCGGGCGACGTGAAATACCACATCGGCGCCACCGGCACCTACGTTACCAGCTCCGGCAAAAAAATCGGGATGCACCTCGTGTCGAATCCGAGCCATCTGGAAGCTGTCGATCCCGTTGCAGTCGGCCGCTCGCGCGCCAAGCAGACGCGTTACGGGTTGCGCGGCGCCTACCTTGACCGTTCGAGGGAAACTTCGAACAAGGTCATCCCCATCGTGATGCATGGCGACGCCGCTTTCGCCGGCCAGGGCATCTGGGCGGAAACGCTCAATTTCGCCGACCTGCGGGCTTACACCGTGGGCGGCACGATCCACATCATCGTGAACAACCTCATCGGCTTCACCACGCCGCCGCACCAGGAGCATTCCGCGCGCTTCGCTTCCGACATCGCCAAGCGGCAGTCCGTGCCCATTTTCCACGTGAACGGCGAAGATCCCGATGCCGTCGTGCGCACCGGGAGAATGGCCGCGGAATACCGCGCGAAGTTCGGCAGCGACGTGGTTGTCGACATCATCGGCTACCGCCGCCACGGCCATAGCGAAGTGGACGATCCGACCATTACCCAGCCAAAACTCTACGAGCGCATCCGGGACCATCCGCCGCTATGGAAGATTTACGCCGAGGCCAATCGGATCGACGCCACCGCGATCGCCGAAGCCGTCCGCAAAGAGTACGACGAAGAGCAGGCCAAAGCGCGCGGGCTCAAAAAGATTCCGCAGCTCCGCAGACTGCCCGAATATTGGGCGCCTTATTTTCACGGCCGCTACAAACCGGAATACGAAGTCGACACCGGGTTGACGCGCGAAAAGTTGGCCGAAATTGCCGACGGGCTGGTTCGCGTTCCCGACGGCTTCCACGTTCATCCGAAGATTGTGAAATTGCTCGAGCAGCGCGCCGAAATGGGCCACGGCAAGCGCGCCGTCGATTATGGTTTTGCCGAGGCCTTGGCCTTCGGTTCATTGCTCCTCGAAGGGACGCCGGTGCGGTTGACCGGCCAAGACTCGCAGCGCGGCACGTTCAATCAACGTCATGCGGTGCTGATCGACACCCAGACCGAACGGGAATACCTGCCTCTCTGCCACCTTTCACCGAACCAGGCTTTCTGCGAAATCTACAATTCCTCTCTCTCTGAAGCAGGCTGTCTCGGTTTCGAATACGGATTCAGCCGCGACTACCCGGAAGCCTTGGTCCTATGGGAAGCGCAGTTCGGCGATTTTTCGAACGGCGCCCAGGTGATCATCGACCAGTTCATCAGCGCGGGCGAAGACAAATGGAATCTCCCGGCGGGGATCGTGATGCTTTTGCCCCACGGCTACGAGGGCCAGGGGCCGGAGCATTCGAGCGCCCGCCTGGAACGCTTCCTGCAGCTTGCTGCCGAAGACAACATGCAGATCTGCCAGCCTTCCACCGCCGCGCAGTATTTTCACATGCTGCGGCGCCAGGCGCGCCGCCCGTGGCGCAAACCCCTGATCGTTTTCACACCCAAAAGCATGCTGCGGCATCCCGACGCCAGCTCGGTCATCGACGAGTTCTCGACCCCCCGCTTCCTGCCGCTCGTTCCCGATCGTGAAATACGCGGCGCCTCGCGCATCCTTATCGCCAGCGGCAAAGTCGGCCATGAATTGCGCGCCGAACGCCGCCGCCGCAAAGACCCGAGCACGGCTATCTTCTTTCTTGACCAGCTTTATCCGCTGCCCCGTGCGGAAATCTCCGCCGCCATCGCCGAGCATCCCCAGGCCCGCGAGGTGGTTTGGGTGCAGGAGGAGCCGGGGAACATGGGCGCGGCGGGTTTCGTGCTTCCCCGACTCGAACGCATTGTCAAAGCCGCAGGCCTGGTGTTGCGCTCCGTCAAGCGCTCACCAAGCGCCAGCCCCGCCACCGGCTCCGCCAAAGCCCATGAACTCGAGCAGAAAACCCTTTTGTCTTTGGCATTCACGACCGCGAGCAACAACTAGGCTTTTGGCTTTAACATTCCGTTCACGGAGATGTAAACAACGTGTTACCTAGAGCAGAGTGCCTTCTGCCACAATCAGCCGTGCAGCAAAAAGCCGTAAGTGAGCGGAATCATTCCAGTTCCTATCGCAGGTCGCCCGGCTACGATACACTCTCTCAAAGCGGGCGCATCAGGCGCTCCATCAGCATGAAACGCGTGTTCATCATCGAAGACGATCGAGACATCGTCGAATTAGTGCGCTACAACCTCTCGAACGAAGGCTATCAGGTTAGCGCCGCTTACGACGGCGTGACCGGACTGGCCACGCTCAAGAAAACCCCCGCGGACATCTTGCTTCTGGATCTCATGCTGCCCAAACTCTCCGGCCTCGAGATCTGCCGCGAGATTCGTCGCGACGAGGCGCTCAACCGTTTGCCGATCCTGATGCTCACCGCGCGAGGCGAAGAAGCCGACCGCGTGGTCGGGCTGGAAATAGGCGCCGACGATTACGTAACCAAGCCCTTTAGTCCGCGCGAGCTCATCGCCCGGGTGAAAGCGCTGCTCCGCCGCACGGAACTTCCTACCGATGTCCCCCGTCCGGTCGAGGTTGGCAAACTGAGTATCGACCCCGCTTCCTACCGCGTGAGCCAGTCCGGCAAGCCGGTGGTGCTCAGCACTTTGGAGTTTCGCCTGCTCTACTACCTGGCCTCGCGTCCCAACCGTGTTTTTACCCGGGATCAGTTGCTCGATGCCGTTTGGGGCACGGACCGCTTTGTCACGCCGCGCAGCGTAGACGTCTACGTGAGAAGGCTGCGCGAAAAAATCGAATCCGATCCCGAAAACCCGACCCACTTGAAAACCGTGCGTGGCGCCGGGTATCTTTTCGAGACACGTGCGGCTTAATCTGTTCTGGAAACTCGGCTCTGCTTTTGTCGCGCTGCTGATCGCAGTGCTGCTACCCGTGGACTACTACGCGGAGCGCACGCTGCGCCGCGATTATGAGCGCGCCGGCTTCGAGCAACTCACCTCGATTGCGCGGATCGCGCTGGCCAGCCCGCCCCCGGTTTCCTCTCTCTCGACCACCTCGCGCACGCCTTCTCCCGCCCTTCGCGAGTGGCTGGCGAAAATGGCCGCGAGCGGCGTCCGCGTTACGGTGATTACCTCCGAGGGTCTGGCGCTGGCAGACTCGCAGTCCGATCCGCACACCATGGAAAACCACGCCGAGCGCCCGGAGATTCGCGAAGCTTTGGCGAACGGTGACGGACTTTCCCTGCGCCACAGCGTCACCATCAATCGCGATCTGCTGTATTACGCCGTCCGTTTTTCCGTGCCCGGCGGTCCTCCCGTCGTTTTGCGATTTGCCCTGCCGGTTCGGGCAGTAAACGAGGAAGTGTGGGCTTTCCGCAGCAGGCTCTGGTTCTCTTCTCTCATCGTGTTCCTGGTCACAGGAATGGCCTCGCTTTTGATCTCCCGTACTTTTGCCCGCCGCGTGGAGCGCCTGCAGTTCTTTTCCCGCCGCGTGGCGGAAGGGGACTTTCGCCCAATTGATGCGGATCGTTACGGTGATGCCCTCGAAGCCTTGGCCGTTTCCTTGAACGACTCGGCGGCCCACCTCGATCGCGCGATTCGCACGTTGACGGAGGAGCGCAACCTCTCCGCCGCGATTCTTGGCAGCATGGTTGAGGGCGTCGCTATAGTTAATTCCGCCGAGCGCCTGCTCTTTGCCAACGAAGGTTTCGCGGGCATTCTCGAACTGGATTCGCCACCGCAGCCCGGCAGTTCCCTTGTCGAGGTTGTGCGGCAAACCGAACTTATCGAGGCCGTACGCGACGTTCTGAAGGGCGCGCCGCGCGTGGAAGCGGAAATCATTACCGGAACGCTGCGCCGGCGTTTTTTCGCGGCAACGGTTGCCTCCGTAAAAGCCACGGAAAACTCCGGCGCGGTCGTCGTGCTGCACGACATCACCGATTTGCGCAAGCTCGAACGAGTCCGCCGCGACTTCGTCGCCAACGTGTCCCACGAATTCAAGACGCCGCTCACGGCGATTCAGGGTTTTGCGGAAACGCTGCTCGCCGGCGCGATGGACGATCCTCAGAACCGCGTTCGTTTCCTGCAGATCATTCTCGAGCATTCCCAGCGTCTCGCGCGGCTCACCGACGACCTGCTCGAGCTCTCCAAGATGGATGCCGACCGTCTCGACCTGGAGGTGGACCGGCTCAGCGCCTCGCAAGTGGTGCAGAGCTGCGTGGAGACCACGCAACGGCTCGCGAACGAGAAGCATCTTCGCGTCTCCATCAACTTGCCGCCATCCCTTCCGGACATCGCGGGCGACCGCCGCCGTATCGCCGAGGTTTTACAGAACCTGCTGGACAACGCCATTCAATACACGCCGTCGGGCGGCGAGATCGTGGTATCCGCCTCCTCCGATGGGCAGGAAGTCACCTTCACCGTCTCCGACACCGGGATCGGCATCCCCCAAGTGGACCAGCCTCGCATCTTTGAGCGTTTCTACCGCGTTGACGTGGCGCGGTCCCGTGAAGTCGGCGGCACGGGCCTCGGCCTTTCGATCGCCAAGCATCTGGTCGAGGCTCACGGTGGGCGCGTCTGGGTCGAGAGCGAAGTGGGCCGGGGCTCGCAGTTCCATTTCACCGTCCCGGTGTTTCAACCGCAGCATGCCGCATTCCGCACCGCTCGCTAGCCGCGACTCCCGTACAACCACAAAGAGCGTGCCTTCCCCGGCGTTTGCCTAGTTTGCATTTGTTTACCGTGTCGCCGCCGCGATAACTGAGTGTTTGAACAAAAATCTGCTGGACAAATTCCGCGACTTCAGCTACGTTAGAGTGCGGGATTTAAGAGCATGGCGTGGCCGAAGTCCCTCAATGCCGCTGGCATCATTGAAAAACTAAAGCAGAAGATTGCCTCGTTGCAGCAACAGTGGCGTAGGACACGTCGGGAGATTGAGCGACTGCGCCAAGAGAAC
>QHYH01000253.1 GCA_003223215.1 Acidobacteriota bacterium
CCCAGGTAGCCCAAATAAGCGGAGGGAATGCACAGGCAAATGCCGTCAATTCAACGGATTTGGTCTGGTCCAGGCTGGTTCGGGACCGGGAGGTCGGTCCTGCAGAACCCTGGTCTACAAACGTACCCATACGGGAGACCCGGATACAAACGGGGTTTTTGGCAATCAGGACTGCATGGGGCGGGTGCGAAGGTTGCCCTTCGAGGCCGTCATCGGCGTCGGCGGCATCAGCCGGGAACCTGTTGCACTAGGAATCGCCGGCAAGATCAACTGGATAGGCATTGGCGCACGAACACGGCCGTGTGATGTGACGGCATGCGCGGCCCTCTGGTCACGTTCGATCATTTTGTCTTATTCGAGGAGAATGGCCGCGAGCTTGAGAAAATTGCGCCAGCCCTCGCACGGCGTTTGTATGCGCGTGGCGCTCCCCGGTTCGTGTTTAACGATCTGAACGAAACAGAGGTAAGGCGTATCTTGAAGATGGCGAAAACCGCGCCACCGTCGATGGGACGGCCGCGCAGATACAGTGGCGTAAAGAGTGGGCGGCCGCGCTGTCGCAGACGGCACAATTGGTGCTAGAATCCGCCACAACCGGAGGTCCCATGATCCGAAGATTCAACCCAACGTCTGAGCATCCAGCACGCGCTGTGCAAGCATGGGAAATCCTTGTGAGCAAAGCCATGAATCGGCAGACGGTAACTTACGAACTTCTTTCCGCATTGATGTATGGGAAGAAAGCCCAGGGCGTGTTGAATGCAGTGCTGGGCCACGTTGCTTTCTATTGTGAAGACAACGGTCTGCCTCCCTTACTGTACTTGTCGTTGGAAAATGGCCTGGAAAACCTGGAGAAGGTTTCCCTGCTGACCCCGCCAAAATTGACGAAAATCGTGAGCGGGTGTTCCAATTTGATTGGTACGACATCTATCCGCCCTCTGAGGCGGGGCTACCTGCTGCATACAGAGATCACAAGACCAGCGTAGCACTGCGTAATTTTTCTCGTAACCCCGGGTCATGCGGCCTCGGCGTTGGTCGCCTGGAACGTTAATTTGACTACGTTGCGGCTCCCCGCAACCATCCGAGTGCCATCGCACGGTGCAAACCCTGAAAGCGTCGAACTGTGGAATCGGCGACGATCTGGCCGATTGGGAGAGTTCTAAAATCGCCCTCTAAAGCGAGCCGAAATCCTGGAGTGATATCATCCAGCGGTGAACAATAGTCAAGCGAAGACGGGCACCCGCCAACAATCCAGTAATTCACGCAATTTACGCAGGCGCGCGGGTCAAGAAGTCTTGAGTAGGGCTGATAAATTGCGATAATTCCAGGTATGGCTCCACGCCTATCCGAGATAGCGCTTGCTCCACTCGCTCCGCCCGATGTCCGGGAATGTTCTCTGATCGCGGAGGCCGCTAGGTATCTTGGGCAAAGCGCCGAGGAGTGGTATCACCGCACGCGGCGAAAGTATGGGCATTCGCGCCTGCTGCTGGAGCCAGTGATTTTGAAACCTCTCTGCGATGATTGCTTGGCTGGGCGGGCTAGGCTTCGCCATCGCCCTCCCGGCAATGGCTCGGGCTTGGTGATGATTTCCAGATGCTCCCGGCGAATCGCCGCTTACGATTCAACCCCTTGCTGGCCGCCGCTTCGCAGGCTCGCCAGCAGCCCCGAATACCGCCTCTGCGGTCGGTCATTATGCACCGCGATGCCCAGCGCCTTCTTTTGCCCGATCAGCACAACCAGCTTCTTGCCCCGCGTGATCCCCGTATAGATCAGGTTGCGTTGCAGCAGCATGTAGTGTTGCGTGGCGAGCGGGATCACCACGGCTGGAAACTCCGACCCTTGGGATTTATGGATGGTGACCGCATAGGCAAGCGAAACCTCGTCCAGTTCCCCGAAGTCGTACTTCGCGCTGCGCTCCTCGAAGTGGATCGTGACCTCATGTTCGGCGAGGTCGATGCGCTCGATGGTTCCGACATCGCCGTTGAAAACCTCCTTGTCGTAGTCGTTCTCGGTCTGTATCACCTTGTCCCGCATCCGGAACCGCCACCCGAACCGCTCGACTACGGGCTCTCCCGCCTGCACTGGATTCAATGCCTGCTGGAGCGCCGTGTTCAGTTCGCGCACCCCGAGCGTTCCTCGGTTCATGGGGCAAAGAACCTGAACATCGCGGATGGGATCGAACCCGAAGCGTTGCGGAATTCGCTCCTTCACCAGCTTGACGAGCGTGGCGGCGATCTTCTCCGGCTCGTCCCGCTCAATGAAGTGGAAATCGGAGTCCTGCCCTGCTCCGCGCACGTCCGGCATCTGTCCGCGACGGATGCGGTGGGCGCTGGTGATGATGTCACTATTCGCCGCCTGCCTGAAGACTTCCGTGAGCCGGACGGTAGGCACGACCCCGCTCTCGATCAGATCATGCAGCGCCGTGCCCGGCCCGACCGAGGGAAGCTGGTCTATGTCGCCGACCAGAATCAACCCTGAGTGGTTCGGCACCGCCCGCAACAAAGAGTGCATCAGCGGCACGTCCACCATGGATGTTTCATCGACGACCAATAGGCCGCAGGAAAGCGGATGGGCTTCATCTTTGCTGAAACGCCCGGTCGCGGGGTCGATCTCCAGCAGGCGATGGATCGTTTTCGCGTCCAAGCCCGTGGTCTCGGTCAGCCGTCTCGCCGCTCGTCCTGTGGGGGCGCACAGCAGGCACTTCACATTCTTTGCCCGCAGGATCATCAGGATGGAATTGACGAGCGTGGTCTTGCCGACGCCCGGCCCGCCCGTGATCACGACCACCCGTTTGGCGAGAACGGTCTTCAGTGCATCGCGCTGACTGGGCGCAAGCGTCTTGCCCGTTCGCTTCTGGCACCACGCAACTGCCTTCTCAAAGTCGATAGGTGGATAGGGCGGCTGCCCTTCCGCCAGACGCCTGATCCTCAGCGCAACGCCCTCTTCCGCCTTCCTGAGATGAGGCAGGAAGACCAGCGGCTCACCCTCGATCTCTTCCAGCAGCAGGGAGCCGCCTGCAAGCATCTCCGAAAGCGCCTGCTCGACCGTGGTTTCCGGCACCTCCAGTAGCTTCACGGCGGCGAGTTTCAGCTTCGCCAAAGGCAGGGCGCAATGGCCGTCCGAGGTAGCCTCCAGCAAGGCGTGGTCGATGCCAGCCTTGGCGCGGTTGATGGAATCCTTCGGAATCCCTACCTTTTGGGCAATCTGGTCGGCGGTCGCGAAGCCAATCCCGTAAATGTCTTTCGCCAGCGCGTAGGGATTGCCGCGCACTTTTTCAATTGCCTGTTCCCCGTAGGTCTTGAAAATGCGCACCGCCCGGCTGGTGCTCACGCCATGGCTGTGGAGGAACAGCATGATCTCGCGGATTTGCTTCGCCTCTTGCCATGCCTGCGCGATCCGCTCCCGGCGCTTGGGGCCGATCCCGTCCACCGTTTGCAGTTCGGACGGGCGGCTCGCGATGACGACAAGAACGTCGGCTCCGAAATGCCCGACGAGTTTCTTGGCGAGGATCGGGCCGATGCCCTTGACGAGCCCGCTGCCGAGGTACCGCTCGATTCCCTCGGCGGTGGTCGGCGGCACGGTCTTCAGGGTGATGGCTTTGAATTGCAGGCCGTGTTCCTTGTCCCTGACCCACCAGCCATCCGCAGCCAGCCATTCCCCTGCGGTCACAGACGGCAGAGAGCCCACGACGGTCACGTCATCCCGCTGCCCCTTCACTTTCACCCGAAGAACACAGAAGCCGCTCTCGTCGCTATGGAATGTGACGCGCTCGATCAGCCCGGAAATTTGCTCGGTCGCGGGTCGGCGTTCAGGGCTTGCGGCACTCATGGATGGCTTCATTTTGCCACGCCGGGCGCTCTCCGGAGGCAAGCACAGGGAACCCGATCTTGGAACAGCCAAGAAATGGGCGCAAATGGCAAAAATAGCCCCCGCTGCCCGGAGGCGATTAGAGGCAGGAGCGACCCTCGCGGCATGGCTCCCGTGCGGCGGACTTGTCACAACGTTTCCACGGCTTTTTGGACCACGCTGGCGGGTCATCATCCGAGCAGGCCACAGGACGCGGTTTCGCTCGATCAGCAGAATCAATTGCATTTTGCAGCCAATTAGCCTCAGGCCACAGCCTCGTAGACTGCCTCTGCACAATTGCAATTGCGCAGTGCAGGGCTGCTGCTCCGGAGAGCCGGTTCTGGAACGGATGCCGCGCGCAGTTCGGGAATACTGGGAAGAGGACACCTCCTTGATCTACCACCACCATCAGCGTGGCGCCGATGAGCTGCCCCATCGTGGCCTGAAGGAGTTTGGAAGCGAGCAACTTCCGTTCAAG
>QHYH01000254.1 GCA_003223215.1 Acidobacteriota bacterium
CATGCTCACCTGCAGCCGCCTTAGCGCGTCCATCGTGTCCTCGCGGCTGAGATTCAGCTTTCCTGCAGCATTCTTCATGGCGATCTCTGCCAGCGAAATGACGCTCAGTTCGCGCTGGTTAGCCGGGTCTCCCAGCACGGTCCGCGTCTTCCGCGACAACCTGTCCGGATCTTCGATGGCGAAGAGGAAGGCCACCGTGTCCAGCAGGACACGCATCAGTAGCGGCCCTCCAGGAAGGCGTCCACTTCCTCGTCCGTCATCGGTTTCCACCAGTCCGGGTCGAGCACGATCTTCTTGCCTTTCAGGAAGCCCAACTCGGGCTTCTTCCCAGCCGGCTTGGTCGCGCGCACCAGGTCCGCCACGGGCTTGCCGCGACGACAGATTGTGACGCGTTCACCGTTCTCGGCTTTCTTGATGAGTTTCGGCAGTTTGTTTTTAGCTTCGGCGACGCTTATCTTCATCGTTCTGATTCTAGCTATCTTCGATGGCTATGTCAACTCTTCGGCTCAATCTCTCAATCTTGGTCGTGGGCTGCTTTGAACGGACGTAGAAAGACAAGAGCCGCCTCAAATACATAGGCCGATGACGTCAGGCGATCGGACCCGCGGACCCCAATGATGGCGGCAAACATTTTGCCAAGGTCCCGCTCCTGACAAGGGCGAGGTCGGTGGTTCAAGTCCACCCAGCCCACCATCAAAATCAGGTCCCACGAATCTCAACCCACAATCCAACCCACACGTCACTGCACCACATGCCGCGCTGCCTTTTTTTACTTTCTTCAAGGACAAATTCGGATTGATGCAAAGGACATGATTGGCGGGTGATGTTCGTTACACGAGAAGGGCTACATCTCGAATCCGGCTACCAAAGCTAAATCTGTTGCATTTACCGAAGAAGGATCGAAGGATCTCGACTGTCGAAAGAATTGGTCGAAAACGTTTTGCACTGAAGTAAACCAACACCCTCCCTGATCTCGGCCCGAAAAGGAATCGCCTTCGGACTAGTGCGGTAATCTTACCAGGCATGTTGGCGAGGTCACCTCCACAAGATAAAACTCGGTGAGAACGTTGTCGACCTGTTGGTTCGCAAATTCTGCCCGCTTCTTTATTTCACCAATTGGTAATCGATCCGTCCGGGCGAAAGTACGTCTGCGCGCGATTGGTGTCGTATTTCGTTACTTCCAGAATCGGCATTAGCTTGCTCATGTCCAGCTCGACGCCGAGTCCGGGTCTGTCGTTGGGATAGAGCTTTCCGTGCTTAAAATCCAGGCCGACGGGCACGTGCGGAAGTTCCTTGCCTTCAAAGTTATATTCCATCAGCAGCGGACCCGAGAATGTGCCCAGCGAATTCACCAGCGCCGCAGTGGCAATCGGCCCGGTGAAGTGAGGCACAATGCCGACAAAATGCGTCTCGCAGATTGCTGCGATTTTCATCATCTCGGTAATGCCTCCCACGTTCGGCAGCGTAGCGCGAACGTAGTCGATATAGTGGTTCTCCACCAGCGGATTGAAGTCCCAGCGATTCCCCCATTCCTCGCCCGCGGCGATCGGAACCTTTACTAACTTTCGGAGGCGCGGAAGGTCTTCGCCGAATCCCTCCGCCCGCACAGGATCCTCGACAAACAACGGCGCAAGGCTCTCGATCAGATCGCAACCGCGGATCGCGTCGGACAGATCGAATCGCTGATGAAAATCGATGCAGAAATCGCCGTCTTTTCCGACGCCTTCGCGCGCCTGCACGCACTCCTCGTAAAGCTGATTCAGTTTCTGACGGGTATTGAAAGTGGTATTCGCGGGCGTGTCAGCCGCGCCCATGCGGAAGGCTCGATAACCGGCCGCGATGGTGGCCGCTGCGCGATCCTTCACGCTCATGTCAGGCTTGATGCCAGGGATGATGCCGGCGGTGTTGTAGCATTCACAGTAATTCCGCACCATGCCGCCCAGGATTTCGTGAACCGGCAGCTTCAGCACCTTGCCTTTGATATCCCACAGGGCCAGATCGAGCGCCCCGAGCGCATGTTCCTTTTCACGCCCAGGCGGATAAAAGAACGACCGCGACATGTCCTGCCATAAGCGTTCGATATGCTGCGGGTCCTGCCCGATCAGGCGTCCGGCGCACTGCTTCAGCGCATCCGGAAAACCGCCTTCACCGACACCCGTTATTCCCGCCTCGGTCTCGATAGTCACTACGGTGTCGGCCTGATTGAACAGCGGATTCGGATTGGGTGGCGCGTAAGCCCGTACTCGCGTGATCTTCATCTTGGGCAACGCGGCTTGCAGCTTCGGGAGATGCGCGAACGCATACACACCCGCGGCCATCCATTTCAGAAATAATCGCCTATTCATCGGATCTCCTTCAACAAGCACCGGTCCCCACTCTAAATCTACTTCCGCGACGCGCCTCGACTTAATCTCTTATTCCCGCAATTCCGGCTTGAAATTGACGATATGCGGAACTGGCAAAGACAATCTCACGAAGCCCAGCAAGAAATGCCAACGCCCTAACTTCTGGACTGACAACCTTAACGTCATAGTCCTTCTTAAGCATCAGACGCCAGGCCAACTGCAGATTGGGCTGGCCGCTCAAAACGATTCTTATGCGACGCGGTGCGAGGAATCCCAGGCTGCGAAAAGCTTGGAGATCGCTCGCCAAGAGAGAGCCCAGAAGAAAGCTATACAACTCCCGCTGACCATACCGAGAATTCCCCTCAAGCAAGCGGGTCATGAAGAGCGCGCGTGATAGACCATAGCGCTCGCTGCATCTGACTCCGCTTTCGAAGAAGCTCTTCTGCAGCTCCTGCGACCTCAGATCGCGCAACCGGCTCGCCAGGATCGTCTGCGTTCTTAGGACGTACAGTGCTTCCCCAGAAAGAGTACTGGCCGATCGCACAATTCGACCCCGGGCATCCACCTCGATTGCTTTGGAATGCGACCCCACGTGCAAGAGCAGCCACGGCGCTCCGTGAGTTCGCGGCTGCGCATTCGCCTGAAATCCCACAATCTCAGTCTCCTCACCCCGAATGACATCGCTGTATGCTACCTCTGATAATTCACACGGGGCTCTACCGATTCGCACTCCGGGCACCAAGAAAAATGGCAGCGGACTCACTCGGGCAAAGCTTTTCATTCGTACATTCTCCGCGAGCTTGCCGACGCCGGCGGGAGCAAGGACATGGGGCACTTCTAAAAGCCCCAATTGTGAAGTCAGCATACCAGCCGCCAGCACAAACCTCGGAGGCGATGGTGCTCGTCTCGATAGCGAGCGGAGGGTTCCGCGCAGCGTGCTTTCAAGCAGTTCGCGGTCGCCGCGGATCGAGGTCTGCCGAACTCCTACAGGATGCTTGGACTCCCGCAGAATCCTGTCATCCTTCATAAGCCAAACAGTTGTGTTCGTCGTGCCAGTGTCCACTGCGAAATAGGTCAACTTTTTCTCCCATGTAGTGGTCATAGCGAAGTAATGGACGAACGAATACTCTAAACCGGAA
>QHYH01000118.1:0-44652 GCA_003223215.1 Acidobacteriota bacterium
CTGGGATACGGCGACACCGGCAGTCTGACAACTTTACTGGAAGAAGTCAGCCGCTTGCTCAACGCTTATGCGTCTGCCATTCTGGCTTCTGAATCCTGACTGCTGACTTCCATATCCCGCAGGGATATCAAGGGCGAAGCCCTTGCCTAGTTGGCAGCCGACCCTTCCCGGTGATCTTCTCGCCACTGATCCGATTGTCGGGACACAAACGCAGCCAGGAAACACAGTGGTTCTCGGTCTCCCATTTGCTCATATCGGATGTCCCCAAGATCAGGCGCCAAAACCACATATCCTTTTGATCGGAATCAGAGACAAAAAGGTGATTTGGCTGCTGTATGATCCCGTGCGCGGAGCTACCGCAGATCAAGACAAAGAACGTGCATCACACACGGCGGGCAAGAACCCCGATGAGCACCAATGTGACGACGATCTGTACGAAGACGACGGTTACCACGACTAGGGGAAGGCCGGCGAAGTAATACTCGGGGCCAGGGATGGCCGGCGACAAGAACGACAGGTTAGCCAAGTTGCCGATAACGATGAGTGCGAGCAAACCTCGCCCACCGCGATAGACGCGCCAACAGAAGATTCCGTATGCGAACTCAATGATGAAAGCGGCGAAAGGAGCGGCCTCGTATAAGCCCAAGCCTAGCTTCGGCGATGGCAGCCCCGGCCACAGTACGATGTCATGCCCGTGGGTCACAAGATCGAGGATCAGATGGGACATGATTCCAAGCCCAACCGCCCGGCCAAGTACCGCGCGACCAAAACCGTTCTCGATGATCAGCCAGGCGGCAAGGGCAGCGACGAGGGCCGTGCCGACGGAGTGTGAGTAGGGCATGTACGCGAGGTGTATATCAGCTGTAATGCCGCCGATTGAACCAGGGTTAGGAAGAATTCCCGGATCATCCCGCTTCAGGGACAAAGATCGTTACTGATCGCGTATCTCCTGCCAGAGTCCGCCACTTGCCGCAGGTCGCGCCGCGGCGAAACCTGCCTGCCGGGTTAGGCAGGCCCCGAGGGCTGAGGCGAGGATCCGCATACGGCTCTTTCCCTGCAGTCCACCAACCCCGCCGGAATCTTTCCCTCTGGCGGGGTATTCTTTTGTTTGCTGCCTCATTGAGCCGGTTCGGTTTCTGAGCTGAAGTCCCTCGGAAAATAAACGCGACGTCCGCCGGCGTTCTTTGCCGGCGCTCCTTTTTTCCGGTTTTCCATCCGGCCAGACCATCGCCCTTCCGTTCCCGCCCCTTAGAGTAGAACGGGAAGGGAAGGTTCAAAGATTCACGCCCATCGCCCCGTGTGATTCAACCCTGGAGCAGCCTGCAGATGACCTCCTGCATCAGTGCGCCGCGTAACATCAGCGACGCTGCGAACTGTGGATTCTGTGGTCGTTCGCTCTATGCCGAGATAGTTGAATGTAACCCAGGCTAGTTCCATGGCGTGAACGGAAACAAGGAGCGGCGCGATTGGGACCGAAGGGAAGCGACGTTTGATTAGCAGTGCTGTGGCTGCGTGGTCGATCGCAAACATAGTTTTTCCATCTGAGTTAGCGATTGCTAACTAGTGCGACAAAAAAAATTCTATACTAAGAACTTTCGAAACAAGCCCACGACGCTGCTCGTCCACCGACCTGCGGGTCCCTTAATTACCCCGACCTGAATCATGCGAGTTAGTTCTGCCAAAGTCCCCTGCAGGTTGGCGGCCGCAAGGTCGGGATTGACCGGCGATGGATGATGTGCTTGGGGTGCCTGGGCAACGAGCAACTTGGCTAGCCCGATCATCGTGTGCCGCCGCACCGTTGCGCGTGACTTAGGCCAGAGGACACGGGCACTGTCGGACAGAAAGGCCAGAACGTCCGGGTACTGATCCCACAATGCGAGCCATCGGCCAGCGTACGCGTCCAACTTGCCCTCGAAGTCGTTCCTCGAGGCAAGGGCGGCAGCGCAGCTAGCCCACACTCGTCCGTGACAGGTTTCGAACAAATGCAGCGCCAGCTCTTCTTTACCAACGAAATGCTTATAAAGCGCGGGATTCGTGAAGCCGCTCTCTTGGGCAATGTCACGGATGCTGGTCGCAGCCAAGCCGCGTTCGCTAAAGAGCTTCATTGCCGCCCGGAGGATTTCCCGTTTGGCGGGAGGATCATTCTCGCTAATGTAGAAAGGAAGTGGGGTGGTCATACACAAGTAGGTTAGCAAACGCTAACTTCCTTGTCAAACCCTATGACCTGCCGGCCTCCGGTTCCTCACACCTGGTTCCGTTGATTTGAATCGAATGAATAATGCTATCATGCGGTTCGTTTTCGGAGATTCTCGATGCTTACGGTCCGGCTCGCCCTTCTACTTTTCACGTTAAGTCTGAACCTCGGCGCTCTCCTCGCGCAATCCGCTCCCGATGCCACCGTCCACATCGACACCACTCCCTCCCACCAAATAAATTCCTTCGATCCCGACTACGCCCTTGGCAGCTCCCTCGACGTTCTCTCCCGCCGCGACATCGACCGCGTCCACACGCCACACATCGTTCAGGAGTCCATCTCCGCGGGCTGGGGCCCCATCACCTACCGCAACAACAGTGAACTCCGCATGGCCGCCTGGCACTGGAACCCGAACGGCTCTTGGAGTGACGCCGCGCATCAAAGCGGATACTTCACCGGCAGCACCGAACTCAAAACTCCAATCCGCTACATTCTTTCCTACGCCCTCCCACACCGGGGCTTCGCCACCAGCGGCGACCGTCCCGTCCAAGGCCCCAACCTTCTCTATTGGAAAAGCAATCCCTACCTCACTAGCAAATTCACCGGCGAATCGGATGCGCTCCATCCACAATGGGTCATCGTCGATCTCCAGTCCGACAAACAAATCAATGCCGCGCGCATTCAGTGGGCTTCTCCGTTCGCCAAAACCTATCAAGTCGAATACTGGGTCGGCACCAACGCGCTCGATTTCGACGGCGGCCCCAAAGGCGAATGGAAGGTTTTCCATTCCGGCAAGATCGAAAACGCGCAAGGCGGAACGCAAATTCTCAAGCTTGCAGACACGCCGATTTCTTCGCGCTACGTACGCATTATGATGTCGGAATCTTCGAACACTTGTGATGAGCACGATCCAAGGGACATTCGTAACTGTGTCGGCTATGCAGTCCAACAAATCGAACTTGGCAGTAGCGATGCAAGCGGTAAATTCGCATCTGCGCCAAAAGGGTCCGGTGAGCGTGCGACAACCTACAGCGCCTCCTCCATCGATCCCTGGCATTCTGCGGAAGACGTCCGCGATGGCGGCGACTATCAGCACACTGGGTTCGATCTGTTCTTCACCAGCGGCATGACTAACAATTTGCCCGCGATGATTCCCGTCACGATGCTCTACGGCACTCCCGAAGATGCCGCCGGACAAATTGCCTACATCGAGAAACGCGGCTATCCCATCAGCTTTATCGAAATGGGCGAAGAGCCCGACGGCAAACATACGATGCCGGAAGATTACGCCGCGCTCTACATCCAGTGGGCCGACGCAATTCACAAGGTTGACCCAAAACTGAAACTCGGCGGCCCTGTTTTCGAAGGTGTCAACAAGGACATTACCCTCTGGCCCGATTCCAAAGGCCGCATCTCCTGGATGGGCCGGTTTGTCGTCTACTTAAAAGACCACAACCATCTTTCCGATCTCGCGTTCGTTTCCTTCGAGCACTATCCGTTTGAGCCCTGTACCGTCACCTGGAAGGATCTCTATCGCGAACCGCAACTCATGAAAGGCATCCTGCAAATTTGGCGCGATGACGGCGTGCCGCAAGACGTTCCCCTCATGGTCACGGAAAATCATCTGTCCTGGCAACTCACGGGCCCCATGACCACAATTTTCGCGGCGCTTTGGCTCGCCGATAACGTCGGTTCATTTTTCGAAGGTGGCGGCGCCGCGTTTTACCACTCGCCGATTCAGCCACAGCGAATGAACAACACTTGCCTCGGTTGGTCATCCTGGTCGAATTTCGTCTCTGACGAAAATTACGAAATTAGAGGCTATACCTCTCCGTACTATGCGGCCCGCATGATCAATCTCGAATGGGTGCAGCACCGCTCGGGGGTTCATCAAATGTTTCCATCCTCAACCGACATAAAAAACCCTGACGGAAATCTTCTTGTCACCACTTATGCGGTGCATCGTCCCGACGGTAACTGGTCACTCATGCTCGTTAATCGCGACGAAAATAACTCACACACCGTTCGCGTCTCTTTTGAAAATGCAAAGGAAAAACGCCATTCATTTCTTTCCGGAAATATATCCTGGATGAGTTTCGGATCCGATCAATACGTCTGGATCAACGACGGTCCCAACAGCCATCCCGACCCCAACCTTCCTCCCGCCGCCGCAATCATCGCCGCCAACCCGCAAACCATTTTCACGTTGCCCAAAGCCTCCATCACCGTCATCCGCGGACGACTGGCAAACTAGACGGAAGAATTATCGGCCTCCCCACCCTCATCTGAGGCCGCACCTTTGCAATTCTGTCGCCAGCAACGTCGGGCGGTCCTTCGCCAAAATCTCATCCGCAGACAGCGGCCGATGCACATCGTTTCTCAAGCCGGGAATCTTGTCAGCCTTTCACATTTCTCGCGATGATGCCGAACGACCCCGGAGGCCGGCCTTCTTCCGCGATGCTTTCTCCCCTTGGAGATTGACGCCCAATACCGACGGAATCCAGCCCGGTGTCAACGGACCACGGTTTCGGGTTTGACGACAGCCGGACCGGAACCGGCGAACAAGGAGCCAGAAAACCATGTCGAGCGAATCGAGCCTTGCGCGCGATGCCTCCGTGGCTTGCATTACCGATTGCAAAGACTGCATGATCGCCTGTGGACTAAACGTAGCTCAGAGCGCATGTGCGCAGCTTCGTACAGATCGCGGACGCCATCGGTGGCACCTCCAAAAAGCTCGAGAAAGTGCGTTTGATCGGCGAATTTCTTAAATCTCTCAGCGCTACTGACGCCGCGATCGCTGCACGGTTTCTTGCGGGCCGCGTGTTCGCTGGACATGACGAGCGTGCGTTGGGGGTTGGGGCAGCTACCCTTTCCCGGGTGATCGCAGAAACGGCTGGCCAGCCAGGCCACGTCCTCGGGGCTACGTATCGAAAGCACGGAGACCTAGGCGGCATGGCCGAGGAGCTCCTGCGCAGCACGAATCGCGACGGAGACTTATCCCTTGCGGACGTGGCCCGGCTTTTTGACGACTTAGCAGCCGCGCGGGGGCAAACGCATAAGGCGGAACTGCTAGCCAATGCTTTCGAGCGCTCCAGTGCCGCCGACGTGAAATATATCGTGAAAATTACTACTGGCGATCTGCGGATTGGATCGAAAGAAAGCCTCGTCGAAGAAGCCATTGCGAAAGCATTCGAGCGTCCACTCGCGGAAGTTCGCCGCGCAAACATGCTGACTGGCGATATCGGAGAAACATTGACGCTGGCGGCACAAAACCAGTTGGCCTGTGCAGCCGTACGCCTGTTTCATCCAATGGGATTCATGTTGGCGGCGCCCGTTGAGACTCCCGATGAGCTGTTCGACAAAAGAGATGGGCTGGAGCTCCCCCCGCTGCTGGTAGAAGAAAAGTACGATGGAATTCGGGCACAGGTTCACAAGAATAAACGCGGCGAAGTGCGGATTTTTTCGCGGACGCTCGCGGAGGTCACAGAATTTCCCGAGCTCGTCGAGCCCATAAGCGAATTGCCAGGAGAATTGATCATCGACGGTGAAATCCTGGCCTGGCGCGACACCCGGCCGCTGCCGTTCACGGAATTGCAGAGGCGGCTGGGACGTAAACGCTTGGATCTGTTCGTACAGAACGATATTCCGGTGAAATATGTCGCTTTCGACTTGCTTTTTCAAGATGGCGAATTGTTGCTGAATGAACCTTTGACAAAACGCAAGGCATTTCTGGATGCGGTTTGCGCGAATGCTCGAACGGCGTTGCACGTTGCGGGAGGCAGGGAATGCCGAACCGCAGGCCAAGTGCAGTTGGCATTTCATAACTCGCTGCAAGCCGGGCACGAAGGAATTGTGGCCAAGGCGGCGACTTCTCCGTACGTGCCGGGCCGGCGCGGCGGTTTCTGGTTCAAGTTAAAACAGCCGTTTGCGACATTGGATGTTGTCGTAACCGGCGTGGAATATGGTCACGGAAAGAGGCACAAGGTGCTTTCCGATTACACCTTTGCAGTGCGAGACGGGGAGAGGCTGCTGAACATCGGCAAGGCCTATTCGGGTTTAACTGACGCGGAGATTCGCGAATACACCGATTTCTTCTTGCAACACACGATTGAGGATCATGGGCATCGACGTACCGTCACGCCGGCGATCGTGCTTGAAGTAGCATTCAACAACATCCAAAAATCTGGCCGGCACGAGAGTGGGTATGCGCTGCGCTTTCCCCGGATTGTTCGCGTTCGCAGGGACAAGGCGGCACCGGAGATTGACACGCTGGAGACCGTGGCAAAGTTGTTTGCCCGCCAGACGGTCAGACCGGAAGAGGTTTGACTGCGTCTGGATGTAGGTTCACTCGAAAACCTTCCCTGCGATGGGACTCCCTCCAACAGCCTCGCTCCAGGGCCGCGCATCTAAGCGGACTATGTTCCTCGTCTTGGTCTGCTCCACCAACACTTCCCTGGGTAGTGCCTCTCTGCTTTCGAATGTACTCGGCGATCTCGGCCACGGTACCGAGCCAGATTCCGTGCGCGGGGCCCTGCAAAGATTCACAGAGGGCTTCCAGCGCAGCCGTCACCCAGTAACCTCGTTTCCCGATATCGTGGCCGACGAAAATAATCCAGCGGCCCTCCTTGACGGCTTCGTCAAGAGAGGCGAAACCGTTCCGGGGGTAGGCCCCGGACATCGACTGGTATTTCGAACAGCCCTCCGGCATGATCCTCGCGGTCCCTGGCGTGAAGGGACGCAGTGGTCACAAAAAGCGTATGTAAAGAAGGCCCACCAAAAGTGCAGTTGGTTATATTCGACACCGGCATCTCGACAACCCTATCTAGCTTTCCTGAGGGACTGAAGCGGAGGATGCACCCTCCGAAAAACCGGCAGTTCCAAAGATAGCCATCTTCGTCGATCGCTGAACCGTCGGGAAGCCCCGGGGTGACACCAGCGATAAAGGGGCGACGATTGCTGATCGAGCTATCTGCGGCCCGATAGTCATAGGCGTAAATGACATTACTGGGAGAGCACCCACAATAGAATGTCTTGCGTTCCGGGCTCCACGCCAGAGTGTTGGTGATGCCAAAGCCGGTGTCCCAAACCGACACGCTCCCGTCGGGCGTTACACGATAGAGTGATCCCGAGTTTCCCGAGACCTCGATATCCTGCCCAGTTGGACCAACATTGTTTCGCATGCTGCCTATCCAGAAAACTCCATTGGGGTCAGTTGCGCCGTCATTCAAGCGGTTGTGAGGCCAGTTCGGCTCCGGGGAGGCGAAGTCGGTGCGCTCATCGGTTAACGGGCGCCACAGAAGCAACCGCGATCCCAGAGCCACGAGTATTCGATCAGGGGCGGTGGTCAGTGATAGCGCACAGACGGGCTCAGCGAACGACCAACACTTCTTTTCTCCTGATTTGAGTATGTGACGGTGAATTCTGAAGCCGTTCACATCGGTCCAATAGAGGCTACCTTCCTCGGGGTGCCACAATGGACTCTCCCCAACGATATTCTTGGAATCGTCAAGCAAGCGTGGTGTGGGCATGTATCTCAATTTTCCTGCGGTTCTGGTCATCCGGCCACAAAGGATCTATTCGTTTGCCCTGGTTTTGTTCCTCGCTGAATCTTCACTGCTCTGTAACCGCCGTGCGTTTTGTAGTACAAGAACATCAACCCGAAAACAAAAACCAGCACCAGAGGAGCTACGGTAACGTAACGGAAGGACTGGGCCGCTCCGTATCGATCATAAATTCGCCCCATCAAAGGTAAAGCGCGGTCGACGGCTATATTTCCTATCGCGCCCATCACACTGAGCAACAGTGCGCCGCCCTTCGGGAACAGCTCGCTGGTAATCCCCAACATAGTGGGCCAGAAGTAGCAAACACCGGCAGCAAAAACCGTCGCTGCAGCGAATGCGGTAAAAGCGTTGTAGGCGTAGCTAAGGGCAAACAGACCTATGCCTGAGAGAGCTGAACAACCAAGCATCAGGCCTATCGGGGAAATCTTTCGGGCAACTGTTCCGGCGAAGTTTCGCATAATGAACATCAGCCCGCTGATATACACCAAAACGAGAATTCCCGGCGTATGGGCAATGTTTCTCAGCACCGACTCCATCCATTGGTTAGGCGCTAACTCTGTGGCTGCTGTCAGCACCATACAAGAAGCCAACAGAAGAAACATGGGGCGAATCGCCTCCCGAAACATCTCGCTTGCGGAAACCCCGGATGCGACCCGCTCCGTCGCCGGAAACTTCTGGCCAACGATCATCAGACCGTAAATGATAGCCGGGACGAGGATAGTTGCCATCTTTGCCTGCCATCCCAGACCTAGCCTGGTCAGCGCATATGGAGCGAGACCACCAATGATTAAGCCGCCCGGCCACCAGGCATGAAGGATATTGAGCTTTTGAGTCTTCACCTCAGGATACGCTGTAGCGACCAGAGGGTTGATGACTCCCTCCACCAAACCGTTTCCTAGTCCGACGACGAACGTCGCCAATTCGAGCACGCCATAACTCGGAGCGAAAATTATTACGAGTACGCCGGAGATGTGGAGAAACCAAGCCGCGCACAAAAGCGCTCTCATCCCTAAGGCATCGCAGAGCGGGCCGCCGATGAGAATGGCTGCCGCAAATCCGAGAAAAGCTTTGCCAGCAAAGATGCCGACAAGCTGTTTGTTCACATGAAATTGAGCGCCCAGATCATCGAGGGTGGCGGCGCGAACGGAAAACACCATTGCCGTGGTCATGAGTGCCATGCAACTAGCCACAAACAAGCGCTTGCGTTGGCCTGCGGATAACGTCACATTTTCTGGAGGGAACGCTTGCGAGCTCACGAAATTTCTCCTGCCTTTGGTGGCCAACCGCTCTCTACCAGTCCGGCGGAGCTCCAACGGGGTACTGCTCCAAATCGACGATGGACCCGGTTATACACTGGCTCTCGTCACTAGCGAAATAAAGGGCTGCCAGGGCAACATCTCGAGGAACGAGCAAACGGCCGAACGGGCGAGTGCGTATGGCCTCTTCGACCCACCGTTCGCCCTTTCCCTCTTCAATTTTCATGCGCCGCTCGTTGGGGGTCATGGTCCAACCGGGATTGAGCTGGTTGACACGGATGCCATACCTGTTCAGATAGGCGGCGGTGTTCTTCGTGAGTGTCATAAGCGCGCCCTTGGATGCTGAGTACGCCATCAGCTTCGGCTCTCCGATATAGGCATTGATCGAACCAATGTTGACGATGGACCCGCTTCGTTGCTGTTTCATGCAAGCGACCGCTTCCCGCATGCAGAGAAACGCGCCGCGCACGTTGGTGGCGAAAACTTTATCCCACACTTCACAGGTCGTATTCTCGATGTTCCCCCGCGTGCTTATGCCTGCATTGTTAATGAGCACGTCGATGCGACCATAAACCTCGACCGCCTGACGTATTAGCGCCCGACAGTCGGCCTCAACGCTGACATCCGCCCGCTGGAAGATGGCCCGGCCACCTTCCTTTTCGATGCTTGCAGCAACGGTCGCCGCGTTCGCTTCATTTTGGTCGGACACGACCATCGCGGCGCCTTCGCTCCCAAACAAACGCGCGATGCCTTCACCCATTCCCGCACCTGATCCAGTAATGATGGCGATGCGATTTTCTAAGCGTGGCGTATGCACAATCTCGCTCAAAAATGCTCGGCGATTTTAATACGTAGAAAGCGGACGGATTCTCTCAGCTCGTCGATTCCATTGATTCCGTCCTCGATGGAAATCCATCCATCGAACCCTTCGGCCTTGAGCATAGAGAAAATCTCATCGTAATTGTTAAGGCCTCTTCCGATAACGCCGTGCTTGAGGTTCTGAGCATAGCCGCTCGTTCCATCCTGCTGTTCCAGTTCCTCCAAGGTGCCGCTCGCCAAGTATCGATCTGACGCATGCATGGAGACCACCCGGCTCTTAATGGCGGCGAGCACCTCAAGAGGGTCTTGTCCGGCGATGATTGCATTGGATGGGTCATAGTTGACGCCAAACCAGGGTGAGTCGATCTGACCAATGATTTCCAAAAATATCTCTGTATCCTGGGCAAATTCGGGGTAAAGCCAGTAACCGTCCTTATAATGATTCTCCATGTTTAGGACGATCTTTCGCGAGGCCGCGTGTTCGAGCAGTGATCTGATCGATTCGACCGTCCAGCGCACGCCTTCCGCGCGGGAAACATCTGGGCGGCGCTGACCGGAAAGCACGCGGCAAAAGTAGCCGCCGAGCTCCGCTGCGACGTCGATCATTTGTTTCTGGCGCTCAATTTCCGCGCGCCGGACCCGTGCATCAGGCGTTGTGAAATCTGGCGAAGCGCACATCATCGGCACTTCCAGGCCATGTTTCACGAGTTGCATTTTTACGCGTTGAAGATACTTCGGTTCAAAGCTCTGAAAAAATCCGGGGTACACTTCGACGCCGTCAACACCAAGAGTGCCAGCCAGCTCGATCCAATCAAACAGCGTCATGGTCTTGGTGACGCACAACTCATCCATGTAACATTTGGGAAACGCGCTCAACTTCGGCATAAACGTCCACTAACAACTCGGCGAACATATCACTGAAGCATCCGGCTAGGGTTACCTCGACTCAATTGGGACACAGCACTGCTTTGACATACTTACCGGTGTACATCCCGTCGAAACAATCTTGCCAGTGATCGAGCGTCGCCACCTGGGTGATAATCGGGCCAAGGTTAATCTGCCTTGCAGTCAACATTGGCACAATCTTTTCCCAATTCTCAAACGTATGGCTGAAGCTGCCTTGCAGATGTATGGCCTTTTGCACCAGCGGGTCAAGCGAAAAGTTCAGCGGCTGAGGCCCCCACCCAACTTTAGTGATTTGACCTCCCGGGCGGACAATTTCGAGGGCGGTCTTCAACGCCGCCGAGACGCCCGCCGCATCGATTACCAGATCAGCCCCGAGCCCGTCGCCGATTTCCCGCATGTATTCGACGAAGTTCGTGTTCTGAACATCTACGGTGTGTGTGGCTCCAAGCAGGCGAGCCACATCGAGCCGAGAGGCATCCTGTGTCGTACCCGCGACAATTAAATTTCTGGCGCCAGCGATGCGGGCCATCTCGGTGCAAAGCAAGCCAATCGGCCCCGGGCCAATCACGACGACTGTATCACCGGGTCGGACAGTGCTTTTCGAGGCCACCGCGTTATATGCGACACAGCAAGGCTCGGTAAGCGCGGCGCGTTCGAATGGAAGTTCGTCAGGGATGTGGTGCAGACAACGAGCTGGGACGCATACGAAGCTGGCCATCGCACCGTCTGTCCCCGCACCGAAGCCCGAACGACTGGGGCAGAGGTTGTATTTGCCTGTGCGGCATAGCAGACACTCGCCGCAAATGTTTGCCGCGGTTTCCGAGACGACCCGGTCGCCCTCACGAAATCCCCTCACCCGAGCGCCGACTTCAGCGACTGTGCCGCAGAATTCATGCCCAAGCACGACGGGGACGCGGACCGGCCAGCTTTGGGAGTTGTGGTATTGGTGGATGTCGCTGCCGCAGACTCCGACCGCACCGACGTGTAGAAGTACTTCCTCGTCCTTTATCGCCGGCACGGGCTTCTGGCGTAATTCAACTGCTAGGGGTTCAAGAGCATAGTGCACGACACCGTCCATCACGTCCATCATTGCCGAACCCTCCGAGTTATCTCGCTCAATAGTCCTTTCAAATCGCCGGCAGCAACCTTAAACGAGTGAGCATCGATGGCGAGCGGAGCACCGATCACAACGAGCGGGGCGCCACGCTTTGGCATTTCAACTGCCTCCTCCAGCGTTAAGCCGCCGACAGCTTGCACAGGAATGCGGACCGAGTTCACCACGGCCTCGAGATCATCCAGTGGGCTGACACGGCCCCGCCCTGCCGCCGCCACGCCGTTGCGTTCATCATAGCCGGTATGATGAACGATGTAATCCACGCCGAGGTCTTCCATCATCCGGCTTGCTGCCACTTTGTCTTCACATCCGAGATTGTCGCCCATGATCTTGATACCGTAGTCCCGTCCGGCTTTCACCGCGACCTTAATCGTTTCCACATGCGCGCGCGCCATAACCACCATGTGCGTGGCGCCCGCCTTCGCCATCATTTCGGCCTCGAGATATCCCCCATCCATCGTTTTCACATCAGCTACGATCGGATGGTTAGGAAAGGCCGCCCGCAAGGCGCGGACACCATGCAGGCCCTCCGCCAAAATCAGGGGCGTCCCCGCTTCAAGCCAATCTACGCCCGCCTCGACGGCAACGCGCGCCGTGTCCAGCGCTTCATGGACATGCATCAGATCCAGGGAGATCTGAACAACCGGTGGGTGAGCGCTTGGCAACGGAAAGGATCTCCTTGTGGCCTGCTGTTCCGTATTTAGACTAAGGACCAGCAGAACTGTGGAGTCAGAGATTTTTCACTGACTGCCCACGCATTGCAAGCAAGATCCTACTGCATCTCCGGATTTTTCCGCTCATCACAGCGTAGAGGTGACGGCGAGCGGCGCAGAAGCCCCCTCTGCTCCTCTTTTTTTAGTACCGAAATGAACGCGTGCGATGGGAGAAACATACCAGTTGAGCCGATCCGGTGTCGCGGCACTCTGTCTCCAACCCAGCAGGAAGAAGGTCCCTTCATCAAGCCCGGAACTGCGGTCGCGCCACGCGATAAGAGCAGACAGATCCAGCATGACCTTTTCACGTGAGCAACGTCATTTGAGTGGGAACACTCTGCGCGGACGGAACGTATCTAGTGAAGACAGGGAGAAGAGGGATGCGGATGAGAGACCTGCTTGGCAACGTTCGCTACGCTCTGAGACAGTTTCGAGCCGCTCCGGTGTTCGTTGCCGCAGCCGTGCTCACGCTGGCACTCGGAATCGGCGGAACCACGGCAATCTTTACGCTCATCGATGCCGTGATGGTAAGGTCCCTGCCGGTCGGGGATCCCGGGCGCCTTTACCGCGTCGGAGAAGGGGATGAGTGCTGTGTCGAGGGAGGGCCCCAGGACCGGTGGGGTTTTTTTTCCTATCCCCTCTTTGAGCGACTGAAGGCCGCGACTCCGGAATTTGAGGAAGTAACAGCATTCCAGGCAGGCCGCGGCCGTTTGGGTGTGCGGCGGGAAGGTGTTAGTTCTGCTGCCCGACCCCTGCGGTCCGAGTATGTCACGGGCACGTATTTCTCGACGCTGGGCGTGCGGGCGTTTGCCGGTCGCGTGTTCACTCCAGAGGATGACCGGCCGGCGGCGCCGCCTGTCGCGGTGTTGAGCCATCGGGCGTGGCAGACGATTTACGGTGGGGACACGTCCGTCTTGGGGGCGACGTTTGTCGTGGAGGGGCATCCCTTCACGGTAGTCGGAGTAGCGCCGCCGGGATTTTTCGGCGAGACGCTCGAGAGTGATCCACCCGAGATTTGGGTTCCTGTGCAGCAGGAGCCTTTGATCGACGGCCAAAGCAATCTTCTTCATCAGTCTGTTTCGGCATGGTTGCGCATGATCGGAAGGTTGAGGCCTGGCGCGTCGATTGACGGAATGGCCCCGCGGCTCACTGGAGTTTTGCGGCAATGGATCCAGAACGATTCCGGGTATCCAGCCAACTGGATGGAGGGCGTGATCGGGATGCTTCCCAAGCAAGTCCTGAACGTCATCCCGGCAGGGGCGGGCGTCGCGGTAATGAAGGAAGAGTATGGACACAGCCTGCGGATTCTGTTCTCCGTTTGCGGAGCGGTGCTGCTCATCGCCTGCGCCAACGTCGCAAATCTGTTGCTTGCGCGGGGCGTGGCCCGGCGCGGACAGCTGGCTGTGCGCATGGCCATCGGCGCACCGCGGCACCAGATTATCGCGCAGGCCTTGACGGAAAGCATTCTGCTGGCGGTTGGCGGCGCGATGGTGGGACTCGCGGTTGCCGTTGGAGCTGCGAGGTTGTTGCTGGCCTTGGCCTTTCAAAGCGCGCACTTCCTTCCGATCAGCACCATGCCGTCGTTGATGGTTTTGGCGTTCGCCTTCGTGCTGGCGCTTGTGACGGGAATCCTTTTCGGCGCGGCTCCTGCGTGGCTTGCAACGCGCACCGATCCCGTCGAGGCTCTGCGCGGGTCGGGCCGGGGAACAAGCGATCATGCTTCTCTTGCGCACAAGGCGCTGCTGCTGGTGCAAGCGGCCCTGTCTGTGGTGCTGGTGGCGGGTGCGACGATGCTGGGCAGGAGCCTGAACAAGCTCGAGAACCAGGATTTTGGATACGAAGTCAAAGGGCGCGTGGTCGTCGCCCTGCATAATCCGCCGGCGAGCTACTCGCCAGCCAAGCTGCAGGCGCTTTATCGTCAGCTTGAGGACCGCCTCAGCCGCTTGCCGGGGGTGCAGGGAACGGGACTCGCTCTTTATAATCCGCTAACCAACAACTGGGGTGAGATGATTTTTGTTGCCGGGCACCCACCAGCCAAGATCGAGGAGGAGTCCGGTGCGTCGTGGGATCGCGTGAGCGCCGGCTATATGCAAAATTTCGGTATGCGTATGGTTCGCGGACGGAACTTCACCGAGGCTGACAACGAAACGACAGAGCCGGTTGCCATCATCAACGAGGCGTTTGTCAGGCGCTTCTTCAAGAGCGGCGAAAACCCTTTGGACCAGCACTTCGGCTTGGATTTTCCTGAAAACTCCGGAATGTTCCGGATCATCGGTATCGTACACGATGCGAAATTTGCGGGATTTGCGCTGGGACGGCCGACGCGCCCGATGTTCTACGTGCCGCTGGCGCAAAGCGTGGACTATAAGCAGGATCTGATGGCGAGGGTCGAGAGGGCATCTCAGTTTGTCGGCGGAATCATGCTTGTCACCGGGGTTTCGCCAGGAAGGCTCGAAGGGCCGATCACCCAGGCATTGTCGGAGGTTGATCCGAATCTGGCTATAACCAGCGTGCGGACCATGCAAGAGCAGGTCGCATTGACGTTCGACCAAGAGCGAGCGGTAGCGAGCCTCGCGGGACTATTTGGTACCATCGCGCTGCTGCTGGCGGCCGTGGGGTTGTACGGTGTGACTGCCTACATGGTAGCTCAGCGGACTCGCGAAATCGGCATCCGCATGGCACTGGGTGCGAAGCGAGCAAAGGTGGCGCAGCTTATCCTGGGGTGGGTGTCGAGACGCGTGTTCGCAGGACTGCTGTTGGGGTTGCCGCTGGCTGTCGGCGCCGGGCGGTTGATTTCGAGTCAGCTCTACGGCGTTTCGAGTTGGGATCCGATGGCGCTGATGATTGCAGCGAGCGCGCTCGCGATGTCGGCATTTGCGGCGGGAATTCTTCCCTCGACCCGAGCGGCTTCGATTTCACCAATGGAAGCGTTGCGAATGGAATAGGCGAGGAGCCCGCCTCAGAAAACGGATCTGACGAGCCAGGGCGCCGACGCCTGGCGCTTCCATCGCATCCTCTCCGCAATCTGCGACCTCAGGGCTCGAACCCGGCCAAATTGTTCGGCGAACGAGGAATCCCACGGCGCAGCAAGCGCCAAGGCCGATGGAAACGCAGTTGCAGGCCAGGGGTTTGGACGGTCGCCCGGACTTGCGCCCAGGGGGCCATTGGTAGTTTTCAGGGCTGGAATTGCGAGGCGCGCGACCCCCGAGAACCTATCGCGCGATTCATCTGAAGAGCAACGTTGTGCTTCATCTTGAGCCGGGCGCGACGATCCTGGCGGCCGAGACGCCCATGGAAGGCACGACCTCGGGCGGCTATGACGCAGCCGAGGCTAACGCCGGCGACAACAAATTTCAGGATTATGGGCACAGCCACTGGCACAACAGCCTGATTTGGGGGGAAGAACTGCACAACATCGGGATCGTGGGTCCCGGACTGATCTATGGCCGAGGGTTGAGCCGCGGCGCCGGGCATGACACGCCCCGCGCGGAAGCGCCTGGGGTTGGCAATAAAGCAATCGCCCTCAAAAACTGCCGAAACGTCTTGCTGAAGGATTTTGCCATTCTCAAGGGCGGGCCCTTCGGCCTGCTCGCCACCGGAGTAGACAATTTCCAAATCCACGGGCTGACCATCGACACCAACCGCGACGGCATGGATCTCGATTGCTGCCGCAACGGGCACGTCTCCGACTGCAGCGTGAATTCGCCGTGGGATGACGCGATCTGTCCGAAGAGCTCCTTCGCTCTCGGGTACGCGCGCTCAACGGAAAACATCACCATTGCAAACTGCTATGTCGCCGGCTGCTACGAGGTCGGAACTCTCCTCGATGGAACATTTAAAAAGTACGGTCCTGACGTTCGCGTGCCGCGCACGGGGCGCATTAAGTTTGGGACAGAATCCAACGGCGGATTCAAAAACATCACGGTCAGCAATTGCATCTTTGAGGGCTGTAACGGCATAGCTCTGGAAAGCGTGGATGGCGCACTGCTTGAAGACGTGACGTTTAACAACATCACCATGCGCGACATCAGCGGCTCGCCGATTTTCCTGCGACTTGGCGCACGCATGCGCGGCCCGCAAGGCATACCTGTTGGCGCTCTGCATCGCATCATGCTGAACAACATCGTGAGCTATAACGCCGCGGGACATCTGCCGGCGATCATCAGCGGCATTCCTGGACACGCCATCGAGGAGGTCAAGATCAGCAACTTGTATCTCCAGCACCGCGGCGGTGCCAGCAAGGAAATGGCCGCTTTCCAGCCGCCCGAAGACGAGACCAAATATCCGGATCCTCATATGTTTGGCCCCGAGCTCCCGGCACACGGCTTTTACATCCGACACGCGAAGAATCTGGAATTCAGCAACGTGGAAGTCGCTTGCGAGGCGCCCGACGAACGAAGCGCGTTCGTCGTCAACGACGTCCAAGGCGCAGATTTCTTCCGCATAAAGACGCCTCCAGAATCACGCGGCCGGGTTTTCTCGCTGACCAATGTGACCGATTTCCGCACCGTGGCCGCCCCCGGAGTGAAGGACGCCCAACTCGACAGGGTCGAAGCCAAGGCGCTTTGAGGAAAAGCACCGAGTTCATATAGTGAAACGCGAGACCTGGTATATAAAACTGCGGACCTCTGCTAGACTTGCCTCTGCTTCAATGAGCCCGGACTTCACCTAGGTACTGGCCAAGAGCTCTGCGGCGCCTGACGGACGTGTTTTTCCTCGGGCTTGCCGGCAAATCCAGCCCTGGAACCATTATGAAAGTCATCCGCTATGAAGATCCCTACGGCAAGATTCATCATGCTGTCGAGGGCCAACAGGCAGGGCCGCTCCGCGTCGAGGGTGATCCGCTTCATGGATTCCAAGTGACCGGAGAAACCGCCATCGTCGGAAAGATTTTGGCCCCGGTGGTCCCGACCATGATCTGGTGCATCGGGAAAAACTACCGGCGCCACGCCGACGAAGTGGGCATGGGAGTCGACGAATACCCAGAGGTCTTTGCCAAAGGAGCAAACGCGGTGCAGGACCCGGGCCAGCCGATTCGGTTTCCGGAGCGCGCCAAAAGCTCCGAAATCGATTACGAGGGCGAGTTGGTGGTGGTGATCGGAAAGGCATGCAAGGATGTCGCGCGCGAGCGGGCGCTCGGCTATGTCGCCGGTTATACCTGCGGGAACGACGTCAGCGCGCGCGATTGGCAACTCAAGACAGGAGGGAGCCAATGGTGCCGGGGCAAGAGCTTCGACACTTTTGCCCCGCTAGGGCCGTGTCTCCTGACCCGGGATTCCCTTGCGGATCCCGCCGGCTTACGAATTCAGACGCAGGTAAACGGCCGCATTATGCAGGATGCAACGACGCGCGACATGATTCACGACGTGCCGGCCTTGATCGAGTTTCTCAGCCAAAGCACGACGCTGCTTCCGGGCACAGTAATCTTTACGGGAACGCCGAGCGGCGTTGGCATGGCTCAGAATCCCCCGCTCTGGCTGAAGGATGGCGATGAGGTGAGCGTGACCATCGAAAAGATCGGGACGCTCACGAACCGCGTCTGCGGGGCGATTGCCTGAAGGCTGCGTGATGACGGCGGCACTGCCGGCCGACAGGAGCTCCGCGTCGATGATTTCATTTCACGGAACGGAGGAGCCTTCCACTGACGAACGCACCGAAGCAATCCAATTGCAAGCGGCTTGACGGCAAAGCGGCGGTTGTTACCGGGGCCGCCAGCGGCATAGGCCAGGCCATTGCGCAAAGATTTGCGCAGGAAGGTGCACGGGTGTGGCTCGTGGATATTGATGAAGAGCGAGCGAAAAGCACAGCTCGTGAGATTGTGAACTACGGTGGTAGGGCCGCGGCGCATGTTTGCGACGTCACCCAGCAACGGTCGGTAAGAGATCTGTTCCGACGGCTCGCCAGTGAGAACCCACTTCATATCCTCGTAAATAGTGCGGGGGTCTCCCACATTGGGAAGCTTGAGAGCACCTCCGAAGCGGAATTCGACAGGATTTTTCAGGTAAATGTAAAGGGAACCTACAACTGCATGCATGCGGTGATCGACGCGATGAAGACCAGCGGCGGCGTCATTTTGAATATGGCTTCGATCGCCGCGACCGCCGGTCTCGCCGATCGCTTTGCCTATTCGATGAGCAAGGGCGCCGTCCTTTCAATGACGTTGTCCGTAGCCCGGGATTATTTGGCCCACAAGATCAGATGCAACTGCATTTCACCGGCGCGCGTGCACACGGCCTTCGTCGACGGCTATCTGAAACGGAATTATCCCGGCCGTGAACAGGAAATGTTCCGGACTCTCTCGCAGTCCCAGCCGATAGGCCGCATGGGAAAACCCGAGGAAGTAGCGGCGCTTGCTTTGTTTCTGTGCTCGGACGAGGCCGCCTTCATTACCGGAACAGACTATCCGATTGACGGTGGATTTTTTAACCTCCACGGATGAGAGCGGCCTCTGCCGGAAGGGGCAAGCGACTCGCAGCCAGGCCCGGTTCGTTTTTTCTCGCGACGGTGCAACACCAATTGCAGGGAAGAAGATTGCAAGAGCAGCGGATGAACCGGCGCGTTGCTTCCGGGAGGGCCACACCGTCAGCCCGGGCGCCGAAGACGCGACAGCCGCACGGCCGCCTCCTCCCAATTTGAGAAAGGTGCGCCTCGGGATTGCACTGGTTTGCTGCCTCAAGGTGGAACTCCTTGGCTCGGCGAATTTCTTGCCCTCCGGTGAACTCCTCTCCCCTCGCTGTCAGTGCGAATGTCCAAGCTGTGCGGAGATGGCTCGTGCCGCTTTTTTTGTTGCGAGGGCATAGCCATGAATGCGGTCGCGGCTCATCCGCGTGATAGGTCCGGAAACGCTGATGGCGGCGGCAACTTTCCCACTCTCGTCCAAGATCGGGGCGGCCACGCAGCGGGCGCCCATGTCGGTCTCTTGATCGTCGATGGCGTATCCTTGTTGCACGACGCGAACAAGCTCTTTCCGGAACCTTGCAAGATTCGGAATCGTGCGCGGAGTGGCGCGCTCAAAGGTCAGCAACGGCAATAGCTCTTCGCGGTGCTCGGCGGGAAGAAAAGCGAGCAGTGCTTTCCCCAGGGCGGTGCAGTTCAGCGGACGATGCATTCCCGGCTGCGAGGCCATGCGAAAAGAATGAGGGCTCTCGATCACGTCGAGGTAGAACACCTCGTGCCCGTCGAGGACGCCGAGATTCACGGTTTCCTTGGTGCTGTTGGCGAGCGCGATGGCCACGGGCCGGCTGACCTTCCGCAACGTGGCGTGATAAGCAATCCCGGCGCCCAGCCTTGCCAATTTCGGACCCACGACGTAGGCGCCGGCATCGTCACGCAGAAGATAGCCTTCGCTCGCCAAATGCGCCAGGAATCGGTAGGCAGTGCTCTTGTTAACCCGAGTCTGCTGGGCGATTTCACGAAGCTGCAACCCTGTGGGAGAAGCGTCGAGCACCTCCAAAATGCGCAACACTTTTCCTACCACTCCGACGGGGGCGGATTTTGATTCGCGTGCGCGGATCATCCGGAGAGTCCTCCTTCCGTCCCGAGCGGGCCCGGCAGGCAAATTGATTCCGGCATTTTACATGAAGAAACGTTCAGTTTTTTAGCCTTTAAAACGCACAGTTTTAATATTGAATTAGGCAATGCAGCCTGCTAAGAGCCTTTCGTCTTCTTGTGTACGTCGCGAGTCCACGGCAGTGGGGATAGAAGGCGCAATCCGGGCGGAATCCATCGGCGGCAAGCCGAATTTCAGAGACGCTCTTGCTGGGAATCCTGCATGACCCTCAATGACGGTGGGGGATACCGGACCGCACCTGCATGGAGAAGGACAAGTGATCGTGCCCTGCGAAATCGGTAGAATGACAGGGCTATGGCAAAACTAACCTTTTTGGGCGCGGCAGGATGCGTCACGGGATCGAAATATTTGGTCGAGGCGGCGGGCAAGAAGCTCTTGGTCGATTGCGGCCTATTCCAGGGGACAAACGAACTGAAAGACCGCAACTGGAAGCCGCTGCCGGTGGATCCCGGGGCGATCGACTATGCGATGCTGACGCACGCGCACCTAGACCACACCGGCTGGCTGCCGGTGCTGGTGCGGGACGGCTATCGCGGGCCGATTTTTGCCAATCCCGCGACGATCGAGCTGACCGAGATTCTGCTGAAGGACTCGGCACACCTGCAGGAGGAGGAGACGGAGCACGCGAAGAAGAAAAAATATAGCCGGCATGCGGAGCCGCGGTCGCTCTACACGCCCGATGATGTTGAACCCGTCCTCAAACAATTGAAGATCATGCCGCGCCTCGGGGGCTTCGACATCAGCCCGGAGTTTCATGTGGCGTCGTTTGACGCGGGACACATTCTCGGTTCATCGAGCCTGGAGCTGACGATCCGCGAGGGCGGCAAGAAAATTGTCGTGGCGTTTTCCGGGGACATCGGGCGCTACGGGCAGCCGATTTTGAATGAGCCGACGACGCCGTCCTCGAACGCGGACGTGCTGATTTGCGAGTCGACTTATGGCGACCGCGAGCATCAGGATGGCAATCCCGAGGAGTTGCTGGCGCAAATCGTGAACCGCGTGGTGAAGCGCGGAGGATCTATCGTGATTCCGGCGTTTGCCATCGGAAGGACGCAGACCTTCATGTACTATCTGCGCCGGCTCGAGGACCAGCAGCGGATCCCGCGCATTCCCGTGTATGTGGATAGTCCGATGGCGCTACGCGCTACGGACCTGTACATCAAGCACAAAGAAGATCACGACCTGGAGTTTGCGCGTGAGGAAGGCAGCGATGGAAAAGGCGATCCGCTGAATGTGCATGAGTTTCATCTGACGCCTTCGGCGGAGGAATCAAAGGCCATCAACAAGGTGAAGACGCCGTGCATCATCATTAGCGCGAGCGGTATGGTGAGCGGCGGGCGCGTGCTGCACCACATGGTGCAGCGGCTGCCGGACGCAAAGAACGCGGTCATCCTGGCGGGATTCCAGGCGGAAGGAACCCGGGGCCGCGCGCTGCAAGAAGGCGCGAAAACGCTGAACATTTTTGGGCAGGCGGTGCCGGTTTGCGCGGAAATTGTAGAGATGGGGCAGTTCTCAGCGCACGCAGGCAAAAGCGAACTGCTGCGCTGGCTGGCGGCGCTGCCCACGCCGCCAGTGCAAACCTATCTGACGCACGGCGAGCCGGCGGCAGCGCAGGCGCTCCAGGGGGCGATTCAGGAAAAATTTAGATGGAAAGCGGCCGTAGCGCGCTACCTCGACACAGTTCCGCTCGGAGCGTAGCGGGGAGCGGGAAGTCTCTCGAGTTCTGACGCAACGGCGTGCGGCGCGGTTGGGATTCCTGCTTACAGCACGGCGGCCTCCCCGCTTGGTGGAGATGCCAACCGAAGCCCGAAGGTTGTGAATAGATTTTTGTCGGATTCAGGAAACTATTTTGGGGCTGGCATCGTCTATATGGGTAAGACCACTCGCGGGGTAGGAGGCTAACCACCACAGGGCAACCGACCGTCAGTCTCCTACCCCTAAAAATGCCGCAACCTGATGAAACCCCTGGATTTATATAGCTTTTAGCTAAACCGGTCGCTGTTTATAAGACGCAAAACCTGCCGGAAATTAACGTTAAAGATACTCCCAGCACTAAGCCCTTACCTGGCCGCCATTGCGGCGCTTTTTCCAGGTGTTTCCCGGGACATTGGGGGTACTTCGGTCAGCTCCAACCCAACCACGAACATCGGCAGCGGAGCGCCTCTTCCCCACCGGTTGAGCTCCCAGCGGGCGCGAGTGAATTTGATCTCAGGGCGGAGCGACAGGTCCAGAATCATTTTGGACTGCCCGCGATAGAACTGCTGAGGGAGCTTCAGGAGCGGCTTGGGGGTCCAGGTTGCGCCGTCGGCGGAACCGTAAATCGAGACGTCGAGCGATTCCTGCTCCATCTGGTCGGTCACGGTCAGCAGGCAGAGGAAAGTACGCGTGGAGCTCCTAGAAACATCAAAGGAGTCGCCGTCCCCGTTGGCTTGCATTTTCGTGTTGGGGGGGATGAGAGTTAGTTTCATGGGTAAAGTGTTCCGCGCGCGATTCTAGCACATTACCTAGTGGGTCGTGACGGTGACTAGCGACCCTTCGCTGCGCTCCGGGCTGGCTCGTCGAACCCCTTCCCTAGGCGCGGAGTCTCGAGAGGCGCTGTTCGGCGGCGGCGAGGGTTTCTTCTTTTTTGCAAAACGTAAAACGGACTTGCGAGGCGCCGTCGCGAGGGTCGTTGTAGAAACTGGAGCCGGGGACAACGGCCACGCCGACTTTTTCGACAAGGTATTTGGAGAAGCGCACGTCCTTGGTTTCCGCGGGAAATTGCACGGGGTCGGGATCGGCGAAACCAGAAATATCGGTCATGACGTAGTAAGCGCCCCGCGGCTTGAAGACGGTGAAGCCGGCGGCGGTGAGAATTTTCAGGATGCGCTCGCGTTTGGCGGCGTAGGTCGCAGCGAGCTTGTGGTAATAGCTCTGCGGGAAATACAATGCGATCGAGCCAGCATGCTGTAGGGGAGCCGCAGCGCCGACGGTGAGGAAGTCGTGGACTTTGCGGATGGGCTGCGTCGGTCCTGGAGGGGCGAGAACCCAGCCCACGCGCCAGCCGGTGACACTGTAAGTTTTCGAGAGGCCGTTGACGACAATGGTGTGGTCGCGCATGCCGTCGATGGCGGCCATGGAAATGTGTTGCGCGCCGTCATAAAGAATGTGTTCGTAGATTTCGTCGGTGATGCAATAGGTGTTCCAGCGAACGCAAAGGTCGCGGATGAATTCGAGTTCGGAGCGCGTGAAGACTTTGCCGGTGGGATTGTTCGGCGTGTTGAGAATGATCGCTTTGGTGTGCGGGCCGAAGGCGGCGGAAAGTTCTTTTTCGTCAAAAGACCAATCAGGAGGACGCAATTTGACGAAGCGAGGGCTGGCGCCGCTGAGAATTGCGTCCGGACCGTAATTTTCGTAGAACGGCTCGAACACCACAATCTCATCGCCTGGATTGATGATGGCCATCATGGCGGACATCATCGCTTCCGTGGAGCCGCAGCAGACGGTGATCTCGCGCTCCGGGTCGTAGCGGACGCCCTGGGCTCGGGCAAATTTTTCAACGACGGCATCCCGCAGAGGTTTTGCGCCCCAGGTGATGGCGTATTGATTGATGTCCTCGGCGATGGCTTGCCGCGCGGCTTCCTTGATTTCTTCGGGAGCCGCAAAATCGGGGAAGCCCTGAGAGAGATTCACCGCGTGATGCTTCATCGCCAGGCGCGTCATTTCGCGGATGACGGATTCGGTGAACTGCTCGGCTTTGGCCGAGAGCATGCGCCGGGAGATTTGAGCCATGGTGGAATCAGGAGCCGTCATTGCACCTTCCCAGGCAGATGAAATGGCGCCCGACAGGACGCGTTGTTTCAGGGCACGGATAAAAAACGGAGGACTTGCTTCCGTTTTTCAGCGGGCGTGGCCGGTGGACTCTTGCGTGGCCTCGCTGGGCTGACTATAAATCATCCGGTAGAGTTGGGCGTTTCGCAAGACGATTTGCACGTATTCGCGGGTTTCCGTGAAAGGAATGGACTCGACGAGTTCGGGAATCTCTTCGTAGTTGCGCTCGGCTTTCCAGGCAGCGATGCGGTCCTCGCCCGCATTGTATGCAGCAGCGGCCGCTTCGGGGGATCCGAATTGCTGGACGAGGTTGGCGATATACACCATGCCGAGCTCGATATTGTAGTCGGGATCGAAGAGCTTGTTCTTTACGTAGCGGACTTTGATCTGCCTGGCGAGAAGCTTGCCGGTTTTGGGGAGCACTTGCATGAGGCCAATAGCGTTTTTGTGCGACACGGCATCAGATTGGAAAGTGGATTCCTGGCGGATCAGGCCGGCAGCGAACATGGGATCGAAGTCGTTCTTGGCGGCCTCGCGTCTCAGCGCCGCTTCGTAGGGCAAAGGAAAAAGCACTTTCCAGGCTTCGATGGGGACATCACTGAATTTGCGGGCGTCCACGTTCGGAACAGCAGTGCGCGCGTAAGTCATGCCTGCGCCGAAGTGTCCCTCATCAAAGGCCGCTTGCGCGGCTTCCAGGAGAAAACGTGGGGAAGGGCTGGCAAGGTTAGCGTTCTTCAGCTCTTGTTCCGCAGAAGAATCAAAGGCAATGGCGCGAAGCGCCTGGGCGCGCTGCCAGCGCTCCTCGGCAGCAACGGGAATGGGCTCGTCGAAAGGACGTAGCGCCGGCGCGGGTGGAATCTTCTCCAGGAACTCCGCAGGGTTTTCTTCGCCCGGGCCTAGCTTGGCGCGACGCGCCGCGGCAGCGATGCCAAAATACGTTTCCGGAAAGCGCTCGACGGCTTTGTTGTAGAAACTGCGCGCGTGCGCGATGTTTCCCGCGCGTTCCGCGCTCCGGCCGAGCCAGTACAGCGCATCGACGGCGTTCGCGGAAGTCGGGTACTTCAGTAGAAAATTCGTGAGGCGGTCGTCGGCATCCGGCTGATGATCCAGGTAAGCAACCCAGGCAATGCGCCATTCGCAGTTGTATGCGTGTTTGCCGTTCGGAAAGGAGTCCAGAACGTGCTGATAGGCAACGGCAGCTTGCTCGCGCTCCAATTCCACCCAATGGTAATTCCCTGCCGCCATCAAGCCGTCTTCATTCCATTTGCTGACCGGGTAAGTTTGCGCGAGGTTGTTCAGCGCCGCGAACATCTCTGATTCTTTCTTCTCGGTGCGATACGCCTGGGAGAGCGCGTAGAAACGTTCAGCGTCGACATTGAGGTCCGGCGTCTTCAAGGAAGCAATCAGCGAGGCAGACCCCTTCATCTGCACGCGGCTCTCGGCCACGCGAAGCTGCGCGCGCTGCCGCACGGAATTGGCGGGATCCTTCAGCATGGTGAGGAGCTTCTCAAATTCTACGCGGGCTTCCCGCCATCTGTGGGTGTCATAAAAAATCTGCGCACGCTGCTCCTGCATCTCGACGCCAGGATACGGATATTCTTTTCGCAGCGCGTGCATGATGGTAGTGAGGGCGGCGCCCGAAGGCTTGGCCTCGTCGGCGAGGGGGAACTTGTAGAAGAGGGTCTGATAATCCTTGGCGGCACGGGGAAGCTGATGCGCTGCCTGATAAGCGCGGGCGCGCTCGATCAAGAGATCCGGCTTTGATGAAGTTCCGGCATTAGCGTTGAGGACGTCGATCGCTTCCTGCGCATGACCCGTTTGTACCGCGGTTTGCGCGAAAGACTGCAGCACTTGCTCGCGCAAGGCGGTATTCGGATAGTCGTGCTGGAGGGTCTGAAGAGTTTTGTAAGCTTCGGCGTTGCGGCCCAGGTTGCGTTGAGTCTGCGCCGTCCAGTATAGGGCGTATTCCCGAAGAAGCGCGTCCCCTTGGGACTTGAGCAGCCAGCCCAAAGCTTGCGCCATGCGGTTCTTCGAAAAGTCCTGGTAACCGAGAGCCAGAGCAGCGCGCGCACCCCAGACGTTCGTGGTGTTTCTCGTCGCGAAGGCAGAAAGCTTTCCGTAAGCGTCGGGCGCGCCATTGCGAAGCTCACGCGACAACGCCGAAAGTTCTTTTTCCGCCGCATCATCCTCGGGGGTGCCCACAGCCACTTGCGGAGCCGCGGTTTCCGGCTTGCAGCCCTCGCGGCAGGGGGGCGCAGCAGGCTTTTTCGATTTGTGCCTGTGCTGAGGGGGTTGCGCGCGAAGCTCAAAGGAGCTACCCAGCGACAAGACCAGCGCGAGCACCAAAGCAGTGAAGGAATGAATCATGGAGATACACAATGATACGGCATCTCCTGAATGGCCACAAAACCGATGAATGCCCAAGCGGTTAACGGTGGCGCGCCGGTGTGGAGTAAGGATACTCGCCCAAGGCGTGAGGGTCGCCATCGGCGAGGATTTCCACCAGCCAGCGATAAAAATAATCCACCGGGTGGTCCATGATAGGTCTGAAACGGCGGTCGTATTCACGATGCGCTTTTTCAATGTCGTCTTTCAATCGGACGCAGAGATCTCTGTTTTCGCGGCCCAGCCGGACTTGTTCCGGCCGAAGCATCTTGATGTCCTGCATCGAAACTTTGGCCACGCGATTCGCGCGGCGATGCAATTCCTGTTCTTCCAGCGAGAGGCGGTTGACATCGAACTCTTCGCCGAACTCTTCTGCTCCGTCGGGAGCAGGTTCGACCAGCTCGAGCGTCTCGGGCTCAGTCTCTTCTTCAAAGGCCGGAGCCGGAGGCGCTTGCCCTCTGCGGGCCGGGGCAGCCTTCGAGGCCATGGGGGTTGGCGTAGAAGGCGCCGGGCGCTGCTGAGCGGGAGCCGGCTGGGGAGCCGCCCGGCCGACCAAATCCGTAATCTGCGCCTCGAGCGGCGAACGCGGGCCGGTCTGAAGAGTCAGGGCAACAAATCGTGACAAGACTTCCAGCGCGGCCGTCAGAGAAGCCGCCGAAGTCTGCGCGCGAAGTAGCGGCGGGAGCGCATTCGTCGGTTTGTTGCTGGCACAAGCGGAAACGACGTCGTTGACGGCGTGGTGGAGTTCGTCAGAAGTGTGCTTTAGGCGCTCGAGGTTATCACGAAGCGCTCGAGCAATGGCCTGTTCGACGGCGTTGAGTTCGTGTGCCATACGAGTCTTCGAAACTGCTTCGCCTGCGATCCCCCACCTTGGCATTTTCGAGGCTAGTCGGATTTGAGTCAACCGAGTCGCCAAAACGGTGTGCTCAATTATTGCTTATTAAACGGGGGCAAGCCCCTACGATGTCCAACTCGCGGGTCCGCCGAGGGACAACCTGTTTTGACGTGAGTGATATAATTGCAAAGAAGGGGGCGACACGGTTTCGACGGAAGCTGTCGCGACCTGAAGGCATGCCGGGAGCCACCTGCCCGTAACTTGGTGGAAACCTAGAACTGCCAACAACAACTTGGCACTTGCTGCCTAATTAATTAGGCGCACGTCTCCCCGGGCTTTGCTCACGGGCCCGGCAAGAGGCGTCGCACTGTGAGCTGGCCCGAGCCTTTCGGTCCGTAAGGCTCGGGCGAGATTCATCGGACTAGCCGGTTGCGTTTCTTGCTCATTCTGACCGCGGCTGGCGAACCAAGACGAATTGAGCTAAGCATGTAGGCTTCAGGCCGTAGCGCTTTTCGGACGGGGGTTCGACTCCCCCCGCCTCCACCATATTAAAGCAGTTTGTAATCAATAGGTTACACCTATTTTGGGTCTATCAACGTTCCAATAAGGTTCCAACTGAACGTAGTAATGGAGGCGGGGGAAATGGAACCACTTCCCTCGCGTGGGCGAGGCATGTCGTGAAGGTCTCCTCTTGGGCGTCCCAACTGGCATATTGAGTCCCCGTAGGCGGAAGGAATTCTCGGCGGCTCAATCTTGCCCAAGAATCGCTTGAACTACGGGGATGCCCCGCCTAGAAGTTCACAGGCCAGTCGTCAACGGGGCGCCTTATTCCGCGGAAGAAGTGACCGATCGCACCCAGACTCTGGCAGATGGGACGCACATCACCCAAAACACGCAAATCGTTAGGTTATACCGAGACTCAGAAGGAAGAACGCGCAGGGAGTGGTTCGTAGGCTCGAGCAACCCTTCCGAGGGCGTGATGATTGTGTGGATCATGCCCGTCAGCGGATTTCGCTATCTCTTGGACTCCTACAATCATATCGCCCATCGATTCGCTCCCCCTGAAAAGACTAATGATCCAGTTCGCTACTCGCAGGAAGCTCACGTGGTTATGCAAGGAGCTAATGCTACAGCGTTGCAGGCTGTGAAACCTCCCACAGCTCGCACCAAGGCCCCCGAGGTCTCCGCCGAGTCACTCGGCTCCCAAGTTATGGAAGGCGTCTCTGCCGAAGGGAAAAAGGTGACGAGAACCTTTCCTGTGGGCACGATAGGCGATGACGGACCTTTGGTAAGCGTGACGGAAACTTGGTTTTCGCCCGACCTTAAGGAGTATGTGCTGACCAAGACTTCCGATCCGCGCACGGGAGAATCCATCGTGCGTCTGCGGAATATCGAGCGCTCGGAACCCGATCCAGCCTTGTTCCGCGCGCCGTCTGACTACCAAATGGTCGACGATGAGCACGATCACGCCGAGATTAAGATTCCCTGATACACGCTAGACGATAAGTTTGAGGCCCGCCGCGTCGGTAAATGCCCGGAAATCTCGGTCTCGCGCGAGGAGCGAAATTCCACCATCGATGCAGCTTTGTGCGATCAATGCGTCGCCTAGACGTGCTCGTCGTCGCTTCGCCAAAACTTTGGCTCGCAAAGCTCCAGCCCGCTGCCAATACTCGCTTCCAATCTCAATCGCCGGCACGTCGCAAAGGGTTCTGGCGACCTGAACAGGGACCTTCGGATCACTTAACAGCTCAGTGAGCACCACCGGAACCATCAGCAACTGTCGATCCCGCAACGCCTGATCGAGGAGCTCAGTGTCGGGCGCCCTTTCTCCTTCAAGAAAGGCTATCCACGTACTCGTGTCCGCAGCGATCATCTATCCTCTTTCAGGTCCGCCGCCGTTCGCGAGAATTTAACTTTCCCCCGCAGCTCCCGCAATCGCTCATAAGTTCGCGAAGCCGCGAGAAGCTGCAATCCCGTGCGCACAGTTTTCGTGATACCCTCGCCGCTGGCCTCCTGCGCTCTCTCCAAAAGCTTGTCTGGAACTTCGACTGTAATTTTTCGTGCCATATTCGTGACTTGTAATTCTACCATACTCTACACTGGTATCAAGTATGGTGTCATGACTGGAAATGACTGGAGAGAGGAACCCGATATGACGCAACGCTGCGACCACAACCCCTCGGGTGGAGAGCGCTACGGTCGGTATGGAATTTACGAGGGGACAAACGATTGAGGCACCTCTCGGGACCCTGCTTCCTGAGAGAAAAATTAGCGGGTCGGCGAAAAATCGGCGTTCCAGATACGTTCCAGTTTAGGCGCAATTAAATCGCACGAAAACGCAATGGAGATGGAGAGTTCACGTCGAGGCAGTTGTGGTAGCAAATAACGACGCTCCATCAGGAATCTAAAGGGTAAAGAACCCCGATGGCCCCAACGAAAATCCGGCGTTCCAGATACCTCCCAGTTGGGCGCAACCATTGGGGCGCGTGGCCCCACTGACCCGTGCGTGTCAGGCAAGAAACCGTAGCGGAACGCAATCTGGCGCGGTGTTTGGTATAGTTCGCACGGATTGGGAGCGGTTACGAATAGAGTGGAGGACTCGCAAATGCGGACGTTCCCAGCGGTGCTCTTGGCAATCGGGGCGGCGGCACTACCAGCTCAGGATCGGAAAGTCGAACCGACTTGGTTGTACCGAGACGCGTCTGCCGTCCGCGAGCAGCATAATGACCTGACGAGTAACTCCTGCCATTACACTCCGATCTTTGGTGAGGGGGACGTTGAGGCCCGCTTTCCGCTTAGCGTAGCCCGCTTCGGAGAAGTGACGGTCGAGGCGCACGGCGCTTGCCAGACAGTCGAGTATCCGCGTCAAGAAGAACTCTATTTCGTCGCCAACGGCAGCGGAGTCTTGCGTTACGGCGAACAATCGTATCTCTTGGCCCAAAATGATTTCACATATGTGCCTCCGACTGTTCGACACAGCGTGTCGAATCCGTCCGATCAGAAGCTCCAGCTTGTCGTCATCACCGTCAGAGTTTCTCCTGAAACCTCACTTGCGAAACAAGCGAAGTTAGCGGTGGCTAATCTTAGCGAACTGAAGGAACAGACAGTGGAGGGTCATCCGCAGTCTGTGCAGTATAAGCTTCTCATCGGGCCGCACACGGGCGTGCGTGACCGGATCAACGCCGCCTATACCGTCGCCGACTTTTTCCTGATGGACTTCGAGCCGGGCGGGACCAACTTTCCGCATCATCACGAAGTGGCAGAAGAGATTTATCTCGTGCTGGACGGAAAGGGACAGATAGCTGCAGGCGGGGGGATGGATGGAGTTGAGGGCTTGCATCCTGCCAAGCCGGGAGACGCCTATTATTTTCGCCCCAATTGCACGGTCGGCTTCTACAACCAGAATACGCCCGGTGCGAAGGCTCATGTTCTTGCAGTACGAGCCTTCGTCCCGATGCCCAAGAATCCCGACTGAGTTTGTACACGTCCCCTAATGATGGGCTTACCTTGCTTTAATCGCAGATTGGAGCAAACTTCCGATTACTCTTCTCACATCCGCGTGGATACAGTCCTCAGCCCGCTCGCTCACTGAGGGCCTGATGGGTGGTGCTCCAGTTCAAAATCTCTTCCTTAACGCGCTCGACCTCCTGGTTCGTCAGCTCAGGATACATGGGAAGCGAGAGAACGCAGGCAGCCGATTTTTCAGTGATGGGCAGCGGATGGACCCGAGCCGGGCGCCCCCAGGAGAACCCCTCCTGCTGGTGAATCGCAATTGGATAGTGGGTGAGTGCCGTGATTCCCTTCGAGGCAAGATGCGTCTGCAACTCATCCCGCAAATCACACTCAATCGCATAAAGATGGTAAACGTGCTCGTAACCCGGTGGAGTGAACGGCAAAGTCAAAGGTGCTCCGGCGAGACCTCGGTCGTATATTTGTGCCAGTTCGCGGCGTCTCCGGCTCCACTCGTCAACCCGTTTTAGCTTGACCCGCAGGACAGCCGCGTGGATATCATCCAGACGACTGTTATAGCCGATGCTGTGATAGGAGCGCTTCAGCGAGCCGTGGTTGCGCAGCTTGCGAATTTCCGTAGCAAGCTGCTGATTGTCGGTCACAACCGCGCCACCGTCACCAAAGCATCCCAGATTCTTTTGGATGATGAAGCTTAGACAAACCGCATCACTCAGCTCACCGATGGCGAAACTATCGCCCCGCGCCCCAATGGCCTGAGCGCAATCCTCTACGACAAACAGGCCGTGCCTTTTGGCTGTCTTGGCGATCTCGGGCATGCTCGCGGGGAGCCCATACAAATGGACCGGCACAATAGCACGAGTTTTTGACGTGATGGCCTCTTCAATCTTGGTCACATTGATGTTGCGCGTTCTCGGGTCGCAGTCCACGAATACAGGAGTCGCGCCGGCCAGCCAGATCGCTTCCGCAGTTGCAAAGAAAGTGTTCGAAGTTGTGATAACCTCGTCGCCCGCGCCGAGACCCAGGCCGAGGAACGCGAGAAGGAGGGCATCGGTGCCGGAGTTCACCCCGACGGCCTCGCGTTTGCCCATGTAATGGGCAAGTTCTTCTTCAAACTTCACGAGTTGCGGCCCGAGGACATAACTTCCACTTTCCAACACTTCGAGAATGGCTTGATCGATCTCGGCCTTCAGGTGGTGGTACTGCTTCACATGGCCGTAGAATCCGATTTTTGTTTGCGACACGTTGGAATGCCTCCTTCCCTTCTTCATGCAATGAGGCCCGTTGGAATCGTTTGATCCCCGACAGTAAAGGTAACCTTGTTTAGCCCTCTGTTCTAGATACAAAAATCTGATGGGGAAAATGCAAAAAACTGTTAGCTGCTAAGGCTGTTGACGCCCCGCAGATCCTGAATCGACACCGGTCTCAGGGCAGTATCGAGTGGCTGAACTGCACCACAAGCTTAGACTCGTGAAGCCGAGCTTCCATTCTCGCTCGCAAAGATCATGAGCGCATGACGCTCTATCGGAACCCAGGCGATTAGTTCCGAGTGGGCCACCGTTCAGGCGCAAGACGTTTGGAACAAACGAGGATTACCAATTCCCGTTCGGTCGTTTAGCGTAACGAACGAACACAGCCCGACATTAAGACCGACCGCCTTATCGTTCGCTGACATGTCAAGTGAAATTCGGCACGGACCTGACATCGAAAAGCGGTATTGTAAAGACGTTCTCTGGTTGCCATCGTATTTCGCTGCTATTTATGGCGGTGCCCCCATCAGCATATTGAAGGAGTACATCGAGCAGCACAACCCCGCTCTAGCATTTTAAGGAGATCACCGGATGCCTTGTATTCCCGCCCTGAAAGGCGAGGTTTTACGGCACAACGGATAAATATGGCACGAAGCCGTGCGACTTGGTGCGCAACCGGTAGACTGAGGTCGTCGCGGTGATGTAAAGAGTGGCGTACCCCGGATCTCCCCAAGCCAAATTCGCAGGTTGCTCCGGCAGGACAATAGTGCCCAAGTAGCGTCCCACAGGGTTCCAAACCCAGATTCCCTTCGGGCCGGTGACGTAGATATTCCCGGCCTGGTCAATTTTCATTCCATCCGGCACGCCGTCGCCTTTTCCGCCCGGCTCCTGCGCGAAAATTCGCCCGTTGGCTAAGGTGTGTTCGGAGGTGAAATCAAAGACCCGAATGTTCCTACCCTCGCTGTCATCCACGTAGAAACGCTTGCCATCCGGAGAAAATGCCAGGCCGTTCGGTTGCGACAATTCCTTCGTCAGCAAAGTCACCTTTCCTGAAACATCGAGGCGATAGACGCCCTGGAACGGCAACTCCTGTTTTTGTCCATTTGGAAGGTCGAGTGTCGGATCGGTGAAATAAAGCGCGCCGTCGGGACCCATCACGACGTCATTAGGACTGTTGAATCGTTTATCCTCAAAACGGTCTGCGAGAACTTCATATTCACCTTGACGGTCAATCCGAATGATGGCGCGCAGAACGCTGGCGCAATCGATGAGTCGTTGTTGGCGATCGTAGGTGTTGCCGTCGGGATCGCCGAGAGAAACGAGCTCCTCTTTCGTTCCATCCATGTATACGTGAAGAATCTTGTTACTGACTTCGTCGCTGACAATCACGAAGCCGGCAGGATCCCACACCGGGCCTTCGGTAAAACCAAAGCCGGACGCCACGGTGGATAATTTGGATTCCCGGTCAACGAGTGTCCAAAAATCGTCAGAATTCGCTTGCAGCTGAAATTCACGCCTAGGTTTCTGCGGTCCGGTACAAACCCCGCCTAACGAAAGAACGGAAAACAACAGGACCACTGAAAATCTCCACCTCATTAGCGCGCAATCCCCCGGCTCAATTGCTATTCCTCGTCCCGGTCTTCACGATTGCTCTGCGCCTTTCGGACACTGGCTGACCGCGATGTCCAGAGCAAATAACTCACCAAGTCGTCGAGTTCCCCAGACGACAGGATAGTGCCGTAGTCTGAAGGCATTGCGGACCGTCCGGTATAAGTCAGGTCCTTGATATCCGACTTGTTTAGGAGATGAAACACGCCATCAGGAGTCTGTAGTTGCAGTGAAAAATTGTCTTCGTTGCGTGCTATGCCGGAAAGCGTGGTCGAATCGGCAAGAATGACAGTAACCAAGCCGCGTCGGGGATCGAGATCTTTGTTGGGATTGACGATCACGGAACGAATGTCATCGGCACCCATTCTCGTTGCGTAGGAAGTGAGGTCCAGACCAAAGAACCCACCCTGGCCGCTGATCATATGACACTCCGCGCATTTCGCTTTGCCAAAGAACAGCGCCTTTCCGCGTGGGGGATCACCCGGGAGAGGGGGCATTTTGCTGCCGCCTTGCAGCGAACGCAGATAGTCAACGAGCGCCGACAGTTTGGCGGGTGCGTAAGACGCGAACGATGGCATGCCGGCCGAGGTTTTTCCATCGGTCAGGATCTTGCGGAGTTCCGCATCTGTCTTGCGCACGACTTCGGAGCGGGACACGAGGTCCGGTCCGCGCTCGCCACCGCGTGCGTCGAGCCCATGGCACGACGCACATGCGGTGTCAAAAGCCGCCTTGGCCTCCATGAGGCTCACGGCGTTCGTTTTGGACGCGGTCCTACCTGGCCTGTTCTGCGCGCTAAGAGGAACGGCAGCGATCGCAAGAAAGCAAGACACTGCCGTCAACCGAATCAAGACTTCCGCTGAGACAGACCGCTTCCTTCGTTCCTTAGGCATGGCCGATCTTAAGCAATTCGGTTTACGGGATCAACTCTTCCGCAAGCAACGCAAAAGACTTCTCCGAATGCTTCCAAAGATGCTAAAGTGCGCGCGTCTTAAGTGCAAGGAGGGTCTGTGCTAACTCTTCGATTTTTTCGTCGTGACGTCGCTTTGTTCTTGAGTCTGCCGGTCACTCTGAGCCTATTGGTTCTAGCACATGCCGCGAAAACTTCGGCAAGACAAGAATTGCCCGCAGCACAAGCGAAAGATGAGGCATCTCTGCTCGATGGTTTTCGCCATGTGGAGGTCGCCTCCGTGTCCGATGCCCTCGAACAGATTGCCAATAAAAAGATGTATATGACCCATCGCATGCGCCCGATCTTTCAAACACGGTTCGCAGGTTATGCACTCACCGTTTCGCTGAAAAAGGATGCCAATCACGATCCTGACGCCCTCAAAGGCATGCTGCAGGCCATCGACACGGGCACGCCCAATTCCGTTTACGTCATGGTGGTGGAAGATGGAAACGACATCGCCGGCATGGGCGGATTGATGGGCACGGCTATGGCGGCCAGAAACTTTTCGGGCGCAGTGATCGACGGTGGAGTGCGAGACACCGCCTATCTCCAAAAGATTGGCTTCCCGGTATACGCACTCGGCGTTGTCCCTTCGACGTCCGTCAGCCACTACCGATTTGCCGGCTCGAATATCCCCGTGACTTGCGACGGCGTACCGGTAAACCCGGGAGATATCATCACCGCCGATCCCGATGGCGTAGTGGTTGTACCCAAGGGCATCGCTCCTCAGATTTTAAAACTAGCGCAGGAAATGGACTTCAAGGAGCACTCGATGTATGCCTACATAGAGAAGCTTAAATCGATTCTGGAAGCCGTGGCCAAATTCGGCCGGTTGTGAAATATTCTGGCCTCCCGCCGCCGACTTGTAGTATATGAGTTTCATTCTTTGGAGCCGCCTTCATTGTGACGAAGTTCCGATTGTCGCTGAGGAGACAAAACTCTAGCGATGGCCCGATGGCGACCATTTTTCTTTTACTTGCGCTGCTTTTGAAAGCGATGCCGTTGTCCTCCCAGGACGACCGGATGACTTCCCTGACCACTACCATTGACGTGCTCCCCGCCCAATTATTGTCAAGGCCGAGTGCTACAAACTGGCTGTCGTACAACGGGGATTACACTGGCCGCCGCTACAGCGCTCTACGCGAAGTCCATGCTGGTAACGTCGCGCAGCTCCGCGCCCAGTGGGTCTTTCACGCATCGAGCTCCAGCAACCTCGAAGTTACTCCTGTTGTCGTAGACGGAATCATGTTCATCACCGCAGCCAACGACGCATTCGCCCTCGACGCCCAAACGGGACGGACTCTCTGGCATTACTCGCGTCCGGTCACCGAAGGACTCATCGACGACGCCTCGCAACATCACAATCGCGGCGTCGGCATCTGGCGCTCACGCATCTATATGGAAACGGACAATGCGCATCTGCTTTGTTTGGACGCCCGCTCCGGACATCTTCTCTGGGATGTCGCTTACACCGATGGCAGCCCAAATTACGGCGCAACTAGCGCGCCACTGGTCGTGCAAAATAAAGTGATCGTAGGAACTTCTGGAGGCGACGACGGCGTACGCGGCTTTGTCGCCGCTTATGACGCGGAGACCGGCAGGGAGGCGTGGCGTTTTTGGACCATTCCGCCCCCCGGCGAATTCGGTTCCGCGAGCTGGCCGGGCGAAAGCTACAAACTGGGCGGCGGCACCACCTGGATGCCAGGCACGTTTGATCCTGAACTCAACACCATTTTCTGGGGCACGAGCAATCCTGCGCCCGATTTTGACGGTGCCCCGCGCCCTGGCGATGACCTCTACACCGATTGTCTGCTCGCACTCGATCCGGACACAGGCAAACTCAAATGGTATTTTCAGTTCACCCCGCACGACCTTTTTGACTATGACGCAACCCAGACGCCAGTCCTTGTCGACGCAACGTTCCGCGGACGGCCGCGGAAACTCATCATCGAAGCAAACCGAAACGGTTTTCTGTACTTGCTCGATCGCACCAACGGCCAATTTCTCTCCGCAATGCGCTTCGCCGAGAAACTGAATTGGGCTACCGGAATTGACGAGAAAGGCCGCCCCATCCGCACGGAAATCAAGCCTAGCGCGGAAGGCACGCGCGTTTGCCCCGGCATGGTCGGGGCCACCAATTGGCACGCGCCTTCTTACAATCCCGAGACTTCACTCTTTTATTTCATGGCCCTCGAGTCTTGCAGCGTTTTGGTTTTGAAACCCCAAGCATTCAAGCCCCGCGAAACGTACTATTCCACCGGTGCCCGTCACAGCGAAGGTGACTACAACCAGAAAATCTTATTGGCCTATTCTGTCGACGGCGACAAGCCCGCCTGGCGCTACGTCCAGACAGGCCGGGGCCATTCTGCAGGCGGAACGATGACCACGGCCGGTGGACTTGTCTTTTTCGGTGACGATGCGGAATCCTTTGAGGCCGTTGACGCGCAGACGGGTAAGCCACTTTGGCACTTCCACACCGGCCAGAACATCGCCGCATCCCCGATGAGCTACGCCATCAACTCGAAACAATATGTGGCGATCGCCGCGGGGAGCGACATTTTCAGTTTTGCCCTGCCGTGACGGAAGCAGGCATGGCTTCGCAGCACAACGATGTTGAGGGTAAGGGCAGTTGGAAAGAACGGAACGAAGAACCAATCAAGAAGGAGGAACAATGCTTTCATTTCTGACTTCGCGGCGTGGTTTCGCAACAAGGCTGGCCGCACTCATTCCGGGGTTTGCCGTTTCCGGGGCTCGGGTCAGCGCAGCGGCCTCTCCGCAAGCTGCAACAGGCGTGAAGAAACTCAATTACGAAGGCAAGCCGGCCGGAACCGGGTTCATCACCCCGCTCGTCATACACAACGACACCATCTACATCGCTGGCCAAGGAGCCCATTCGCATGATCCCGAAGGGCAGTTCCCCATGGACATCGAGACCCACACCAAAAAGGTGATGGACAACGTCAAGACTCTGGTCGAGACCGGCGGCGGCACCATGGACAGCATTCTTCAGCTCACCGTTTATCTGACCAAGATCGACGACTACGATGGCATGAACAAAATCTTCAAAACTTATTTCCCGAATGGCGGCCCCGCGCGAACCACGGTAGCCGTTGCCGCACTTCCCGGGAATTCGCTGGTGGAAATCAATTGTATTGCCGCCGTCACGCGGAAGGGATGAGAGGCGTTCCCCATGACCATCAAGAATTTTTTGAACCGGCGAAACTTCCTCGGAAGCGCTGGCGTGCTTGGGGGCATGATGCTTAGCGCGCGCAGAGTATTAGGCTTGACAGCCCTCCTTCCGGCACCAGCGCAACAAAGACTCACTGGCTTTGGCGCCACAGGAAACGTTTACGAAGAGCTGGGAGTCACCACCGTGATCAACGGCCAAGGAACCATGACTTACTTGGGCGGCTCACTCCCCCGTCCGGAAGTCGCAGCCGTTATGGCCCTTGCGGCGGAACATTTTGTTTCCATCGTGGAATTGGAACAGGCCGCGGGAAAGCGCGTCGTGGAACTGCTGAAGCTTCCCGCCGACTACGATGCGATTGTCACCTGCGGCGCAGCGGCAGGCATGCAGTCCGGCCTCGCAGGAATTCTCACCGGCAACAATCCCAAATTCATCGAGCAACTGCCGGATCTCGCCGGCATGAAAAGTGAAGTCATCATTCAAAAGTCGCACCGAAACGGGTTCGATCATCAGTTACGCGCTACCGGCGTCAAACTGGTCGAAGTGGAATCGCGCGAGGACGTGAAGCGGGCCATCAATTCACAAACGGCCATGATGCACTTTTCGAATTTTGCCAACGCGGCCGGCCAAATCAAAGTCGACGAATGGGTAAAGCTCGCGCATGAAAACCAGATTCCCGCCTTCAACGACGCTGCGGCGGACACCCCGCCCGTTTCGCATCTCTGGGACTACGCCAACATGGGCTACGACCTTATCGCGTTCAGCGGCGGCAAAGCCATCCGCGGACCGCAATGCGCCGGGCTGCTCATTGGCAAAAAAGAATTGATCGCCAACGCACTGCTCAACAACAGCCCGCATGAAGATACGCTTGGCCGCGGCATGAAAGTTGGCAAGGAGGAAATCATCGGCATGGTCAAAGCCCTGGAATGCTACTTGAACGAAGACCACGCCGCGCTGGACAAGGAATGGTGGCGCCGCCTGGACGCAGTTTCCGCAGAGGTTGCGCGAGTTCCCGGAGTGGCAACCTCCTTCAACGTTCCCGACGTTGCCAATCATGTCCCGCACATGCGCATTTTTTGGGATCCGCGCAAGATTTCTCTGTCTCCCCACGACGCCGCCAGCGCGCTGCGAAATGGCAAGCCCTCCATCGTGCTCGGTTCATCGGAAGGCGGCCTGGGCATGAACTCGTTCATGCTGAAACCCGGCGAAGAAAAAATCATCGCCGCACAACTTGTCCAGCTCTTCAAATCCCATACCGCGTGACGGCGGGATGCGTCATTTGAGGGCCGGCGAGTTGGGCATGCTGGAAGGCGACTCGAGTATCTGTCAATGACTTCACAGCCGACAAGCCACGTACGCTGGTTTCTCGTCTTCTTGCTTTTTGTCCTGAGTGCCGTCGCGTTTCTCGACCGGGTGAATCTTTCCATCGCGGGCGCAAAGATCTCCGAGGAGTTCGGCATCAGCAACATCCGCCTCGGCCTTGTCTTCAGCGCATTTCTTTTCGGGTATGCGCTCTTCCAAACTCCCGCAGGATGGCTCGCCGATCGCTTTGGTCCCAGGCGAATGCTTACTCTTGGAGTCCTGTGGTGGGGCGTCTTTAGCGCCTTGACGGCAGCCATCTCTCCCAACATTGGCCATACCGTGGTGGTCCTCGTGGTGATTCGCTTTCTCCTTGGTGCCGGCGAGGCCATCGTATATCCCGCTTCCAACCAGTTTGTCGCGCGTTGGATCCCTAGTCACGAACGCGGCGTGGCTAACGGGATCATTTTCGCCGGTGTCGGCATCGGCGCGGGGATCACTCCTCCGCTCATCTCCTTCGTTATGCTGCGCTACGGGTGGCGCTCGTCCTTCTTGATCAGTGCGCTAATCGGGCTTGCCGTCGGCGCCGTATGGTTTCTGGTCGCACGCGATACGCCTGATGAGCATCCTTCTTTGTCGTCGAATGAGCTCACACTCATTCAGCAGGGGATTCCGAAATCGGCAGCTTCGAACGAAGGAAACCTGCTCTCATGGTCCAGCATCCTGTCGAGCCGCAATGTCTGGATTCTCTCGCTTGCGTATTTTTGCTTCGGCTACGTCGCCTGGGTTTTCTTTAGCTGGTTCTATCTCTATCTCGCCAGAGTGCGGGGCCTGGACTTGAAGACTAGCGCCCTCTACGCAACGCTGCCTTTTCTAGCTATGGCGGTCTGCAGCCCATTTGGCGGAGCCATCAGCGACACCGTGACTAAACATCTGGGCTCGCGACTGGGTCGCTGCAGCATCGCCGTCCTCGGTTTCATCCTTACCGCGACCTTCCTTGTTTTTGGGTCCGCTGCCCACGATGCACGAGTCGCGAGCTTTGTTCTGGCCGGTGGCGCAGGCTCTCTCTATCTTTCACAAAGCTCGTTCTGGGCGGTTTCCGCAGATCTCGGCGGAAAATCCTCCGGCTCGCTCTCCGGCTTCATGAACATGGCAAATCAAATCGGCGGCATGATTACCGTGTCCTTGACTCCTTTCCTGGCGGACAGATTTGGGTGGAACACGGGATTTTACGTCGCGGCTGCCATTGCCGGGCTCGGCGCGATCGCTTGGCTTTTGGTCAACCCAGGACTTACCCTGGCCCCTTCGTCGAGAAATTCATTGATCTAACCGGGTTCATCTGAACAAAGAATACCTCCCTGAGCCTCCCTTCCGATCGACGAAGGCTGCTCGCCTCTTGTCAGCTTGGGCGAAGTGGCACCGACTTCGCTCCGCCGGAGTTGTCCACGCGGAAAGAAAGTAAAGTTAGTTCGGCCCACTTGACTTCCACTACACTTCGTCATAAGCTCCGCGCCAACTGGGGGTCCCGATGAGCAAGCACCATTTCCGTATTTTCTTTCCCATTTTAATCGTTTTAATAATGCTAACCAGCGGTGCCCTGGTGCGCGCAGACGTGACCGGATCGATTCTCGGTGTGGTACATGACCGTTCGCAGGCCGTGGTGGCAGGCGCGCGCATTGTAGCCACAAATGTTCAAACTAATTTCAGCCAGCAAACAACTTCAGCTGCAGACGGTTCCTACCGCATCCTGGCTCTGCCGGCCGGAACTTACAAGATGACGGTGACAGCAGCCGGATTCAAACAGTACAACACGACGGATATCGACCTGAAAGTGAACGACCAATTGCGCATCGACGTCGCGCTGGAGGTTGGGGGTGTCAATGAAGTGGTCGAAATCTCTGCCAATGCCGTGCAGGTCCAGACCGAAAACACGCAGTTGGGCGACGTGATCGAATCGAAGAAAATGCTGGCGCTCCCATTGAATGGCCGCAGCTACCTGGACCTCCTCGGCCTGCAAGCAGGAGTGGTGCCGGTGACTTCCGGCTCGATTCAGCAGGACCGGTCGGTTTCGGGGGGATACTCGCCGAACGCTGGCAACCTTTCCGTAAATGGCCAGCGGGAGACCGCCAATGCGTTTCTGGTGAACGGCGGCGACGTGAGCGAGGGGCGCAACCTGGGCGCCGGGCTGATCCCCAATCTTGATTCCGTGGAGGAATTCCGGCTGATCACCAACAGCTTTGATGCCGAGTATGGAAAATTCAGCGGCGCGGTGATGAACACGATTACCAAGTCCGGCACCAACGGCATCCACGGAGATGCGTTTTATTTCTGGCGCAACGACACACTCGATGCGCGAGGTTTCTTCGACCCGTCCAAGGCGGAGCTGCGGCGTCACCAGTTCGGCTACGCAGTGGGAGGCCCGTTCTGGAAAAACAAGCTTTTCTGGTTCACGGACTATCAGGGGACGCGCGAGGTCAGGGGAGCCAGTACGGGTGCGGTGACGGTGCCCACGGCCAACCAACAGAAGGGCATCTTCACTCCGGCGGACTTCGCGGATTCCAGCGGCAACCCACTGCTAGTGAACAGTCAACCTTGCCCCGGGGGTGCTACGTGTGGATTAAATTGGGCGGACGCGCTCACGAGCCGACTGGGCTACACGGTTGTCAACAATGAGCCCTATTCCACGCCAGCCTGCAACACTACCGATTATACCAGCCCCACCGGCTGTGTTTTTCCCAATGGCGTAATCCCATCGAGCGCTTTTTCCACACCCGCCATCAAGATACTGCCCTACATCCCCCTAGGCGATGGGAATGGAAATTTCGCGGACGCCAACCAAAGGAACAGGATTGGGGATAACAAGTACGGACAAAGGGTAGACTTCAATAACAAGATGACCGGCGATTGGTCGTTTTATTATCACTTCGACGACGCGAATAACTTCAATGCCCTGAACGCCAGCGTGCCAGGCTTTTCCAGCGTCACGAAAACCCGTGCACAGCAGATCGTCATAAACAACAACAAATCTCTTAGCACGACCTCGGTGAATCAATTTCGCTTGAGCTTCTTCCGGACAGCTACGCATACGGACGAGCCAAATAGCAGCTTCGCAAAACTCTCGGATCTGGGGTTTAAAACCGGACCAGGAACATTGGGCATCATCCCTTCGGGCCCCGCTGGATTTCCAGAGACGGTGCCGCCGATATACTTCAACAACTTCTCCCTCGGCGTGAACACGCTGACGACATTTCAGCCAAACAACACCTGGCACGTCTCCGACACTTTTTCGAAAGCGCGAGGCCGACACACGGTCAAGTTTGGCGGTGAGTTCCGCTACCTGCAGATCAATGAGCGCAATACGTGCGCGCCGAACGGAGACTTCACCTTCGATGGCAGCATAACCGGCTCAGATTTCGCGGACTTCCTGCTCGGCGCAGCGCAAAACTATAACCAGTGCAGCCAGCAGTTTTTGGATTCACGGTCGCGTTATGGCGGGGCGTTCGCTGAGGACACCCTCAAGGCGAAGTCGAACCTCACTCTCAATCTTGGTGTGCGCTGGGAAGTGAGTATGCCGTGGTATGACACGCAGGGCAAAATCGAGACCATCGTTCCCGGGCTGCAGTCCACGCAGTTCCCGACTGCGCCGCTCGCTTGGGTGGTTCCGGGAGATCCGGGCATTCCGAGCACACTGGCACCGACCCGGTATAACAACTTTTCTCCCAGGCTCGGTATCGCTTACTCGCCCGGCTTTAAAGATGGGATGGCGGGCAAGATCTTCGGTGGCCCGGGGAAGACTAGTATCCGAGCAGCCTTCGGCATTTATTACACGTCCATCGAAGATTTGAATCTGTTCTATGAGGTCGGAGATGCTCCTTTTGGGCTGTATTGGGTTTCGCCGAACCCCGTCAACTTCGACCAGCCGTTTCAGGAAGTCGCCAATGGAATGTCAGAGGGGCAGCGATTCCCATTTGTGTTTCCTAAACCGGGAAGCCCGGCTAATAAGACGCTAGATTATTCGATCTATCTGCCCATCTCGTTCTCCCCGGGCTACGACATTCACAATCACCCGCCATACGCGGAGCACTACAACTTGTCCATTCAGCGGGAGCTAAGTAAGTCCACGGTGCTGACCTTGGCCTATGTGGGAACCCAAGGCCACAAGCTAATCTCCCAATACGACGCGAATCCGGGTGACTTCGCGCTATGCCTGCAGCTCAACCAACTCGGCGCCACGCCTACTTGCGGACGCAATGGTGAGAACCAAACCTACACTCTGCCTCCAGGCGTAGCGGCTCCGGCTAAGGCGTATATCACTCCATGTCCCTCTGGAACCCCCGCTGGAAGCACCTGCATACCTGGTACGCGTGACCATTTAGGGCCCGACTTTAGCCAGGACAACAGCTTCACTGCCAACCTCGCCAACTCCGTGTACCACGCAGGACAGATCACCGTGGAACGTAAGGCCGCGGATTTTACCTTCCTGGCGGCGTACACGTTCGCCAAGGCGATGGACAATTCTTCCGGCTTTGGCCAATGGGTGAACTTCCTGAACCCCCGGCTCAGCCGCTCACTTTCGCAATACGACATTACGCACAACTTCGTGGCGAGTTACATCTATGCTATGCCCTTCGACCGGGCATTCGGCAAACTGCCGAAGCGCTTAACGCAAGGCTGGGCCCTCAACGGCGTTACGCGCTATTCCGGTGGTCTGCCGGTATCGCTCAGACAGGGCGGGGATTACTCACTGGTCGGCGGCGGGAACACCGATGTGCCCGACCTCGTCGGGAAAGTCGTGACCCAAAATCCCCGAAATCCGGGTGCCAATGGAGCGAACACCTACTTCCTGCCGGACGCGTTTGCCAGTGGTCCAAACGGCGGATTTGGCAATGCCAACCGCCAGTTCTTCCACGGCCCCGGAATCAGCGTCACGGACTTCGGGATCGGTAAGAGGACCATGATCAAAGAGGCCATGGGCTTCGAGATTCGCGCTGAATTCTTTAATGTATTCAATCACGCGAATTTCAATAACCCGAACGGCAATTTTAACAACTCCGACACGTTCGGCCGAGTGACCAGTACCAGGTCATTTGGAGACCTTGGCAGCGGCTCGCGCGAAGGGCAAATCAGCGCGAAGTTCACCTGGTAATTTTCGCTCGGTCGGGTGGGACAGGGGAGAACTGTCCTACCCAGTTAGCTCGTGCCTGAATGAAACCAATTCCGCAATTTTTGGAACGGTGCAGGCTTTCGGTGTTTCTGCTGGCTTTGGGTCCCTTGTTCTCGGCGCGAACCCCTGCGCAAACAGCTGAGAGTTATCGCCAACGCGCCATCGAGCTTTCTCGCGCCAAGTTATGGGATGAAGCCATAGCCAGTTATCACCAGGCATTAGAACTCGCGCCCGACGACGCCCAAACCCACTACAACCTGGCGCTCGCCTTGAAGTATAAGGGCGACAACAGGCAAGCCGTTGACGAATTCGAGACCACCCTGCGGCTGAAACCAAAATGGGAAGAAGCGCACTACGGTTTGGGTTCCACCTGGTACGACCTCGAGGACCTCAGCGCGGCAAGAAAAGAGCTACGTAAAGCAGTCGAACTGAATCCCAAGAATGCGCCGGCCCATCGCCTCCTTGGGCGCATTTATTCGCAGCAGAACGATTTTTCATCCGCCGAAGGGGAACTCCGCCAAGCCCTTGCGCTGAAACCTTCCGCTGAGACGCATTTCGAATTGG
>QHYH01000118.1:44672-96950 GCA_003223215.1 Acidobacteriota bacterium
TTCGACGGGCCGCCACGCTAAATCCGCGCTTCGCTCCAGCACACAGACTGTTGGGAGTAACCCTGCGCCGCCAGGGCAATCATGCTGCCGCGCTTGCACAATTCCGCAGAGCCGTGGAGATCGATCCTAAGGACCCTGAGGCTCAATATGATCTAGGAAAGGAGTTAAAGACCGGCGGAGACACGGCCGGCGCGATCACTGCTTTTCGGCGGGCGCTCGAGCTGAAGCCGGATTTCGAGCTGGCACACTACAACTTGGGTATCACCCTGCGTATGCAAGGGGATGTTGCTGCCGCTCACAAGGAACTCGATGAGTTGAATGCGTTGCACGAGTTTCGCGCGCGCCTGGCGCAGGCCAAGCTTCTCATTCTCCAGGGAGTGGAAGCGCTCAAGAAGCAGGAGCTGGATGCTGCGCAGACACTTTTTCAAAAGTCCATCGAGCAAAGTCCTGACTTGCCAACTGGCTATTACTACCTGGGCGTTACCTGGGAGCGTAAGGGAGAACCTTCACGTGCTATTGCGGACTACCAGAAGGCGCTTGAGCTCAAGCCCGACTATGCGCAGGTCCACTCGAGCCTGGGGTTGCTCTATTGGCGGCAGGGCGATCACGCTCGTGGGCTCGAGGAGTTCCGCCAAGCGGTCATGTCCGATCCGGACTTGGCGGAGGGGCATTACAACTTCGGCCTCGCGCTGGCGCAATCAGCGCGACTAGAGGAAGCCGCTCGGGAGCTGAAGGAAGCGATCAGTCTCGATCCCAAATATACGGATGCACGCATCCAATTGGGCTTGGTACTCAGCCAGAGCAACGATACGACTGGCGCAACCAATGTTTTCAGAGAGCTCGTGCGCCGCGACCCGAATTTTGCGGAGGGTCATAACAATCTTGGGTTGGTGCGTCTGCAGGCGGGCGACATCAGCACGGCGGAGGCGGAATTTGCCGAGGCGGTGCGCTTGAAGCCGCTCTATGCGGAAGCCCACTACAATCTCGCCCTGGCCCTTCATCGGCAAGGAAAGGAGGCAGAGTCGCGCGCCGAGTTCGAGCGAGCTTTCGAGATTTCGCCGGAACTAAGAAACGCGTCTCGCCCTTAGCGGTGTACTCCCCGAGAGTCTTGATATCTCTGATGGTGGCGCTGGGAACCGCTCTTGCTTGGAGCCCATCCGGATTGCGCTTATCCGCACCAGGCAGCTTCTTGCAGCAGGGCACGCCGTCGGAGCCCTCGACTACTGCCGCTCCGATTTGCGAATTTTCGCCGCCGGGAGCTTCCTTTTCCATTCCATACGTCCCGCAATCTCCAGTGCTGACGACGGATCCGCAGTCTCCGGCCTGGTCGCGCGCATCTTCCACGTGGGTGGAAAACGACTGCACCCACCAGATCGAGTATCCCAAGCTCCGAACCGAGGTACGCGCATTTTGGACCGACTCCGACTTGTATCTGTTGTTCATTTCACCTTATTACGAACTGAACCTTTGGTTGCCACCTGATAACAGCAAGGACCGCCTCAAGCTTTGGGACCGCGACGTGGTTGAGTTTTTCTTGGGCGACAATTGGACGAATATCAATGTTTATCGCGAGTTCGAGATCGCACCAACGGGAGATTGGGTCGATCTGGCGATCGACCGTAACCGCGACATTTATGACGCCGACTGGAATTCCGGCTGGCAGCGGCAAGGCCGAATCGACGAAAAGAATCATACCTGGTATGCCGGCGCTCGTGTGCCGCTGCATTCGGTGAGCGAGAAAAAGGTGGCAGCAGGGACCAAGTGGCGCGTTAACCTCTACCGCATCGATGGGCTCGGCGCGGATCCGCAACGCCGCTTCCTGTGCTGGCAGCCCACGTGTGTCGCGAACCGCGATCCCAACCACGTTCCGGAACATTTCGGCACCTTGGTTTTCATGCGGTGACTGGAATTCTCGAGGGAGAAAACACATGCCTTTTGCGCTCGAATCAAATCGCCGCGGGTTCATGAAAATGCTGGCGGCCTCGCCGCTGCTGGCCCAGATTGCTGCTCATCGGTTTTATGAAAAATCCGCCGCAGCAATCGGACTTGACCCGCGGGGGAACGTCTACAGCCGCCTGGGCGTCAAGACGGTGATCAATTGCCGTGGAACATGGACCTATCTGAGCGGTTCGCTGCAGTTTCCGGAAGTCCTCGACGCCGAAGCCCAAGCCGGCCGGTACTTTGTCAACATCGTTGAACTACAGCGTGCGGTGGGGCGGAGGCTCGCGGAGTTGACGGGTGCGGAATCAGGGATTATCACCTCTGGCGCAGCCGGTGCGATGGCTGCTGCCACCGCTGCCTGCATCGCCGGCAATGACCCCAAACTCATTTGGCAACTTCCTGACACCACCGGCCTCAAGCACGAAGTCATCATGGTCGGCGGCCGCAGCGCATTCGACAGCGCCATCCGTCTCGCTGGTGCGAAGCTCGTCCTCGTCGAAAAGCCTGACGACATCGCGAACGCCATCAACTCCAACACCGCCATGATTTACACCACAGACCTGAAGGAAAAGCTCGAACGCGAAGCAGTCATCGCAAGGCAGCACAACGTGCCGCTGTTACTGGACGACGCCGCTGGAATCCCCCCGATCGACAACATCAAGCTATACGCCAAGATGAAGCTCGACCTGTACACCTTTTCCGGCGGCAAGGGCCTGCGCGGTCCCCAGTGCAGCGGCGTGCTCCTCGGCCGCCGGGATTTAATTGAAGGGGCCCTGCGTAATTCCTGCCCCTTCGAGGGCGCCGTGTGCCGTCCCATGAAAGTCGGTAAAGAGGAGGTTATTGGGTGTCTTACCGCCATTGAAACCTGGCTGAAAACGGACCCCAAGAAACTTGACAGCGAGTGGAACGCCCGCGTCGAGCGCATCGCAAAACTGGTCGAGACCGTTCCCGGCGTGAGCACTGAAATCTACATTCCCGACGATGGGAATCGCTATCCCACCTTGCGGGTGTCCTGGGACCAAAAAGCCTGGGGTTTCACCATCACGGATTGCGTAGAAAAGCTCCGCGAGGGCGATCCGGTGATTGAAGTACTTGGGGTAGACAATCCGAGCATGGTAAGTGCCGTGCGCGAGGGCGTGGAAAAACCAAACCCAAAGGAGCTTAAGGAACAGAATCACATTGAGTTGGTTTCGATGACCATTCAACCAGGCGAAGAATTGATCGTGGGACAGCGACTGCGAACCATCCTAAGCTCGGCACTCAAAGGAAAGCCGGCATGAAATTCCGGTTTTTCCTGGCCGCCTCGGTGCTCTCCTTTTCCTCCGGCGCACAAGGTCAGATTCGAGCGGTCAGGCCGCCTCACACGGCCGCGGCAAACGAGGAGCTAGGGTCGTCAGGAATCGACGCGGGGGATTACGTGTATGTCTCCGGCCAAGGACCTTTACTCGTGGACGGTGGCACTCCGGCAAATTTTGCGGACCAAGTCCGCCAGTCTCTCGATAACATAAAAAGCGTGGTCCAGGCAGCAGGCCTCACCATGGCTCACGTCGTTTACGTTCAGGTCTATCTTCGGAACATAAATCGGTACGTGGAGTTGAACAACGTCTTCGCTGACTATTTTCCCAGCGATCCTCCCGCACGCGCAGTCCTGGGTGTTGCCCGCCTGCCCCAAGAGGAAGAAATACAAATCAACGCTGTCGCCGTTCGCGATCTCAAGGGAAAGCAGCCGGTGTCAGAGCCCAACTCCCCTCTGGCAAAGGGCTACTCTCCAGGAATGCTGACTTACGATCGCTTGTTTGTTTCCACCATGCCGGGCAACGATGTCTCTACGGGGACCGTTCCTCAAGACCCTGCCACCCAGGTGAATCTTGCGCTCGACCACATGAGTTCCGTGCTTCAGGCTGCGGGTCTCACGATGGCTCACATGGTTTTCGTGAACCCTTATCTCACTTCCGAAGTACCCATGCGCATCATGAATCAGCAATATGCCCGGCGCTTTGAATTTGGGAATACCCCCGCACGGGCTACGATTGAGGTTTCCAGTTTGCCGCAAAGCGCGCACATCGCTTACACCGGCGTGGCCGTTCGCGATCTAAAGAGCCGGCGCTCCATCCGGCCGAAGAACATGCCGCCGAGCCCGACCGCCAGCCCCTGTGTCTTTGCTGGCGACACGCTGTATTGTTCAGCCAAGAGCGGATTTATTCCCGGGCCCAATGGCGGCGTTTATGCGGCGACGACGACCGACCAGACCCGTCAGACGATGCGCAACCTCCTTGACAACCTGGAAGAGGCCGATCTGAGCTTCGATCAGGTTGTCGCGACAACCATTTACTTGGACGATTTGTCAGATAGTCCGCTCTTCGCAAAGGTCTACAAGAAGTATTTCAGCAGGATCCTGCCGGCCGAGGCGACCCTTCAGCAAATCCCCTCCGTTGAACGAAAACCGGACGCAGAAGGGCACTATCCCGACTTGGAACAGATGTCTCTCATCGCCGTGCGTCTACGAGGGACCGCGAACCCACATCCTGTGCCGTAACGGGTCACAACGAGCGAAAAGTTTGAACTGCGAGAGCCTTCCGAAGAATTCGCGGCAAGACGAGCGTGGTTGCTCGTGGCTCAAGAGCAATGGCGGCGTGTAACCTCATTTCCACAGTAAGTCATAAGTCTTGCTCGGCTATTTTGCGCTTCGTTGCTTTCGAATCTCTTCCAAACGCCTCTTCAAATACTCCTGATATTCCTGCAGCAACTTTTGATCGCTTGGCGTGGAGTAAATGTCGCTCGACTTGTACTTCCCTTCGTCAAACTTCTTTTTTGTCCACTCATCATGAATGTGGATCTCATCCGCGCGGTCGAGGACCTCTCTCACCAGTTTCGGTGGAATGAAATACACGCCTTCGCGATCGCCAACAACTAGGTCACCCGGCATCACGGTTACGCCACCGATACGCACCGGAAGATTGATGCCTGTCAGCATGACGTTGCCGATGGGAGTCGGGTCGGCGGACCGGAAATAGGCGGGCATGTCGATCTCCGAAATGCCGTTGAGGTCGCGGATGCTTCCATCGACAACCAGACCGCCGCCGTTGGTTGCTCTCATCACATAGTAAAAGAGGTTGTCGCCCACGATAGTTCCATTTACCTTTTTGCCGAAAAGGTCCACCACCAGCACATCGCCGGGTTGCAACATGTCGATCGCCGCCTGATTCGTAAGCCGTGGGATGCCGTGTTCTTTGGCTTTATCTTTGGCAATTTCGTCAACGTCAGGGCGGAGGGGCATGAATTGCACCGTAAAAGCTCGTCCGACCATGGGCTTGCCCGGACGCAGAATCTGGAATCCGTCGGCGTACTGATTGTGGAAGCCCCGCTGCTCGAGCACGGCCCAAATCTCCTCGGAGGAAAGTTCCCGCGCCCGTTCGAGGAGGTCGTTAGGCACCTTGGGTCTGCCGTCGGGAAGACGATCAAATGGCTCCTGCGCCGTGTAATCCACCAGATCCTGTTTAGAGAAGCTCAACAGTTGCGCCTGTGTCGACCCAGATGCAATGAACGTAATGACACTTACCGAAAGAGCTGCCTTGACGCTCAGGCTGCCGAGAAGGCTAACGACAGTGCTTTTCATGGGACCTCCAACGTGGCGAGTATCTTGATTTGCGGGCGACACGTGCACTCATAACCTCCACCCTTCCCTGTCGCGCCAGGAAAACTCTCAGATGAGCCAGGATTTGTCAAACGCGAACCTTGTGTCGACGCGGCAATCTCGGTATTGTCTTGCCTTCGCGCTGGAAATGGACTGCACCCGGCAATCGAAGTCCATTGGGGAGGCGGTGAAAAAGTTTGGGCGGCTCTGACAACCATCGCGAGATGCCAGCAACGGTTTGGGTTCAGGACGCAGGCAAAAACTGCTCCGGGAATGGGGGAAGATTATGCGCAATGACCATCGCCAGCTACTCGATCGCCGTGAAGTTTTGAAATCCTCCGCCGCCGCTCTGGGCGGCTCCCTGCTCATGGGGGAGACGATCGACGCTTATCCCAAAGGCGTCAATACGAACTCACGACCTTCGGATCTGAAGATTACCGACCTTCGTGTGGCCACCATTGTGAAGCCGGGGCCGAGTCCTTGTCCTCTGATTCGAATCGATACCAACCAGGGCGTGAGCGGACTCGGCGAAGTACGCGACGGCGCTAGCCCGACTTACGCTCTTTTTCTGAAAAGCCGCATCCTCGGTGAGAACCCGCTACAAATCGACAAAATCTTCCGCAAGATCAAGCAGTTCGGCGGACACGCGCGCCAGGGCGGCGGAGTCTGTGCTATCGAAATGGCCTTGTGGGACATCGCCGGCAAAGTTTACAACGCTCCGGTCTACGCCATGGTGGGCGGCAAGTTCCGCGACAAGATTCGCATCTACGCGGATACGGAGGAATCCAAGGATCCCAAGATTTACGCGCAGCGGATGAAGGAGCGCAAGGAAAGGATGGGACTAACCTGGTTGAAGATGGACCTGGGCGTCGAGATGGTCGCCGACACACCCGGCACGGTTACCAATCCCTCGGACTTGAACCAATGGCAAATGAACCAGCTTCCTCACCCTTTCTTGGCAATGGAAGTCACCAACAAAGGCATTGCCATGCTCGAGCAATACGTTGCAGCCGTGCGCGATGCCGTAGGCATGGAAGTTCCACTTTCCATGGACCATCTCGGACATCTCGGCGTGAAGTCCATTATTCGCCTCGGCAAGGCTTATGAAAAATATAACTTGTCTTGGATGGAGGATGTGATTCCCTGGACCTATACGGACTTGCTCAAGCAGATTTCGGAGGAAAGCCCCACCCCCATCCTCACCGGCGAAGACATTTACCTGAAGGAACCATTTCATGTTCTGTGCGAAAAGCATGCAGTCAGCAAGATTCACCCCGATCTTGCGACCTCGGGCGGCATCCTCGAAACGCACAAGATCGGAGACATGGCCGAGGAATATGGCGTACCGATGGCCATGCACTTTGCGGGAACACCGGTTTGTTGTATGGCGAACGTGCATTGCGCCGCCGCCACCCAGAATTTTCTGGCTCTGGAGAATCACTCGCTCGACGTGCCTTGGTGGTCGTCGATGATCCAGGAGGGGCTCAACAATCCCATTGTGGAGCACGGCTGGATTGACGTCCCGGATCGTCCTGGTCTTGGCGTGACCCTCAACGAAGATGTAGTGCGACAGCACTTGGCCCCGGGTACGGGCTATTTCGAGCCCACACCGCAATGGGACAATGAACGATCCTGGGACCGCCTATGGAGTTAGGAAGGATTGTTGGTCAGCGGGGGTGTCTCCGTGTTTTTAATACGCCATCTGATTATTCCGACTCCCCCGCCTCCACCTATCTCAGGCAAATTCACAAACCCATGGCAAACGTTGCCAATGGGAAGGAATGCGAGTGAGCACTCTAATGTGAGTATGATAGTCGGAGGACGGCAACGACGGAGCCAGGCAAGCCCGGGAGAATTGGCATTGAGGTCGATTGGATCGGAGGGATGAGTGTCGAAATCCGAGCGAGAAGGGTCGAGTGGATCGGCGGTAGCTGTGGTCTTCCTTTTAACGGCGGTGATGTTTGTGTCGGCCACCTGGGCACAGGTGAAACCTTTGCCAACTCCGCAGGCTCGCAAAAGGATGGTTCAGGCCGTGGACAAAACCTTGCAAGAAGGCCCGCATGCAAAGTTGCCGCCGCATCTTTCCACTTTGCTAGGCCTATCGCAGGAACAAGAGTGCCCCGTTAGGCAAGGTGTGGTGCGGACCGGGAAGGTGGTCCAGGGATTTGATGTCTCGACCTCAAACAAAAACGACGTTGTTCTTTTTATTGTGAACGAGACAACAAACAGCCAAACCCTCTATTTGACCTCGCAGCAAGGCGTGCTGCGGAAAGTAGTCTCGGTTGAGGAGGGGGTGGGCCGGGTTCAAAAGGTTACCGGCGAAGCTCGGAAAGCGTTCGAGAAAGAAAAGCAGTTTTGGTTGGATCGGCTAGCCCCGGTAGGTGCGCCGAAGCATTGATGGATGTCTGACCATATTAAGGACTTACCGCGCGCTCTTCGTGACTTCGAAGAACCGACAATTTACTCCAGGCAACAAACATCGTCAGACGATCGCCCCACGCACCAACTTTTTTCTCCCTTCCCCCCCAAACCTTCGCCTAGGCAGGCGATTTCCTAAGTGTCACTAATGAGGTGGGCACAGATGCCCTATGTGCCAATTGCCCACCAAAATAGCCCCCCTCTATTCTGCAATGGCAGAAAGGCATCCTCGAAGCCCTGACGGATCAGGTCTATTCGCAGCCACACCATTGTCACGCCACTTGAGAGGCGTGAAGCCTGACGCGGGCGGGATGAGCCGAACGGTAAAGGCTCCACCGGGAATTGAAAGGCCGAAGGGGATCCAAGGAGAAATCAAGTGAGCAAAGTCGCCTCTAAAACATTTTTTGTGGCGTATCTACTCATCGTTAGCCTAGTCGCCACAGCATGCAGCGGCGTGAAGGGTGGTACCACGGGTGGAAGTGGGGGCAGCGGAGGAAGCGGAGGAAGTGGTGGAAGCGGAGGTAGCGGCGGAACCTCATCCGGGCCGTTCACGATTGGGGGAACGGTAGTTGGGCTGAGCGGATCTGGGCTCGTGCTCGAAGACAATGGCGGCGACGACCTGACGATCACGAAGACCGGCGTCTTCATCTTTAAGACCGCGATTGCCGGGGGAGGAGCTTATAAGGTTACCGTGAAAACGCAGCCCACCACACCATCCCAAAATTGCAGCGTGACGAACGGCAACGGCACAGCCACGGCGAATGTAACGAACGTGCAGGTCACTTGCGGGAATATCTTCACGGTTGGCGGGTCCATTTCCGGCTTGATTGGAACGGGAATGGTATTGCAAGACAATGGCACGGACAACCTCGCAATCAACGGCACCGGCAATGTGAATTTCACCTTTGCGACGCCCCTGCCGGCCGGGGCTACCTATGCCGTGACGGTTCTTACGCAGCCTTCTAACCCGGCACAAACTTGCACTGTGCTGAACGGCACTGGGACGCTCAACACTAGCATTACCAACGTGCAAGTCATTTGTAATCAGCCGGCCTTCACCATCGGCGGTTCGGTTGTTGGCCTCGTTCCCGGTACAGGGAATACCGTCGAATTGCAAGACAACGCCGGTGACGATCTCTTCGTGACAGGAAACACAAGCTTTACATTCCCCACAACGGTTACGAACGGCGGCATTTACAACGTCTCGGTATTTTTGCAACCGACCAGCCAGCCCCAGCCATGCAACGTGTTTAATTACACGGGCATAGCAACGGCCAACGTGTCAGACGTCCTGGTCGATTGCCAGCACAACGACTGGAATTGGACATCCTGGTATATCGGCGGCACAAACAAATCCAACAACTATTCCACAGCCGTGACCCCTCTTCCGACCCCGGATCTCAATACTCCGGGCGGCAGAGACTTCGCCATGACCTGGAGCGACAGCTCCGGAAGGAAGTGGCTCTTCGGCGGCTTCGGGTTTCCCTTGATCTCGCCTTCAGGCGCCCAAATTCCCGGGTTCTTGAACGACCTTTGGTTTTGGGATGGCGTTTGGACACCGGTCAATGCCGGCCCTGCTATAAAAGGGACCTGGCCCGAACTGGAAGCCGAGGATGTGAACGGCTTTTACGGCACCCTGGGTACGGCCAGTCCCTCAAATACTCCCGGTTCGCGATGGGGCGGCGTGAGTTGGACCGATGCAACTGGGAACCTGTGGATGTTCGGTGGTCATGGATTTGCCGCCACCGGTTTAGACGCAGAACTGCTGAACGACGTCTGGGAGTTTGTTCCCGGTGCCACCTTCAACGCTGATGGCAGCTTCCCCGGCACATGGATATGGCGCGGAGGATCGAACAGTTTCAATCAGAGCGGAGTCTATGGGACGCAAGGAACCGCCGCAGCAACGAACCTACCGGGAGGACGCTGGGCTGCGGCAAACTTTGTGGACAACGCCGGAAATGTCTGGCTATTTGGCGGCCAGGGCGTAGACTCTGGCGGCACCATTGGGTTGCTCAACGACCTTTGGGAGTACAACAGTGCCAGCGGCCAGTGGACTTGGGTCTCAGGCGCGAACACTGCTAATCAAAATGGCGTTTACGGAACGCAGGGCACAGGAGCCGCAGCAACTGTTCCGGGCGGCCGCCAAGCTGGCGTCCTTTGGGTTGATTCTTCCGGAAATGTTTGGCTCTTTGGCGGATTCGGCCTTGACTCGGCCGCCACCGGAACTCCCCAGGGTGCTATTCTCAACGATCTGTGGGAATTCAAGGGCGGCCAGTGGATTTGGATCTCTGGCGGAAATACGGCAAATCAGAATGGCGTCTATGGCACCCAGACGGCAGCGGCGGCAGGGAATGTTCCGGGGTCGCGGTGGGGACCAGTGGGTTGGACGGATGCTTCCAATAACCTGTGGTTCTTCGGCGGCTGGGGATACGGCTCCAAAATCACGCAACCGACCGGATTCCTTAACGATATTTGGGAATACCAGCAGAGCAGCGGACAGTGGATTTGGTGGAAGGGCACCAGCAACGTCAACGAAAACGGCGCGTATCTTACCAACGGCATACCGTTTGTGAACAACCTGGCCGGCGGGCGCCGCGGGACAGCCATATGGCAACCAGACGCTTATCATTATGTCTGGATGTTTGGCGGAGAGGGCTATGACTCTAGTTCCGGAGCCCCTCCGGGCTACATGAACGACCTGTGGACCTATCTGCCCTTCCCGTGAGACGGTCGCTAGGAGCTTGAGGAACATTGGGACGGGAGCTTTCGCGGAAGTAAGGGGAAGGGATGAATCCGCGGAAGCTCCTTTCCGCTCAGTTGGTGGTTCAGTCCGGGTTCCGTCCTCGGAATTTGGGGTCCCCCTGCGGTGCCCCAAGGTTTCACCGATATTTTCCCGCCTTTTGACGAAGTAAGCCATTCTCGCCTGCTCGCACCTCAAATCTGAGCCGCTCTTTGCTCTTAGGCAAGAATATGAGAATGTGGATATGCGCGTTGGCAACGTTAACTCGATGAAAAAAAGTTGGTTAGTGGTGCCAAGTCAGCTCCCTTGATCATGCTTCAGGAGCATGGTAGGAGATTCACCTAGATGGGCTTTCGTGTACTCACCGGATTGTGATGGAGGCCCGGCCTTCCTAGTCTGGATAGGTCCGTAATCCCGGAATCCACGGTTGTCGCTTGGGTGTGGGAACTGTGAAGGGCTTCGGGATCAAGTAAGCCTTCAGCAATCGAGGTGGTAAGATGAAAGATGCACCTTATGCTGCCCATCCCGCAAACGTCCTGATTCTCACTCTGATTTTAAGCCCCGTGCCTGCCACGTGCGCGCGGGGCCAGGGAAACTCTCTTCACACCACAAAGCAGCAACATGTGGAAAACGTGAATTCGAGACTAAGTGGCCAACCCTCCTCGGACCCGGTTAAGGCAAACTCTTCCTACATCATCGGGCCCGGCGACCTGCTAGCCATCAACGTACTTCACGAACCAGAGGTATCCCAGAGGATTCCAGTACGGATGGACGGCAAAATCTCGATGCCACTCATCGGGGAAGTTCAAGCCAGTGGACTTGTGCCAGACGCTGTTCAGGCCAGCATTGCTCAAAAACTCCGTGATTACATCAAAGACGCCGAGGTCACGGTGGTTGTTGAGGAAATAAAAAGCCGCCAATTCAGCGTCATGGGAGAAGTGGAACATCCGGGGTCATTCCCGCTGGTTAAACCAACGCGGGTGATGGATGGATTGGCCCAAGCAGGCGGTTTTCGCGACTTTGCCAAGGTCACCAAAATCCGTGTCCTAAGGCGTACTCGCGAGGGAACCACGATTACCCTCCCGTTTAACTACAAGAACGTGTCCAAAGGCAAGGATGGCTCGCAGAACGTCGAGTTACAGCCAGGGGACACCATCATCGTGCCCTAACGGTGGCCCTTATGAACTTCCGGAAGAAATCTTTTCTTCGGATTGCGGCCTCTTTTACGCTGATGGGAGTCCCGCTTGCGGTTCAAGGACAAGAACGGCCTGCCCCTAAAGAACCCGAAACCAATTCGCGATACGTAAGCGAGGAACCCGAAAACAGCGGATTAATTGTCGAGTTTCACAGCGCATCCAGCTGGGACAACAACATTCTCGGGAACAACGCGCGCCGCCTGGAGGATTATGTGTTTGAAGAAGGCGCGCAGTTCAGTATTTGGGCCAACAAGCCCGAGTGGAGGGTCGGGCTGGACTACCGCCCCAACGCCTTGTTGTACCGGACAAACAGCGCCCTCAATCAAATCGACCAGCGCTTGGACTTTAACAACGAATTTTACGCGGCAAGACACCTGATCTTCCGGTTAAGAGATTCCGTTGACTACGCGACCGGCGTGCTCGAGCCGCAGACGAATGGAGAGATATCTCTTCCTACTGGCGGTTCCCCCAATCTCAACAGCACCATCATCACACCGTATGCTCGTCAGTTTGCCAACGACGCTTCGGGGGAAGCTGAATACCACATGAGCAACCGCAGTTCATTTCATTTCTCAGGAGGTTATGGATTCCGGCGCTTCACAGGCGCTGGAAATACAAACCCGGGCGTGGTTCCAAGCCTCTTCAACACACAAAGGGGCGGTGGCGGAGGCAGCTACGCCTATCGCGTGACCAGGCATTTCACGGCAGGTTTGGAATATCGATTCCAGGATTATAGATTCAGCCAGTCTTCTCGCGACGAAACGCACGGGGTGTTTTTGAGCGTGCTGTGGGATACCAGTCCGCATGTCACGCTCGCCCTTTTCGCCGGAGCGGAACATTCCGACTCCGAAGGACAATTCCTGATCCCCTCGACAAACCCTCTTCAACCGGGAAACGTTGTGACCACGCTGAGAACCACGCAATGGGGCCCGGGAGTGGGTGCGTCACTGACGTTTCGCTCCAATCAAACGGTGTTTCGCTTGACTGGCCAGCAACTGGTAGCAGATGGCGGGGGATTATTACCTGCAGTCACGAATTCCTTCGGGGGAGCAGAGGTCCGGCGCCGCATGGCCGGAACCTGGGATGCGGTGCTGACCGTGTCGAGTGGCAGATCCGTAGCCCTTCAAGGCCCCACGGGAAAGGGGAAGGTGGACACGCAGGCCGCAGGAATGGCTATCGAGCACCCGCTTATTCAAAATCTGAGCCTCCATCTCGGGTACAACTACCTGCGCCAGCGCACGAATCAGTTTGTGCCCTTTGCATTCAATACAGACAGAGACCGGTTTACCGTAGGGCTTTTTTACCGCTCACATGAATACAGGTTTTAGACAAGCGACGCAAGCGGCACTGGATGGCCTTGACGGCCGTCAGCGATTAGGGGGAATCCCTTTAGGCCGGCTTCAGGTATTTGCACCTATCCGGATGGGGAACGTCCCGGATTGTCCGTCAAGGCAGGGTCCATTAGGCTGCGTTCAAAGAGAGAGCCCACTTGAAGAGGGCTCGGGCAAGATCCGGGGAACAGTTCGACCGGAAACAGTTTCAGCGTTGCGATATCCGCCCTGTAGACCGCAGCAGCCCGCCGGGATTGCTAACTCCGGGCCCTACTCCGTTCGATGGCGGCGGAGGGCCACGGTACAGGAATCTGCAAGCGAAAGAGCCAGCGGCTAGGAGAGCGAGGTAAGAAGTGGAAGTTCATCGCCAGTTGAACGTCGAAGAATATGTGGCGCTTTTGCTTCGCAGACGCTGGCTAATCCTCATCGCGGCCGTGCTGGGAACAGCTGCCGGCTTGGTTTTGTCGGTCGTTCTACCACCGCAATACACGTCGCACACCATGGTGCTGATAGAAGAGCCGGTGGTCTCAGACAGCTATGTCAAACCGGTCGTGAATGAAGATGTGAACCAGCGCTTAGCCAGCATGCAAGGGCAAATCCTGAGCCGGACAAGGCTCGAGGACCTGGTCGAGAAGTTCCATCCGTATCCAAAGGAAGCGGGGCGGATGCCGATCGAGGCCATGATCGAACAGTTAAGGAAATCGATCAAAGTGGCGCCGCTAAATCCCATGCCCGGCACCTCGTCTCACGGACTGCCGGGCTTTACTGTGGACGTGACACTTGGCGAAGCAAAGCTTGCTCAGCAAATATGCACCGAAATCACCTCCATGTTCATGAACCAAAACATCCATCAACGCCAGAAGCAAGCAGAGGATACGACCGAGTTCTTAGCCAAACAGCTGGAGGAAGCCAAGACAAAACTGGATGAGCAGGACGCGCGGCTGGCTGCATTTCAAAGCCGGCACATGGGAGCGCTGCCGGACGATGAAAAGACCAATGTGACGCTGCTGGCGGGCACCACCACGCAACTGGAAGCCGTCACCCAAAGCCTCAATCAGGCACGGCAGCAGAAGGCTTTCGTGGAATCTCTTCTAAACCAACAATTAGCGGATTTGAAGAAGACTCGAGACGGGCAGACCTCCAAGTCGCTCGAGCAACAGCTTAGCGACATGCACAATGAGCTTGCGGTGCTCGAGAGAAGGTATACGGACAAGCATCCGAAGGTGATCCAACTGAAGCGCGCGATAGCGCAACTGGAAAGTCAAATTGTGGCGATGCCTTCGAACCATCAGAACGCTGCGGGTGGACAGACTCCGGCGATCCCGGTGGCCGACACGCCGCAAATCCAGCAAGATCGCGCTCAGCTCCGCGAACTCGAACTGAGCATCGCGCAAAAAACGAAAGAGCAGGAAGACCTGCAGCACCAAATCCGCGTGCTACAGGGACGAATCGAGTTGAGCCCAACAATCCAGCAGGAATTCAAGGCATTAACTCGCGACTATCAGACGGCGCTTAATTTTTACAACGATCTCCTCAAGGAACGGAATGAGTCGCAGATGGCCACGACGCTCGAGAATCAGCAGCAAGCGGAGAGGTTTCGCATGCTCGATCCGCCGAGCTTGCCCGAGCAGCCTTCCTTCCCGAATCGCGAACTTTTCCTTCTAGGCGGCTTTTGCGCGGGACTGGCGCTGGGAGTCGGCATCGTCCACTTGTCCGAAGCTCGCGACAAGTCCATCCGAAGCCGGCGCGACGTCGAGATTTACCTCGGGGTCCCGACACTGGGGCTCATCTCCCACACAGGGAGCGCTGGCAAGATTCGTTATCTGAGCAATGCAGGAATTCGCACGAGGCAGTCTGAATTAAGTCTGACACCTTCGTCTTGGAAAGAGCGAAATGTATAAGAAGTTCTTTGGCTTGCGAGAAAGCCCGTTCAAAGTCAACCCGGATCCGCGGTATTTGTTTTTGACGCCCGGGATTCAGGAAGCCTTGGCCAGTCTAGCCTACGGGATCCGGGGCAGGAGAGGCATTATCCTGCTGACCGGGGAAGTGGGCACGGGAAAGACGACCCTGATCCAGATGGTGTTGGACTGGCTCCGCCAGAACCGGGCGGCCACCGCTTTCATTTTCAACACGCACCTGACGGTCTCCGAGCTGTTTGAGTGCATGATGGCAGACCTGGGGATTTCCTGCGAATCGCACTCCAAGAGCGAGATTCTGATACGTCTCAATCGCTGGCTGCTCGATCGGTACAGCCATGGGCAAACGGCGGTGCTGATTGTTGATGAGGCGCAGAGCCTCTCCGACCAAGTATTGGAGGAGATCCGGTTTCTCACGAACCTTGAAACCTCCACTGAAAAACTGTTGCAGGTGGTGCTGTCGGGACAGCCTGAACTCGAAGAGAGACTCAGGCAGCCCCACTTGCGTCAGTTACGCCAGCGAATCACGGTGCGCTGCCGCACGAGCCCATTGTCGCTCGAAGAAACCCAAGGCTACATTGCGGAACGCTTGCGCATTGCCGGAGCCGGCAACGGACCACTGTTTTCCCGTGAGGCCATCGAGAGCATCTATCGCCACGCGATAGGGATCCCGCGTGTAATCAACGTGCTCTGCGAACATGCCCTGATCAATGCTTTCGCGGATCAGGAAAAGACGGTTAGCGCTGCTCACGTCGAAGGCGTTGCTCATGAGTTTGAACTGGATCGGCCCATAGCCCCCCGGAGCACGAGTTCGGAAAACCCAACGTCGGTTGAGAAAGTTTTGCGCGATCTGTCAACAGTCCTCGAGCGCATGCGCCAGCCTGTCCCTGTAGGCGTTGGATCCGGGAAGGAAAGCTATGAGCCGTATTCATGAAGCCCTGAAGAGGGCGGAGGAGCAGAAACCGCCAGCCTGGAAGCCCTCCGAGCCGACTCCGCTCGGTTTTGGCGGCAATGTCAACACCGCGGTGGCTCGGGAAGCGTTGCATTCGCCCACACCCACGCCAAAAGGAATACCAACGGTAGGACGGGGCCTGCGACTTGAAGAATTGCGTCAGCGGTGCATCAAGCCGGGCTGGGAGTTGAATCCGGACTGCGACGTTTTCTCGACCAAACAGTCTTCGTCGCTTTGTGCCGAGCAGTTTAGAACTCTGCGCTCGCATCTCTACCGGCTGCGAGAGAAAAATCCCATCCGAACGTTGCTGGTAACGAGCGCCCTGCCGGGAGAAGGAAAAACTTTTGTGGCCCTCAATCTGGCGCTGGCGATCGCGCGTCAGCACGAGAGGAAGGCGTTGCTGATTGATGCGGACCTACGCGCTTCGAGTCTTCACGCGCGCCTGGGCGCGCCGGCGGCGCCGGGTTTGAGCGACTTCCTAGGCGCCAAAGTGGACGAATTCTCCATCTTGCAAGCCGATCCAAAATTCGAACTCTTCTTCGTTCCTGCCGGCCGGCCGGTACCCAACCCTTCCGAGCTGCTCGCAAACGGAATGCTGAAAGCGTTCATCCACGGGATAAGTCCGGTCTTTGACTGGGTGATCGTAGATGCGCCACCGGTTTTAGCGGTGGCCGACGCCGGAATCATTGCTGACTTCTGCGATGGAGTAATCGTGGTAGTCCGCGCCGGTGAGACAGCCCACAACCTCGTTAAGACGACGTTGCAAGAATTTCGTGGGAGCAATCTTCTGGGCGTTGTGTTGAACGGCGGCAGCGAAGCGGCGAATTACGGCGGTTACGCTTGTTCCGCCGGATTCGGACTGGCCAAGCGGTAACGTCCAGACCGATGGGCCGTACGGACGGCAGCTTGCGTCCAGGCCCACACAACCTTCTTCCAGGGTCAGCCACTTGGGACTCTCATGGCGGTAGCTTAGTCAATTCGTTGGACGTACCGGATGACAGGTAAGAGGTAGGCCTTCCTGCTTATGAAGCCGACGTACACGCCGCAAATCTATCCCTGGTTTGCCGTGCAAACCAGGGCGCGCTACGAAAACTTCGCCGCAAAACAGCTTGGCGGCAGGGGCTACGAGGTTTTTTTGCCCTTATACCCGTGCAAACGGCGTTGGTCTGATCGCATGCACGAATTCGAAATGCCGCTTTTCCCGGGCTACCTGTTCTGCCGGTTTAATTTGCTGGATCGTCTGCCCATTCTTACGGCGCCCGGGGTTATCCAGATCGTCGGGATCGGCAAGACACCCCTTCCCGTGGACGAGGAAGAAGTGAGCGCACTCCAGGCCGCGGTCAAGGCCGGACTGCCCACGCATCCATGGCCGTTCCTCAAGGTTGGAGAAAGAGTCCGGGTCGAAGAGGGACCACTCAGGGGCCTGGAAGGGGTCCTGCTCAATTTCAAGGGGCGTTATCGACTGGTGCTGTCCGTTACGCTGCTGCAAAGGTCAGTCGCTGTGGAGGTTGAAAGTGCTTGGGTAACTCGTTTACCGCAACAACCGGTAAGAACTGCCCCGATAGGCTCCATCATACCGACTTAGCTTCACGGGCAGGGGCGCAAACGAGCTGTCTGGTCCTCTCCCAAGTCCGCACTTTTGTGATTGAGAATTGGTCGATTTGATTTTCAAGTGGCAGAAATTATGTGTGGCATAGCCGGCATGGTGGGCGTTGCGCCCGGGTACCTTGCTGAAGAAGCAGAGGTTCGCGCAATGTGCCAGACCATTGTGCACCGCGGCCCGGATGATGAAGGAATCTACGTGCACGGCCGCGCGGGGCTCGGAATGAGGCGGTTAAGCATCATTGATTTATCTACGGGGCACCAGCCCATTCATAACGAGGATGGTAATCTTTGGGTTGTCTTCAACGGCGAAATCTATAACTTCCCTGAACTGCGCCCGGAGCTCGAAGCACGGGGGCACCGCTTTTACACGAATTCGGACACGGAAGTCATCGTGCACTTGTACGAGGAACACGGCATCGCGTGCGTGAAGAAACTGCGGGGAATGTTTGCGCTCGCGGTCTGGGACCAGCGAAGAGAGACGCTGCTGCTGGCGCGCGATCGCTTCGGGGAAAAGCCGCTGTACTACGCGGTGGACGGCGCGCGGCTGCTGTTCGGTTCGGAAATCAAGACCATCCTAGCCGCTGCACCTGCCCTTGCCGAAATTGCTCCGCGGGGGTTGCTGAGCTTTTTCCATTTTGGTTACGTCCCAGATCCGCATACCTCCTTCAAGAACATCAAAAAGCTGCCGCCCGGGCACCTTCTCGAATTCTCTGACGGACACGTGCGGGTTCGAAAATATTGGGATTTGCCTGCTTATGGAACTTATGAGCCTCCATCTGAACAGGAATGCCTTGAAGAGCTCGAGCATCGCATGGCCGAAGCCGTTCGTATTCGCCTGCTCAGCGACGTTCCCCTCGGAGCACTCCTGAGCGGAGGTGTCGATTCCTCCATCGTGGTGGCGCTGATGGCGCGGTTTAGTTCGCGGCCCGTCAAGACGTTTTCCATCGGCTTCCCCAGTCGAGACTTCAATGAGAGTGAACACGCGCGCGCGGTCGCCGAGAAATTCGGGACAGAGCACCACGAACTTTACGTGGAGCCGAAGATCGAGGAAACGGTACAGCATCTAACAAGTTCTCTCGAAGAACCCTTTGGCGACTCCTCGGCGGTCCCGACGTATCACGTGTGCCGCATGGCTCGGCAACATGTCACGGTGGCGCTAGCCGGTGATGGAGGCGATGAACTCTTTGCCGGTTACGACCGGTATTTTTCCTATCTGAGGCGCAGAAAAATTCGCTTGTTTCCGTTCGGATCAGGGCGCTGGTATCGAGAACGCGTACACCCGATCCTTCCAATGCATTGGCGGGGTCGCCGGTTTGTTTACAACCTTTCCCTGCCCTGTCGGCAACGCTATTTGGATGGAATATCCATGTTGCCTTGTCGGCGGGAAAAGAACATCTATTCCAAAGATTTCCTGGCATGGGCAAACCGACAACCTTCGCCGTACGACTCGTTTCTGCCCTTTCTGGAACACGGTCCCGCCACGGACCCCCTGAGCGAAGTGCAGTATCTCGACGCAAAAACCTACCTTGCGGGAGACATATTGACCAAGGTAGACCGGATGAGCATGGCGAATTCGCTCGAGGTGAGAGCGCCGTTTCTGGACCATCCCCTGGCTGAGTGGGCGGCGATGTTATCGCCGCGATGGAAGTTGCGATTCGGAGAACTGAAGTACGTTCTGAAGAAATTAGCGGAGCGACTGCGCATTCCCAAGAAGGTGCTGTACCGCCCAAAACGGGGTTTCACGATGCCTTTGTTCCATTGGTTCCGCGAGAATCCGGGACCGGCGTTACTCGATATCCTGCTGGAGCCCAGAACCTTGCGGCGAGGATACTTTGCAGAGAGCGGAGTTCGACAACTGCTAAAGGAGCACCGTCAGGGAGTTCGCGATCGCTCCTCGGAGCTCTGGCAGCTGCTGATTCTCGAACTCTGGCACCGCAATTTTCTGGAAACGAAAACCAAGCAGAAACCGGCCGCAGCATTCCAGCCGAACGCCTTTGTCCTGGAGGCCGGTGGCGGCGGAAAAGCGTCAGAATTGGTCAGGGCGTAGCTCCAGACAAAAAAAACTGTGGAAAGGGCTGATACCGTGCCTTTTACGAATGCATTTCGAAAAATGAACGAAGAAAAAAATACGGCACTTTCGTCGAGTGAAGGCACTCGTGTGCTTCTGTTTATACAGTTGTTGGAACTGGGCGGGTCGGAAACGCAGTGCGTGGAACTCGCCCGGCGGCTGGCGGCAGAAGGATACTCGGTGACGGTGGGCTGCCTCCGGGCGGGAGGCCCGCTTCGGAAAAAGTTGCTTGAGTCCGGTGTGAGATGCGTGGTCTTTCCCGTTCCAGGAACGCTATTGCGGCCCTACGCCATTCTGCAGATGTTGAAGTTAGTCGCTTTTATCCGCAGAGAGCGTTTCAGCGTTGTTCACACCAATGACCTTTATTCCAATTTGTTCGCCATACCTGCCGCGTGGCTGGCAAGAGTACCGGTTATTGTCTCGAGCCGAAGAGACCTGGGACGCTGGTGGTGGTATACGCCTGCAAGACGGAAACTCCTGCGAAGGATTCAGCGTTTTTCGACGCGCGTTCTGGTGAACTCCGAAGCAGTGCGCCAGGAACTGATTACGCGAGACGGCTTTGCTCCCGAAAGAATCGTCGTGGTCCACAACGGGATCGACACGGAAAGATTTGCCGCGGCGAGAGCCGACCGTGAAAAGCTGATTCCGGGAACGTCGGCAAACGACAAGCTGATCATCATGACCGCCAACATGCACACTGGCGCGAAAGGCCACGGCGATTTGATCGAAGCAGCACGAACCGTACGAGAAACATGCCCAGAAGCACGATTTCTGCTCGCAGGAGACGGCGAGATGCGAGCGTTCTTTGAAGAACAAGTCCGCACGGCTGGCTTAGCTCGGATGTTTATCTTCCTCGGGCACCGCACGGACATTCCACAGTTGCTGTCCTGCTGCGACATCGGCGTGCTTACGTCGCGCTCCGAGGGGCTTCCAAATGCGGTCCTTGAATACCTGGCGGCCGGCCTGCCCGTTGTCGCCACCGCGGTGGGCGGCGTGCCGGAGATCATAGAAAACGAGGTTCATGGACTATTGATTCCGCCTGACAATCCTGGAGCTCTCTCGACGGCTATCCTCCGGCTGATGAAAGATGAGCAATTACGAGAGCGCCTGGGAAAAGCGGGACGCGAACGCGTCGAGACACGCTTTAATTTTTCAAGGCTTTTGGCCAGCGTAAAGAGAATCTACGAGAAGCGGCTCTCATCTTCCGGCCGCCGCCAGGTCATTCCTGCAAGGTCCTTCCATCGGGCGAACAGCAGCCACGGAAATCTACACTTGTAGCGCACGCACAAAAGGGTCTTCAAGCAAGGCAGCATCCATCGCGGGTTGGAGCAATCGAACATGGCTCGTGTAAGCGTGTTGGGGCTGGGTTACGTAGGCGCGGTAACGGGCGCCTGCCTGGCTCATAAAGGTCACGAAGTCGTCGGCGTAGACAGCAATCCCGTCAAGGTCGACATGATCGGATCAGGTCAGGCCCCGGTGCTGGAGGCGCGACTCGAGGAGCTGATCGCGGATGCCCAAAGGTCAGCCCGACTGCACGCCACAACGGATGCGCATTCCGCGGTGCACCAATCCGATATCTCTTTTATTTGCGTGGGCACGCCAAGCCTGCCCAACGGCAGCTTGGACTTACGCAGTGTAAAACGCAGTTGCCAGGACATTGGCGAAGCGCTTCGCTCCAAAGAAGGCTTTCACCTGATTGTAATTCGCAGCACAGTTTTGCCCGGGACATGCAAATCTTTGGTCATTTCGACGATCGAAGCGGCAAGCAAAAAACGCCACGGGGTCGACTTCGCGGTGTGCTCTAACCCAGAATTTACGCGCGAAGGTTGCGCGGTCGCCGACTTCCTGAATCCCGCGATTACGGTTCTAGGAGCTGATGATCCTTCTCATCTTGACGCGCTGCGTGACCTCTATCGGGACACACCGGGACCGATCTTCGAGACCTCTCTTGGTGAAGCGGAGATGGTCAAGTATGTGTGCAATGCCTTTCATGCCCTGAAGGTGACTTTCGCAAATGAAATCGGTTCACTGTGCGAGCAGTTCGATTTGGATGCGCGCAAGGTAACAGAGATTTTTGCGTCGGACAAAAAACTTAACGTCTCAAAGGCTTATCTGGACCCCGGTTTTGCTTTTGGCGGATCCTGCCTGCCGAAAGACATTCGCGCGCTCACTTATCGTGCAAAACAGCTTGACCTGGACCTGCCGTTATTGCGCGCGATCCTTCCGAGCAACCAAGCGCACCTTGACCGTGCGGTGGAAGCCGTCCTGGCAACAAAGCGCAAGAAAATCGCAGTACTTGGTTTGAGCTTCAAGCCTGGCACCGATGACCTTCGCGAAAGTCCCTCGGTCGAGCTAATCAAAAGACTGCTTGGCGAAGGTTGTGAAGTTCAAGTGTGGGACAAGGACGTTTCCATGGGCCGCCTCACAGGATCCAACCGGCAATTTATTCAGGATGAGATCCCCCACATCGGCGCTCGTCTCTCCCCCCAGCTCGAGAGCGTAGTCGCACAAGCAGAGGTCATCGTGGTCGGAACGGACGCACTCGACGATAAAAGGCTCGAGGCGGCCATCCGGCCAGATCAGCTGATCATCGATCTGCGTCGTTCACGCCACCGTTCGAATTTCCCCGGAATATCGACAATCCTCCAATCAAGCAACGTTGGCGGCACGCCAATAAGGCCCTTCGGGGAAGCCGCGAATGTCCCCTTTATCGCAGAGTGAATTCATGCGTCTCGCTTGAAATCAACAAAATGGCAGCTTCACTAACCCGTTCGCATTCCAAAGCTACGGCCGAAATTCCGAGTTTTTTGGCCTTGGCCGACTCTCCGTCTTGGCAGACGGCACGGACGGAAAATCAGATTTTACGCGCCGTGCCATACGATCGATGGGAGCAACTTGAGGCCGAGATCCCGGCCTGGGAAGCTATTCTCGACCATAATCCGTCCTTATCTATCTTCTCGACACCGGAATGGCTGGGTTCTTGGTGGAAAGCGTTTGGCTCAAATAAACGGACCAGCATCCTGACTTTTGCAGGCGCGGACAACTCGATGATGGGCTTGCTTCCTGCCTATCTCGAAGAATTCCAGAGTCCGTTTTTCACAAGATTGACGGGTTTGCGCTTGGTCGGCGATGGCACAGGCGATTCCGACAATCTTGACCTAATCGTTCGACCAGGTTTCGAGAAGGCCTGCGCACAAGGCCTGGTGTCTTGGCTCAAGCATCATAAGCACTGGGACGTTTGCTTTCTGAATACCATGCCTCGAAACTCTCGGGCGGCCGCAGCCCTGGTGCGCGAGCTCGACAGAGTTCATTGGCCTTACGTCTTAGAAAGTTTTCCGAATTCGGCAATCGAGCTACCGGATTCATGGCTGCTTTATGTAGAAAGCCTTTCGCCCAGTTTCCGGCCTTTGCTGACGCGCTACCCTCGCAGGCTGGCGCAGCGCTACCAAGTCCGAATTCGTCGCTGCGAGAACCCGGATGAGCTTTCAAGGAAGCTAAAAATTCTTTTCTCTCTCCACAAGAAACGGTGGAATTTGGTCAACCAGCCGGGGAGTTTTGGCTGCCGCGAGCGGAGAGAGTTTTACTTTGCGATGGGGCCATCCTTCCTCAGCAAGGGATGGCTGGAATTCTGGCTCATGGAACTGAATGGTGTGCCTGCGGCTGCGCAATACTGTTTTCGATATCGCAACACTGTTTCTATTTTGCAGGAAGGATTCGATCCGAAATTTGCCGTCGATAAGCCGGGCTACGCCCTGCGTGCGGCAATGCTAAAGCACTTCATTGAGACCGGAGTAAGACGTTACGACTTTCTTGGCGGGCTCGCGGCGCACAAGCACAACTGGGGGGCCAAGCCCGGCGCTTACCTGAATTTGCGGTTCGCGCGGCCGGGGAGCGCGGGAAGCCTCTATCTTTCCTGTACAAATTCCATGGCCAAGAGCAAGGAATGGCTTCGCGTTCATCTGCCCGCATCAGCCTGGAACGTGCTGCATCGGATAAAGATCAATTTCAGCAAACGGCAAGCCGCTTCTCCTTCGGTCTAGGTGCGTGAAGCAATGCAAAGAGTTTAAGCCGGAACCAAGCGCCCAACAATGAGAATCCTTCAAATTGGGAATTACCCGCCACCCGCCTGCGGCTGGGCCATGCAGACGAAGCTTTTGGTGGAAGAACTTCGCCGGCGTGGGCATGTTTGTCAGGTCTTGAATATCAATGAGAGTCGCAAAAAGAAATCCAGCGAGTATGTCGACGTACAAAATGGCTTCGATTACGTTTACAAGCTGGTTCGGTTTGCCGGAAAAGGTTACCAGTTTCAGGTACATGTCAATGGGCAGTCCAAAACGGGCTACGTCCTGGCTCTGTTGGCGGCCTTGGTTGGCAGGTCGAGCGGCCGCGCGGTAGCGCTGAGCTGGCAAGGTGGCCTCGAGCAAAAGTATTTTCCGAGATCGCAGGGCCACTTCCTGCGTGAGTTCTACAGACTACTTTTTCGGCTGTGCGGAAAGATCGCTTGCAACGACCTGCGAATTAAACAGGCGATTGAAGGTTATGGCATGGAACCCGACCGCGTTGCCGCGATTCCGGCGTTTTCAAAGCAAAACCTGGATTTTCGGCGCGTACCGCTGGATCCGGAGATTGCGGCCTTTCTCGGTTCCCACCGTCCGGTTTTCTTTTGCTACGTCTCGTTTCGCCCTGAATACCGGCTCGCGATGCTTCGTGTAGCGATGAAGAAATTTCGTCAACGGTACGAGCAAGCAGGCTACATTTGGCTGGGATTTCCTTCCAAAGAATTACCTGCGGCCCGGCAATTTGTGGCGTCATGGCCACCGAGCGAACGAGCAAGCCTGCTGTTGCTGGGAAATTTGAGCCACGACACATTTATGACGCTGCTCGAAACATGTTCTGCATGCATACGAACACCCGCGTGCGATGGCGTTGCCGCCTCGGTCCTGGAATCGTTGTCGCTTGGTGTCCCGGTCGTTGCCAGCGAAAATCGCTATCGGCCGCCCGGGGTGACGACCTACCGCGAAAACGATGCCGACGACCTGTGTAAGAAACTTGCGTTTGTTACCGGGCATTACGCGCAAGTGAAGGAACAAACACAACTCGCGTGTGGCGCGGAAGACAATATCACGCGGACTGCGGATTGGTTGTTGGAAGAGTCTCCGCAGCGCGCAAAGGAACCAGCGCGGGACTTTGCCAGTGCCGACTAATCGCCAGTGGATCAGACGTTCGAAACGCCTCGCCGAAATGGGCCGGGAGGAGATAGCTGTCCGCTTACAGCAGGCATTCGCAAAGCGTTGGGATGTCACCTTGTACAAAATGGGGCTCCCTGCCGTCAAGGATGACCGGTCGAATGCGCTCGGGCGTGGTGGCCGCTTTTTCTTTCAAAGAGAAGAGCTGCCGGGAATCCTCTCGGCGCTAAGCAAGCAATTTCCGGAGACAGCGCAGCAGATTGTCGAGCGGTCCGAGCAAATCTGCCAGCATTGCTTTGACTTGCTCGGGTACAAGGGAGTGAACTACGGCGCTGAAATCGATTGGCACTTGGACGCGGTGCACGGCAAACACGCGCGGCGGCGTCCCTGGTTTCGGGTTCCCTACCTGGACTTTCACCAAGTCGGGGATTCCAAAGTCACCTGGGAGCTAAACCGGCACCAGCACCTGGTCACACTAGCCAAAGCCTATCGTTTGACCGGGAAAGAGCACTACGCGCAGGAACTGTTCAAGCAGTGGTATCACTGGCGTGAGCAGAACCCCTATCCATTGGGGATCAACTGGGCAAGCAGCCTAGAGGTGGCTTTTAGAAGTGTATCCTGGCTCTGGGTTTGGCATTTGCTTGACGGTTGTCCGGTGACGCCAAAGCAATTCCCTGCTGACCTCTCGCACGCCCTGGCCCTGAACGGACGCCACATCGAGAGATTTCTATCTACGTATTTCTCTCCAAACACGCACTTACTCGGCGAGGGGGTGGCTCTGTTCTTCATCGGTTTGTTGTGCGCGGGGATCCCCTCAGCCCGGCGCTGGCAGGAGGGCGGTTGGAAGATCATCTTGCGCGAAGCACAGCGTCAAGTCCGGCAGGATGGGATGCACTTCGAGCAATCGACTTATTACCACACGTATGCTTTGGATTTTTTTCTGCATTCCCTGATTCTCGCAAAGCTGAATGATATCGCCGTTCCGCAAGACCTGGACCACACGGTTGAAAAAATGCTTGAGGTTACCTCGGCGCTTGCCGCCAGCGAACACCTACCGCGATTCGGGGATGACGACGGAGGCCGGCTCTTTGACCCGAGTCGCAACCGGTCAAAGCACCTGCTGGATCCCTTAATCCTGGGCGCAGTGCTGTATGACCGGCCGGATTTCAAAGCCGGGAGGAGTCATGCCAGTGAAGAACTGCTTTGGCTGCTTGGAGGGGAAGGCTTGCGGCGGTTCGACGAGCTGCCGGCTGGGAACCCAGAAAGCGGTTCGTTAGCTCTGACGGCGAGTGGCACCTACGTAATGCGCGGTTCAGGTACCTCCTCTTACCAGCTGGTCGTGGACGCCGGGCCACAGGGGGCAGGCCGCGCTGGGCACGGTCATGCAGACGCGCTCGGCGTGCAAGTATCGGTAAACGGCAAGCCCCTGCTGATTGACCCAGGTACCTTTACGTATGCGGACGCCCGCGGTGAACGGGATTGCTTCCGTGGAACGGCAGCACACAATACGGTCCAGGTGGACGGCTGCAGCCAGGCCGAGCCTGCTGGGACCTTCGAATGGACCGGAAGGGCCAATGGTAGGGCGGAGTTCTGGGTAGCCGGCAAAACGTTTGATTTCTTCGTGGGCTCACACACCGGCTATTCCCGGTTGTCCTGCCCAGTGCGACATCGCCGGTACGTCTTTCACCTGAAATCGCGCTTCTGGGTCATACGAGATGTCCTTGAGGGGACAGGATTGCACAAAGCGGAAGTCTCCTGGCATTTTGCGCCGGGATCTCTGCACGCGATTCCAGGTGGCGTGATGTTCACGAGCGATGAACTCGCTCCTTTTGTTCTGTTGTTCACAGGAGACAGCAGCCGCAGAAAGGAACTATCCGAAGACTGGTATTCGCCTGTGTACGGAAGAAAGGAGCCATCCCCTACCTTTCGGGTGACGACCAGCGCGAGCTTGCCTTTCGAATTCACAACCATGTTGATTCCCGATTTAGAAGCTGCCGCCGACCGGGGCGTCCTCCGTCCTATGCAGGCAGTTCACCGGGGTGTCCCGGTCAAGGCCGTTCGGTATTCCGCCGCCAATACAGAACACCATCTGTTTTTCGCGGGCAAGCCGGGGAATTGGCAATTGGGAAAGTTTGCGAGCGACGCCAGATTTTTGTACTGCTCGACCGATTTCAAGCAGACCGTGAGCCAGTTCGTTATCTGTGAGGGCAGCTGCTTCGCATTCGAGGGTCGTCTTCTATTTGGCGCGAATTTACCGGTGAAACACGGCGAATGGAGCCGTGAGGAAAGCGATGGCGCGACCTCGCAACCTTTCGCGGCTGCCACCCGGCATGAGCCTGTTCCCAAAAGGGACGACCACGCGGAACCGGCGAGCCAGGTCAGCCAATACTTAACCCAAATATTGCCGGCCACGGCGGACTCCGTAGGAAACAGCGAAACTCTAGATACAAAGAAAGCCACAACTCCAGCCTAGAAACAGACCATGTGCGGAATCTGCGGCATTCTCAACCTGAGCAGGGACAGGCTTCCAGCCGAGGACTTGCAAGCCATGTCCAGCGTTCTCGGTCATCGCGGGCCTGACGATCAAGGAAAGCTTGTCTCCGGTCCGGTCGCGCTTGGTTTCCGAAGACTAAGCATTCTGGACTTGTCTCGCGGCCATCAGCCGATGTGCAACGAGGAGCGGAACGTTTGGATCGCGTTTAACGGCGAAATCTATAATCATGCAGAACTTCGTCCCGGCTTGCAGAAACGCGGCCACCGGTTCACTAGCAACAGTGACACCGAGACGATCGTCCACCTGTACGAAGAATATGGCGATGACTGCGTTCGGCACCTTCGCGGCATGTTCGCGTTTGCCATCTGGGACGCACGATACAACCGCCTCTTCTGCGCGCGAGACCGGTTGGGTATCAAGCCCTTCTATTTCGCGATGGTTGGCAACCGGTTCGCCTTTGCGTCGGAAATCAAGGCGCTCTTCGAATTGCGAGATTTCAACGCGCGTCTCAATCGAAGCGCGCTTCCCGAGTTCTTCACGTTTGGCTATCTCTCGGCCGAGGAGACCCTCTATAAGAATGTATACAAACTTCTGCCGGGGCACTGCCTTTGTCTCGAGCTCGACTCCGACAATGCCCGACCGCAAATCACCCAGTATTGGGACTTGAATAGCTCCGCGCCAGAACGCTCGCCGAGCGAGGCCGACTGCATCTCGCGGTTCCGCGACCTGTTTGCGGAGACGGTCCGCTCTCATCTGATGAGCGATGTACCGCTGGGAGTGTTCTTGAGCGGAGGGCTCGATTCGAGTTCCATCGCCGCGGTGATGGCTTCGTTGAAGAAAGAACCCATTCAAACCTTTTCGGTGGGCTACGAGGAAAGCCAGTACAGCGAATTGCCTTATGCACGTGCCGTCGCCAAACACATCGGAGCCGAAGCCCACGAGGTTATACTTGGCCCCGATGATTTCTTTGCGAGCCTGCCGCGGCTGATTTGGCACGAAGATGAGCCTCTCGTGTGGCCGTCGAGTGTCGCTCTGTTTTTTGTATCGCGGCTGGCAAGCGAAAAAGTGAAAGTCGTCCTGACGGGCGAAGGCGGGGATGAGCTCTTCGCCGGCTACTTGAAGTACCGTGTGGCGCTCTGGAACCTGCGCGGCGGGCCGCTATACCGAAAGTTTGTCCCGCGATTTCTCCAGCAGGTGGTGCGCAAGGCGTTGTCATCGGGGCTTGGCCCGGATTGGGCCCTGCGCAAGCTTCGCCATTCTTTCCTCTATCACCCGGACAGTTTTGAACAGATCTATTTCGACAACTTCTATGCGGCGTTTCCACAGCACCAGCAACCGCTGCTCTTCACACCCGCGCTTAACGATGAAGTCCGCGACGTCAATGCTTATGCGAACGCTATGCGCTACTTCCCGAGGAATGGATGGAATGGCAATTCCCTAAACCGTCTGTTGTACATGGACATCAAGACTTATCTCGTCGAACTCCTCATGAAACAAGATCAGATGAGCATGGCTGCGTCGATCGAAAGCCGTGTCCCTTTCCTGGATCACAAGGTGGTTGAGTTCGCAGCCAGCCTTCCCGCACGCTACAAGTTGCGCTTCTCTTCCGGCAAATACCTCCTTCGCAAAGCCATGGCGCGCGACCTGCCACCGGAGGTTCTGCGACGCAACAAAAAGGGCTTCCCTACTCCCATCCGCCCGTGGTTAAGGAATCAGCTCTTTGAAAGGCTGAGTGCGGTTCTCACCGATGGTCGCATGGCAGAACGAAGGCTTATCGAGCCAGGCTACATCCAACATCTCCTGACCGCCCATCGTCAGGGAGATTCGGCCGCAACTGAGGGCTGTTGGCGACTTCTGAATTTTGAGCTGTGGTGCCGGATTTTTCTCGACCGAGACGCCAAGGTCGCAAATTCCGTTGCGGCTCACAAGCAACCGGCGCTTTCCAAATCGGATGTGGTCAGGCAATCGGAAACGCTGTTGCCTTCCTGAGAACGAACCAAAACATGAAGATCCTGCTGACATTGCGGCAACCTCTCTTCCCGGCTGACACCGGGGGAAAAGTGCGCTCGTTGAATATCTTTTCGCGGCTTGCGAAACGCGCGTCAATTCATGCGGTCTCTTTTGCTGACCCCCTTAGCGATGCCGCGTCGATTCAAGAAATGCAGAGATTGTTCGAAGGTTACACGCCGGTACCCTGGCGGGAAACGAAGAAGTACTCTTTCCAATTCTACGAGGAGCTTGTCACCAACCAATTCAGCGCCTGGCCGTACTTTCTCGCAAAGTGCCGGCGGCCTCATTTCCGATCCACCGTCGAAGCTCTGCTCCAAAGAGAACGTTTTGACGTGCTTTTTTGTGATTTCTTGCAAACCGCTGTTCCCCTGCTTCACTGCACCTTTAGGCCCAAGGTCGTTTTTGAGCACAACGTGGAATTCCAACTGAGAAAACGGAAATGGCAAGTGGAGAAACATCCCATTCGCAAGATGGTGTTTGGCACAGAATGGAGAAAAACACGACCACTTGAAGCTCGCGTAAGCCGCTGTTTTGACCATGTTCTCACCGTGTCCGAGGAAGACCAGCGGACGATTCAGCATGAATTTGGAATTGATCACGTCTCCACACTCCCCACCGGTGTGGATACCGATTACTTTCGTCCCCTCGGGAACCACTCAGAACCGGGAAGGCTTGCTTTCGTTGGATCTATGGATTGGGATCCCAACGAGGATGGAGTGGTCTGGTTCTTAGAGAGTATTTACCCTTTCATCCGCCAGGCCGTAGCAAACGCAAGCCTGGTTGTTGTTGGGCGAAATCCCTCCTCGCGACTGCTGGCGCTTGCCGGCAAATCACCGTCGGTAGAAATGACCGGATGGGTTCCCGATGTGCGCCCTTATCTTTCGCAAGCGGAGGTTGTCGTAGTTCCTTTGCGCAGTGGCGGTGGGACGCGCATCAAGATTCCGGAGGCAATGGCCATGGCAAAGGCGGTGGTCTCCACGCCGATCGGCGCGGAGGGATTGCCGTTTCAAGACAACAAACAGATTCGCATCGCCGAATACGCGAGGGATTTTGCCGATGCTGTCGTCGAGCTTCTGGAAAACGCGCGGCTCCGCAACGAAATGGCAAGAGCCGCACGCAGGGAAGTCACCGAGAACTACAGTTGGGAAGCAGTAGTGGCCAAAGTGGAAGATGTACTCAGGCTCGTGACATCGCCCGGCAAACCGGGGCGCGTCGGGGAGATGACTCGTGACGCTGCGCTGGTGATCCCATGACCGAGGCAGCGCTCTATCCTGCCGCCAACAGCGATTCCCTCCTGGAGTCACGGCCGGGTCTATCGGAAGCAGGAAGTCGCCGTACGAGTCTAAGTTTCTTCTTTGTCATGCTGTTTACTGTCGCTATTTATGCCCGGCCAGAAGACATTGTTCCGGCGCTCGGGCGATTTCACCTGACTTTTGTTTTGGGTCTATGCGCGGGATTTGCCTATCTCGGACCCTTTCTCTTAGACAACGCCTCGTTCGTGTGGACGAAGGAACTGCAAATCGTACTGCTGCTCACCGGCTGTTTTGTCGCAGGTATTCCGTTCGCCTATTGGAGAGGGGGAAGCTTTCAAGTCCTGACACAAGTGTGGCTCAAGACGCTCATTATTTTCTTTCTGCTCACGCAGACCCTCGTGACGCTCGAGCGAATCCACAAGATTCTTTGGGCCATTATCTTCAGCGAGCTTGTTGTTTGCGCCTACTCGGTCGTCCAATCGTCTCACGTCGTCTGGGTGGACCAACGTTTGTCGGGGGTTAGTCTGGGAATCTTGGGGTGGAATTTCCTCGGTATCGCGGCTGCCCTGACCATTCCTTATATCGCCGCGCTCTACATTAGCCAACCGGGGTTTCTCAAAACGGGCTTGCTCGTTTCTGCCGTTCTATTCCTGCTGTGGATGCTGGTGCTGACCGCATCGCGCAGTGGCGTGCTGAACGTGCTCTTCTCGATCGCCTTGACCTGGCTGGTCGTCCTGCGCGGTACCTTTCGCGGAAAATTCATCGGCATAGGCATTGTGCTCATTGCCATAGCGGCTATCAGCATGGCGCCTGGAGTTTTTTGGGAGAGGATGTCCACCGTGTGGTCCGGCTCCGGCAGCTCACAGAACCTGGCGGCCGCTTCTGCCATAGAGTCCGAGGAAGAGCGCTTGGGCGCCTTGCACCGGGCGATTCATTACACGCTCCAGCATCCTGTTTTTGGCCTGGGCCTCGGAAACTTTGAGATCGCCAGCGGCACCGAGCTGGGCCGGCCTGAGGATTGGCTCGGCGCTCACAACACATTTGCGCAGATCTCTTCGGAGGCTGGAGTTCCGGCTTTAATGCTATTCATCTCCCTTCTCTGGACGGCCATCCGCCGGATGAAAACGTTGAGTAAAACAATCGCTGACGGCCCCGAAGGTTTCGACCTCAAGCTCATGGCGCGCGCGACCTGGGTCAGTTTATTGTCGTTCGTTTTTGGCGCCTTTTTCGCCCATATCGGCTACGAATACTTCCTCTACTACCCCGTCGCAATTGCCGTCGGCCTGCAATACCTCAGCCGGACAACGCCGGCGCCTTCCGGCTCGATGGCCCATTCCTTGATTCCGGAACTGCAAGCCTCAGCGACGGATGGGAGCTCATGAACATGGGTATGCTCAACTTAGCGGTGACCTTTTGGATTTGCCTGGTTTTGGTTGCTTACAACTACGTGGGCTACCCGCTGGTTATTTTTCTTCTTTCGGTGCTATCCCAGGCCAAGTCCGATCTGCTGTTTCTGTTTCATCGAGGCGGACGACGCTGCACCCCGCCAGCCCAATACTTCCCGAAAGTCGCTGTTCTGATGTCCGTTCATAATGAGGAAGCCGTAATTCAAGCGAAGGTGAAGAATACTTTCGAAGCGGCCTATCCGCCGGATCGTCTGGCGTTTCTTATCGGACTTGATGCGCCTTCAGATTCTACCGCGGATCTCGTGGGTCAAATGGATTTTGACCGCCTTCGCGTGACGCACTTCAAGGACCGTCGAGGGAAGTTGGCGGTGTTGACCTCTCTCGCAGAGCAAACCTCGGCTGAGATCTTGGTGATTACAGACGCGAACACAAGACTCGAGCCCAACTGCATCGGCAATCTGGTTCGTCACTTTGCGGACCCGAAAGTCGGCGCCGTCAGTGGAGAGGAGAGTCGCATGCCCTCTCCGGGGTCCGACCCGGCCGCCGAGGCCCTCTATTGGCGTTACGAATCCGCGCTGAAATTGCTGGAAAATCGGCTGGACTGCACGCTTGCAGGCAACGGCAGTGTGTTGGCGGTCCGCCGCTCCCTTTTCCGGCCGCAAAAGCAATCCATTGTTGAAGACCTGCAGATTCCACTCGAGATTCGCCTGAGCGGCTACCGCGTCATTTATGACCCTGAAGCGGTCGCTTTTGAAGAAATTGCTCCGACGCTCTCCGCTCAGTTTGCTCGAAGAGTCCGGATAGGTGCCGGGGACTACCAGACGCTTTTTGCAAATCTACCGTGTCTGAACCCGCTAAGGGGGATGCTGGCGTTTTGTTTTTTTTCGCATAAGGTCCTTCGCTGGCTCGCACCGTTGCTGCTTCTTGTTGCATTTGGTTCGAGCGCGCTGCTTGCAGGACACCGCAATTTTGCGATCTTGCTTGCCGCCCAAGGCGCATTTTACTTGAGTGCCTGCCTCGGGTATTTGCTCAAGAAACGAGGAAAGCCTGCGCGTCTTTTCTCCTTGCCCTTGCACTTCTGTTCCATGAATCTAGCCATGTTGTTGGGATTGCTCCGCTATGTGACGGGACAACAGAGGCTCACCTGGAGTTCCACACCGCGTCAGGCATGGCACGAGGCGCCTAGCAGAGGCAAAGAGAGCGGGACCACGAGTTCTGTGACGGGCGTTCCCCGGCAAGCTGATAAGACTGATCCCCCAAGCGAGCAGGCTTTTCAAAGTACTTGAATAAAAGAATTTGACGCTCCTGGTAAGGCCGGGCCATGCCACGTAGCCCGACCCTCAAGTTGCCGCCGTTTGAAAAACAAGCGTTCGATGTGCGTTAACGGAAGACGAAGTAAACGTCAGCAATGAGACGTTTTGTAAATTATTACCATTTTTATCTAAGAGTTGTGACTTACGGTCTCCCTTTCCTATCCTTTGGGGCTGCCAGGTACCTCCTGCGCTCAGTGGGACACCCGGACACTGGGCTCGACCGGTACAGTTATTTCAATCTCTTGCTGTTCATGACCGTGATCTGGGCAATCGTTAGCGAATACTACCGGGTCACAAGCGTGCAGGAACTCTTTCGCGAACGCACCGGGATTCGCGCGGCCTTCTCCACCTGTGCCGCTGCTTATGCCGTGCTCCTTGGCGTGCTGTTTTTCTTCCATCTCCATCGGAACCTTTCCCGCATTTTCCTGGGCCTCAGCGGGATGGCCTTGCTTTTTGCAACTCTAACGATGCGCGCAGGATTCCGGATTCTCGTTCACAATCATTCCGGGCTCCGGAATCCCAGCCGCGTTTTTGTTGTTGGAGCAGACCAGTTCGCCCGCCGGGCGACACACCGATTAATTCGCGGCCCGCTGGCCTTTTGCCGGGTGATGGGTTACGTGAGCCTTTCCGGCCAGATCATTGCCGTCGATGATGCGCCGGTATATTCGCTTCAACAAATCACCGAAAGGATGAGCCGCAACGACGTCGATGAAATCATCATCGCGCTTCCGCCCAACCGATTCTCCGAAATACCGCAAATCATGAAAACCATGGAACGTTTTTGCCTGCCGGTGCGCGCGGTCCTTGACTTCGGCGACCATATGTTGATCCGCGAGAGACTCTTTCAGTTTGGACGTCTACAGATACTGGATTTAACGGCCACCCCGACAGAATCAGTTCGATATTCCCTGCTGAAGCGTGCCTTTGATCTTACTTTCTCGGCTCTCGCCCTCCTGCTTGCTTCGCCATTGATGGCGGTTATCGCAGTTCTCATCCGCCTTACTTCTCCCGGGCCAATCCTGTTCGTTCAGGATCGTGTCGGTCTGAACGGGAAGCTGTTTCGCATGTATAAGTTCCGGACCATGAGGGTGAGTGACTCTTCTGAGAGTGACTCGCGCTGGACGAGCCCAGGCGACCCTCGACGCACTCCGCTCGGAGTCTTCCTGCGCAGGACCAGCCTGGACGAATTGCCCCAGTTTTTCAATGTTTTGAAGGGTGATATGAGTGTTGTCGGGCCGAGGCCCGAGCGCCCGCGCTTTGTCGCAAAATTCCTCAACGAAGTGGCGAGGTACAACAGTCGTCATCGCCTGAAGGTGGGCATCACCGGTTGGGCCCAGGTCAACGGTTGGCGCGGCGACACCTCCATCCGGAAGCGCGTGGAGCACGATTTGTTCTACCTTCAAAACTGGAGCTTTGCTTTTGATGTGAGGATCATTTTCCTTACCATTTTTCCGAAATATCGCAACCGAAACGCCTACTAGGATTTGCGATCCTCCATTTACTTTCATTTCCTCGTTTATCGATTCTTGTTCTGGCCGAGAGTGCACGGTCTATATGAGGACAGCTAGCGTTTTGATTCTCTCTAATGTGCGACCCTTGCGTGCGTGGACGTTCGCTAACCGACTCCTGCGCGAAGTTCCTGGTGCTGAAATTTGCGGCATCGTGCAGCGGCCTATGCGCTCCATTCCTCGGCTCCAGCGAATGCTCGCGATGGCTCACCTACGAGGAGCCTACGCCACTCACGGCTGGTGGTCGCAAGCTCAGCTCCTGCTTCTGTCCATGATGGACAAAATAGTGGACTGGTTTTGCTGGTTCGTGCACGGGTGTCCCAGGCTTCTAAGCAGTTCCGGCTTCACCGCCGACAGGCTGACCCAGGAATGCGCAAAGGCAGGATGGCCATTTGCCGTCGTCGCAGAAGACTCGGAGTCGAGCGTCGCAACTTTGGCGTGTCCCGCAAAGGTCGATCTGGTTATTCTGCTCGGACAGTTTTCGTCAATCCCTGAATTTTCTGCCCGTGCATCGATCGGGTGCATTTGGGCCTCGGATCACAAGCCAAGCGCGGGTCAGGTAGAACCGGGCCGAGATGCCCTGATTTCTATCGAGCATCTGGCACAAGGCACACAAACCCCATTCAAGATTGCTTCTTTGATTCTTCCCTGGCAGCCGTTCGACGGTCCCTTGGGGTTTAGGTTGAAAGCTGATCTGATCGCAGATGATTTGCTGCTCGAGACAGCCGAAAACCTGTTGCGCGGCGATGCCGCAACCGCGTCAACGCTCGTATCGCAATGGGTGAATCGAGTTCTAACACCGTTGCTTTCACAGCTGGATGGCATGGGCCAGCGCGCTTGCCGGGACGGCCGCGGAGGAAACCGTTGTCGCCCTGCCTGGAAGCTCTGCCTCGACACGCTGCTGCTTCTCTCTCCGAGGATCCTGGTGAAGAATTGGCATCGCCGGATGTCCGCGCAATACCCACTGCTCGTCCTTGCCCATCACCTGGTAGCCGATCGCCCCCACAGAATGGGCGTATCGACGGAGACGCTTTGGCGGCAGGTTCTCTTTTTGAGGAAACATTACCGCATTGTCGGCCTTTCGGAAGGTGTCGGGCTCTTGCGCTCTGGTCAAATTTCAGCTCCAACGGTCGTGCTCACCTTTGACGACGGTTATGCGGACAATTTCCTGAATCTTCGGGCGGTGACGAATGAAATAGGAATTTCGCCTACCTTATTTGTTACGACGGATCCGGTTGAAGCTCACCGCGAATTTGCCCACGACCTAGCAACCGGCACCACTGGATTCTTTCCTTTGACCTGGGACCAAATCCAGTACTGGAACACGCGTGGAGCTGAGTTCGGCAGTCATACTCGTACGCATTTCGATTGCGGCTCCGTTCATTTGGAGAATTTGCAGTCGGAAATTCTTGGTTCCCGAAACGACCTGGAGGCTCGCCTAAAGAGAACGGTGGAGTTTTTCGCGTTCCCGTATGGAAAGCACAAGAATATGTCTTCTGAAGCGAAGCGCTTGGCGGCTTCCGCCTACACTCATTATGTCTCTTTCCTGGGAGGGGAGTCACTCGCCAAAGCAGGCCAATCGCAAACCCATTTGTTTCGAAAGAAATTCTATAGAAGTCAATGGGAACTCGAATTGGAATTGCAGTCGGTCTTCGACCTTGTCGACGACATAAAAGCGTGGTTCCACCGTCGGGCTTCCCATTCTTCAAAACCCCCAGACCGTCCCCTTGTCGCCTCACCGCGGCCCTCGTCCATTCATACGGTCGGGCCCCCTCCCGCGTCGACTGCAATCTATTCTCGCGCCAAAAATCCCTGTAATTGAAAGGTTCCGAAACGCATATTCGACGAAAAGCGGACAATGGGAGGCGAGCATATGCTTTCGACCAAGACAAGTGTGAAATCCGAGCTTCCGTTTGACACGCGTAAACCTGTAGCGCGCGCGAACGGCGCCTTACGCGGCCATGCTGGGGAGCCACTTCAGCTCTTCTCCACCTGCCCGCAATCTTTTGGCTTCGATAAGGAGTCGTATGCGCGCCAGGTCAGGAAGGTGGCCCGTTGGAGCGAGCGGTGCGGCTGCCAGGGAATTCTGGTTTACACCGACAACTCGCTCGTGGACCCTTGGCTGGTTTCGGAGATTATTGTCGAGAGCACAAAAGGGTTAAGTCCCTTGGTAGCGATCCAGCCGGTTTACATGCACCCTTACTCGGTGGCAAAGATGGTGGCTTCCTTTGGATTCCTCTACCATCGTCGGCTCTATTTGAACATGGTTGCCGGAGGCTTCAAAAATGATCTGGCAGCCTTGCACGACGCAACTCCTCACGACAAGCGTTATGCGCGCCTGATCGAATACACAACAATCATCAATCAACTCCTGTCTAGCTCAGCTCCCGTCACCTTTCATGGCGAGTTCTACGGCATCGACCAACTGCGGATGATGCCTTCCCTTCCCGGGGAGCTTCTTCCCGAGATCTTTGTTTCTGGATCGTCTGATGCTGGGATGGATGCGGCGAAAAAGCTCGGCGCGACCGCAGTGAAGTATCCGCGCCCGACAACCGAATGCGCCGCCGAACTCGCAAATGATGGACTCAAGTCAGGTATTCGCGTGGGAATCATCGCGCGAGAGACCGAAGAGGAAGCCTGGGAGATCGCCGAGCAGCGATTCCCGGAAGATCGCAAAGGTGAGCTGACTCACCAACTCGCAATGAGGGTATCCGATTCCCTATGGCACAAACAGCTCTGCGATACCGCCAATAAGACTCGCGCCATGCGCACCACGTACTGGCTCAGGCCCTTTGAGCAATACAAGACCTTTTGCCCTTACTTGGTGGGAGGCTACGAACCGGTTTCGAACGAACTCTCCCGGTACATCTCTTTGGGTTACCGGACCTTTATCTTAGACATTCCACCCGACGAAGAAGAACTGAAGCATGCGGCCGCAGTATTCGATCGAGCGGCTGAAAAAATCGGCCTTGCAGTTTGAACCTGTGACGGGCAGCGCAAGCCGTGATTTGCCCCACCGTGCTTCCAATGCATCTCCGCTTTGAGCCGAACGGCACTGATGACCAAACAAAACTCTTCTCGAAGCCTGATCAGAGGATTTCTCGAATCCGCTGAACGCTTTCCTGACCGAACCGCTCTCGTCGTTGACGGCGAGTCCCTGACTTATTCAAGCCTGCGCCGGCTCGCCGGCAGGATTGCATCCGCAATCGCAGAAAATGGGCACACCCGGTCTCCGCTTGTCGCCGTTTGGGCGCACCGGAGTCAAACAGCTTACGCGGGTATCCTTGGGTCCCTTGGAGCGGGCAAAGGCTACGTGCCTCTGAACCCGAAGTTCCCCCTGGAACGCACCTGCCGCATGCTTGCTCTTGCCGGGTGCACCGTGCTTATCGTTGGCAGGGAGTGCCTTGGCCAGTTATCGGGCTTGCTTGGGAGTGCGGACTTTCCGCTCACGCTCATCTTGCCGGAAGTATTCGATCTGGGAGAGTTCTTGCCGAGCCGTCCCAATCATCGCTTCATAACTGCCGGGCAATTACCAAGCGGCGAGAGTTTTTCTTCTGGTGAGGACTCCGCCTCTGCTTCGGCGTATCTTCTTTTTACCTCGGGAAGCACGGGGGTGCCCAAAGGCGTTCCGATCAATCAGGGGAATGTGCGGTCGTATGTGGACTACATCTGCCGCCGCTATGACGTGAATGAACATGACCGCTTCTCTCAGCAATTTGATCTCACCTTTGATCTAAGCGCCCATGACCTTTTTGTGTGTTGGGAACGCGGGGCCTGTCTGTACTGTGTCCCGGAGCATTCTCTGATGGCCCCCGCGAAGTTCATCCGCGATCACCAGGTGACGATGTGGTTTTCTGTGCCTTCGGTCGCCGGTTTGCTCGAGAAAATGCGGCTGCTCCCGCCCGGCTGTTTTCCTTCGCTGCGCTGCAGCCTGTTTTGTGGCGAACCTCTGCCGGCTGCTTACGCCGCGTCTTGGCAGGAGGCCGCTCCAAACTCGATTGTCGACAACCTCTACGGACCGACCGAAGCAACGATCGCCATCACACACTACCGGTGGAATTCGCAAAAATCGCCTGGCGAATGCTTGAACGGCATTGTTCCCATCGGCCAAATGTTTGAAGGGCAGCAATTTCGCATAACCGATTCGCGGGGAGAGAGCGTTCCAATCGGAGAAGTTGGCGAGCTTTGCCTTTCCGGATCACAAGTCGCCGCTGGCTACTGGAACGATCCTGCGAAAACCCGGCAGCAGTTTGTGCGTCTCCCTGGCGCTCGGGAACGAATATGGTATCGCACCGGCGATTTGGTACAGCGGGATGAGGCCGGCAACCTTTGCTACCTGGGGCGAGTCGATCACCAAATTAAGATCCGGGGCTACCGCGTGGAGTTACAGGAGATTGAGGCGGTGCTGCGGCATGCTTGCGGCACGGAGCAAGTCGTTTCGGTTCCCTGGCCGGTCAACAGCGGGACGGCCGAAGGAGTGGTTGCGTTTGTCTCCGGTGTTAAGGGATTCGACCAAGCGCGCATTTTAGCAAACTGCGGTGATGTCTTGCCCGATTACATGGTTCCAAAGAAGATTTACCTGCTCGACGAATTGCCGTTGAATTCGAACCAGAAGATTGATCGCGGGGAGCTTCGAAAGCTGTTGCTTGAAGGAGCCCTCGCGTGAACGCCGTCGCGGAAAAAGAGCTCATCGACCTGGTGGTCGACTGGGTCAAACAGAACGGTCGCAACGGCTCAAACCACACGGAAATCTCCGAGAGTACGAACTTGTTGGAGAGCGGGCTCCTGGACTCGTTTGCTTTTGTCGACCTCGTTTTGTTCATCGAGAATTGCACTCGACAAAAGATCGATTTGACCGACGTGGCCCCGGAAGAGTTCACCGTGGTGAAGAGCCTGTGCCATCTGGCCTTCCAGAATGGCCACTAGGATCAACCGTGGCAGCTCTTTGAGGCAGTCGAGAAACCATACCGGCGTCTAACCTAACCTTGCGAAAATTTATGAACGACATGAGCGGTAGCGCGGCCGGCACTTTGGCATCGGGTGGATCCGTTTCATCGGCGACAAATACTCACAAGAATGGAACCATGCCTCCCGGGGCCAATGGCCCGCACCCGGCACACCGCTTGACGAAGAGGATTCGGCCGTTTGTCCCCGAAGACATTTCACAGGTCGCGGAACTGCACAAGAAAGTTTTTCCAAACAGCCCCTTTTCCGATGCGGAGCTCCGAAGCTACTTCCAACTGCTTTTCTTCGAGAATCCGTGGCACGACGCCGATCTTCCTTCACTGGTTTACCAGGAAAACCGTGGAAAGATCCTTGGGTTCTATGGCGTGTTGCCTCGGCCGATGCGTATGCAAGGGCGCCCGATCCAGGCGGCCGTCTCCAGCCAGTTCATGGTGGATCCCTCCGTCAGGAATCGTCTGGCAGCCGTTGAGCTCCAGAACGCTTTCTTCGCTGGCCCGCAGGATTTGTCTCTCACCGACGGAGCGAACGAAGCGAGTCGCAGAGTCTGGGAAGGATTGGGAGGTCTGACGGCCTTTCCTTATAGCGTCCACTGGACACGCCTCCTGAGGCCCACCCGGTATCTGCTCGAGCGCTGCAAAGAGCATAGGCTTTTCGCTCCGTTGCAACTGGCAATGCGACCGATGTCCGCTGCCGTCGACTTTCTGGCTGCTCACGAACGCCGAAGCCCGTTCTTCGAGACAGAGCAGCCTCGCGAGGAGGACTTCGCTTGGGAAACGCTCTTCGCGCATTTGCCAAGATTCACGGTCTCGAAGTCACTCTGTCCGGAATACGACGAGCGGTCCATGCACTGGCTTTTGGAACGGGCCGGCGAAAAGAGGTCTCACGGCAAATTGCGGAAGTCTTTAGTACGAAACGGCAACGGACAAATTGTCGGCTGGTATATGTATTACCTCAACCGAAAAGGCACCAGCCAGGTTTTGCAACTCGTGGCTACGAAAGACTCCCTGCGCCTCGTGCTGCGCCAGCTTTTCTTTCACGCGTGGAGGTTGGGATCGGCAGCGGTTTCCGGGCGCGTGGATCCCGAATTCGCCACCGATCTATCTCAGGAACACTGTCTGTTCGACTTTAATGGCCCTCGTTTGCTCGTGCACTCCAAGCGGGCGGATCTGCGCGAAGCCATCGAGCGGGGCGACGCGTTTCTTACCCGTTTGGAAGGCGAATGGTGGATGCGCTTCGAGGGGGGCTAACCCTCCCGGTTCGCTCGACCAAAGACCAGAACTTTGCACAGGTTTCGCGTTTGTGACGGCGGAGGGATTAAAGACAGGGTATTGCAAATCCCAATCCTCCGAATAAGAGCATTGCCCGAATGATCGTTCTCGGAATCAGCGGCTTCGAAAAATCCATTCCCTTTAAGAAGGCGCATTGGCCGAACCTCGATGACCGCGAATATCGCATCTCGCAGGGACACGACTCCGCCGCGGCGTTGTTCATTGACGGTGAATTGATTGCGGCCGCTGCCGAGGAGCGGTTCAGTCGACAAAAACATACCGGCGACTTCCCCGTCAACACCATCTCTTATTGCCTTGCCGAAGGAGGTGTCACACTTGGCGATGTCGACGAGATCGTGCACTCTTTCGATTTCGCGCCGCATCGCGCTGTCTACAGTTTCGACCCAGTCACGGCCGCGCTCTACCGGGATGTCTATTCACGTGAAGCTGTTCTCGCCCAGGTCACTCGCTATTTGGACGGCTACCCTAGAGACCGTGTTGGCTATGTTGACCACCATTTGGCTCACGCAGCAAGCGCCTATTTTTGCTCCGGGTGGGACGACTGCTTGGTTGTGGTCGTCGACGGCATGGGCGAAGTGCAAAGCGCCTCGGTTTATCATGCCCATGATGGCAAACTCGAAAAACTCCGGGAAGTCTCCGCTCGAGACTCCATCGGCATTCTTTATTCCGTTGTCACTTTGCATCTCGGATTCGACTTCAACGCCGATGAGTACAAAATCATGGGCCTTGCGCCTTACGGCAACCCAGCGCGCTTCCGGCCCTTTTTCGAGCAAACTGTCGAATTACGCGAGGACGGAACCATCCGTATTCCTCTGCTTCGCTTGAACCGGACGCGCGACGAATGCGAAAACTATCTTGCAACGCGGAGATACCTCGCCGAACATTTGGTCAAGCCGCGAAATCCGAACGAGCAAATAACCGACGAACATCGCGATGTCGCCGCGGCGCTCCAGGAGCGCCTTGACCGCGCCATGCAGCACTTTTGCAAACATTTTGGAAAAAGTACCGGACTCGGTCGTCTTGCTGTTGCCGGCGGTGTAGCTCTCAATTGCACAGCAAATGGAAAGCTGTTGCGGTCGGGAACGTTTGACGAAGTCTTTGTGCAGCCTGCCGCAGGGGACGACGGCTCCGCCCTGGGAGCAGCCGCCTTCCGAGCAGCACAAAGCGGCCGCATCCGTAACGTTCGCATTCCCGTGCCGTTTTACGGACCGGCCTACTCCCTTTCGCAAATCGAAGAAGCCCTTAAAGAGTTTCACGATCGCATTGAGGTCCGATCTTTTCAAAATCTGTTGGAGACGTGCACTCAGGCGGCACAGCTGATTGCGGATGGCCGTGTGGTTGGCTGGTATCGCGGCCGCATGGAATTCGGGCCGCGAGCCCTGGGCCATCGCAGCATCTTGGCCGATCCGGGACATGCGGAAATGCGCGATCGCATCAATGCGATGGTGAAGATGCGTGAAGCCTTCCGTCCGTTTGCGCCCGCTGTCACGTTGCGCGAAGTAAGTAAATGGTTTGACGTTTCAGCGGGCGCCGAATTCCCCTACATGATTACAACCGTAGATGTCCGTCGGGAGCATCGCAACCGCCTTCCAGCGGTTACTCATGTCGACGGCTCCGCGCGAGTTCAAACCGTCTCTGCTTCCGACAACCGGGAGTTCCATGCACTCTTAGAAGCCGTTGGAAAAACTACCGGGCGCGAAATGGTCTTGAACACCAGTTTCAACGTCAAAGGCCAGCCCATCGTCAACACCCCGCGGGAAGCCATCGAAACGTTCCTAAATACGGGCATCGAATTCTTGTTCCTGGAGGACACCCTGGTAGCCCGTCGCGATGGCGGGCACGCCACCGTTTTACGCGGATCTGCCGGGTGCACGGTAAGTGCTGGAGCCAGTAAATGAAGCCTCCTCGCAAGGAAGCCTCAAGCCCGCTCCAGCGCGGTTCCATGGACGATCCGAACTATCTCAGGACACACCGAGTTCTCTGAGCATTCATGCGCGTCTCGCTCATCTTAAGGGCGGTGGCAACGAGTTGGGTGGCCGTCGTCGCCAATGCCTCGGTCGGCATCTTTCTTACCCCCTATGTCTTGCATCGCTTGGGTGACGAGGCCTTTGGTGTCTGGGTTCTTATCGTCAACCTGGTCGGCTACTACGGCATCTTGGATGCCGGCGTCCGCTCCGCCATCCTTCGCTATGTCTCCCGCCACAAGGAACTCAACGAGCAGAAAAAGGTCAACGAGGTGCTCGCCTCCGCATTCTATTACTACCTCGGTGCCTGCATTTTGGTCATCCTGGCCACGCATCTCTCCGTCGATCCCCTGTCCCGCTTCTTCTCCATTCACAGCCAGGTGCTCGGCGAGTTCAAGTCCCTCTTCCTCCTCGCAGGCCTCGTTCAGGGCGTCAATCTTCCCTTGATGGTCTTCGCGAGCTCCCTGGAGGCAGCCGGTCGTTTCGACCAGGTCTATCTCACCACCGTCGTCTGTCTTGCGCTTCGCGTGGTCGGAATCATTTATGTTCTGCATGCGGGCGGAGGCTTGTTCGCCGTGGGCGCCACCACGATTCTTTCCCAATTGCTTGCCTACTGCGTCCAGGTGCCACTCGCTCTCCGCGCTCATCGTGGCTTCACTCTTCACCCGAAATGGGTTCGCGCCGCGGTTTTGCTGAACATGTTTCGCTACGGCTCCATCAGTGTGGGCGTGGGAATCGCCGAGAAAATGCGCACCTACGTTTATCCCATCCTGATTGCCTGGATTCTTTCCCCTGTAGCCATAACCGTTTTTGCGCTACCGATGAAGATTCTCTCCTTCCCGGGAGAGGGGATTGGCACCATGACGGAGATCATGAACCCCCTTTCGAGCGAGCTGGAAGCCCGCAACAACTTTGCTAAGCTGCGTGAACTCATTCAGATGAGCGTTCAAAGCGCCTTCCTGCTGCTTGCTCCATTTGCCGCTTTTCTCTTTGTCTTTGGCGGCGAATTACTCACGCTTTGGGTAGGCCCTCGGTACGCCATTGCCTACCGCCTCCTGGTTTTTCTCACTTTGGGTGTCGGCGTTGCCGCTACCCAGTGCTGCGTTCAATCCATGCTCTTTGGTATCGACCGGCATAAGCAGCTCCTGTGGTATCGGCTTGGGGAAGGAATTTCCATTACCGTGTTCGGGGCCGCGGCCTTGGAGGTCATGGGACTCCAAGGTTTGGCCATCGTCATGGCCGCAACCTTGCTCTTAACCAGCTTGGTTCTTGTTCCTCGCCACTTGTGCAAGATCCTGGACCTGCCGCTGCGGCGCTATTTGCTCCAGGGGTGTGTGAAGCCTTGCCTCTTGGTTCTTCCGGCAGCCGCCACTTTCGTCGCTTCGCGCTTCATCTTCCAGGTGGACAGTTGGCCGGACCTCCTCGCCGCTGCCTTGGCTGGGGGTTTCGTTTACGGTCTGACGCTCTTCTTCGTGTGGCGCAATCATTCCAAACCTGTATTTCGCGCCTTGCGAGTGGATGTCCTGCAAGTCCTTGGGCGAAAAATCTGGCTCGCCTCGGAATCCAATTAGAAGAAGCTGTCGAGCTGTCTCACAAAACGCTCTTGCGGGGTCGGAGCTTTAGCTCCGAAGTTTTGTGGCTGACAAAATCGGCTTTAGCCACTGGAAGAGGCGCTTACGGCATGCGCTAACGCCTTTTGGATGCGCCGTTACGAAAAAGCCGGTAGGGGCGCCGCCAGCCAAGGCAAGTCTGCGCAGCCCGGTAAGACACACCGACTGGAGTGCATGCGATGACGGGAACCTGTGCCGCCACATGCCGCTTTCGGCAACGAAAACGGCGAGCCCACGCCCAGATCGGCCGTCAAATTAACGTCGTTGAATCTGGCCGAGATCGTAACTTGGTTCGGGCAAAGGACCATGCGAGTTTTCATTCCAAAGGTTGCGCGAGTGGATCCGGCTGGCACCGTTACGCTCGCCGGAATTCCCGCAACTGCGGGATTGCCGCTTTTGAGCGCAATGACTACTCCCGCGCGGGAAGCCGGTCCCGTCAGCGTGATGGTTCCTGTGGACGAGCCTCCGCCAGTCACGTTGGTTGGATTAAGCTCCAGTGACGCAAGCGCCGGGGGCACCACCGTTAGCGTGACCATCTGAGTCACTCCGCTAAAGGAAGCGGCAATCGAAACCGGTGTCGAAGAAGCAACGGCGTTTGTGACCAGGTTGAACGTACCTTTCCTTTTTCCTGCCGGAATAGTTACAAAGCCTGGCACGCTCGCAACACTGGGATTGCCGCTCGCGAACGAAACGATTGTTCCGCCGGCGGGAGCAGCTCCGCTCAGTGTCACCGTGCTCATCGTCGAGTTTCCGCCGGTCACATTCGACGAGCCCAGGCGAAGCGAGGTCAAGTAAACGGTCGTCAAGGAGGGGACGGTACCACGGCTAAGAAAAATGTCGCCGTTCCCGGTACTGACTAGCTGGGACCAGGCAGTATAAATGTTGCCGCCGGAATCCACGACCGCGGTGACGTTCTGGCCCACCGCACCGGCAATTTGCTGGCGAGCGGAAAAGGTTCTGGCCGAATCGGTGGACCTGGTGAACATCAGGCCACGCGGTGCGCTAGGACCGCCTCCTTGCGACCATAGGACCTCAATGTTCCCACTTGTGTCGGTTACGATTGCTGCAGATCCAGGGTAGGAGTAATCACCCCCTGCAAGGCGCTGCGTTACAAACGTAGCGCCGCCATCGCTCGACCGCGAGAAATTGAGAGTTGGATTCTGGTCTCCGGAATTCCAGAGGAGGTTGACGCCACCCGATAAATCCAAGGCCAATTGGGGGGATGGCGTGGCATCGCTAACGCCACTCTGAAAGTTTTCGGCAGCAAACGTTGCGCCGCCGTCATGCGATCGGCTGAGAAAGGCATCGTTTACTCCGCCTTGGGAGGACATCCATAACACCTGGATATTCCCGGCGCCGTCAACGGCAAGCCCGGCGACGCCAAACGTCGGGCTGAGCGAACTGGTTACTTTGCCAGGGGCGGAGAAAGTCGCTCCTCCGTCCGTCGAACGACTAAACATGACGTCATTGGTGCCTTGCGGGGGAGCGCTCTCGGTCCAGACCACGTCGATGTTTCCATTCGGACCAAGCGCCAGAGATCCGGGCCCAGTTCCGGCAGGCGATGATGCGTTGACTCCAGCGGAAGAATTCGAGATGGTCAGGGGGGCGGAGAACGTCGTGCCACCATCGACCGAGCGACTGAAGACAACCTGCGGGACGCCAATAGTATCGTCGGCGGCCCATACGAGGTCGATATCGTTCGATCCATCGATAGTCATAAGTACCGGCCACTGCACTGCGGGCGCGGTGATCGCAGTAGAGAAAGTCGCTCCTCCATCCGTCGAACGACGAAGGAAGATGCTTGGATTCCCAGAGTTGCTGTCAAACCAAGCCACATAAATCCTGGCGTTGAAATCCACCGCAATTTGGGGAAAGCGCGCGGCGCCACCGGGACTGCTCGAAAGGTTCATGGGAGAGGAAAACGTGACGCCGCCGTCGGAAGATTTACTGAAGAACACGGAAAAATTTCCCGGGCTGTCGTCTAACCAAACCATGTTGATGTTCCCTCTTTCATCCACGGCAATCTGTGGAAGCTGCGAGTTACCTGCACTATTCGACGCATTCACCGGTCGAGAGAAGACCACTTGGCCATCTGCCGCCATCGCGGCGACCACCAGAAATGCACCCACTGTTCCCACCCGCCAAGTCATTTGGCGCAACTCCGTCCTTCCCTGCATCATTGGTCACCCCTCAATTGGTCCTATTTTTTTATCCGCGCCGGGGAACAGTTCGTGTGGTTGGGCTTAATTCAGAGTTTGATGGCCCGGATGCGGGCTTTCCAGCGTCGCGTTCAGCCTTTCTCGAAAAGAGCTGCGAAGCCTCGAGCAGCTACACCGTGGGTGACAGTAAGGTCAGGGGGCAGGGCACACAATCAGGTGTTTTGCTGAACCTCGACGTGGGGGACGCCTGACGCACAAATCGCCAAAAAAACCGGGGCTCGGTGCTCTTTCGTAAGGAACTCTTCAATTCCTTATATCAACGGGACAGCGCCTGCGCCGTCCTAATCCAGGTAGTCTGGCTCGCCGGCGTTGACATACGGACAGGCTAAAGAACTTGCTATCCGGCGTCCGGCCCAAATACACGGCATTCAGATCTGTACTTCCGTTCTGAAAACGCTTCTGGGCACTGATTAGCGCTGCGAAAACAGAAAACCACACATTGCGTACCGCCCTACCCGCATTCGGGCAATCACCCGATTGAGAATGATCTGAAATTCCTGCTAAAAGCAGCGATGTTTGGTTCCCGAGGGGTAATTTATGCAAAGTCTCACAGGCCTCATGGCCGACCATCTGGCGCCGGCTAAGCGGGCCGCATTGCGAGCTCGACCGCGAATCGCAATTCTAATTCCTTGCCTTGATGAGGAACTCACCATTGGCGGCGTGATCGAGCAGTTTCGAAAAGAGCTGCCGCAAGCGAAGATCTACGTGTTCGACAACAACTCTACGGACCACACTGTGGAGCGAGCACGTGAGAAGGGGGCGGTGCTCCTTCGCGAGCGCAGGCAAGGCAAGGGTTGCGTTGTTCAGAGCATGTTTCGCGAAATCAACGCGGATATCTACGTTATGGTGGATGGAGACGGAACTTACCCGGCATCCAGCGTGCATGTGCTTCTAGAACCAGTGTTGAATCATGAAGCCGATATGGTGGTAGGTTCGCGCCTGAACCCCGATAGCAGGAGTCAGTTTCGCGCTACGAATCGGTTGGGAAACTACCTGTTTCTGTGGCTCACGAGGACGATTTTTCATACCCATATCGAAGACATGCTTTCCGGATATCGCGTATTCAACCGGAGCATCGTGAAGCAGCTTCCTCTTCTTTCGCGCGGCTTTGAAATAGAGACGGAGTTGACGATCAAGGCGTTGGAACGAGGCTACCGAGTCATCGAAATTCCCGTTGATCTGGGAAGTCGGCCAAAAGGCAGCCACTCCAAGATTCGACACGTGCACGACGGTCTGATCATTATGCGCATGATCTTCTCTTTGGCGCGCGACTATAAGCCGCTCACGGTCTTCGCGAGCGTCGGTCTGATTCTCATCCTCTCAGGGTTCGTCCCTGGGACCATCGTCATTTCAGCATTCCTCCGGACGGGTTTGGTACCGCGCCTGCCCTCTGCCGTTTTAGCCGTCGGCTTGGTGTTGTCCGGACTCGTTGTCGGAATGGTCGGCCTGCTCTTGCACACGGTAGCAAGACGCTTTCGGGACTTGGATTTGCAAGTCCAACAATTGGGTCGCGAGATCTCTGAAACTGCACGGGAATGACCTGGGATAACCTGCCGGGAAAACCTCGCGAGAGGAGTTTGACGTTTTTCGCTACGATGGCATTTCATTCTTCACGGCTGGCCACCGGAGCCCAAACAAGAATGGCTTTCACTGCCAAAGCGGACCTCGCTAATAAACTGGACAGAGTAAATGATCGTTACTCGCCGCCGACTTGCGATGACGCGCGAAGGGCACGATGCCTGGAAAAGTGGGCGCGCACCATGCTGTGGATCGGAGTTTTGATCCGGCTGTCCTTTACCTTTTTCGCGACAAACAATGGGGGAGACGCTCTTGCGCGGGCGGCAACCACCGCCGAATGGTTAAAGCATCCAAGTCTTGCTCTTGAGTTTGCAGGTCTCCACTGGCTGCCCATCCACTTCTGGATGATGGCTTCTCTCTCTCTCTTGGTGCGAAATGTGACGTGGGGATGTCGTCTTCTGAGCCTTCTCTGCGGCATCTTTTCCCTGTGGGCGTTTTGGCGGATCGCCCGTGATGCGTATGATGTGCCCGCCGCCCTGTTGTCCGTGACGCTGTTCGTGTTCTACAGCCTGCACATCGGATACAGCACAACTTCTTCTTCCGAGGTTCCCTACCTGGCATTTATTCTAGCCGGCCTTTTGTCCTTCCTCGCGTATCGGCGAGACCAGCGTTTGTTGACTCTCGCCCTAGCAGGCATTTTCTTGACCATCGGCGCCGGCATCCGTTACGAGGCATGGATATTCATTATCCTGATCGTTTCACTCCTTCTCTGGAATGCGGGGGATACGAAGTGGCTCAGTTGGAATCACTTTCGGAGCGCGCTGGTATTTGGTTTCACGGCTGGAATGTGGCCCGTATTTTGGATGGTCCATCAGTGGCGGGCACACGGCGATCTGCTCTTTGCGCTTCGTCACAATAGAGCTTCCATACCTGACCAGTTGGCGGTGAACCCGTCTCATGCGGGCCTCTACCAAGTGCTGCTACCGCCAGGCGTTATCTTGCTGACCCTCACGCCCCTCGCCGTTCTGGGTGGATTCTACGCCTTGCTGCTAGCTGTTCGAGAATCCAAAGCAAGGGAGCTTGCATTGATTGCGTGCGGGTTCATGCTCATGCACTTTCGCAGTTTCGCTACCGGAGGTATCTTGGCGGGAGCCCGCTACACACTTACGGACGGGATGCTGTTGGCGCTGTTGGCGGGATACGGTTTGTGGCGCCTGGCAAACAAACTTGGCATCTGCGGTTACAAAAGGCTGTTTTTCTTTACCACCGCAATTGCGGTTTTGAACTTGCTCGCGATTCTTTCATTCAGTTGCACAAACAACGAGTATGCAGATAAGTTCAGGTCGATTTCTCCCCTCTTGCAATATCCAAGACGCGTCGAGGGAGTCGAAAAATTCCTGTTCCCCCGTCTTCAGCCGACAGATGCCGCACTCATCGATAACTATAGTGAAGAATCGAATATTCTTGCGGCAGCGATCGGCCTGCCTTTGCTTCCGGGCGATCGGACATTTCCGATAAGCCGTTCCGGTCCAAGCCAAGTATGGCGCTACATTCAGGTTCGGCGACCTAAGTATGTCATACTTGCTGACGCTGGAGTCCTGAGGCCTTATCTCCCGTTGCCCGGAACCTGCCGGGGAACGGTAGAACTCCGTGGCCTTCAATTCAGCTGCCTGTTTCGCAATGAAATGTACTGCGTCTATTCCGTCTCTTATCCTCCGTTTTGGTCCTCTCCGGGTAGCTCTCTCTCCGTAAACCAAGCGAAAGCACCTTGAGGTATCAACCAGCCTCCCCTCTGACGAACCAGTGCATTCGGCACCCTTGCATGGTGCGCCGACAACCGGCTCACGAACTTAGCGTACCTTGATCAGAAAAACGTCGGTACACTCTTCTGGAACGTGCATCTTAGCCGGACATCCGTTGGGATGGGCCATGTTGCTGCTGAAGATCACGTACCTTCCATCCCTGCTGAGGGCTGCACGTGGCGTCGCCCAGTAGCTCTCCGCGCTCCGCGAGCGAGCGTGTGCCAAGCGATAAATCGCTTTACCGTCCACACGCGCGAGAATGATCTCGTCCTCATAGAGCTGCCAATTACTTTGCGAAGGCCCCTGAAAGTTCCTATTGCTATTGAATAACTCAGGACCGGACTTCCGGTCATCGAAGAAAGATATTGCAGCCCAGGGCTGTGATGCATCGCCCCGATAGCTCACATGCCAGGCCGGCTGGTTGTCCAACAGACAGACGGCGGACGACATATCATCGAGTCGCCTCACGTCAAGGCCCCATCCGCTCGGGCAGGGGTTGCTTTCCCCGGGGAGAGTAGATGGTCTTCCCACCTCGATAAAAACGGGTTTCCCATCCAAATCGTAACCTGTGTCGCAGTGATTCGTGCCATCCTGCAGACGCACGAGCTCGCTCCCGTTCCACAACCGGAGCCCTTGCTCCGAGTCGCTTCCATTCTCCGCGAATTGCATGAGAAGTAGATTATCTGCACTGAGTTGCAGCTTGTGTACACAGCCAGGCTGAGGCACGTCTGTCACCTCCCATTTTGTTGTACAGACGGTTGTATACGTCGAAGTCTTGGCGTGCTTGTTGAGCGACCATACAAAAACGTCCATCGTGTTGTCGGCGTTTTGCCCGACCAAGGCGATATGGTCTCCATCTTGCGATAGATCAGCCGCATCCGGCGATACGATCCCGCGATACTCCTTGAATGTGTGCACCGCCGCAGTCTGTACGGAGTTCCTGCGAACGATCCCCGTGTAGAGGGTCTTTCCATGGGTATAGTAGAAGGCGCTGCCGTCTGCCGCATCCCACAAAGGATGGCCATTGTTCATGGTTGGCATTTTGCCTGAAGGCACGACAACCCTCCCCTCGATACTCTTAATGCGCCAGGCGCCGTTATTGGAGCCAATCAACAGCATCGAATCTGAGGAATTCATTGGCGAGAACGTAGAATAGTAGTGGTTGAGGCTCGGGTGCGTCCCGTCACTGAGCGTTTCCTCGGAACCGCTGTCGGTCAATCGCTGTATCCGACACGCGAAGACCGGGTCTACGTAGCTCTGACCTACCGGTGGGGGGTTGAAGGTGGCCCAGTCGGGCGGAATGTGAATCTTTGCGTCGTCCGGCTGGCCGCACAGGGGCACTCGTATCTCGCCGTCCTTCCGCACGCTCAAGGTTTGGTGGGAGACAGAGCCTTGGATCTGCAGAGAAATGACCACGCATCCGCCGATCAAAAAGAAGGAAAGGACCGCAACGCGTGATCTAAAAGCGGTTCTGTTTTCCACTAACGTTCCTTGAAGCAGGACTAGCGATAGATCGTTCGGCAGTTTCCATCAAAACTGCTTCAAGAAGTTTCTTCAATCAGGTAAACACCTAAACTTGTTTGCGCAAAGTTTCCTTCGGCCCACATAACGCGACTCACTCCAATCATCTGTCCTTCCGAGAGGCGATTTCGTTGCAGCCAGGAAGGGGCACCGGGGGCGAGCAAGGGTGGCGCTCGCCCCTTAGAAACTTGTTTCTGGGATTGATCCTTCTTAGATATCTATTTCACTTTGATGATGAACACGTCGGTGCAGTTGGTAGCCGTCTGGAAGTTCGCCGGGCAGCCACTGTGCGCGTACGCCATGTTGCTCGTAAACGCAATGTAGGTCCCGTCCCGGCTGATCGCCGCGTGCGGCTGCGCGTTAAAGTCCTCATTGCTCCGCGAGTACGCCCGCGCCAATCGGTAAATCAGGGTAGGGTT
>QHYH01000255.1 GCA_003223215.1 Acidobacteriota bacterium
CAGCGCCACTTGTTGAGGCGTTCCGTGTGCGGACTCCCACTGTTCCAGTTGAGTGCGCTCAGCCGGTTGTAACTCGATCGCCAGACCTGTGTTCGGCATGGCTGAGATCATACCAAGGCGCCGAAACTCTGTCCAGTTATTTATGGGACACTACACTAGGCTCCTGTACGCAACGGCCGGTTGAAGAACATCCGAGAACTTGAGGGACTCGGCCTTCTTTAATCGCCTCTCTAAAAGCCCGGACTCCTTCCGAATCTGGTGCTCAAATCGCAGTGTCCCCTTTACAAGGGGCACCGCCTTCTTTTCCCTTTCGAGAATTTCGCGGTACTTGTCATAGACGCGGACTCGTCTACCGCCATTCCACCACTCAACACCACCCGAACCGTTGGTCGTGCGACGGTTCGCGAGGTAGCACACTTTGCCAAGCGTGCTGGCGTAATCCGGGAGCAAGTCACCGAGCGCGAAGTTGTGGCAATAATCGACACGCGTGTACCGCATTTCGTATAGATCGGGCAGGTCGCCAGAAACGTAATCCAAAGTGAACTCTCGCAGTCGCTTTAGGGCAGGCTGCGCATTCGATACGGTGCTGAGATTGTTTCCGTAGAGAAGCTTGGGAAGCGAGCTTTCGATCCTGATACCGCCACCGTCCCCGTAAATCAGGATTCGCGCCTCAGGCCGATTCAACGTTTGGGAAACGCTCGTCTTGCGGCAATTGTCCGTATCGTCGAAATAGTCGCGCATCCTGCCTTCCCATGAATTGCGGCTGGCGTCTTTCGGGCAATACGGCCCGTTTTCCAATATGCCTGCTACCGTGTCGAACATGCTTTTCGAAAGCCCCTAGCAATCTGGCAGTCCGAGTTAATGGACTGATTCCCACGTGTTACTTAGTGCGTGGGAATCAGTTCATCCAAACCTGCGGTCCGGCAAACTGCGCCGGACCGCACTTTCCCGAAAACCTCACAGGCCCCTCTCCCCGCTCTCCCCGCGCAAACTCAGCGCGGGGAGAGGGCGAGTTTTGCCACCTAAGGGTTGCGAGGACCCCAAAGGCGGCGAGGCGCTCAGGCCGGTTAGTCCGCAACCCTTGAGGTCGCTGGATGCGCTCCCGCAGAGCCAGCCGTTAGTGTCACGGACTCACCGACCATCTCCTGCAGCTCTTTTGAACCGATTAGAGCGTGCGAAGAATTGAGCCGCGGTTTTTGTAACATGGAGTTTTCCAGGCGAGGGGCATAAGGCAGGTAAAGCTCGGAAAGCAGTGTTGCGACTGAAGGGTGCGCACGCGCGCGCGCGTTATAAGATAACTTTCTACTCTTATCGGACTCCCTAAAAAAGCACTGACAACTTTTTTGAGAGTTCGCAACCAATGAATCTGCGAATTTCGGAATTGGATTACGGTTTACGGCTCTGAATTCGGTGGATTGGGCTTGGGGAAGTGCCGGACGCGGATCGTGCGCGTCACAGACTCCCCAACCAATCCTCCAGCTTGAAAAGTTTTATAAGCTGTATCCCCACCAGCGGGGCATTTTCGACGCGGGAAATCATCACCTCGTGCCGCGTCGTTTCTTGAGCAGCCACTTTGCGTGCCCTTCACGCGAATAAGGGAAGAACAAGGCACTCCCGGCAGATATGCCCGAGCAGGCGCCGATCGTGGCTCTACGGGCGGGGAACCGGCGGGGAACCGCTATTTGAAGCTGTCTCCAAAAGAGGTGGAGACTGAATTTTCTGCTTACGCGGATTTTACGCTGAAATTATGAGGCGTTCGCTTACGAGCGGAAGCCTGACTGACGCTGAAAGGATTGAGCTGGCGTGTGTGGCACTTCCTTCCATTCGCCAAAATGGATGAACCGCCTAGAGGGTGTGCGTTTCCAGGTCCGTCTCCGATGCGGTCGTCAAAATAATCCATAAAGCACGCACCCGCACGTGCGGGACTTCCTCAAGAACCGAAGATTGGAGGGACCGTTGGTGCCCATTGCGATGCAATGCGTTACATGACGCACGTGCGGTACAGGGACCTTCACCTGAGTCGCAGCGAGTCAAGACGAGGGAACGCACATGCGGGCCTAAATTGTTCGGCGTGAACTTTTCACGTCTTGCGCACGTGCGCGCGTCTGTGATGCCTCCGAAGTCCGGATCGCTGTGCTCTGGAGCGGGTCAGGGCAGAAGAACCCGCTCAGCGCACGTGCGTCCGTGACGGTCGCCTTACATATCCGGTTAGCCGTCTACACGGGAGTTTGACGCGTGGCTGTGACCGCTTTTCTGCTAGGCTGGCTATTGCTTTAAGTCCACCGGAGGCCCGCTGACTCGCTTCCCCTTGAGATCGACGGTCACCTCGACCCGGTCGGCGACCTTGATGAAGGGTATGCCCTTGTTCATGCCCCTTGGCCGGTCTTTGGCGAGTCTACGGTCATGCGGACGTTGTAGACCAGGGGACTGCTGCTGACATCACGGAGAACCCAGCAAGACATTTGAATTCGCAATTCTTTATTTTCCGCTGAGTCTTTTGTTGTAAAGACTCAAAATATCCCGGGTGGATTGGACACCTTTTTCGGTCGCTATTTTTCGGACTATGCTGAGTTTTATGCCGCCATAATCGGGCATCCGCGAATCGTTCATCTCGATCAGGTAAAACCCCGATTTGCCCGGGTTTTGAGTATCCGGGACACAGTAGAATACTTGCAGAGCTATGCGGATGTAGCGGCTGGCATACAGCTGCTCATTTGTAACTACATATTTGACAACGCCTGCGCCGTTCGGAAACATTGACACACGATTCACGCGGATTGTGGGCCCCTGCCCGAAATCGATGTTCTCCCAGTAGAAGAAGTCCATCGCGCCGGAGACTTTTCCATCGGGATACTCGAGAACGTGTTGATAAATACCGCCAGACTTGTCCGGGGGTAGGTAGTAGGAAGTGTCCAGCATCGATTTCATGTTCTGGTAGAGGTTGAAGGGCTTGTTGCGGTCGGTGTAGCTGCCAAACGCCTTTAGGCCGCCGGAGATATATTTTGTCGTGCCATCGTATATGCGTTGGCGGGCGAGCTTGTTGACCTGGTCGTATTTATCGCTCGAGTCCCAGTTGATCTGCTTCTGAAAGGCCGTGACGTCGAAGACTTGGAGATCGCAATTGTCGGGCTTGCACTTCTGTATCGCGTCGATATCCTTGCGATCGAATGCGAGACGGTCGAAATCGGAAAGTTTGGGTGGCGAACCGACTTCGTTGAACGCTTGTACGTCGAGGTATACCTTATCCTCTAGAAGCCCTTTCACGTCACGATAGGATGCGGCAAACTTTTCGATCGAGGTGTTGACGTAGACCCCACCGAACACCAGGATGCCGTACTTCTTGTCACCGGATTCGAGGACCTTGGTCACGACTTGACCTTGATCCATTTTCTGAATATCACTGTCAGACAACCCGATCCTGTTCTTGAAGAAAGTTTCCGGCTGTCGTTGAGCACAAGCGACAGTAGCGCCAAAGCCCAGTCCGAGTGATAGGACACCTGCCGCGAGAACTTTGCTACTCATTGTGGTAACTCCAATTCTTTTCGTCACTGGTTAGCCGGGTTTCCTTCTTGACCGCGATAAGGGCACCGTCGTACGTCCATCTCACCTGCTCGCAACCTTGTAAACAGTTTTCATCGGAGCGCTGCCGGATGTCTACAACCCGAATCGAGCAAGAGCAAGTCAACTCCTCTTTACCCTTTCAGCGGTTAGTTGGGCGCACTCGGGCGACGGAGGGGTCGGGGGATTCTTACCTTTGCGCTACGCGACTGGAACTGTTAAAAATGACAGGCTGACAGGCTATTGGGATCGACACTAGGGAACCCAGTTTCGCCGCCTCGATGTGCGTTTATAAGTGCGTCTTGGCGATAGACGGGAACGGGATTTTGAGCTAGGAAATGGACCCAATGCCATCTGGTAAACGCTGCCAGCTCAACGGGTCGATGCAACACCATCCAATGCGTTGATTCGACAATACTTCCCTGGGAGAAGTGATCTGTTTGGCTGTCCTCGGTCAAAACCTAGCCAGGGTAGTGTTCCGGCTGATCTAACCCTAGCGAGCGATTTAGCCTTTGTTTTCAATGCAAGTCGGGTTCGACTTGAGTGTTGCGTCGACCCATTGAGACCACCGCTCTTACCGGAGAAGTAGATTTGACTCCATTTGACTCCAATTGAACTGAGAAGCGGGTGGTAACGCCTTTGTTTGGTTCATTCGGATTTGTTCGATTCCCATCGCCCGCTCCATAACTCGTTGACGCAGTTGGCTTTACTGGCCTTCTTCCCCGAAATTGGCGCCTACCATGCCCGATTTTGGTGTCGCGAATTCGGTCAAGGACAACCGAATTGGGCGCGGCGTTTGGATGGTTGCGGTGGCCGCAGC